>DJRP01000001.1 GCA_002437815.1 Collinsella sp. UBA6357 | reverse complement strand
TACTCCCACTCTATCGTCGCAGGCGGTTTGGACGTGATGTCGTAGCACACGCGGTTGGCACCGGGCACCTCGGCCACGATACGGCCGCTAATGCGGGCGAGCACGTCGTAGGGAAGCTTGGCCCAGTCGGCGGTCATGGCATCGCTCGACTCGACGGCGCGCAGGATGATCGGGCGCTGGTAGGTGCGCTCGTCACCCATGACGCCCACGGACTTGATGTCCGGGAGCACCGCGAAGTATTGCCAGCACGAGTGTTCCGAGTTGCGGTCACCAGTCTGCTCGAACAGGCGCTGGTTGTAGGCGTCGAGCTCCTCGCGCACGATGGCGTCGGCGTTCTTGAGGATCTCGAGTTTCTCCTTATCGATCGCGCCGATGATGCGGATGGCGAGACCCGGGCCCGGGAACGGTTGACGGAACACGATGTGCTCGGGCAGGCCCAGCGCCAGACCCAGCTGGCGTACCTCGTCCTTGAAGAAGTGGTCAAGCGGCTCGATGAGATCGAAATGCACGCCCTCGGGGAACGGGATCAGGTTGTGGTGACTCTTGATGGTCGCCGTCTTGCCGCCGGTCTTGCGCGCGCCGGATTCGATGATGTCGGGGTAGATGGTGCCCTGGGCCAGGTATTTGACCGGGCGGCCGTCGGTCTCGAGCTGCTGCGCCACGGCAAAGAACTCTTTCCAGAACTGCGTGCCGATGATGCGGCGCTTCTGCTCGGGCTCGGTCACGCCGGCCAGGAGCTCGGCATAGCGATCCTCGGCATGCACATGGATAAAGTCGACGTCGAACTGCTTGGTGAAGACCTCCTCCACCTGCTCGGGCTCACCCTTGCGCAACAGACCGTGGTTGATGAACACGCAGGTCATCTGCTTGCCCACGGCACGCGCACCGAGCGCAGCCACCACGGAAGAGTCCACGCCGCCGGAAAGCGCGAGGATCACGCGGTCGTTGCCGACCTCCTCGCGGAAGTCAGCCGTCATGGTCTCGACGAGGTTGTCCATGGTCCAGGTGCGCTCGAGGCCGCAGATCTCGAACAGGAAGTTCTTGAGGAGCTGCTCACCGTACTCCGTGTGCTTGACCTCGGGATGGAACTGCGTGGTGAAGATCTTCTTCTCAGGGCACTCCATAGCGGCCACGGGGCACACGTCGGTGCTGGCGGTCACGGTAAAGCCCTCGGGCACGTCGGACACGGCATCGCGGTGGCTCATCCACACGGTCTGCTCGATCGGCGTGGAGTTGAAGAGCTTGGCGCCCTCGGTACGCGTGATGGTGGCGCGGCCGTACTCGCCTACCTCGGAATGACCGACCTTGCCGCCGAGCGTCACGGCCGTGATCTGATGGCCGTAGCAGAAACCGAGAATCGGCAGGCCGAGCTCGAAGATGGCAGGATCGACAGACGGGGCGTCCTCGGCATAGACGGAAGCGGGGCCACCGGAGAGGATGAGCGCGGAGGCGTTCATCTGGCGGATCTCGTCGGCAGAGATGTCGCACGGGACGATCTCGGAATACACGTTGAGGTCGCGGACGCGACGGGCGATGAGCTGCCCGTACTGCGCACCGAAATCGAGCACGAGGACCTTTTGGGCGGAACCGTTCTGAGCCATGGATCTCCCTCTTTTGAGGCGGGCCGCCGAGCGCGCCCGCACCGGTAAACGTAGTAACTTCCCCATCATACACGCACGCTGGGGTTTTATCATCCACACGGCCCGGACGCACGGCAAACGCACGAGGTGAACCTCAAAGCGGGCGTTTTAAGACCCATCGATTGCATGTAGATTGTTACTAAACGTCGTAGATGATGTAATACGTTTGAACATACGCTAGCCTGTGCCACAATACTGCCGAACGACTCTGCCCCTTGTGGCGGCAAAACGACAGGATAATCAGCATGAAGCGCATTCTTCTCATCGCCACGGGCGGCACCATAGCCTCAACTGAAGACGGAGACGGTCTCTCCCCTGCCCTCTCTGGCGAAGAGCTCGCGCAAAACGTGCCCGAGATCGCAGGACTCTGCGATCTCGATATCGTGCAGCCCATGAATATCGACAGCACCAACATGCGTCCCGGCGATTGGATGCGCATCCGCGACGTCATTGTGCAAGGCTATGCCGACCATGACGGCTTCGTGATCCTCCACGGCACCGACACCATGAGCTACACAGCCGCCGCGCTCTCTTATCTCATCCAGGACTCGCCCAAGCCCATCGTGCTGACCGGTTCGCAAAAACCCATGGCGAATCCCTTTACCGATGCCAAGCTCAACCTTTATCAGAGCCTGCTCTACGCTCTCGATGAGCGTTCACACGATGTGTCGATCGTCTTCGGCGGCGTCGCCATTGCCGGCACGCGCGGCCGCAAGCAGCGCACTATGAGCTTCAACGCGTTTATCAGCGTCAACTATCCGCCTATCGCCTATATCCGCAACGATCGCATCGTGCGAAACGGTCTGCACGGCATGGCCGATCACGGACAAGCGGTGCGCTTCTACGACAACCTCGATCCACGTGTCTGCGTGCTTAAACTCACGCCGGGCGTCGAGCCAGGTATTCTCGAGGCGCTTAAAGCGAGCTACGACGCGGTGATCCTCGAGACCTTCGGCATCGGTGGCATCCCCGAGGCTGGCGAGTCAGGTTCACGCTGGCAGGATGCGATCTTCGGTTGGGTCGATTCAGGTCGCACCGTCGTCATGACCACCCAGGTGCCCGAAGAGGGGCTTGACTTGGGCGTCTACGAAGTCGGCCGTGCCTACGCCGACCATCCAGGCATCCTGCGTGGCGATGACATGACGACCGAGACGCTGGCGGCCAAGACGATGTGGGCTCTCGGACAGTCACGTGACGCGGACGAGATCCGTCGCCTGTTCTATCGCCAGGTCAACCACGATCGCATTCCCGTGGAATAGCCACGTACGTATCGCACTCAGGAGCATCGGGGCAACCTCTGCCGTGTCCCTTATCCAAAAAGTGCCTTTCGTGAGTTATGCCTGTAATTTAGTTACATTTTTTATAAGTCAAATCTGCCCTGGTTTTTGCACCGACAGACGCCTAAAGAAGTTCTTCGTCCATTCAAAGGCCTCGAATCATGGCGAGAGTGTTAAAAAACGAAGCCTTTTTACGGGTTTAAGCCTGCTACCACTTTAATAGCAGAACGCACAAACGGCACTTTTTGGATATCGCCGTCTCTTACGTTTCCCATCACGCGCTCAGACAGCAAAATACAAGGGTTATTCAACACCCTCAACAAGATCTGACACCGTCATACCCAACGCCGCGGCAAGGTTGCACAGCACCTCGAGCGAAGGATTCGCCTTGCCTGCCACAATCTGATCGAGAAAGGTTCGGCTGATTCCAGCCGACAGGCAGAGCTCGACCTTGTGAAGATGCAAGCTCCTGCGGGTCGACTCGATCCGCTCACCCATAATCTGTTTCGTCCGCTTATCCATAGGAACGAGTTTGAAAGGGTGCTTTTCACAAACGTAAACTATAGTTTACGTTTCAATGATTGCACAGGAGTTTTCTATGAAGCACGGACGCGCCAACCCGATCAAGCTGGTGGTTATCGGCGCCAAAAGAATGTCTGTCAGCGAGACGGCTGCACTCGAACCACTATCCAGTATCGTTGCGATCGAGACGCTCAAGAAAGACGACCGCAATCTCGCCAAGCTGTGCCGCCAACATGCTTGCACCCTCGCCAACGTCGCCGTCATCGCTACGCATCCGCGCGACCTCCCCTACGCACTCGAAGCAGAGCTGACCGTTACACTCAAAGGGGCCGGATATGAAAACGAGGCCGCCGCGGATCGGGTCTTCGCACCCCGAAGCGCCGGCGGCCTCGTCATGGCCATCGAGTATATACGGTCGCTCATCAAGGCAACCGACGGCAACGCAAACTAAAAGCCAAGCCCCAGTCCCGTTCCCGTAACAGCGGTGAACATAAAGTAGATATTAACCACGTTGAGAAACACAGCCGTGATGCAGCCATTGCGCAGATAGCGCTCGCAGACGATTCGCGCCATGGCCGCCGAATCATCGACACGACCGGCCTGGCGCCCCGCCGTAAAGTATGTTGCGATACCCAGCAGCAAATTCAGCACCGGCAGGGCCAAAAGCTCATAGCTCTGACCCCAACGAGTGGCTTCGCCGGCGGCGTTGAACTTAGTCGCCACCTCGGAACCGATATTGGGAATCACGCACGCCGCCACAACCAGCGGAATTACCGCAAGCACCAGAAGCGCGATGCCCATACGTCCGGCCTTTTTGCCGTACTTGAACATAGCCGCCCCCCTTAGACGTTAAAGCGGAAGTGCACGACGTCGCCATCGGCCATGATGTAGTCTTTGCCCTCGATGCGCAGCTTGCCGGCGGCCTTTGCGCCCTGCTCGCCGCCGAGCTCGATGTAGTCGTCGTATCCGATGACTTCGGCCTTGATAAAGCCGCGCTCGAAGTCGGTATGGATGACGCCCGCCGCCTGCGGTGCGGTGGCACCCTGGCGAACCGTCCAGGCCTTGACCTCCATCTCGCCAGCCGTAAAGAACGACTGCAACCCCAGCAGCTTATAGGCAGCCTGCGCAAGCACGTCCAGGCCCGCCTGTTCGAGTCCCAGGCTCTCGAGGTAATCGGCCGCGTCCTCGGGGTCGAGCTCCGAAAGCTCTGCCTCGATCTTGGCGCAGATGGGCAGCGGCTTGACGCCATCGATAGGGGCCAGATCCTCGCCGAGCATATCCTCGTCGACGTTGGCGACATAGAGGATCGGCTTCATAGTGAGCAGGAACAAGCCCTTGGCGGCAGCACGCTCCTCGTCGGTCATCTCCATGGTGGCCGCGCGGTTGCCCTCGTTGAGCCAGGCGAGTGCGCGCTTGGCGACCTCGAATTTAGGCATGAGCTCCTTGTCGCGCTTAGCCTCTTTTTCGAGCTTGGGCAGCTGCTTCTCAAGCGTGCCGATATCGGCCAAGATAAGCTCGGTCATGATGGTATCGGCGTCGGCCATGGGATCGACGAACTCACCGGTTCGACCGACCTCGCGCATAACGTTGGGATCCTTGAAGTAACGTACGACCTCGCAGATAGCATCGGTCTCGCGGATGTTGGCTAAAAACTGGTTGCCCAGGCCCTCGCCCTCGTTGGCGCCCTTCACCAGGCCGGCGATGTCGACAAACTCGACCGTTGCCGGCACGATGCGGCCCGGATGCACGATGTCGGCAAGCTTTTGCAAGCGCTCGTCGGGCACGTCGACGATGCCGACGTTAGGATCGATCGTGGCAAAGGGATAGTTGGCAGCCAGACCGGTCTTTTTGGTAAGTGCGGTGAACAGGGTCGACTTGCCAACATTGGGCAGGCCGACGATACCGATTGATAGAGACACGTATGCTCCTTTAAGTCCTTGCGATATAGATATGCAAAACTCATCCAGTATAGCGCCGGCGACACGGTCCGAGCCACGTGGCCCATCGCGCCGCCGGTCGCATGCGCTAGTCGGCGAGCTTCTCGACCTGGTCCAAGACCTTGTTGAGTTTCTCTTTGGCCTCGGCCTTCATCTTAACGGCCTCCTCGTGCGCCTTTGCTTTCTCGGCAGCCTTCTTCTCGGCATCGGGATCTGCCACGACAAGCTCGGCGCCGTCGTGCTCGACGAGCTTAAGGGCATGCGTGGCGCACGCATCGACACAAGCTCCACAGCCCAGGCAGTATGCGGGCTCGAGCGCAAAACGACCACCCCCGACAAGATCGCAGGCAAAGGTGGGACAGGCCGACATGCATTCTCCGCAGGCCGTGCACTTGTCAAAGTCGCATTCGGGCATCGCAACGCGCACGTTGGGTGCAAGCTCGGGATGATCTTGCAAAGCGGAGAGCACCAGCTGCCGGCGTTGCGTAAGCTGGCGACGGCGCTTTTGCGTCGTGGTGCCACAGATATCGTTGAGTGTACGCTCCAAGCTCGAGATCTTGCCGGCATGGTTCTTAATCCGCTGGGTCACCGTGGCCACGGCGGCGGTAGCGGGATTGAGCTTGGAGACAGTGAGACCCGTGGTGCGCGCGATCTTCTCCATGTACTCCTTGCGCTCGTACTCGCGGCGTTTTACGCATTTGAGCGCTTTGGGGTCGACCTCGAGCCCCATGGCCGACGCGGCCCATTCTTCGGCCCCGCCGATAGCCTCACCCAGAGCGTCCTCGCCACCTTTGTTCTTGCATTTGGTGCACACGTCAAGCGGAAGATAGACGCTCACGTTGTCAAAGTCGGCCATGATCGAGAACCAGACCTCGCGCGGCACATCGCCCACGCAGGCAACAACGACCTCGTTTTCGCGCGGCATGCGCTTGAGGGCCCGGGTGCAGGTGACATAAGCAGTCTCGTGGCTTGTCGCGGCAGAAGCAATCTGATCGTAAAGCTTTTTAGGCGCGATACGCGGCGAAATGAGCGCCTCGGTGGGACAGGCGGCAACGCACAGGCCGCATTTGCGGCAGGTGTCGAGAATCTCAATGCTGCCGTCCTCGAACTCGATGGCATCGACTGGGCACGCATCAAGACAGGCGCGGCAGGAGCTCTTCTCGTTTTTGCAGACGAGGCACGGAATGGTGTTGGCGCGCGGGCGTTCCTTGTAGTCGGCCGGATTCCAATGCGGCGCATCGGGATCCAGCGCATCGGTCACGCCGCCGAGCGGGTTCTTAAGAAAATCGAAACCTTTGCTGATCTCGATGATGTCGTCGAAAAGATCATGTTGCTGCGCCATGCGCGGCCCCTCCCTGAGCAGTGCAAACAAGCAAAAGTTTATTTTACGCCATCACCGACCGCGAGCACGGGTACATTGAAGACATACTCGAACGATCGGTGACCGGGCGCATGGCCAGGAACCGATCTTTTGCATGTACCCGATACCCGTTTGGAGTTACAGCCATGAAAATCGCTTTGTTGGAGCCGCTCGGCGTTTCTGCACAAACTATCGATGATCTTGCCCAGCCGCTCAAAGCGGCCGGACACGAGTTTGCCTACTTCAATACCAAGACAACCGATCCGGCTGAGCTTTCCCGTCGCAGCGAGGGTGCCGAGGTGGTCATGATCGCCAACAATCCCTACCCTGCCGATGTCATCGCCAATGCCGGCGCACTCAAGATGATCGCCGTCGCTTTTACCGGCATCGACCACGTGGGGCTTTCCGCCTGTCGCGCGCGCGGCGTCGAGGTGCGTAACTGCGCCGGCTATTCCGATGTCTCGGTCGCCGAACTCACCCTTGGTCTCACTATCGATGTGCTGCGCAAAGTGAGAGATGCCGACGCCGCCGTGCGCGCCGGCAAGACGAGCGCAGGACTAATGGGTACCGAGATCTGCGGCAAGACCGTCGGCATCGTGGGCTGTGGCAAGATCGGCTGCGCCACGGGCCGTCTTTTCAAGGCCTTTGGTGCCCGCGTGCTGGGCTATGCCCGCCATGAGCATGTGCAAGCTGTCAAGGCCGGCATCGAACAGGTCTCCCTCGATCAGTTGCTTGCCGAATCGGATATCGTGAGTCTTCATTTACCCAATAACGACGCCACGCGCAAGAGCTTCGGAGCCGAACAGTTCGCTCAGATGAAGGACGGGGCGGTCTTTATCAACTGCGCCCGCGGAGCCATCGTAGACAACGACGCCCTCGCGCAGGCGCTCAACAGTGGCAAGCTCTCCGGCGCTGGCATCGACGTCTTTGACATGGAGCCGCCTATCCCCGCCGACTACGCCCTATTGAATGCCAAAAAATGTATCTTCACGCCGCACGTCGCCTTCCTGACACAGGAGGCCATGGAGCGCCGCGCCGCGATCGAGTTCGAAAACGTCATCGCTTACACCGAAGGGCGCGCTCAAAACGTCTGTGAGCTCTAAGAATAGACTGGGCAATGCCAATGCCCGCGTTGCCAAGCTAATTTGAAGGCAAACATACAAGGGCAATCGGCTAACCGAGGTCTATAGGGGACCAGAATATCGATATTCTCCCTAAACGGCCTGTCCATCGGCACATGCTCCAATGGACAGGCTTCGTTCGGGATCGGGGGTGGTCAGTTAGTTCAGATACGTATTTTTTCACCGCCCGAACGAAGGGGAACTTCTTCAAAGAGCGGCCCTTCAATCACCTAAGAGATCCAAAGCGCCGCTTTCTGACGCGGAAATCGCCTCACTAGCGCTCATTCTGAGCCGTTCAGACATAGATCGGACGCTCTTACTTACCAAATTTAATACGTATCTGAACTAACTGACCATGCGATTCCGCTATCACCCATTTCCACGATGGATTTCGACATGCAGCCGCACCAAGCGACAAACCGCGGTCGAGCACAGGCGCTTTGCGAACGTGCTAGCCGCGCATAAGTTGCACGAGTTTTTTGATCGATAGCTTTGACGGTACGTTCGCCATGTTGCGGTCGTTGCTGAGCGCCGCCATTGCCACGCACGTCAAGTCGGCATCCAGCGTATCCGCAAGCCCCAGCTCTTCGAGCGTCGTCGGCAGACCGACGCGTTGACAAAACTCGAGCACCTGGTCGAGCTCCTTCGCCCGCTCGAGACGCAACTGGACGCAGAGACCAAACGCCACGGCCTCCCCATGCATGGCGCGGCACCCCGGCAAAACGGTCAACCCGTTGGCGATCGCATGAGCGAGCGCCAATCCACCACTCTCAAAGCCGATGCCTGAAAGCAGAATATTGCACTCGATCACGCGCTCGACGGCATCGGACATGCGATCCTTTTTGATATCACGCATGGCCGCAACGCCACACTCCATGAGCGTCTCAAAGCAAGCGTGGGCTGCTAGCAACGCTAGGGCGCCCGGCGCACCGTCGAGCTCATTGACGCCATGCGCAGCGGCACACGACCGCGCCTCGAAGTAGGTAGCCAACGCATCGCCCATACCCGCTACCGTCATACGCAGAGGCGCCGAGGCCACCACGTCGGCATCGACGACCACCATGTCGGGACTTTCGGGCAGATGCAGATAGCGATCGAACGTACCGTCTTCGCGGTACAAAACCGATAGCGCGCTGCATGGTGCATCAGTCGAGGCGGCGGTGGGACACAACACGAGCGGCATCTCGGCAAAATAAGCCACGGCCTTGGCGATGTCGAGCACGCGTCCCCCGCCGATACCGACCACGACATCGCAGCCTTCTGCCGCCGCCCTGTTGCCCAGATCGAGCGCGGTTCTCTCCGTGCACGGACCGTCCACGGTCTCGAAGATCGGTTCCTGTTGGCTCTCGGCATGAGCGAATGCGGGTCCGATGACATCACCCAAGCGCTCATCGGTTCCCGTATCGAGCACAACGAACGCAGCACAGCCCAGCTCGCCCGCGTGCTCACCAAGCCTCGTGAGCTCACCTTTGCCCTGGATATAGCGTCCGGGCCCACCATAGATTATCGGCATCGCCTTCTGCCCCTCTTCCCTAAACATAGCGTTGAGCAGTCTGTCCCCGCAGCGCGGCCTGCCCTCTGTATCAAAAAAGAGGGTCCCGCATAGGCGAGGCCCCCTTGCAATGCAACTGATCCCGATGGATTAGAAGTTGACCGGCGTGTCGTTGTAGACGCACTCGAGCAGCTGCTCCATCTCCTCCTGGGACGGCTGACGCGGGTTGGAGCCCGTGCAGGCGTCGAGGATGGCGTTGGCGGCGACATCGTGCTTCTTGGCCTCGAATTCATCGTAATCGATGATGGACTCGTCGGCCTTCACGCCCTTGGCGCCGTAGTTCTTGATGCCCTGCGGGATATCGAGCTTGTCGTTGAGGTCGCGGATCTCCTGGACCAGAGCCTCGACGAGCTCGTCCTCGGTCTCGCCCTCGAGATGCAGGATCTCCTTGGCGATGAAGGCATAGCGGCTCTTGGCGCGAGCATCCTTGGCGTTGAACTGGATGACCTTGCCAAGGTACATGGCGTTGGCGCAACCGTGGATGATGTGATCGCCAGAGAAGGCGGCACCGGTCTTGTGAGCCATGGAGTGGACGATGCCCAGCAGGCCCGAGGAGAAAGCGATGCCGGCGATGCACTGAGCATCATGCATATGCTGACGGGCCTCATGGTCGCCCTGATAGGACTTGGGCAGCCACTCGACGATCTCGCGGATGGCGTGCAGGGCGTTGGCGTCGGTGTACATGGAACCGGCGGTGGAGACATAGGCCTCGATGGCGTGAGTCAGAGCGTCCATGCCGGTGTGAGCGCACAGCTTGGCGGGCATGGTGTAGGTGAGCTCGGGGTCGACGATGGCGACATCAGGGGTGATGTTGAAGTCGGCCAGCGGGTACTTGATGCCCTTGGCGTAGTCGGTGATGACGGAGAACGCGGTGACCTCGGTCGCGGTGCCGGAGGTCGAGGAGATGGCGCAGAAGTGAGCCTTCTGACGGAGCTCCGGGAAGGAGAAGGGCACGACGGCCTCCTCGAAGGTCTCCTCGGGATACTCGTAGAACAGCCACATAGCCTTGGCGGCATCGATGGGCGAGCCGCCACCGATGGCGACGATCCAGTCGGGCTGGAACTCCTTCATGGCCTCGGCGCCCTTCATGACCGTCTCGACGGACGGGTCGGACTCGACGCCCTCGAAGAGCTTCACCTCGAAGCCGGCCTCCTTGAGGTCAGACTCGACGTCCTGCAAAAAGCCGCCGCGACGCATGGAGCCGCCGCCGGAAACGATGATGGCCTTCTTGCCCTTGAGGTTCTTGACCTCATGACGAGCGCCCTCACCGAAGTACAGATCGCGAGGATTGGTAAAACGTCCCATACTGTGCCTCCTAAACAAGCCCCTCTTAGACTTGCGTATATAACGGAGCACCCAATTGGCTCCGTTAGGACCGTTTTGCAAGGTCGCCGGCGATAGCGACCCCTTGCCCATCAGCCTTTCCCAGCTGCTCGGACGTACATAATTTTACCGTTCGCAGGCAAATGCTATTCATTGCTTTTTTTGGCTTGGTGAAACGTTTTTTCAAAATGAATCGTTTCAATTGTAGCAAGCACTCACATTAGCAGGGCAAACGTTTTATCCGGTTTGCCGTCCTCCTCTCAGTATCTTTTTCAGGCCCCTTGCGAGCCGACCGTTCGTCGACCGTTTTCGACCGTTCGCGGCGAGCGCCGGACGAGCCAAAAACCGCGCCACAAGGCAAGCGTTGGAGCCTGTGTCCCAATCGCCTTGAAAACGACATCCCTTGTCTAGGGGAACCGCACCCTCATGCGGGTAAACTAGAACGTTATCAATACGAGAACGAACCCTAACCGCAGCAAAGGAGGCACCATGGCATTCGACCCCGTTCAAGAGGACTGCCATCGCCTCGTCCTCGAGGCGCTCCGCCGCGAGAAAAAATCCCTGACAGACAGCCGTGCCGTAGGCCTGCTCCTGAAGCAGTTCACCGAGGATCCGGCCCCACTCATCGTGCACGATCGCGAGCGCGCCGTGCATCTGGTGGCCAAGGCGGCCGAGGCCATCGACTACCGCATACCCTTCATCACCGATGACGCCACCGCCGAGCATGAGGCCCAGGAGGCCGAGAACATGCTGCGCGAGGCGGCCACACTCGATCCGGGCAACTGGGATGCACAGCGCATGATCGTGGCACTCACCGCTCAAACCAACGAGGACTACGTTCAATACCTCATCGAGAGGCGGCCCGAAGTCGAACACGATCTGGCCCTTAAACTCGCCGCGGCTCAGGACCCCTATGACCGCGAGGCAGCCGGCGATCTCACACGTCGCCCCTACTTGCGCTGGCTCGCCGCCTTGGCGTCACGTGCGCTCATCTCGGGCAGATACCGCATGGCGATCGACGTGGCCGAGCAAAGCCTCGCCTATGCCGCCGACGACCCCGCCGGCATCCGCCACACGGCCATGGTCGCCCTGGCCAAGCTCGAGTATCCCGAAGACGAGCTCAGACGCTTTCGCAGCACGCACGCCGTCGCCTATCTGGAGCCGGCGCCGTTGCGCCGGCGAGTACAGGCTCAGGACAAAAAGCTCGACCCGTGGACACTGATCGCCCTTATGAGCTGCAAATGGCGCGCCTTTGACTACGAGGGAGCCGAGCGCTATCTGCGCCTGCTGGTCAGCTCGCGCCCGCACGCAGCCGAGGTGTTGTTCTTTCAAACCGAGTTTCCCGACGGCATCTACGCCCGCGTCAACGTTGCCGAGGGCAGCGCCGACGAGCTCGTCTTGGCGCTCTCCGAGGCCACGCCGCTTTTACAGGAAGGTCTGGGGGCACCGGACAACGCAAGCTTTGCCGCCTGGATCGCCACGCACGACCTGGTGCGCTCGCAAATCGACGAACGCACCCTACGCGCCGCAGAGCAAGGCATGCCGCATCCGGGAGGCGAAGCCTAGTGGAACCCAGCGCATATATCCCCGCCTTCCTTGAGCGTAGCTATCTCGCCGAGCATCCCGAACTGACCGAAGCCGCGCGCCAACTCGTCCACCAAGATGTCCAGGACCATCCCGCCAAATACGCGCAGACCGAGCACGCCCAGGCGCTGCTCTCTTACATGAGCGTAAGGGACCACCTGCTCAACGAGCTCGCCCGCATCGAGGACATGCCCGATGACGAGTTTGAGAGCAAGCGCAACGCACTATTTGACGACGCACGCGACGACCTGCTCAAGATCGTGCGCATCGACGCCTTGGCGGTCGACGCGCAGCTGTTAGCCATCATACTGGCCGATACACCGGTCGATGCCTGCCTGGGTGATCTCATGAAGCTCGAGGAGCAGGTGCGGGACTATCTGGTCCAAAGTGTCGAAGGCTTTAGCCTGGACGCACCAAACTATTGGGAGCCGCGCATGCTCGTCGGGGACGCCACGGCCAGTGTGCTCACGGCAAGCGAGCCGGCCCTGATCGGCTGGCTCCACACGCTTGAATCGATCTCGCAGCTATGTCTTGCCAGCGCGCGCTATCGCGCCGGAGCCGCCTATGCCCGCCGCGTCATGCGCGCGGCAGGCTATCCCACGCGTGCCGCCGGAACGGTCCTGTTGGCGCTGGCGCGCCTGGAGGACGAGGATGGCTTTTTCAAGCTCGCGCACGAACTCGAAGAGTCACAGGGCGCCGAGCGGCTCGAGAACTCCCCTTGGTACCTGCTCGCCCGCACCATCTTGCTCTACAAATCCAACAAGATGAAGCCGGCGCGCCGTGCCCTGCGTGAGTTTGCCGACAACTGCGAGGGCGGCGCGTTCTTTTTGCTCAACCCCACCTACCAGACCCCCTATCTGCCAACGCGCCCCGATCCCAAAGAAACGTGGAAGCTCACCCATCAAGCAGTCTGGGAGGCCGACGGAATCATCGCCGATACGCCAGACTTTGCCCCCTGGGCCTCGTCGCTCGAAGGCATGGAGGCCCTGTCCGAAGATTTCGCCCGCCGCTACGGCTTTTAGCCTGACCGCACCGTCATTGAGAAAGGTTGTCCATGAGCCTTCGTTCACATCTTGCCTGCACATCGAGCGATATCGCCCGCTGGGGACTCCGCTCGGTGCTTAAACGCCAGGGCGGCGTGCTGCCCGGACGTATCGCCATGAAAATCGATCCCGAGCTGCTCGCCGACCTTTCGGGCTTGGTAAACAGCAGCGTGGTCATCACCGGAACGAACGGCAAGACCACCACGTCCAACCTGATCGCCGACGCCGTGGCAGCATCGGGCGTAACCGTAGTGTGCAACCGGGCTGGCAACAACATGGAGGCCGGCGTGGCCGGGGCGCTCCTCGAGGCGCGCTCCGGCCTTAAGCGCGCCCATAAAGCCGTTGGCGTCTTTGAGTGCGACGAGCTCTATACCGTGCGCGTCCTGCCCAAACTGCATCCCACCTATTTTGTGTTGCTCAACCTGTTTCGCGACCAGCTCGATCGCTACGGCGAAATCGATCATACCCAAGACGTGATCGCTCGCGCGCTCGAGCTCTCGCCCACAACGACGCTCATCTACAACGCCGACGACCCGTTGTGCGCAAGCATCGCCGATCGCGTACCCAACAGGAGCATCGCATTTGGTATCGACGGAGCCACGGACACGGAGAGCGACCGCATCAGCGACTCGCGCTTCTGCGCCAAGTGCAACGCCCCGCTTGCATACGACTATGTGCAGTACGGACAGCTCGGTGCCTACCGCTGCCCTTCATGCGGATGGGAGCGCCCCGCTCTCGACTGTCGCGTTAAACAGGTCTCGCTGGGCTGCGACGGCTACGGCTTCGACCTTGCCGGTGACGGCCTCACCGAACCCACCCGCATCTCGACTCGCTATAACGGCCTCTATATGGTCTACAACGTCGCCGCGGCTTTCTTTGCGGCCGCCCATCTGGGCGTCGCCGCCTCTCACTTTCAGCCGGTACTCGATTCGTATGTGCCGGCCGGCGGACGCATGGGAACCTGGACGGTCGCCGGGCGTGCCGTCGAGGCCAATCTTGCCAAGAACCCCGTGGGCTTCGACCGCCAGATCCAGTCGATCAAGACGGCTGGAGGCAGACTCTGCGCGTTCTTTCTCAATGACAACGATGCCGACGGCCACGATGTCTCGTGGATCTATGATGTCGACTTCGAACGTATTGCCGCGACTCCGGGCCTTATCGCCTACGCCGGCGGCACGCGTGCCCATGACATGCAGCTACGTCTCAAGTATGCCGGTATCGACGCGGCGATCATCGAGGATATCCAGCGAGCTATCGGCGGTGTCGCGGAGCAGGACAGCTCCGAAAAACTCTACGCCGTGGCCAACTACACGGCCTTCCCGCCCTTGGTGAAGGAGCTCGACGGGCTCAAGGAAGCCGCTGCGGAAAGCGTGCGTGCAAAAGCCGTGCAGCCCGCTGACGGCTCGGCCGTACCGAGCGACGTCATGCCCGCACAGCTCGCCCGACCGCTGCGCATCGTCTACCTGTATCCCGACGCGCTCAACCTCTACGGTGATGGCGGCAACGTCATCGCTCTCGAACGCCGTTGCGCCTGGCGCGGCATTCCGGCACGCGTCGACGAGGTTCGCATGGGCGACGCGCTCGATCTTACCGATGCCGATATCGTCATGATGGGTGGCGGCTCCGACCGCGACCAGCTGGCCGTGGCGCACGAGCTGCTCGCTCAAAAAGATAAGCTGGCCGCCTATGTCGAGGACGGCGGCGCACTCCTCGCCATTTGCGGTAGCTACCAGCTGCTCGGCCGCTCTTACTATATGGGTGATCAACGCGTCGAGGGTCTGGGCGTCGTCGCGGCGGAAACCGTGCGCGGCAGCGACCGTTTGATCGGCAACGTCGCCGTCAAGACCGGCCTGGCACCCGATCCATTTGTGGGCTTTGAGAACCACGGTGGACGCACGTTGCTCGACCGTGAGGCCACGCCGCTTGGCACCTCGGTGGTGGCAGGAACCGGCAACAACGGTAACGATGGCTTTGAGGGTCTGATCTACAAGGGCGTCATCGGCACCTACCTGCATGGCCCGGCGCTGCCCAAAAATCCCGAGCTCGCCGATTGGCTCATCGCCCATGCCCTCGAGCGCCGAGGCGACGCACAGGCCCGCGCCCTGTTGCCATTGGCACAACTCGACGACGCCTATGAGCATGCCGCACACGATGCCGCTATGAAACTGCTTGTCTAATCCGTGTGTAGACCTAAAAGTCTGATATACTCTAGCGCGTTGTCCCCATCGTCTAGCGGCCTAGGACGCCACCCTTTCAAGGTGGATACCGCGGGTTCGAATCCCGCTGGGGGCACCATTCCGATAATGTACGAACCCGCCGGTCTATCACAGGCCGGCGGGTTCTTTTTTACTCGTTGGATCCACTTTGAAAGGGTGGATTCCACGTATTCAGGACGGCTGCCGATGCTCCGTACGACCAGCCCTCTGAAATCTGCACAGGTTTTGGTCCAACACATCCGAAAACTGTGCAGATCTCAGATGAATCTCCAACCAACCGTCTCAAACATCTGAGATTTGCACAGCTTCGAGCCGCGGGGTCCTGAAATCTGTGCAGATCTCAGACGCCCGTCCTCGGCACCATGCTGCCCCACACGAACCAGCAGTCCGCACCTCATAAAAAAACCGGGCCCCGCAAAACGCGGGACCCGGCACAGTCTGCACGGTTATGCGAGATAAACCCTACACGTAGAACAGGATGTCGTCGTAGGTCGGAACCGGCCAGTAGTCGGCAGCCACGATCTCTTCCATGGCGTCGACGGCGGCACGCAGCGTTGCCATCGCGGGAGCGACCTCGTGCGCATAGACGTTAGCCTGCTCCTGGCCCTCAAGGGCCTCGGCCTTCTGATGCACGGCATCAAGCGCCTTGATGGAGTCGTTGATGGCGGTGATGCCGTTGCAGAGCTTGTTGAGCGTGTTCTGCTCGCACTGCATGGCGGCGTCGGCACCGGCGCTGCGGATAGCCTCGAGGCCCTTGGCGACCTTGGTGGCATAGGCGGTGATCACCGGACGATAGGTGCGACGGGCCTCGCGGATCATCGTCGTCGCCTCGATGTTCATAAGCTTGTTGTACTTCTCGAGCTTGCAGTCGTAGCGGCACTGGGCCTCGGCCTTGGTGAGGACGCCCATCTCCTCGAAGAGCGACAGGGCCTTCTCGGAGACGAAGGCGGGCAGGGCGTCAGCGGTGGTCTTGTTGTTAGCAAGGCCGCGCTTCTCGGCCTCGACGGGCCACTCGGCGGAGTAACCGTCGCCGGAGAAGAGGATGCGCTTGTGCTCGGTGAGGACCTTCTTGCAGTACTCGAGCGCAGCATCCTGGAACTTATCCTCGGGCGTGCCCTCAAGCGCATCGGCAAAGGACTTAAGCGACTTGGCGACCGCGGCGTCGAGGACCATGTTGGGGTCGGAGACGTTTTGCTCGGAACCGCAGGCGCGGAACTCGAACTTGTTGCCGGTAAAGGCGAACGGAGAGGTGCGGTTACGGTCGGTGTTATCCTGCATGAGCTTGGGCAGGGCGTCGGCACCCAGGTCGAGCACGCCGTGGGTGGCATGTACCGAGGCCTTGCCGTCGATGATCTTCTCGACGACCTCAGTGAGCTGGTCGCCCAGGAAGATGGAGACGATCGCCGGAGGAGCCTCGTTGGCGCCCAGACGGTGATCGTTGCCGGCAGAGGCGACCGAAGCGCGCAGCAGCTCCTGGTAGATGTCGACAGACTCAATCACGGCCGTGAGGAAAACGATGAACTGCAGGTTATCGAGCGGGGTCTCGCCCGGATCGAGCAGGTTCTCGGACTCGGTGCCGATGGACCAGTTGTTGTGCTTGCCCGAACCGTTGATACCGTCGAAGGGCTTCTCGTGCAGCAGGCAGACCAGATCGTGACGGGAGGCGATGAGCTTCATCTTCTCCATCATGACGAGGTTCTGGTCGATGGCCTCGTTGACCTCCTCGTAGACCGGCGCGAGCTCGTGCTGGCAGGGAGCGACCTCGTTGTGCTTGGTCTTGGCGGGAATGCCCAGCGCCCAGAGCTCGTCATCAAGATCCTTCATGTAGGCCGAGACCGTGGGGCGGATGGCGCCGAAGTAGTGCTCCTCGAGCTCCTGACCCTTGCACGGGGCGGCACCGAACAGGGTGCGGCCGGTGATGACAAGGTCCTTGCGCTTGCGGTAGGCGTCCTTCTTGATCAGGAAGTACTCCTGCTCGTCGCCCACGGAGGGGACGACCTTCTTGGGATGCTTGCCAAAGAGGGCAAGCACGCGCTTGGCCTCGCGGTCGAGCGCGGTCATGGAGCGCAGCAGCGGGGTCTTCTTGTCGAGGGCCTCACCGGTATAGGAGCAGAAGGCCGTGGGGATGCACAGGACCTCGTCCTTGATGAATGCCGGGCTCGTGGGGTCCCAGGCGGTGTAGCCGCGGGCCTCGAAGGTGGCGCGCAGGCCGCCGTTGGGGAAGCTCGACGCATCGGGCTCGCCCTGGATGAGGTTCTTGCCGGTGAACTTGGTAATGGCGGTGCCGTCGTGCTTGGGCTCCAGGAAGCTGTCATGCTTCTCGGACGTAATGCCCGAAAGCGGCTGGAACCAGTGTGCGTAGTGCGTGGCCCCCTTGGAGATGGCCCAGACCTTCATGGCGTGGGCGACGGCGTTGGCCACGTCCAGATCGAGCGGCTCACCGTCCTCGAGGGTGGCGGCCAGACGCTTCCAGATGTCCTTGGGGAGGTAGTCCTTCATGACTTCCTCCGAGAACACCATGGTCCCGAAGCGGTCGGTAAGTTCGGCCATACGGAACTCCCTTCGTATCGGCACCGCGTGAGATGCGGTGTGATTACTTACGAACGAGTCAGAGATTAGGCTCGCCGTGTTTCGGCGCTATTAACGACTTGTTGCCAGCACGAAACTTATTCCATGAGGGTAACGCATCCGCGGGCGATGCGCCCGTCCGACACCAAAGAGAGTCCATAAAAACGCAGACCCCTCCGTCCGACGCCCGCACCAGGCATCGGACGATGCGCAATAGAGCATGTATAGGCCAAAGTGATAACGAAGCATCTTCCATAGGTATCGTAAATGACGTCTTCTATCTGCGCCTATGCTGTAAAATCCTCTCCAGACCATACGCCTATATTACGTAAATGAGCAGAGTAAGGAGCCGAGCATGCGCGTCGATGAGGTATTTAGCAAGGCAAGGGCAGCCGGAGAGCAGCCGATCTCTTTTGAGATGTTCCCGCCCAAGGGCGAGCTCACCCTCGACAAAGCGCGCGACGTCTCCAGCAAGCTGTGCGCCCTCAAGCCGAGCTTTGTCTCGGTCACCTGCTCGGCCGGCGGATCGGGCAACGGCGCCACCACCGCACCCATCGCGAGCATGATCAGCTCCGAGTTCGACACGCCGTCGGTGGCGCACCTCACCTGCGTGGGCCGTACGCACGCCGATATCGCCCAGAAGATCGCCGAGTACCGTGCGGCCGGTATCGAAAACGTGCTTGCCCTGCGCGGCGACCTGCCGGCCGGCACCAGCGAGGACGACAGGCCCGCCTCGGACTATTCGTTTGCCAAGGACCTCATCCCCGAGCTCGTCGACGCGGGCTTCTGCGTGGGTGCCGCCGCCTATCCCGAGGGACACATCGCCTGCGACGACCTCAAGCTCTCCGTCGAGCACCTCAAGCAGAAGCAGGACGCCGGCGCGAGTTTCTTCGTCACGCAGCTCTTCTTTGATAACGAGGCCTTCTACCGCTTCCGCGACCTCGCCGACGCGGCCGGCATCACGGTGCCCATCACCGCAGGCATCATGCCCTTTATGGGCAAGTCGCAGATCAGCCGCATGGTGTTCATGTGCGGAGCCTCCCTGCCCTCTCCCGTCATCAAGATCCTCGCCAAGTACGAAAACGACGAGGAGAGCCTCAAGGCGGCGGGCGTCGACTACGCCGCCCGTCAGCTCGAGGACCTCAAGGCCCATGGCGCCGACGGCCTGCACCTCTACACCATGAACCGCCCCTCGGTCGCCTCCACCATCATGGGGCGCCTGCGCTAATGGAGGTCCCACTCGAGGACATAACCGCCCCGTCCGTAAAATCCCCCGCCGATGTTGCCGCCGCGGGGGATTTTACGCATGCCGGCGCGGTGCCGCCCGCGCTCGCGAGCCCTCTGCTGTGGCGCGTCGACCCTACCTGCCGGCCTCGCGTCGATCGGTCCGAGATGCTGCGCTATCTGGGCTACAGCGGCCAGGATATCGAGACGGATCTGGCACGCCGCATCGAGCTGGTGGTCGAGCGCCTCGAGATCGATGTAGAACCCCGCGGCGTACGCCGCGTCTTTGGCGTCGACGCCACAGGGGCCGACGCCGCCGGCGAGCCCTGTATTCGCCTGGTCGGCACCCCGATCGAGCTGCGCGGACGCGACATCTACCGCCATCTTAAGGATGCGCGCCTGTGTGCCGTGCTCGCCTGCACGCTGGGCATGGGGGCCGAGCGGCGTCTGCGCACCGCGTCGAGCCAGCAGCCCCTTGAGGGAACCCTGCTCGATGCCGCCTGTTCCGCCTATGTCGAGGCCGCGGTCGAGCAGATGGATCGCCAGACCAAGCGCGATGCGGCCGCCTTCGGGCTCACCGGCAACTGGCGCTTCAGCCCCGGCTACGGCGATTGCCCGCTCGACGCGCAGCCGCACATCCTGTCAGCGCTTAACGCAACGCGTCTGATAGGCCTGACCGTCACCCCCACCAACCTGCTCATGCCCACCAAAAGCGTCACCGCCGTGATCGGGCTGTTCGACGGCGAGGTGCACGACGCGGGCACGCGACCCACCTGCAACATCTGCCGGCAACGCGTCCACTGTCGCTTTCGGGCGGCCGGCACCACCTGCTACGCAAGCTGACACGTCGATACAAGATTGGACCCGTCCATGTTCACCCCACTCAACACCCATGACTCCAAGGGAGCCCCGCTCGCGGCCCCTGTCGACGCCGCCCGCCGCGCCGGCGACACATACCAGCTGCGCACGCTCGATACCCTCCGCATCAAAGACGACCGCCTGCGTGCCGCCATCGAGGGCACGGGGCATCTGCTGTTCGACGGCGGTATGGGCTCGATGCTGCAGGCCGCCGGCATGAAGACGGGGGCGCTGCCCGAGCTGCTCAACATCGAGGATCCGGACATGATCGTCGGCGTGCAGCGCCAATACGTCGAGGCGGGCTGCGACGTGATCACCGCCAACACCTTTGGCGCCAACGCCCACAAACTCGACGGCGCGGCCACGGTCGCGCGCGTCTTCGACGCCGCCGTGGCATGCGCGCGCCAGGCCGGTGCCCGCTACGTCGCCGGCGACCTGGGTCCCATCGGTGCCCTGCTGCGCCCCCTGGGCACCATGAGCTTCGACGAGGCCTACGATCTGTTTGCCGAGGAGGTGCGCGCCGGCGTCAACGCGGGCGTGGATCTCTTTATCATCGAGACCATGACCGACCTGGCCGAGATCAAGGCAGCCGTGCTCGCCGCCAAGGAAAACTCGGATCTTCCCATTTTTGCAACCATGACCTTTGAGGAGGACGGCCGCACGTTTTTGGGCACAAGTCCCGAGGTCGCCGCTATCACGCTCGACGCCATCGGCGCCGACGTGCTCGGCATCAACTGCAGCCAGGGTCCCGCCGAGCTGCGCGGGCTGGCGGCACGCATGCTCAACGTGACCGATAAGCCCATCATGGTCCAAGCCAACGCGGGACTTCCCCATGTCGACGACGAGGGCAACACCGTCTATGACATCGAGCCCGCCGCGTATGCGCAGGCGGTCGCCGGCATGATCGGTGACGGTGTCGGCATCGTGGGCGGCTGCTGCGGCACCACGCCCGCCCATATGGCCGAGCTCAAAAAGCTCATCGACGGACGGGCCCCACAGCTGCGCCACAAAAACCCGAGCCTTTCGGTCACGAGCGCCCAGACCGTCGTCGACTTGCCCTGCGACGGGCACAAGATCGCCGTCATCGGCGAGCGCATCAATCCAACCGGCAAGAAACGCCTGCAGCAGGCGCTGCGCGACGGCGATCTCGATTACGTGGTATCCCAGGGCATCAGTCAGCAGGAGCAGGGTGCCGACATTCTCGATGTCAACGTCGGCCTGCCCGAGATCGATGAGGTCAAGATGATCGAACGCGCCTGCGAGCAGCTCCAGGGCTCCACGCTGCTGCCCCTGCAGATCGACTCGACCGACCCGACCGCCGTCGAGGCCGCCACGCGCCGTTACGCCGGCAAGCCCATCATCAACTCCGTTAACGGCAAGCGCGAGATCATGGACGAGATCTTGCCGCTCGTGGCCCATTACGGCACCAACGTCATCGGCCTCACCCTCGACGAGAGCGGCATCCCCGATACCGCCGAGGCCCGCTTTGCCATCGCCGAGCGCATCGTGGCCGAGGCGGCCCGCTACGGGATCGGCCCCGACCGCATCCTCATCGACTGCCTCGTCATGACGGCGTCCACCAACCAGGCGCAGGTCATCGAGATCCTGCGCGCCGTGACGATGTGCAAGGAGCGCCTGGGGGTCAAATGCGCCCTCGGCGTATCCAACATATCCTTCGGCCTGCCGGCACGCCCCCTTTTGGGCTCGACGTTTCTGGCCGCGGCCTTCGGCGCCGGCCTGGACGCCCCCATCATCAACCCGGGCTCCGAGCGCTTTATGGACGTCGTGCGCGGCTACCGCGTGCTCAACGCCGAGGACGAGGGATCGGTGGCCTATATCGAGCGCTATGCCACCTGGACCGACCCGTACAAGATCGCCAAGGATCCGGCGCTCGCTCAAGCCGGCGGCAGCAGCGACCAGACTGCGCCCGCAAGCTCCGACAATGCCGACGACGACCCCATCCGCCACCTGGTAATCAGCGGGCGCAAGGGCGAGATCGCCGACGTGACCGAGCAGCTGCTGGCGACCACCGACCCCATGGTGCTCATCAACGAGCACTTTATCCCCGCGCTCGACGAGGTCGGCGTCCTGTTTGACCAGGGCAAGTTCTTCCTGCCGCAGCTTATGGCATCCGCCGAGGCGGCGCGCGCGGGCTTTGACACCATCAAGCGTCTCATGCCCGCCGGCGAGATCGCCGACAAGGGAAAGATCTGCATCGCCACCGTCAAGGGCGATATCCACGACATCGGCAAAAACATCGTCAAGATGTTGCTCGATAACTATGGCTACACCGTGTTTGACCTGGGACGCGACGTCGATCCTCAAGAGATCTTGGAAACCGTGCGCGAGCGCGATATCAAGCTTGTGGGCCTCTCGGCGCTCATGACCACCACCGTCGCCAACATGGAGGAGACCATCAAGCTGCTTCATGCCGAGGTTCCCGACGTCAAGATCATCGTGGGCGGCGCCGTGCTCACGCCCGAATACGCCGAGCAGATCGGCGCCGACTATTACGCCAAGGACGCCGCCGAGAGCGCGCGCATCGCCGAGGAAGTGTTTGGAAGCTAGCTAGAAGTCCAAGCTGTTACGGGGACGCTCGGTAAACGCCGGGCGTCCCCGTTTCGCGTTATGATGTTGAAACATTCGCTCAACCAGACAGATTGGAGCGCGCAGATGGCGATTACGCCGGCAGAAATCGCGGAGACCCGCGGCATGGTCGAGGAACAGAACCTCGACATCAGGACCATCACGATGGGCATCTCGCTCATGGGTTGCGGTGACGAGAACCTCGACCGCATGTGCACGAAAATCTACGATCACGTGACGCATACCGCCGAGCATCTCGTCGAGACTGCCGAGAGCCTCGAGCGCGAGTACGGTATCCCCATCGTCAACAAGCGTGTCTCGGTCACCCCCGTGGCTCAGATTGCCGCATGCTGCAAGGACGAGGACCTCACTCCCATCGCGCATGCCCTCGATCGCGCTGCCGAGACGTTGGGCATCGACTACCTGGGCGGCTTCTCCGCGCTGGTGCAAAAGGGCATCGGCGACGCCGACCGCCGCGTCATCCAGTCCATTCCGCAGGCGCTTGCCGACACCAGCCGCGTCTGCTCGAGCGTCAACGTCGCAAGTCTGCGTGCCGGCATCAACATGGATGCCGTGCTCTTGGCTGCGCAAACCATCATCGACGCCGCCAAGCTCACCGCGGATCAGGATTCCGTGGGCGCCTCCAAGTTCGTGTGCTTTGCCAACATGGTCGAGGACTCCCCCTTTATGGCCGGCGCCGTGCACGGCGTGGGCGAAGCCGATGCCGTGATCAACGTGGGTGTCTCGGGCCCCGGCGTCATGGCCGCCGCCCTTGAGAAGCTCCCCGACTCCGCCTCGATGATGGAGGTAGCCGAGAAGATCAAGCAGACGGCCTTCAAGATCACCCGTGCCGGCGAGCTCATGAGCCGCGAGGCCGCCCGACGCCTAGGCGTCGAGAAAGGCATCGTCGACCTGTCGCTCGCCCCCACCCCCGCCATCGGCGACTCGGTGGCGCGTATCCTCGAGATCATCGGCGTGGGCACCTGCGGCGGCCCCGGCACCACCTGCGCGCTCGCCATGCTCAACGATGCCGTCAAGAAGGGCGGCGTCATGGCAAGCTCGAGCGTGGGCGGCCTCTCGGGCGCCTTCATCCCCGTGTCCGAGGACGCCGGCATGATCGCCGCCGTCGAGGCGGGCGCCCTTTCCATCGAGAAACTCGAGGCCATGACCTGCGTGTGCTCGGTCGGCCTGGACATGATCGCCATTCCGGGCGACACCCCGGTCGAGGCCATCGCCGGCATCATCGCCGACGAGATGGCCATCGGCGTCATCAACAACAAGACCACGGCCGTGCGCGTGATCCCCGCCATCGGCAAGGGCGTGGGCGAGGACGTCAACTACGGCGGCCTGTTTGGACGCGCTCCCATCATGCCGGTGAACCCCAACGCCGGTACCGTGCTGGCCCACCGTGGCGGACGCTTCCCGGCACCGCTGAACTCGCTTAAGAATTAGGAGAGCATCAAACAACCAGTCGGCGGGACCGTTCCAACTGAATAAAATATGGTTAGGACTCCACCTTGTGATGGAGTCCTTTTTGATTTGGGACCTTTTCTAAAGCTCTTTCTTAGCATCTTGCGTGGACAAACTTCTACTTGTCCCACAGAGAATTCAGAGTTATCGCAGGTAGAAATACGAACATATATTCTATACTATACTCACTGGGCAACAGTTATCATATATGATAAGGTTACGGCAATGTTTGACGTAGACTTCTATTCAGACAGCCGAGGAAGATGCCCTGTCAAGGAGTTCCTCGATAGCCTCGATATCAAGATGAGGGCAAAAGTCCTTCACGAACGGATTTGTGAAAAAGACGCAGCGCACTCCAAGAAAAGAACTCGAACTTGCAATGCGTCTGAAGAAAGATTGGATCGAACGTCATGAGTGACTTCAGGAACTATCTGAACGAAAACCTTCGTGACCCGGTATTCGCCCAAGAATGGAAAGACCAAGAACCGGAACGTCAACTTATGGCGGAAATCATCGCGGCGAGAAAAGCAAAGGGCCTTTCCCAAAAAGAGTTGGCGGAGCGCTGTGGTATGAAGCCGAGCAATCTCAGCCGTATCGAGAACGGAAACGGCAACCCCTCGCTCACGACGCTCCTTAAAATCGCCCATGGACTTGGCAAGCAGCTTAAAATCAGCTTTGTTTAATCTGTATGGGAGGGAGCACGGCGTGATGAGCACCTCTTGCGGACACGAGGGCGCAGACAGCCCGCGCGCGACGCTAGTCGAGACGGACTGGAATCTGGAATGGATGGAGCTTCAGGCAGCGCGTCGTCGG
This sequence comes from Collinsella sp. UBA6357, assembly GCA_002437815.1. Lineage (GTDB taxonomy): Bacteria > Actinomycetota > Coriobacteriia > Coriobacteriales > Coriobacteriaceae > Collinsella. Next base: position 19,181 of record DJRP01000001.1, on the reverse strand, counting down.
GCCGACGATCCTGATCGCTGGGACGCCCGCGCACGGCATTTTCGGCCCAAGGAGACTGCCCCCTATGCGCGTGACTTCATCGATCTGTTGGCACTCGAGCCCGGCGAATCGGTACTCGATATGGGTTGCGGGGCCGGGTCGATCGCCATTCCCCTTGCTCAAGCCGGGCACCGGGTAATCGCGGCCGATTTCTCCCCCGCCATGCTCGGCACGCTCGATGCCGGTATCGATTATTACGGACTCGAGGATCGCATCACCGCACTGGAGCTTTCTTGGGAGGATGATTGGAACCTCGCAGGGCCGCTCCCCCAAGCCGTCGACGTCGCTTTTGCGAGCCGCTCTGTTGCCACGGCCAACCTGCAAGCCGCACTCGAGAAACTCGATCGCTGCGCACGGAGACGCTGTGCCGTCTCGATGATCGCCAACTCCAGTCCCCGTTACGACCTGCACGTCATGAACGCCATCGGCGCCTCCGTCACCGCGAGTAATGATTTTGTCTACGCATTCAACATCCTGGTGCATATGGGCGCCTTGCCGCAGGTGAGCTACATCGATTCTCCTCGGCGCGACACCTTCGACTCCCTCGAGGACGGCGTCGCCGATTTCTCCCGCATGCTCGAGGGCGGTAACGAGCAGAGGATCGATGCACTCAGAAACTACATCTCCGCCCATATGGTCGAGAATCCACACGCTGGCGAGCCCGGCTCCAAGGGCGTACCGCAGGGACGCTACATGCTCGACCATGTGCGCATGGTGCGCTGGGCGTTCATCTCATGGCAGCCCGTTAGCCTATAATCGCCGTGAACGCACGACGCGCTATCCGCATTCTTTGCGAACTGCGCAAACGTCGCCATTCGCACCGCCGGGCTGGTTTATCGTTGTTGAGCTTAACCCATCTTCACCGCCCCGCAGGGCATCTATAGAAAGCGAGAACCGCAATGGCACTGGCAGGACGTCAGATCAGGCAGCTGCGCAGCTTGGCGCACCACCTCAACCCCGTCATCATCGTCGGCAAGGCAGATATCAACGACGGCACCGTCGAGCAGGCAAACGAGTATCTCGAGAAGCACGAGCTCATCAAGTGCTCTGTTCTCGATGGCTCCAGCCTTACGGCTCGCGAGGCTGCCGACGAGCTTGCCGAGCGCTGCCACGCCGAGGTCGTGCAGGTGATCGGCCGCAAGTTCTCGCTGTATCGCGAGACCTCGCGTAAGGATGTCGAGAAGATCAAGCTCGTCTAAACCTCAAGGTTCACCCCAGTCGATACGACTACCGAGGCGCCGCGCATATCGCACGGCGCCTTTTTGTATCCCGTCGTTGCCAAGCCTGCGTCCCTTAACTCAGCCCAGCAGAGCGCTATAGCGTCCCTCGACAAGTCGCTCGTAGAGCCGACGGGTCTCGGGCTCGGGCACCGCGCCGATCTGACCTTTAAACATGCCCAGATGAGCGCTATAGAGATCTACGATCTCACGGCGGCGTCCTGCGACGTCATAGACCCTCATGCCCGTCCGTAACATATCCTCGCGCGTCGCATCCTGTCTCAGCCCCGATTCCGCCAGCCACACCGCTGACTGCAGATCGTTCTCCTCCATGGCGACCAAGCTCCCCTTGATCATGCAGTCGATGAACTTGGACTGCAAAACACGGCGCATGCGCTTAAAGCAAGCCGGAGCGCAACCCGGAGGTGCATACAGGGGACCGACATAGACCTGTTCGAGCTTAAGGCAGAGCTCCACCAGATGCGGCCCGCTCGCCCCATTTTTCTTGACCAGTATCTCGCGCGAGATCTGATCGAACCTATGGATATCGGTAAAGACGTAATCGCCGTTGAGTCCTAATCCCTCGGGGCGCACGATCACGCACGAATGCCCGTCCGGCGTGGGACCCAGGGCCTTTCTGAGCGCCGAGATAATCGAATATAGGTTGTTTCGGGCGCATTGGGGATCGGCCTCCGGCCACAGCTCCTGCTCAAGGATCTCGCGTTCCACCAGCGCATCCGTCCCCAGCGCCAGTCGGGCCGCCAGGACCTCCGCCTTGCGCCGACGCCATGCCTTGCCCGGTAGCGGCTGGCCGTCACGCTCCGCCCTAAAGCCGCCAAACAGACGCAGCTCCACCCGGGTCGATAAGTCGTTGACGGTGGGCTGCTCCACATCAAACAACCGCTCGCCCTGTGCCTCGGCATCATTTTTGAGCGCGTAATGGGCAATCAAATGAGCGGGGAGCTTTCTGCGCACCAGGTCCGAGCTCTCTCCCAGACAATGCATGGCCAGGCGTGCGAACAGACGATAGGACGGGGTGAGCAACACGGCGCGGTTGAGCGACATCCAAGCCGCAAGATCGGTATCGTGACCGGCGCACGCGAGATGCAGCGCGCAGCCCCAAGCCTCGCAAGGGCTTATGCCCGTACGCTCCAGATCGAGTACATCGGCTTCGTTGCGCACCGTAACAAGCGATGTGTTACGCAGCGCGGAAGCGCGTTCGAGCAGACATGCAACATCGCGCACAAACGACTCGTGATCCCCGGCGAGCCTAAGGGCCTGCACGGCCCGAAACTTGGCATTGATGGGCTGGCCCTTGACCAAAAATTGCCACCCCTCCATAACCGTGCAAAAGAACTGCAAGGCGATATCGCGAGCCTGAACCGCATAGCGAGTCACCTCGCAAAAGGCTTCCTCATCCGTCATAGGCAGCCCGCAGAGCAACCTGCGCGTCTCGAGCACCGCCTTCGTCCACATGGCCACCGGCCGCAAGCCCCGCTCCGCAAGCGCCGGAAGCTGTCCCGACATAAGCTCATCGCGTTCATCGAGCTCAACCAGCGAGCCGTCCAGAACCTCGGCAAGCATCTTGTCGCATTCGACCAGGGTCCACGGGATGTTCACCGCGCCTTCAAAGCTCGATATATGCGGGGCATGTGCTAGATGCCGGGTGGAGCCCTTGCCCTCGATAAGGTCGCGACGTGCATCGCGATGAATCCGCAGCAATTCATCGAACGGCCCGGGCTCTATCGCAGCCCCCACCTTGATTGCCGGCAACGGCGAAGGAACGCCCATGACCAACAGATCCGAGAGCACATGAGCGACATTCCATGTCTCAGGGTCGATTTGCTGAGGCAGGGCGGCTTCGCATGCTTTGAGAAGCTCCCCCATGCGCTTGGCGAGCCTCATATTGCCCACCGTCAGCGCCGCCATATAGACGCCCAGCGCCGCCGACGCATCGAGTTTGCGCTCCCCGAGCTGGTCGGCCATTTCCGTCGCGATGCGGCAGATAGCGGCTCCATGTCCCGAGAGAACAAGAGGTGCAGCATACTGCGCAACGAGTTCCATCGCCGCTTCATATCCCAAATGCTCCTCTATCAGCATCATCGCGCGGTCACACCGCCCCGAGCGAATCTGGATTCGGGCGGCGCGCTGCACCAGATCCGGCCGAATGCCGGAAACGGTCCGACGTATGCGCATCTGGGCGTCGTTATCTCTTCCCAGGCAACAAAAGCTGTCATCGGCCGGCTCGTAGCCAAACACCGGGTACTCGCGCGCCAGGCTGGCTCTTTCGGCAGACGTGACACGAACGCCGCACCGCTCAAGATCGGAAAGGTTACCGTGACCCATCAAGAGCATGAGGCACACCAGGCTATAGAACGCCGGAGCTCCATGCGCTGCAAGATCGGCCAACAGCTCGCCGTATATCTCGACGACGGCCTTCTCGAGCAGCTCCCCCGCCCCGCCCGGATAGTTCGCGCTCGCTTGAAGCGTCGACACCAACTCGGGAACGCCCTGCGTGAGTCCGTAGATATCGAGCGAAGTGGATATCGAGAGCGTCTTGGCCCAATCCGAGAACTCATGGGCACGCACGCGCAGCATTTGGGCATTTACCTTGACCGAGTCGCCCAATCCCAAGATCAACTTGTCGCTGACCGGCTTGCAGGTTAGCAATACGCCCACCCCGCAGCCCCTGAGCATCCTGATGCGTGAGATCAGCTCGTCGGTCTCGCCATCGTCCAAAACGGGGACGTTATCGATGGCGATCAACGACCGCGGCTTATCCCTAAGCTCCTCGGTGAGCACCTCGAGCTGCATATAGAGCTCCGGAGCCACCGCTCGTTCCGCCTCGATGACCCTGACCTCGCCACGCGTGGGATCGCTTCTGACCTCCTCGACATATTGCAGCATGACCGCCGTCTTGCCAAAACCATCGGGCGCGTAGATCACCACGATACCGGCTCGTCGGCCCTGCAGCACCAAATCTCGAATCATCTGCGTACGTTGCACCATAAAGCTATCGCCCAGAGGCATGAGCCCCAAACGGTCGATTTCGTCAGCATCATCCCACATGCTTGCTCCTCACATCGGCACCACAGCCACCGTATCAGCAGCACCGTGCACCGCCCGCCGCGACATTGCGACGGACCCGTAAGGAACCAAATGATCGGTTTGCAGAGTGACGGACATCTGACAGCGCAACCCTTATATCCATATCCCCCGACACGTTCTTAAGGGCACTGGTCACAACGTCTATCCATATGTTTCTTCCAAACGGCAGTGTAGCCTAAAAGTTGCACAACAAATTGCATGCGCGATCGCGCTGCAGTTGTCTACCGCCCGTCGCTCTAACCTGGCTTTTCTGGGTCGCTTATGATACGGATTCATGAGGATTTTTTCATAGTGATTGTCCAGCTGGTATCAAGCGGCGTACAGGGCCTTTATTTACACCCCCATCTCATCTCAACAAAAAAGACCCCCGCTTTCGCGAGGGTCTCGATACGCAAGGGCTATAAGCTCAGTCTACTCGCACAGCGAGAGGGCCTCTTCGTCGGCAACGACGACGCAGTTGGTGTGCAGCTGCAAAATGGAGGCCGGGCACTCAGGCGTAACCGGGCCAAAGCACATGTCATGTACGGCCTGGGCCTTTGCCTTGCCGTTGGCCACAACCAGGATCATACGGGCATACATGATGGTCTGCGTGCCCATGGTGTAAGCCTGGCGCGGCACGTCGTCGATGCTATCGAACAGGCGGCTGTTGGCCTGGATGGTGCTCTCGGTCAGATCGACGCAATGTGTACCCTTGGAGAAGTGATCGTCGGGCTCGTTAAAGCCGATATGGCCGTTGTTGCCGATACCAAGCAGCTGAAGATCGGGATAACCGGCATCCGCAACGATCTTGTCGTACTCGGAACAAGCGGCCTCGGCATCGGGGTTGGAGCCATCGGGCACGTGCGTGTTGGCAAGGTCGATGTTGATATGATCGAAGAAGTTCTCGCGCATGAAATAGTGATAGCTCTGGGGATCGTCATGCGAAAGACCGCGGTACTCGTCCAAGTTGTAGGTGCTGACCTCGGCAAAGTCGACGTCACCCTTCTCGTACCACTTGGCGAGCTGCTTGTAGGCGCCGATCGGCGTGGAGCCGGTGGCAAGGCCCAAGACGCAATCGGGCTTGAGGATAACCTGCGCCGAGATGATGTTGGCGGCCTTGCGGCTCATATCCTCGTAATCTTTAGCTTTAATGATCTTCATTACGCGTCCTTTCTCAAGACTCACTGAACGGAATGCCCCGTACCGAACACCCCGTTTGCGGCCCGCGTCGGCCGCAACCAACGTGTGCGGCCACCAGGGCGAGGTCGCGTAATGTATGTATATCTAGCCAGTCTGACCGCGTCGAGGCCCCTGCCCGTCCACGGCGACCCAAGGCCTTTGCCTTGGACATGAGCCATGTTGCCACGGAGGGCGCCCTCTTTCAAGGGCGCCCTCCGTAAGCGTAACTATAAATTATGCAAGCGGTAACACTGCGTGTTAGCGCTCGCGCGCCACGATCAGCTGCTCCATCTCTTCGACATGCTCGCCGATCGGTCCCTTGATGCTCGAGAACTCGACCGAATTGCATACCAAGATGGGAACGGTAACGTCGTATCCCTCCGACTCGATCGCCTGACGATCGAACTCGATGAGTACATCGCCCTTGCTTACCGTATCGCCCACCTGGGCATGTACGGTAAAGTGCTTGCCCTCGAGCTGCACGGTATCGAGCCCCACATGAATGAGCACGTCAAGGCCGTCGACCGTGTTGAGCGCGACGGCGTGACCGGTGGGAAAGATGGCCTCGATCTTGGCATCCGAGGGAGCGATGACGCGACCGGACGTAGGCTTTATGGCAACGCCCTGGCCCAAAAGGCCCGTCGCAAACGTCTGATCGTTCACATCCGAAAGCGGAATCACGTCTCCCGCGATCGGAGAGGGAAGCGTGCGCACACGCCCATGGGCGCCAAGCGACTTGAGGACCTTTGTGAACATGCTCCCCCTTGAATGCAGACTCTATAACGAAACACACCAAGTTTACCACTTAAAGGATAAAAGTGGCCATTAAGGGAGTTCGCGCTTGACAACCTCGACGATGGAGTCAACGACACGCTGAGTGATCTCGTGCGTCTCGGCCTCGGCCATGACGCGGACCAGAGGCTCGGTGCCGCTCGGGCGCACCAACACGCGACCACGCCCGTCAAGCTCGCGCTCGGCAGCCTCGACGGCGTCCCAGATGGGCTTGCAGTCATCAAGACCGGCCTTGTTATCGGAATGAACGTTGACGAGTACCTGGGGGTACTTTTTCATGATGCCCGCAAGGTCCTTGAGCGAGCGACCGGTGCGCTTGATGACGGCAAGCATCTGCAAGGCAGTGACCAGACCATCGCCGGTGGTATTGTGCTCGAGGAAGATGATGTGGCCGGACTGCTCGCCACCGATAACGGCGCCGTCCTCGAGCATACGCTCGAGGACGTAGCGGTCGCCCACGGCCGTCTGCACCATGTCGAAGCCCTGCTCCCTCATAGCAATGGAGAAACCGAGGTTGCACATGACCGTCGAGACGATCTCGGAGTTGGCGAGCTTGCCGCGGGCCGCGAGGTCGGAGCCGCAGATGGCAAGGATATAGTCACCGTCGATCTCGTTGCCCTCGTGGTCTACGAACAGCACGCGATCGGCATCGCCGTCGTGCGCCAGGCCCACATCGGCGTGCGTGCGCAGTACAAGGTCGCGCAGCGGCTCGAGGTGCGTGGATCCGCAGTTGACGTTGATGTCGGTACCGTTGTAATCGGTATTGATGGCATGCACGGTGGCGCCCAGGCGCTGGAGCGCGACGGGCGTGGTCTCGCACGAGGCACCGTGCCCGCAATCGACGGCGACCACAAGGCCTTCGAGCGAAAGGCCGTCAAGCGTATCGATGGCGTGGTCGATATAGGCTTTGCGGGCATTCTTCATCTTGACGATATGACCCACGCCGGCACCGGTCGGCAGGGTATCGGCCGCCATAGCCTCCTCGGACATGACCCAGGCGCTGATCTGCTCCTCGACGGCATCGGGGAGTTTCATGCCCTTGCGGCTGAAGAACTTGATGCCGTTGAACTCGGGCGGATTGTGCGATGCCGAGATGACGATACCGCCATCGAGCTCGTTTTGCACCGTGAGCAGGGCAACCGCAGGCGTGGGGATGACGCCGCAGCAATGCGGGCGGCCGCCCTCGGCCATGATGCCGGCGGTCAGGGCGCTTTCGAGCATGGTGCCGGAAAGACGCGTGTCACGGCCGACGCAGATATCGGGGCCGAGAAACTTGGTCGCCGCGCGGCCAAGACGAAAAGCCAGGTCGCACGACAGATCGGCGTTGGCGACGCCGCGGACGCCGTCGGTTCCAAAGATGTTCTGGGGCATGGATCGCTCCTTCCCAAGCGAGCGTGGCATAGGGGCCGCCCGCCATCGGTTTCAAAAGAAAACGGGACCCACCGACCAATCGGCAGGCCCCGCTTGTACATTGTATCTCGTAAAGAGACAGGCGCTTAGCGCTTGGAGAACTGGGGAGCGCGACGAGCCTTCTTGAGGCCGTACTTCTTGCGCTCGACCACGCGAGCATCGCGCGTAAGGAAACCGGCCTTCTTGAGGTCAGCGCGGTAATCGCCAGCGTTAAGAAGGGCGCGGGCGATGCCGAGGCGCAGAGCGCCGGACTGACCGGAGATGCCGCCGCCGTCGCAAAGAGCGATGACGTCGAACTGACCGGCAGTGTCGGTCACCTTAAACGGAGCAAGAGCGTTCTCAACGAGCTGATGACGGCCGAAATACTGCTCGGCATCGCGCTTGTTGACGGTCACCTTGCCGGTGCCGGGGACGAGACGGACGCGGGCGACGGCGTTCTTACGACGACCGGTACCCTGGTAGACAACAGTGTTCTCAGCCATCTTTAAGCCTCCAGCTCAATCTTCGTGGGGTTCTGGGCAGCATGCGGATGCTCGGGGCCAGCATAGACCTTAAGCTTGGTCATCTGGGCTCGACCGAGGGTGGTCTTGGGGAGCATGCCGCGAACAGCGCGCTCGATGACCTTCTCCGGGTGCTTCTCCATCGCCATACGGAAGCTCTCAGCCTTGAGGCCGCCGTTGTAGCCACTGTGGCGATAATAGGTCTTCGTGTCGGCCTTGTTACCGGTAAGCTGGACCTTATCGGCATTGATGACGACGACGAAGTCACCGCAGTCGCTGTTGGGGGTGAACTGGGGCTTGTTCTTGCCGCGCAGGATCATTGCGATCTGGGTAGCAAGACGGCCCAGGACAGCACCATCGGCGTCGACGAGAACCCAGTTGCGCTGGACCTCGCCCTGCTTGGCGTAGTGAGTCGATTTCGAAATCACTTAGACTCCTCCATGTACAGTACGTGTTGTTACAGAGATTCACGGGGCTCTGCAAGTAACCCGTCCATATTACCCCGCTGGCGTCCTGAGTCAACAGGTATTTTGCCGGCACGCAGAGTTTCTGCACATGTCAAATTAGGACGGGGTCGGCCGTGCACAACCGGTCTGCAATGAGCAGACCGGTTGCGCACGGCCGACCCCGTCCTAAAATTAGCAAATGAAGGAGCTGATCTTGGGGAGCAGGCGCTTGGCTTCTTGACGACCCTGAATATACAGGTCGAGCAGCTTGGCCGCGTCATGTTCGACATGGCCCACCTCGACGGGTTTCTGCGGGGCCACCACCAACGCGCGGCCCTCGCGCTCGTACTTCCACAGGTGCATACGCTGGATGTTGTAGCGATCATGACGCGTGAGCAGCGCCTCGAGCAGATAGGGATACTCGGCATAACGCGCACGCGCCGCCGCGGTGAACTCGTAGGGACGCTTCTCATAGGAACGGTCCTGCGTGACGACCACGATCGCGCGATCGTAGCCGGCCTCCTCGAGCACGTGCTCGACCGGAATGCTATCCGCCACGCCGCCGTCCACGTACTTATGGCCATCGATCTCGACGGGCGGTGTCACCAGCGGCAGCGACGTCGAGGCGCGCACGGCATCGATGTCCAGAACGGCATTTTTGACCGGCAGATAGGCCGCGGTGCCAAAGAGCATGTCGGTTGCCACGACATAAAGCTCCATGGGATTGCTGTCGAACGCCTCGTTATCAAAAGGATCAAGACGATCCTGAACATCGTTGAGCATGAAGTCGTAGCCGACGATCGAGCCCGTCGAGGCGAGCGATTTGGTGCCCATATAACGGCTATCGTTGCAAAATGCCAGGTTGACGCGGTTGGCGCGTCCTATCTGGTGCGATTTAAAGCCCATACCGTTGAGCGCACCCGCCGATACGCCATAGCAGGCGTCGATGCCCTCGACATCGTTTTCCATCAGCACATCGAGCACGCCCGCCGTAAACTGCCCGCGATAGCTGCCGCCCTCGAGCACGAGTGCGATTTTTCCGGAGTTCTTGGCTTTTTCCTCTGCCGTCATGGCCGCCTCCCTTGTCGAATCATTTTCGGGGTTTCTTCTACCCCGTTTCGAGAGACGGCATAAGCGAGGGCTCGCAAAGTTCGGCGCAGACGGGCGATCAAAGGAGACGGCGGCGGACGGTTTGGGGCGAGACTCTGTCCGATAGCGTCGCCTTTGCCTGTCGGGGATGCGCCGCCGGACGGTTTGGGGCCAGAAAGTGTCCGGCGGTGTCTCCCCCAGAGACCAACGATGCAGCGTTGGACGCTTTCGGCCAAAAAACCGTCCAGCACTGTCTCCTTTGGACCCATCAGAGACGGCGGTGGACGGTTTGGGGCGAGATTCCGTCCAGTAGCGTCGCCGCGGCATCGACCGGCAACAAAAAAGCAGGCAGAGACAACTCTCTACCTGCTGTTTATCTTTGGTGGAGGCGCGGAGAATCCGCGTGTTCGCTTCGCGAACACGCACCGGCTTCGAGCGCCTGTCGGCGATCTCGCCCGCGGGCTACAAACGCTCCGCGTTTGCTTAACGCCCGCGCCCTGCACAGAGTTCGATTCTCCGCGGTGCGGACCTGTAATAAAAAGCAGGTAGGAGTGTTTACCTACCTGCTTGTAACTATTGGTGGAGGCGCGGAGAATCGAACTCCGGTCCACGAAAGCCCCCTGATCGGCATCTCCAAGCTCAGTCGCTGGTTTGATCTCGGACGCGTTGCGCGCAGCGACACGCTCGCGGCATCCCAACCGGTTCGGTCTTAGCCCGCGCCATACCGATTACGTGCGCGGGAGCATTCCCCTAAAATGACGTCGCGCCGGTGTCGGGGAAATCACCGGGTTGACGCGCTGCTATAAATTAAGCAGCGAGAGCCAGAGGCTCATAAGAAGAGTTGTTGTCAATTCAATTTGACGGTACCCCTGTTTTACGAGGCGAGGAGACCTCGGCTTGCTTCCTCTCTCAGAGCTATCGTGTCGAAACCAGTCGCCCCCGAATGTCGGGAAAGTCTGGATGGCAGTCCGCAAAACTCGCAGACGGCCGTCGACTTTTCAAAGTACATGCGGGACAATTGCCCACCACAGAGTAGGTATAGTACCACGTTCTCTTTGAAGCTCCGCAAGTCGTGCTTCGGTTGTGGAGACAACAATGTGCACGACTTTTCGCATTTTTGCTACCTTAATGCCATCGTATAGTGGGCGCCAGACAGTACCTCGATCGAAAGGCTCGACCATGAACACCAAACAGCAGCTCATCAATGCCCTTGTGGGGCTCGGCTCCACCATCACGGAGGCCATGGACCAGATCGAGGGCTTCGTGCCGTGCGGTCATCCGGCGCTCGTCGTGGTCGAGGCCGTCAACGCCATCTCGAGCGGCGCTGATAAGACGACCCTCGCCGAGCAACTCGACACCGTCGACGGCTTTATCGACCACGTGGCCGAGCATCGCGGCGTCACGGCCTACCACGGCCTCGACATCGAGCTCGCTGGCGCCAAAGCCGAGCTCTTTGGCAAGATCGCCGACGTCACCGCCCTCATGAAGACCGCCGGCGTCAAGAACACGCAGGTCAACGAATGGGTCTACCGAAGCCTCGCTGCCATCAACCTGGATAGCGCCGCCGCGGTGAACCTGCTTGAGCATGCGGCCGACATCAAAAACCAACTCAAGTAAAAGAACAAGGGCATGCCGCACGAAATCGAAACGGACGGCATGCCCTTCCCAAACGGGCTATCTCAGCCCGCGCAATGCCAAGATCGACATCATCTGCTGAGGGGTCTTGGCTGCGATATCGGCATGCTCGAGTAGCTTTTTATCGCTTGTCACCAGATAGTCGGCCTCCCCACGCCTGCAGGCCGCCAAAACCAGGTTGTCCTCATAGTCGCGATGAAGCGTCAGGTATTTCTCGGCCAGCCACAAATCGGACGCATCGGCGCCGACAGGCGTTGCGTTCTCCATCATGTTTTTGACGAAGGCAAGGCTCGTTTCCTCAATCGCTCGCGAGGTGGCGGCATCCATCGGCCTTCGTTCGGCGAGCGCGCTTCGCTTGAGCTCGTGCTGTGCGATATACAAAACGTCTTTAGCGATGTGAGCAGGAAACATGAGCAAAGCCCCTGCTTCGGCCGCTCGGTCAATAAAGGCGCGTGCGGCCAAGGACCCGGCATGGTCCATGCAGAACGAATCGACCCAAACGTTGGTATCGACCATGATGCGAAAAGGTAATGGACTCACGAAATCAGCCCTTTCCCGCGATAATGGGCATCCATCGCCTCGGAGTAGACGACATCCCAATCACGCTCGCCGGAGACCGGATCGCCAGAAATACCCAGATCCCGATAGAGCTGATCGGCCGAAGCCCATGATGCTGCGAACGGAGACTCCCCAACCGTCTCCTCGGCGCACGGCTCAGTGTCAAGCGCCGCAAGCACCTCTTCGCACGACCGACCGCCCATGGCTATTTTTTCGACAACGTTTTTGATGACCCGCGGCAAAGACATGCCGACCAAACGAAGAGACTGTTCGGCCCGTTCTTTCGCATGGCGGTCGACGCGAACGTTCACTTGGGCCAACCCAGCAGCTGCGCCGCTCAAACCAATCATCTCCTCTTGATTGCTATCAATGCTAGCAACAATATTATAGCTCACTACGCAGAGGATAGCCCGTGCTCGTTGCTTTCTCGGTTCGGCCCTAGATCTGCCAGGCAGCCGCCTCTTTTTGCAAGGCGACCATATGCGCGAACTCACCGCCCGCCGCCTTGAGCTCGGCGGGGGTACCCTGCTCGGCAACCACGCCGTCCTTGAGCACCACGATCTTGTCGGCGTTCTCAACCGTACGCATGCGATGCGCGATCACGATCACCGTCTTGTCGGCAAGCAGACGGGAGATCGCCTGCTGCACCACCGTCTCGTTCTCGACATCCAAACTTGCCGTGGCCTCGTCCAACAGCACGATAGGCGCATCTTTGAGCAATGCACGTGCGATGGAGATGCGCTGGCGCTCGCCACCCGAGAGCTTGGACCCGTTCTCGCCGATCATGGTGTCGTAACCCTGGGGCATGCGCTTTACGAACTCGTCGCAGTTTGCGGCACGCGCGGCGGCAAGCACTTCCTCATCGGTGGCATCGCGGCGCCCCAGACGGATATTGCCCATCACCGTGTCATCGAAAAGCAGTACGTCCTGAAACACGATGGCGTAGTCGCGCAGCAGGACCTCGGGGTCCACGTTCGCAACGTCCACGCCGCCCACCGAGACGGCGCCCGCTGTGGCATCCCAAAAGCGCGCAGCCAGGCGGCTCACCGTGGACTTACCGGAACCCGAAGGGCCGACCAGTGCCGTGACCTCGCCTTCTTTGGCGATAAAGCTCACATCGCGCAGAACCTGCTCGCCCGCGCGTCCGTCCTCGCCCGCGCCGTAGGAAAACGCGACATGGTCGAACACCACATCATGCCCGGCTGGCTCGAACACGTCGCTCCCCTGCGCCACAGGCTCCTCCATGATCGAGCGCATGCGCTTGGCCGAGGACTCCGCCGCAAACAGCTCCGACATCAGCATGAGCGCTTGGTCGAACGGCGCGTAGATACGGCTCACCATAAGCAGAAAAGCAAACATTACCAAATAGTCGATCTTGCCCGCCATGATCAACCCCGCACCGACGATGAGCGTGGTGGCGATTCCCAGGCGAAGGATGGCAAACGACGAATTGACCAAGAGCCCGTTGACAAGTTCGCCCTTGGTGGTTTCCCGTTCCTGTCGGTCGATCACCGCGTTCAAGCCTTCGAGATAGTACGTCTCCTGGTTGGTGGCTCGGATCTCGCGCACGCAATCGAGCGTCTCCTGCACAGCTTCGGTAACCTTAACCTTTTGGGCTCGCACGCGATCGAACACTGCCGCCATGGGTCTGCGCGTCAACATCAACACGGCAAACGCCACGGGCACGCTCCAAAACGCCGCGACCGCCAGCTGCCAGCAGAAGCAGAGCGATCCAACGAACACGATGGCGCTCGCAATGACGGCGCCCCAGAGCTCGCCCAGCACATGGCTGTAGGCATGCTCCATGGTCTGGGCGTCGCCCATGATGGTCTCGGTGAGATCGGCAAGGTCGCGACGTCCGAAGAAGGACAGCGGCAGCTTACGCAGGCGCTCCGCGATCTCTATGCGCTGTTTGCCGCACTCTTCATAGAAGATGCAGTAGGTGTAGTAATATTGCTGCCAGTTGCACACAAACAGCAGGACTAAGAAGATCGCAAGCCCGCATATGACAGGCAACACAGTTGGCAGATCCGCCCCTGCCACCAGATGCTCGACAAAGCCCGCCATAACCAGGAATAAAAAGCCCATACCGGCCATGGTGACAAGGTTGGTGAGTGTGGTCCAGAGCATGCCACGCTTGACGCCGGCGATACCCTTATCGGATAAGAAGTACTTGTTTTTGAACGAGGCGAACATCTAGGCCTCGCCTCCCTTCGCAGCCGGCGTACCCGTGTCCGCAGCGCCGATCTTCCAGCTGGCAGCTTGTTCGTAGTCGGCCCACATCTTGGCGTAGAGATCGCCCGCGGCCATGAGCTCAGCATGGGTGCCCGACTCGCGAACATGGCCCTGGTCGAGCACCACGATCTTGTCGGCCCCCACCACCGTCGAGAGACGATGGGCGATCATGATGACGGTGCGCCCCGCCGTCAACTGGTTAAACGCGCGTTGGATGAGCGCCTCGTTCTCGGGGTCGGCAAAAGCCGTGGCCTCGTCGAGCACGATGATAGGTGCATCCTTGAGGATGGCGCGGGCAAGCGCCACGCGTTGGACCTCACCGCCCGAGAGATAGGCGCCGCCGGCGCCAAGCATGGTATCGATGCCCTGCGGGTGCTTGGCCACGATGTCGTCGCATTGCGCAGCGGAAAGAGCCGCGCGAACCTCGTCATCGGTGGCATTGGGGCGCACAGCGCGCACGTTATCGGCAAGCGTTTGGCTGAAGAGCCTATTGGTCTGGAACACAAAGGCGACCTGATCCATGAGCTCGTGCGGATCCATATCGCGCACATCCACGCCGCCCACGAGCACGCGGCCTGCGGACACATCCCAAAAGCGCGGGACAAGACTCGCACAGGTCGACTTTCCGCCGCCCGAGGGCCCGACGAGCGCCACCGTGGCACCCGCGGGCACGGTAAAGCTCACATGATCGATGGCAGGGGCATCGGTGCCCTCGTAGGCAAAGGTCACATCCTCGAAGCGCACATCGCTGCCGGCCGGATGCTTGGGATCGGCGGGTACCGGAAGCTGTTGAGACCCCATGATCTCATGGATACGCGACAGAGAGTCGGCACTCATCTGCGACGCCTCGCCCACAAACATGAGCTTGGTCATGGCTGTGGGCACCACGGCCGAAAAGATGGCATAGAAGGTGAAGTTGGTCAGAAAGCGCGCGAAGTCCGCCTCGCCCGGCGCGAGCAGCAATGCCACGGGAAGGAAGAAGGCCACCAAGCCGTTGAGGGCCGTCAGGTTGATCACCTGCGGCGCGCGGCAGAACGTGCCGGCGTAGTCTTGCGCCATGCGCGCGTACTCGGTGATCGCATCATGGAACGCCTTGAAGGAATAGACCGTTTGCTGAAACACCTTGACCACGGGGATACCGCGGACGTATTCGGTGCCCGTCTTATTCATATTGACGAGTGCGCCCATGTACGCCTTCATGAACTCGCCGCCTTTGCCACCCATCATGCTTGCCATGGCGCCAAACGAGACGACAACCGAGATAAGGCACGCCGCGCCCAGGCGCCAATCGAAGGCGAACAGCAGCATGAGCAGGCCCATGACCATCGCTACGGCACCCGCGATATCAGGCAGCATATGCGCGAGCAGCGTCTCGGTGGACGCCGCGCATCCGTCCACAATGCGGCGCAGCTCACCGGTGGCATGTGTATCGAAATACCCAAGCGGCAATTTGAGCAGATGCTCGGATGTGGCTTTGCGGATATTGGACGCGCAGCGAAACGCCGCGAGATGCGTGCACATGAGCCCCGCAAAGTAGGCGACGATCCCTGCCAAAGCGAATCCAACCGCCCACCAGCCGTATGTCGCGATATCCGCCGCCTCGCCCCAACGAGGCGCCACGGCGATCAGGTCGCGTGCGACAAACCAGATACACACATATGGGCCAAAGCCCAGCAGCTGCGATAGCGCCGAGAGCGCCATGCCCAGATAGGTGAGGACCTTGCGGTCACCGGCATAGGCGAGCAGCTCGCCGATCCCACCGCTTTCCTTTTTGTCCTTTGCCATGCGATTCCTTTCTGACAACTTGCGAGTTAACCTCAATCAACTTATCATTGAGCCGTTTATCGCAAGCGCGCCTGCGGACAGGCGTGGACGGTTTCGCAAAAGAAAGGGACGTTTCTGCAAATGCGGCGAGCGGCGACCGACATAACCGAGCTCTACGCGCCGCAATTCGAGCAATTCGGCCTTGAGCTTAAAAGCAGGGGGGCCGTTTTTACCGGCGAGGTAACCAACGAACTGGGCCATGGATACGCGTGGATCATGCCGCTCTCCCCCACGTGTCTGGTGATGGAGCACCATATCACGCCGGCGCACGATATGAATCTTTTGGAATACACACCGGAACCCTATGCCTGCGTGAGCGAGGTCAGCAACTCCACCCTCACCTGTATGCCCGAGACCGGCATCGTGCCGGCGAACCTCAAGCCGTTACACGGACCGTGGCCGAACAATACCGTCTGCAGCTTTATCCAAGACCGTTGCGGCGAGGAGCAGAGTCCACTGTTTGCCGGGCAGCTCTACCACTCGCGCTCCGTGATATTCCTGCCCGGTTTTTTCGATGAGCTCGAGAGGCACTATCCTGCCGAGTTCACGGGGATTTTCGACGCTTTTGCCGAGACCTGGAACGAGGAAGCGATGTCGGCGATCTGTCAAACGCTCCGGAGCATCGATGAGAAACGTGCCCGTGCAACCGGAGGACATCTGTATATGCGGGCCATCGTGGACACGATGGTCGCCGAGCTCGCTCGTTCGCGCGCGGCGCTGAGGCAAGCGCGCGTGGAAGAAGGTTTACGGGCAAGCGCGAGCATCGTCGAGGAGGCGGCAGCGGCCGCCGAGCGCGCACTCGATGCCGGGCGGCGCATCGGCGTGAACGAAGTAGCCGGACAGCTCTATATAAGTCGCTCCAAGCTCTGCGCCACCTTCAAAGCCCAGACCGGTGAATCGTTGGGCACCTATATCCGAAGGCGCCGCATCGAACGAGCACAAGATCTGCTGTCAGACGGCTCGCTCACGATAGCCCAGATAGCCGAGAAGCTCGGCTACCCCCAACAGGCGGCCTTCGCCCAAGCGTTCAGGCAATACACCGGCGAGACGCCCACCGCTTGGAGAGCCCGTCACGACTAGGACTTTCAACTATCAGGAATCAAGGACTGAACGAGATTGTCAGCATCGCATTCGTTCACAGTTCCTACATATTACTAATGCAGACAGCTGACCCGGAAGGCCGAGTCGTATCGGGATCGGGAGGGGCCGGCAGGGCGGGTACTTGCTCAAAATGAGTTCCGCACGCAAAGGAGGCGCCAGTGGCGCCTCCGTCTTGCACAGGACTGTTCGAAATTTTGAGGAAGCACCCGCCCTGCCGGACCCCTCGGCCCTCGCCTACTACGCGAGCGCCTTCCTCAGCAACTCGTTGAAGAGCTTGGGGTTGCCCTTGCCGCGGCTCGCCTTCATGCACTGTCCCACCAGATACCCGATAACCTTCTGGTTGCCGTCGCGGTACTGTTGCGCCTGGTCCGGGCAGTTCGCGAGCACCTCGTCCACGATCGGCTGCAGCGCGCCGGTATCACTCACCTGGCGCATGCCGCGCTCGTCCACGATCTTGTTGGGATCGTCGCCGGTCTCGGCCATGGCCTCGAAGACCTCGTGCGCCTGGTTGGAGCTGATGGCATCGCTCGCGAGGAGCTTGGCCAGCGCCGCCACCTGGGTCGGCTTGATGCCGGACTCGTCGAGCGCCACGCCCGCGCCCTTGAGGTAGGCGACCGTCTCGTTGACGAGCAGGTTCGCGACCGTCTGGGCCTCCTTGCCCTGCATGCCGGCCGCGGCCTCCTCGAAGAACTCGGCATAGACCGGGTCGCCGGCGATCTGCTCGGCATCCGCAGCCTTGATGCCAAAGTCCTGCTCGAAGCGGTCGCGCTTGGCGTCGGGCAGCTCCGGGATCTCGGCGCGGCAGCGTTCGATGAACTCGTCATCCAGGTCGAACGGTGCCAGATCGGGGTCGGGGAACAGGCGGTAGTCGTCGGCCGTCTCCTTGACGCGCATGACGACGGTGCGCTTCTTCGAAGGCTCCCAGTGGCGGGTCTCCTGGTAGATGATGCCGCCCTCCTCGAGCACCTCGGCCTGGCGGCAGATCTCGTAGGCGAGGCCGTCATGCAGAGCCTTGAAGGAGTTGAGGTTCTTGAGCTCCGTCTTGGTGCCGAGCTTGGTCGAGCCGCGGCGGCGCAGCGACACGTTTCCGTCGCAGCGCATGGAACCCTTCTCCATCGAGCAGTCGGAGATGCCGAGCGTCACGAAGATGCGGCGGAGCTTCTCCATGAACAGGCGCGCCTCCTCGGGCGTGCGCAGGTCGGGCTCGGTGACGAGCTCGATGAGCGGCGTGCCGCAGCGGTTGTAGTCGACGAGCGACTCGGCCGCCGCGGTGATACGGCCCTCGGCACCGCCCACGTGCACCATCTTGGCGGCGTCCTCCTCCATGTGGATGCGCAGGATGCGAATCGGCACCGTGTAGGAACCGTCCGCGCGGCGCTCGGGCATCGTGAGGTTCGACGCGTCGTAGCTCGCGAGATGTCCCGCGCGCTGGTTGCCCTCGCGCATCGTCGCGGTCATCGACGTCGAGAGGCCCTCGGCGTTGGCGGAGGCGCTGGCCAGGCTCTCGGCCTCTGAATCGCCAAAGGCGCAGTCGGGGCGCTCGGCGGCGCCGCGGCCCGTGACATCCAGGTCGAGGTGCCCGTACATTGCGAAGGCGACCGGACCCTGCGTGGTCTGGAAGTTCTTGGCCATGTCGGGATAGAAGTAGTGCTTGCGGTAGAACATCGAACGCTTCTGGATCTCGCAGTTGGTGGCGAGACCGGCCTTGACGATGCTCTCGATGGCCTTCTTGTTGGGTACCGGCAGCGCGCCCGGCAGGCCCAGGCACACGGGGCACACGTTGGCGTTGGGCTCGTCCTCGTGGCTGAGCTTGCAGTTGCAGAACATCTTGGTGTCGAGTGCGGTGAGCTCGGTATGGATCTCGAGACCGATGACGGCCTCCCAGTCCTCCAGGACCTCGGAAAGCTCCTTCATTACAGCTCGCCCCCCTTCCCGGCGAAATCAGGCGCGACGGCGAGCGCGGGCGCCCCCGTCTTGGCATCGGCGAAACCGCGCTCGATGGCGCGGGCGAACGTGAGCAGCTGGCGGTCCTTGAACGCGGGGCCCACGAGCTGGGCGGACACGGGCAG
>DJRP01000009.1 GCA_002437815.1 Collinsella sp. UBA6357 | reverse complement strand
CAACTTTCTCGACACTACCGAAGCTAAGAAAACTTGGACTCGAAGAGCCACCGGGCGGCGAGCGCTCAGGGGCCAAAGCGAGAAGCATCGAAGTCAGAACGGGAAAAGTCTAAACCGCACCGAGAGACAGACCCGCCCATGTAAAAACGTGGGCGGGTCTGCTCGTTATCGCCCACGCAAAAACGCGGCATGTCACACCCATGTCACAAAACCATGTCACACACAGGGGTCAGAAAGTTCAACCGGATACACAAGATACCGGGTCCATACATCCCATGGAGCGCGATACGGGCCTTTGCCGCACCCCCGTTTATCAGGCAAGTTGTGACATATTCGTGACATGACGGTGTGACATAAAAAGAAAGGCCAGAGGTTCTAATACCTCTGACCTGCGATTTTATTGGAGCGGGCGACGGGAATCGAACCCGCGTCATCAGCTTGGAAGGCTGGGGTTCTACCATTGAACTACGCCCGCAAGATATGGTCGGGACGACAGGATTTGAACCTGCGACATCCTGCTCCCAAAGCAGGCGCGCTACCAAACTGCGCCACGTCCCGAAGGTGTTGAGCAGCTCGGGTTGTCCACCCTTGCGTGTCCCAAAGCAAGATTGCATTGTACGGGAGCAACCGCGCTCATGCAAGCTTCATCGAGCAAAAGATCAGATGACGTACAAAGATCGCGAACGGCTATCGCCGGCGTGGAGCGACGCGGGCATGAACCAGACCGCAGGCGAACGCGACAGCCGCCACCGGTAGCCAGGCCATGCCGATATCGGCAAGCGGCAGTGCGTCGAACGGCAGCCATATACCGGGCAAAAAGGCATCGCGAATCGACACGATAACGCCCGTTGCAGCTGTGGCCGAACCAACCCAAACCCATGCCTGGGGACGCGCATCGCAAAAGCCATGCGCCATGCCCATGGCGACCAGCACGATAGCCACCGGATACAGGGCGTTGAGCAGAGGTATCGAGAAGGTGAGGATGGCATCGAGGCCGATGTTTGACAGTACGCACGAGAACGCCGCAAAGACCAAGGCCAACACGACAAAAGCCCGTGTCGGCTTACCATCGGTGCCATCGGCGCCACCTGTCACATAGCTTTCGCAAAAATAGCGGCTGCAGCAGCTGATAAGACCGATGCACACGTTCATACACGACAGCAAAAAGATCGTGGCGACCACAACGGTGCCCGCAAAACCAAAATGAAGCGTGGCCGATTTGGTGAGGATAGCGGCGCCGTTGGCGGCATCGGGCATCACGTCGCCCAGATTGGCACCCACGACGGCGAGCCCGCCATAGATAAGCGCCATGAGCACACCGGCGACGACGCCGGCGCGACTGATCTCGCGGGTAACCCCAGCAGGGTCGCTCACACCCTGCTCATGGATGGTCTCGGCGATGACGATGCCAAAGGCGAGAGACGCCAGCAAGTCCATGGTTTGATATCCGGTCAAAAAGCCCTGGACGAGCGCCCCACCGTCATAGGGATCCTGGGGAGCGGCAGGAGATCCGGCCGGGGCGACGATCGCCGAAACTACCACCAGCACGATCAACGCGATTAGGGCGGGCCCGGTGATGCGCCCGAGCACACGTGTGATGACGCCCGGCTTGAGAGCCAGCACAAAGGCAAGGGCGAAAAACGCGATAGAGAAGACAAGACGGGCTCCGACGACAGGCATATCCGCCGGCAGCAGCGGAACGACCATCTCGAAAGCCGTGGAGCTCGTTCTGGGAATGGCCAGGCACGGGCCAATTGCCAGATAGACGGCCCCGACGAACAGCTCGGCAAAGTGGGGATGCACGCGCCCCGCGAGCTCGCGTGCCGTTCCGGCGAGCGCAACGGCGATGATGCCAAGCACGGGAAGCCCGATCGCGGCGACCAAAAAGCCAACCATGGCGATAGGCGTCGCCGTTCCCGCCTTAAGTGCCAGCAGCGGCGGAATGATCAGATTGCCCGCTCCGAAGAACATGGAAAACAGAGCGACGCCGACCGTGAGCGACTGCGCGGTCGTGAGCGCCGAAGAGGATCGAGCCATAGAGGTTCCTTTCACAAAGAAGCGGGACGGGTGCTGCGCCCGTCCCGCCAGTATAAACAATCCCCTGCTTCGATTACTTCGACAGGCCAGGCCATTGGATGATCGGCGACATCCCAAGGGGCCGCCCACGCGTCAAAACGGCAACACGGTGCGCCTACCCGCGAAAATGCCGACGGCGCAGAAGGTCGAGGCCGAGTGCTATGGATGCGATGGCGGCAGCTGCGATGGCAAGGACCAGCGGAGTCCGATCGCCCGTATCGGCAAGTGTCTTCGAATGCGATGTCGAGGATTCCTTGCGGCTCTCCCCTTTCTCGGTCTCAGTCCCCGTCTGCTTGTCCTTAGATTCATCCGTCTTGTCCGGAGTCGCAGGCGACTTGGAATCTCCGTTGTCCGATTCGGGTTTTCCGGGCTTGCTGGGGTCGCTCGGGTCGCCCGGTTCTGGTTTGTCAGGGTCGGGCTTGTCGGGATCGGGCTTATCCGGGTTATCCGGTTCCGGTTTGTCGGGCTCGCTCGGATCTGGGCCATCGGGCTTGTCCGGGTTATCCGGTTCCGGCTTATCCGGATCGGGCTGGTCGGGATCCGGTTTGTCGGGATCCGGTTTGTCGGGATCGGGCTTATCGGGGTCGCTTGGGTCAGGGCCATCGGGTTTGTCGGGCTCAGGCTGATCCGGGTCGGGCTTGTCGGGGTCGACAGGATCGGGATCGACCGGCTCCTGCTTCTTTTTCACCGTCAGCGTGCCGGGCTCGACCGTCACATCGAAGTTGGAGTCGGCAACCGTCGCCTCGATCGCATAGGTGCCCGCCGGAGAATTCTCGTCCGCATCACACGTGAACATGACCTTCACCCCCGCGGTATCCACTTTGCTTATCAGAGTCGCGCTGAACTCGGGGTTCGACTCGCCCTCGAAGCGCTCGACATCGGCGACCTTCACGGTCAGCTGCGCCGGCGCGATCTCGAACTCGCAGGTGGCGGCACCGACATAGCCGTCGGTCCGCAACGTCGCCACCGCCCGATACCAGCCGGCATCCGTCGGGGCCTTGCCCGACGAATAGTGCGTACCCTTGATTCCATAGTACTTGATCTTAAGATCGCTCTCGCAACCCACCGGCACGCCGGTCACTTCGGGCGCCTGGGGGGAGGCGTCGAACACGAAGTCGGCTTTTGCAAAGGCGAGCTCCGTGCGCTTGGCCGCGATCACGATCGCAACATGAGCGACCGCAGTCGTGCCGCGCGCATCGGTGCACGTCACATCAAGGGTAAACACCCCGGTCTGAGAAGGGGTGCCCGAGAGCGTCAGACCATCCGAGCGCTCGGTCAGCTTGAGACCTGCGGGAATCTCGTCATCGTTCCACGTGTTCTCGTATGGTTCCTTGCCACCCGCGGCGCCCTCGATCTGGGCACGGTACTTGACGTGCGCCGTAGCCATCGGCAACAAGCCACCTGGGAACACCAGAGCATCCCAAGGCGCGACGGAGATCGAAGCGATATCGGATTCCGCCTTCGTCTCGGTACCCAGATAGTGTTGAGTGATGCGACAGAAATACTCGCCCGCCTGCTCATCCTTGAGCTTCTTGAACGAAAGCGTGTCCGTCGTTTGCCCCTCGAGCACTTCCGCGATCCCATCCTTCATGCGGGACCACTGGTAAGAGAGCTCCACATCAGCCGCGGGGCCTGTCGAAGCAGCGGCGTGCTCCATAACGTTCTGTCCCGCCTCGGCCGCAACCGTAAGCGTAGCCACATCGCCCTCGTGGGCATTTACGTCCACGGGCTGAACGAGCACGCGAGGCTTTTGTGCCGCCACGAACTCAAACGTGACATCTTGCGTCGATGAGACATCGTCAAGCGTCAGCTCGTAGGCGCCGCCCTTGTATTTGGAAAGATCAACCTCATAGGCTTTGTCCGAGGTGCCCTCCACGACCGTCACCCGCTCGAGATAGCAACCGTCATCGGGCGTCGCGGTGATCGTCAAGCTATCGCCCGCACCCACCGAGGCCGAGGAGATGTCGACCGTGCCGTTGAGCGCTTTGGCCGTCACCTCGAATCGATCGGGAACGTCCGGCGTATCAGGGTTGTCGGGATCCGGATTATCGGGGTCGGGGTTGTCGGGATCCGGGTTATCCGGGTCGGGCTGGTCAGGGTCGGGCTTGTCGGGATCTGGCGTATCAGGGTCGGGCTGGTCCGGATCCGGATTATCGGGATCAGGCTGGTCCGGGTCAGGCTGGTCCGGGTCGGGCGTATCGGGATCGACCGGATCCGGATTGACGGGCTCGGGTTTCTTTTTAACGGTCAGCGTGCCAGGTTCGACCGTCACATCGAAGTTCAGATCATCGACCGTCGCCCCGATCTCATAGGACCCGGCCGGCGAATGCTCGTTGGCGGCACAGGTATATGTAACCTCTACGCCCGCGGTATCGGCACGGCTGATCAACGCCGAGGTGAAGGCAGGGTTCTCTTGTTCCTCGAAACGCTCGGCATCATCAACCTTCACCAACAGCTGAGCCGGAGCGATATCGACGGAAAGTTCGACATCATCGGCGGCCAGATAGTTTCGCGAAGCCGCGGCATGCGCGATGATCCGCGCCGAACCTGCCGCCCGAACGGTCGCACAGCGCCCGTCAAGGGCGATCGGGTTTGCAGCGCCCTCGTCATCTACCAGCTCAAAGGTCACCGGAGTCTTCGCCGTGTTATCGAGCGCGATGGGATTGCCTCCGTAAACGCCCGAATACTCGATCGTGCCCGTGATGGTCTGGCTGGCCTTGACAATCGAGAACTCGGACGCCTGCTCGCCTTGATAATTGGGGTCGGTCACCTTGACCGCGACGCGATACCGACCGCTATCACGGGACGGCTGCGCGCAAGGGCCGTACGACGTGTCACCGACACCACGATAGGACACCGAATACCCGGACTGTTCCAGCCCGGTCACCGTGATCGCAGCACCGTGCTCGGCGCCGTCATAGGTGGCATCGGCCGCATCGATTTTGATGTCAACCGGCGCCTGTTTAATCGTAAAGTCGCGGGACGCCACGCCGGTGTAACCGTTCGCACGCAAGGTCGCCACGGCACGGTACGTGCCGGCATCCGTCGGTGCCGTGCTCGAAGCATGGTGCGTATCGCCCGTGCCCACGTACGTGACCGTGACGTCGCTCTCGCAGCCCTCGGGCACGCCGCAAAGCGTCGGGGCCTGCGGCGTCGCGTTATAGATAAAGTTGTCGCCCTCAAACGCCAGCGGGGCCTTCTGTGCTCTCACGACGCCCGCGATATGCGCGACACGCTCCTCCCCCTGGTCATCGGTGCACGTGACATCAAAGCCGAACGCACCCGCAGCGGTGGGAACACCCGAGAGTACCAGGCTTCCCGATCCGTCACCGGACAGGGCAAGCCGCATGCCAGCGGGAATCTCGGCATCGTCCCAAGTGTAAACATAGGGAGCTTTGCCTCCCGTGGCGCCCGCGATCTCGGCGCGATAGTTCTCATGGCAGGTCGCGCCCGAAAGCACACGACCGTTGAAGACCAATGCGTCCCGTGGTGCGATTGAAACCGTCGCACGCTCGGTATCCGTTGTTGTCACCGTGTCCAGATAGTTTTGCGTGATGCAGCAGAAGTACTCGCCCTCGTTCTCGCCATCGAGCGCGGCAATCGACAAGGTCTGACCCGTCTCGCCCTTGAGCGGCACCGCATCGTCGCCCGCAGCAGGCACGAAGAACCACTGATAGCTCAACCCGACCTCGGCCGCAGCTCCCGAAGAGACCGAGGCATGGTCGGACACGTTCTGCCCCGCCTCGGCCGCAACCGAGAGCTCGACCGGGTCGCCCTCGTGGGCGCTCGCATCCTGCGGCTGCGCAAGGACCAACGGAGCCGCGGCCTTTGCAAACGCAAAAGTGACCGTTTGAGGCTCGGTAACGCCGCTCAACGTGAACTTGTACGAACCACCCTGATAATCGGCGAGATCGGCATCGTAGGTCTTCGATGCTCCCTCGCCGTTTTCACCGGTAACCGTCACCCGCTCGAGATAGCATCCCTTATCAGGCGTGGCCGTGAACGTCACCTTGCCGTCCGCCGCCACCGACGCCGTCTCGGGGTCGACCGATCCATTGATCGCGGTCGCCGTCACCCTGCTCTTGGGGGCCTCTCCAAAGCGCGCCTCCACCGTCATGTCGGCGTCAGGCGTAAACGTCCACGTGGCATCGGTGTTCAGGGGCTCGTCGCCCAACGTGCCATCCTCGCCGCGCTCATACCATCCCTCAAAAACATGGCCGGCATCGGGGACCGCGGCCAGCGTGGTCGACGCGCCGCTCTCGACCTCGTTGATCACAGTGTAGCCGCGTGCGTCGTCGGCCGACGACCCCTCGACATGTCCGCCGTTGCGCGGATCCACCGCCGTAACCGTAAACGTCGCCCGCTCGTAAACGGCCGTGAAGGTTCGGTTGCCGAACACCACGCGGTTGATCACCGGAGTGAACCCCACGGGCATCCCGTTCTCGTCGATCCAATACTTGAATTTCCATCCCGCATGCGGAACGGTGAACATGATCGCGGCGGAATGATAGGAGCCGCCCGTTCCCAGCGCCACCATGCTAAAACCCGCGCCCTTGGGATACGTGGCAACCTGCACGTCGCAGCCCGTCTGATAGAAGACGGCCGTGAGCTGTTTGTTCTCTCGGGCAAATCCGACATAGAACGCGCTGTAGCTCACCGTGACGCCCGCATCGTCAACCCAGTGCGAGAAGTGATAGCTCTTCCAGGGAATCGCGATCGCCGCGAACATATCGCCCTTGTCATACGACCTGCTGCCGGTCGGGATGCCGTCTACCAAAAGGGCCGTTCCGCGGAAGATCGAGGAGCCGGTGACCGTGATCGTCACCTGTCCGTCTACCTCGAAATGAGCATAGTAGGTCATATCCTGCGTAGCGGTGACGTCGAGCGCGGCCGCGGTCTCGACGATCGAGGTGCCCTCCTTGTCGAGGCTCCAGCCCACAAAACGATATCCCTGGGACGGCGTGGCCACGAGGGTGGCCGCGTCGCCCGCGGCAAAGCTGCCGCCACCCGTGACGCGGCAGCCCTTACTCGTGGCCTTGTCCTTCACCACGACCTCGCCCGTGACGGTGACCTCATAGGGGTCGGCGAACACGGCTTGGATCTCCAGGGCATCGTCCTCCAGGCCCTTGACCAGATCTTCGTCGAGCTTGAACCAACAATGGGCGTCACGGCTCACCAGCGATCTGTTTCCCGCCTCGTCGAGGACATACCAGCCCGCGAAACGCTTGGTACCCGTGGCCTCGGCTTGCAGCTCAACCGTATCCCCAAAGTCATAGGAACCATCGCCGCTCAAGACCCCAGCGCCTTCGACGCTCGAGCTCAAAAGCACCCGATAGCCCTTGGGTTTGAAGGTGGCGGTGTAGACGGCATCGCCGGACACCTCGACGGTGCGCTCGGGATCCTCGCTTATCGTCTCGCCCTTCGCGTCCTTCCAGCACACGAAGGCATATCCGGTGTTGGCAATCGCTCGAAGCGTGGTGCGATCGCCCTGCTCAAAGCCTCCAAAACCGCTCACGGACCCACCCTCTGTGGGCGAGGCGACCGTGCTCACCGTGCACGAACCCGAGGCGAACACGGCATAGAGTGCCGTGTCCTTGCGCACGGCAAACCGATAGGACGTCTGAGAGCTCACGCAGGTACCGTCCTGGAACCAGCCCACAAATGACATGTCCGTCGCGGGAACCGCGCGCACCGCGGCCACCTGACCGGCGGCATATTCGCCCGCGCCCTCCACGGTACCCATACCGTCCGGGCACGAGAGGTCCACGCTATAGCGCTGTGCCGAGAACACCGCCTTGAGCTCCACATCGGACGAAGGAACCACATGATAGGTTGTATCCCTGCTCACCACGGCACCCGAAGCATCGGCCCAGTACGCAAATGAGTAGCCCGCAAGGGCATGGGCGCTCAGCGTGGCCGTATGCCCCGCCTCGACGGTACCGGCACCCTCGACCCAGCCGGCCGCGCCCGATACGACGAGCGAACCCGCTCCGGAATCAACAAACGTCGCGGCGTTCACGGAATAGCTCATGGCCTCAAAGTGAGCGACGTGCACATGACTTCGCTGTTCATGACAGGTAAACGATGCATCGGTCGACTCAAGGTCGCCTGCCGCCGTATACCAGCCCACAAAGATATAGCCGGGAGCGGGCGTGGCCGTAAGGGCCACCTCGGAACCGCGGTCGGCAAGGACGCGGCTCGCCCGCACGGTTCCGCCCTCCGCAGGGCTCGCAAGCGGCAGGCATACGGTATCGACGGGTGCAAAGGCCGCCGTGATGGTGCAGCGTCCGCTCTTGCCGCGCGCCTTTGCCACCACCGTGGTCTCGTGCTTAGCGCTCGCCAAGCGCCCGTTGACGTACCAGCCCCAGAACAGATAGCCCGTGCGGGCCTTGGCCGTAAGATGGAGCGTCTCGCCCAGCCTGAATTTATCGGTCGTGGGTTTTACCACGGTCCCGTTGCACGTTACCGTGCCGCCGAGCCACGAATCGGCCGTGACCAGCACCTCGGGCGCGGCATCGGTGAAAATCGCGGTGTAGGTCTCGCTTTTGGTCACCTTGACGGCCAGCTCGGCCGTGGTGTGCTCCTTGCCCGAACCGTCCTTCCAATGGTCGAAGCGGTAACCGTCGTTAGCCTTGGCCTTGAGTACCACGGTCTCGCCGTAACCGCACGTGACAGAACTTGCCCCCGCATGCCCCTCGATCTCGACCGTGCCGCGCTCAACGAAGGTCTTTTTTGCCTTCGCCGTCACGGTATAGCTGTTTTCCTCGAACACCGCGCGCACGGTGCACTCCGCCTCGTCGGGATAGAACTCGAGGTAGCTGGCATCGGTCCCCAGGAGCAGATCCGTCTTGGCGTCGTACCAGCCCTTGAAGGTGAACTGCTTGCTCGCCTCGGCCGTCAGCTCGATAGAGAGTGTGGCGGGCTCGCCCTTCATGCAATAGCCCTCGCCGTGCACCATATATTTACCCGCCATGGCTTGCGCGGGCTCGACCACCACATCGACCCGGCAGGCACGCGTGAAGCGGGCCTTGACCGTGCAGTCGGCGATGGGCTCGAAGGTATAGGCACGCTCGCTCGACACGAGGGTCTCGGTTGCATCCGCGGCGCCGTAGCTCAGATACCAGCCGTCGAAGATATACCCTTCCGACGGCGTGGCCTCGGCCGTCACGCGCTCGCCCTCAGGAACCTCGAGCACCATGCCCGCGGTCTCCCCCCGCTTAAGTGTGACGGTACCGCCCTCGAGCGGCTCGGACTCCGCGCACACGACATGGGCATCCTTGCCATCCATCACGGCAACGATCCGTGCGTTACCGTCGACGCGATACTCGCAGAACTCCTGACGGTTCGTGATCGTGGCGCCCTGAGCGTCCGTCTCGCGCCATTCCACAAACCGGTAGCTCTTCTCGGGATCGTCGGGACGTGTCTTGGGCGAGACGGTGAACGTGAGGATATCGCCATCCTTCGCGCGTACCTTGCCATCTACGACCGGAATGCCGTCGCAGAGCACCTCGGCACCGTCGAGGGGCTCGACATTCACCAAGATAGTCCGGTCGGCTTTGCGGAACCGTGCGACCAGATGGCGATCGGCCTCGGCTTTGAAGATATAGGTTCGCTCGCGGGAAACCTCGATGCCGTCCTCGAACCAGCCCACAAACGCGTAGTCGGGGCCTTCACTCGCCGTGACCATGGCCTCTTCGCCGCGCTTGATGCTTTGCTTCACCGGGCTCGCGGTGCAACCGGTGGAAAAATCGGCCTGCACGCCATCGACCTCGGCAACCGCCGTGATATCGACGTCCTTTTCGAACACCGCCGTCATCTTGACCACCTCGGGCGTCGCCTTGGTGATGGTCATGGTCTTGACCGGAGAGGTCGAGACCTCCACGCCGTCTTCTTTCCAGCACACGAAGTGATATCCCGGGTTAGCGAGCGCCTCGAGCGTGGCGACCGTGTCCTCATAGTGGAAGCCACCGCCCGTCACGACGCCGCCCACCTCGGGCTGCGCGGTGGCGATGATCTCGATCCTATGGTCGCCGTGAGGCTTTTCGGGATCATGCGGCTTCTTATGGTCGTCGATGATCTCCTTGATTTCGGTGAGTACCTTCTTGCCGACAGCAGCTACTTCCTCGGCGTTGTCGGCGGCACTGATCTCGACAACGGCCTCTGCCGCGATAGGATCGACGATCTCGCCCAGCCCGTACGCCGTTGCCAGGACGGCGGCGGCGGTAATCGCAGCGATCAGCGCGGTCTTGAGTGCGGCAAGCGACTCGTCTGGATCCTCCTCAACCCTAAAATGCGCGGTGTAGCTCACATCGCCTTCGAGCACAAAGGTGTAGGAGGGGCCGTCGTCCCCGGTAAAGACGATATTGCCGAGCGAATCCGTCGCATAGTCGAAAACGTAGCCCGGCGCCGGTACCGGCACGACCGTCACGCGCGAGCCGATGCCGTAGAGCCCCGAAGACAGAAACTGCCCGACCGGCTTCCCGTCTTCATCCACGCCGTCGACGCTCAGCACCACGCTTGCCTGCGGAGCGCAGTAGCGCGGGGTTATCTCGATCTTGGGGTCTCCCGCATCCTGCGCGTCGACCGCGTCGGCCTTGTTCACGGTATAGGCAAAGTCAAGCTGGTCGCTCACCGCATAGGCGGCATCGCCCTCACCCAGATACCAGCCCAAGAACAGGGCGTTATCGGTTGTCGCCGAAAGCTCGACGGTCTCCCCGGCATCACGATAGCAACTCTGGCCCACAACGCTCAGGTGGGCGTAATCCTGCGAGGAGTCGGTCGCCTGTGCGTCGTTAACCTGCACGACATAATCCTTGAGCCTGAAACGCGCCTCGAGCGACAGATCCGTATCCGGCGTAAACGTATAGACCGGCTCTTTGGAGATATACGAACCGGACTCGGTATCGTACCAGCCTTCAAAGGCAATGTTGTCATCAAGCATGCCCAGGGCACCGGCATCGAGCGTCACCTCGGCTCCGGCATCGACGTTCGTCACCCCTACGACGCCGGGCAGCTCGATGCCATCCATCAGCTTGCGTCCGCCCCGATCGATCGATTGAACATAGGAGATCTGGAACGACGTCGGCTGAGGCTTCTTAAGCTGAAGGTTTTCTTTGGTCTGGGTTTCGAAATGCGAGTAGCCGTCATCGTAGGTCAGCTTCACGGGCTGGCCATCCATCGACTCGTCGAAGGCATCGCCGTCACAAGGGGTCGCCGTGAAGTATTCGCCGAGCTCGCCCTGTATGAGCGCCTCGTAGTCCCAGATCGATACCGAATGGGGATATACCAGCTCGACGTCCATGCCCTCGAGCGAAATGGGCTGCCCCGGCTCGTAGGTCATGTTGTCGGGGTCGTCCGAGATCTTGATCTTCTGGAGCACCTTGCCCACAGGGACAGGCAGACAGCCGTTATAGGTCTCCCAGTTTTGCCTGGGGTTACCGTTGCTGTACTTTGCGATCATCTTGGCAGGGACCATGACGGTCATGTTGCGCTCGGGGAACGTCTCATCGTTGATGAGCACCACGTGGTTGCAGGCAAAGAATACGGTTTGGAGCTTGGTGCCCGAGAACGCGCGGCTCGGAAGTTCCTCAATTTTGGACTTATAAGGCAGCGTCAGCCCGCCGCTCATATCCGTGTTGGAGAAGCAGCCCTCCTCGAGTGTCTTGACCTTCTTGTTGCTCTCGAGTCCCGTGGTCGCAAGGCTTTTGCACCCATGAAACGCGTTGGCCCCGATCGATGTGATGGATTTGTTCTCGTCCAAACCGGTATCGGTAAGAGCATCGCAGTCCCTATACGCGCCCTCGGGAATCGAGGCGAGGTCGTCGATCTTGTCAAGCCCGGTCGAAACCAGACCGCACTGCTCAAACACTCCCTTGCCCATCGTGGCGATGGTCGCCCCCTCGTCTATATGGAGGCTCGCAAGCGACGAACATCCATAGAATGCCAAGGTCTCAATGGTCCCGATGGACATGCCGGAAAAGCTGATATCCGTCAGATTCCGACATTGGAAGAAAGCCTTTGCACCAATTTTCGAAAGGAAAGTGCCCTCAAAACGCACCGACTGCAGCTTCTCTGAATCTTTGCAGAGCTCTGCTGGAATTTCATCTACCCCATCGGCGACAATCAAGTTGCTCACCCATTTACCGCTGACGGAATGCTCGGACGATACGTT
Organism: Collinsella sp. UBA6357; assembly: GCA_002437815.1. Classification (GTDB taxonomy): domain Bacteria; phylum Actinomycetota; class Coriobacteriia; order Coriobacteriales; family Coriobacteriaceae; genus Collinsella. Next base: position 24,309 of record DJRP01000009.1, on the reverse strand, counting down.
GCCGTCGGCATCACAGGGATACAGGCAGCCGTTGGGCATGAGCTTGGCATACTCATAGACCGCCCGTTGCAGGTTGGCGGTCGTATAGGCAACAAAGCGCGAGTAGCCGTCGTCGTACGTCAGCTCAACGGGCCGGCCGTCCATAGTAGCCGGATTGAAGGTGTCGCCGTCGGCGGGGGTCACCGTGAAGTATTCGCCGAGCTCGCCCTCCATGAGCCACCCGTAGTCGCAGATCGATACCGAATGCGGATAGTCGAGCTCGACGTCCATACCTTCGAGCGAGATGGGCTGCCCCGGCTCATAGGTCATGTTGTCCGGGTCGTCCGAGATCTTGATCTTCTGGAGCACCTTGCCCACGGGGACGGGCAGGCAGCCGTTGCAGCTCTCCCAGATCTGCTTGGGGCGTCCGTTGCTGTATTGAGCAATCATCCTGGCGGGGACCATCACGGTCATGTTGCGCTCGGGGAACGTGTCGGAGTAGATGAGCACCACGTGGTTGCATCCGAGAAACACGGTCTGGAGCCCGGAACCCTCGAACGCACGACTCGGAAGCTCTTCGATTTTGGACTTATAGGGCAGCGTCAGCCCGCCGCTCATATCCGTGTTGCCAAAGCAGCCCGTGCCAAGCGTCTCGATCGTCGTGTTGCTCTCGAGCCCCGTGGTCTCAAGGCTCACGCATCCGAGAAAAGCACTGATTCCGATTGATACGATGGATGCATTCTCGTCCAAACCGGTGTCGATAAGAGATTTGCATTCCCTATAAGCTTCATCGGGAAGCGACGTAAGGCCGACAACGTTATCCAGCCCGGTCGAGACCAGTCCGCTCCATTGAAACGCCTTCTTTCCCATAGAGCCAATGGTCGTCTGTTCTTTGATGTTGAGGCTCGTAAGCGCCGAACACCCAAGGAACGCCTGTTCTTCGATGGCTCCGATGGTCATTCCGGACAGGCTGATGTCGGCGAGCTTCCCGCACTGATAGAAAGCCATTGTGCCGATTTTCGAAAGATAGCTGCCCTCAAACCGCACCGAGCACAGATTATCGGAGCCCTCGCATAGTTCTGCGGGGATCTCATCCACGCCGGAATCAACGATCAGGTTGCTTACCCATCGACCGTCAACGGAATTCTTGTACGGATCGTTCTCGTCGATCTCGACCGTTACGACACCGTTCGCGTCGCACGGATACAGGTAGCTGCTCGGCATGAGCTTGGCGTAATCGTAGACCGTAGGTTCCTCGTACATGAGGGTGTCGACGTTGCTGTCGTCGGACGAGGGCTCCGCCGTCACTGCGGGCTCCTTCGTGGTATCGGAACCGGTCGCGGCGCCGGCAAGATCTTGAGCCAGGCTCGTCTGGGGAGCAGTGGCTGCCGTAGCGTTAGACGAATCGTCTTGGGCAACATCTGCCTGATCGGAAGCTGCAGATGATTCGGATACGTCGCTTTCACCCGCAGAAGCCGAGCCATCAACCGCATCGGCATCAGAGCCGGCGCCCGAATCAACCTCTTGTGCTTCGCCCTCGAAAGCAAGCGTCTCGGTGTCATCGGCATACGCCGTACGAGGAGCAAGCGGTATCGAGGTCACGACCATCGCGATCGAGAGATAACAGACCAAGAACCTATAGAGGGCGGCGGTGATCCTGCTCATGGGGACCTCCCGGGGTAGCGAGACAGAAATATCCATCACAGCAGGCTACCCCGGCGGGGCATTTAAGGTTCATCTATGGCGCAGATGGCTCTTCTCGCAGCGCAAAAAGAGGCTCTCTAGCCCGCAAGCTCGCTAACGGCACCGATGGCGATATCGACCTCATCGGCGGTGTTGAAATAGCCGAAGCTGAAGCGCACCACGCCTTGACGTTCGGTACCGAGCGCGCGATGCATGAGCGGCGCGCAGTGGGCACCGGGGCGCGTCGCGATCCCCCAACCCTGTGCAAGCTCGTCCGAAACCTGGGCACTGTCGATAGCGCCGATGTTAAGCGACACGATGGCGCTTCTGCCCCGTTGCTCCTGGTCGCCGTAAACGGTGATACCAGGCAGATCGCGCACGCCCTCATAGAAGCGGCGGGTGAGCATGCTCTCGTGTGCGGCAATCGCCTCGACACCGCCCTCGGTCTCGATAAAATCCAGGCCGGCGGCAAGTCCCGCGATGCCGTGGCCGTTTTGCGTACCCGCCTCGAGCCGCGTGGGCCACTCGAGGGGTTGCAGCGGCTCAAAGCTGTGGACGCCTGAGCCGCCCATGGCCCACGGCGCGATGTCGATGTCCGGCATCGCCGCAAGACCACCGGTCCCCTGCGGCCCCATCAGACCCTTGTGGCCCGTGAAGCAGACGACATCGAGTCCCATGTCTTCCATGTCGATCACGGCCGAGCCCGCGGTCTGCGAAGCGTCGACGACGATAAGCGCGCCCGCGGCATGGGCGATGGCGGCCACACGGGCGATATCCACGACGTTGCCGGTCACGTTCGAGGCGTGCGTCACCACGACGGCACGGGTACCGGGTGTGACGAGTCGTTCAAGTTCGCCATAGTCCAGGCGGCCCAGCTCATCGCAGCCGGCATGCTCAACCGTAACACCGTGCTCGGCGGCCAAACGGTTGAGCGGGCGCAGGACGGAGTTGTGCTCGAGCACCGTGGTGACCACGCGGTCGCCCGGACGCACGAGCCCGTTGATCGCCGTGTTGAGCGCCGCTGTCGAGTTGGCGGCGAAGCATACATGGTCGGCTCGCGGGCATCCCAAAAGGCGCGCGAGCTTGGCGCGGCATGCGTGGATGGTGCGGGCGGCATCAAGCGCCCCCGACGTCGCACCGCGCCCCGCGTTGCCAAGCGAGCAGAGCGCGTGGGTCACGGCATCGATCACCGCTTGGGGCTTGTGCATCGTGGTCGCGGCATTATCGAGATAGATCATCGGACGACCTCCCACATGTCGATGACAGTCATGCCCTCGACGGGCACGCCCGCCGCCTCGAGTTCACGGGCAAGCAGCGCCTCATCGGCGGGCGTAGCCTTCCAGGCAAGACCGCACCCAGCCGCCACCTCACCGGGCACGGGAATCGTGCGGCCGGGTAGCCCCTTGGCCTCACAGAGATCCTCGCAACCCATGGCCGCGGCCGTGGTGGGAAACGTGATGACGAGCGCCGGACGCTTCTCCCTCATCGCGCGGCCTTAGGGACGGACGACGACGGAGGCCTTCTCCATCTTCTCGACGATCACATACATGTTGGTGACCTCGCCCACCTGGAGCTGGTCCTTGATGCCAAAGTGGTCGAGGCAGGTGCCGCAGGTGAGGATCTCGACACCCTGGTCGGCCAGGCCCTTGAGGTCATCGAGCACGGGCGAGCCCTCGCAGGTGAGCTTGGCGCCGCCGTTGTAGAAGAGCATCGTGGTGGGGAGTTCCTCCTGCTGCGTGACGGCAAAGATGAAGGCCTTCATGAGCTTGTGGCCGAGCTCGTCGTCACCGCGGCCCATGCAGTCGGTGTAGACCGAAACCACGACGTTCTTGGCGGCGGTGCCGCAGAAGGGCGCGGCCTCCGCGGCGGCATCGGCGACGACGACGGCGCCCTGCGTGGCAAGCGTCACGTGCCACTCGGCATCGCCGACCTGAGCGGTCTCGACGGTGCAGCCCTTCTCCTGGGCCATCTTGGTGAGGTTGGCCACGGCGGTCTCGTTATCGACCGACGTGGTCACGGTGCCAGCACCCTCGAGGGACTTGAGGGCCTTGAGCGTCTTGACGACGGGCAGCGGGCAGGCGTCGCCCATGGCGTTAACTTCGATGTTCTGAGACATGATGCTTTCCTTTCTTGCGAGACCTGCAATTGGGGACGTAGCAAAACAGCAGGTCTGCCGAAACAATATGGATAGACCTGCTGTTTTGCTACGTCCCCAATTGCAGGTCAGGATGTGATACGGACTGCGGGGGTGCCGGCCTGGTGTTCGCGCGCATGGCCAACGAGGGCGGCCATGCGACCCTCGGCGTGCAGGCGGCGGCAGAGCTCCTCGGCATCCGCGCCTGGCAGCGCGATCAGCAGGCCGCCCGAGGTCTGGGGGTCGAACAGCGCATCTTCAAGCCCGTCGGGCAGACCCTCGGCCACCGCGATGCGCGGACCGAAGAATTCCCGATTTCGATAGGCGCCGGCCGGGATGATCCCCAACCGCGCCATCTCGAGCACCTGGTCGAACAGCGGCACGGAACAGGCCTCGATCTCGACCGTGACCCCGGAGGCCTCGGCCATCTCGCAGGCATGCCCCGCCAGGCCAAAGCCCGTGATGTCGGTGCACCCATGGAGCGTGAGCCCCTCGGATAGACGAATCGGCGCCTCGTTTAGGGTCCGCATCGAATCGAACATGGCAGCCGCATCGGCCTCCTCGACCAACTCGCCCTTGACGGCCGTGGTGATGATGCCCGACCCCACCGCCTTGGTGAGGACGAGCGCATCACCCGCGCGGGCCCCGCCGTTGGCGAGCATACGGTCGAGCGGCACGAAGCCCGAGACGGACAGGCCGTATTTGGGCTCGTCATCGTTGATCGTATGACCGCCCGCGATGGTGCAACCGGCCTCGACGCACTTGTCGGCACCGCCGGCCAAGATCTGACCCGTTACCTCGACACCCAGGCAACTGGGTATGCAGAGGAGGTTCATCGCATGGCTCGGCCGCCCACCCATCGCATAAATGTCGGAGAGCGAGTTGGCCGCCGCGATCTGGCCAAAAAGGAAGGGGTCGTCGACCATGGGAGGAAAGAAGTCAACGGACTGAACAAGCCCGAGGTTCTCCCCCATCTTGAAGACGGATGCGTCATCGGCCGTGTCGAACCCCACGAGCAGGTTCTCGTTAGGCACGTTGGGAAGCTCGCCCAGGACCTGGGCGAGGGCTCCGGGAGCCAACTTGGCGGCTCAACCGCTCGCGGCCGTCATCGACGTGAGCTTGATGTTATCGTCAGCCATGGCCACCCCCTTTCAATGTTTGAGCGACCTCAAGTATACGCGCCGAGCACGCGTCCCACGACACACCCGACGGGTCGCATACGGGTGTCGGCGCCGCGAGCGCCTGTTCGACCGCCCGGGCCAGGCGCTCCTCGAAGGCGGGAAGCGCTGCCGGGTCGGGCGTGTCGACATCGAGCATGGCGGGCGGCGCGGCCCACGTGACGGGAGCGCCGGGAAGCGCCGCCTCCATCCAGGGCCGCACGCCGGGAAGCTCGGTCATCACGACCTTGCAGCCACACGCGATTGCCTCGATCGAGACGAGCGGCAGCCCCTCGAAAAACGACGGTAGGACAAAGACCTCGCTTGACCGGTACGCGCGTACGAGCTCCGCCTGCGAAAGCCGTCCCGCAAACGCGACGGGACACGGAGCCTGCGCCGCCGTGTGCACGATCTCGTCATACTCGCCCGCATCGCCGTGCCCGCCCACCAGCGTGAGCGCGACGGTCGGTGCAACCTGCGCAGAAAGCTCGCCGAGCGCGCGAACGAGCGATTCGACACCCTTCTTGATGCACACCTTGCCCACATAAACGAGCGAACCGGGGGTGCGCCGGACCGCAGGGTCGGGACAGAAGACCCGATGGTCGTAGCCCGTTCCCACCACGTGGATCCGGGCGGGATCCACGCCGCACACGCGCTCGATCTCGGTCGCTTGCTCCGCATGGAGCGCAAAAACGGCGTCGAGCGCACGGGCTGCAGTCAAAATACGCTCGCGCTCCAGCCCGTGCGAAAGAAGTTGACGCAGGTCGGTCGAATGGCACACGGCCACGACGGGCACGCCACTTATCCGCTCGCGCACGAGGGCCGTGACCAAGTAAAGATGGTGACACAGGACAAGATCGGGCTCGAGCGCAGCGGCCGCTCGGTCGATGGTCGCCGCGAACGCACGCTCGAACGCGGCAGTCTTCGGCGGCGTGAGATCGCGGTAGCGCGTCGAGGGATACGGCATGACGTCGGACATCCCGCAGATCTTAAACGGAAGCTCCGGGGTCTCGAAGTCGACCGTAAAGACCGGCACCTCGGACGGGATATCGCCCTGAGTATCGCCCGGCGCGGCGCCGCAGAGCACGGCGGGCTCATGCCCCGCCGCAAGCTGGGCGCGCACAAGCGCCGAAAGATAGGTACCGCTGCCCGTGCTGTCGGGCTTTTGGGCGGAGACGTTGAGGATGCGCATGACAGCGTCCCTTACGCCAGCGTCCGCGCGCGAACAGCAGCGCCGATGGCGCCGGCGAAGCGTGCCTGGGGAGAGGTTGTCACGGGCGAGGCGAGAAGCTCCGAAAGGCGCTCGACCACATAGGCGTTCTCGCACAGACCGCCCGTGAGGTAGAACGGGGCGCCCGCCGCCTGGCCGGCCATGGTCGCCACACGCGAGACCACGCTCTCGATCACGCCGCGGGCGATGTTCTCGCGTGGCTCGCCGCGACCGATGAGGCTGATGACCTCGCTTTCGGCAAAGACGGTGCACATGCTGGAGATCTTGGTCTCCTCTCCCGCACGTGCGAGATCTGCCATCTGCTGCTGGGTAATGTCCAGGCGGTCAGCCATGATCTCGAGAAAACGACCGGTGCCCGCTGCGCACTTGTCGTTCATGGCGAACTTGACCACGCGACCGCCTTTGAGCTGGATGACCTTGGTGTCCTGTCCTCCCACATCGATCACGGTGCCATGGTCGCCAAAAAGCCGAGCGGCGCCCGCACCGTGGCAGGTGATCTCGGTCACCACCTTGTCCGCATACGGCACGGCCACGCGCCCGTAGCCCGTGGCGACGGTGCGGCACACGTCGTCGGCGACATCGAAGCCGGCCGCCGCCAGCTCGCCACGCAGGCGTTCCGCCGCGTCGACCGACGAGTATCCGGTGGGGATGACGCAGGTAAAGACGACCTCCCCCGCCTCATCGACCACGGCAGCCTTGGCAGCCGTGGACCCAATGTCGATACCGATACCCCGCATGCAATCCTCCTAAAAACGCGTAGATCGAGTCTACCCTCTCCGCTGCTAGAGCGTCTCGATGAAGGCGGCGATACGCGTATCGATCTGACCCTGGTCATAGGCGCTGTAGTCCGTCTCGATCTTCATATACGGAATTCCCGCGTTCTCGACGGCACGCTGCATGCGTGCGCTCTCGACGTTGAAGGTATGGCAGGCCGTAAGCACGTTCTCGATCACGCCATCCACGTGGTACTTCTCGCACATGGCAAGCGTGTTCTCCATGCGTCCGTCGTTGGGCGTCATGACCGAGCAGTTGATCTCGAGGTAACGGTCGGCGATGGCGCGCATGATATCGGGCGCATCCGGGTCGATCATCATCTTGGCCGTGCGCTCGCCCGAGCAGTCGTCCATGCACACGACGGTTCCACCGTTGCGCTCGATCGTACGGCCGATCTTGTTGATCACGCCGCCCACCGGGCAACCGGTGATAAGGATGCGCTTGGCATCCGGCGAGATCGGACGCTCCCCCGCCTCGTATGCCGTCTGGCGCGCGACCACGGTGTCCTCGATCTGCCGGGTGAAGTTCTCGACATCGAAGTTGAACGTACCGGCAAACATGGTGCTCATGAGCTCCACACCGCCCATGACAGGAGGCTCTTGGGCCTGCAGCTCGAACATCTTGAGCTGGGCCTCGCGCAGACGGTTGCGGCGGCGCACGGCGGCGCGCAGGTCATCGTCGGTGATCGTGATGTCGTAGAGCTCCTCGAGGCGCTCCTTGAGCAGCACGCACTCCCGATACCAGCCCTCGCGCTCGTAGGCGCGGTCGCGGCTCTGCGGGAGATGCAGGATGTGCGTGGGCTTGAGCTCGCTTAAGAGCTCGTACATCTTCTTCTTGCCGTCACAGGTAGTCTCGCCGATGATCAGGTCGCTAAAGTAGGTGAACGGGCACTTTTGCGAATAGGCGAACCCGTAGGTCGACTTGATGAGCGGGCAGAGGTTTGCCGGCAACACCTGCTCGGCGTCCGGGATCACCTCGTCGGATGTGCCGCAGAGCCCCACGGCCGAGGCGCCCGCGGCCTCGACGATCTCGAGCGGCGTGTAGCTGCACAGAAATCCCACCAAGCGGTTGCCGGCCTTCTTATAATCCTTGACACGGATGAACGCGGCCTTGCGCTGCTCGTTGAACTCCTCGAACGTGCGCGGCAGCGGCTGCTCCTCGATAGTTGACATGTGGCTCCTTCAATAAAATCTTGCAACGGGAACAACGGCAAAGACGGCTTTCCCAGGTGCCGCAGATTCCGAGCGACAAGCCCGACGACGCGCACTTCGGTACGCGAGGAGCGTTGGAGCCGGAAGGTGCGGTGCCTGGGAAGGCCACAGGGACGGCTTTCCCTAAATCGTCTCGAGGAAGGCCTCGATACGGGTCTGCAGCTGTCCGGCATCCTCGCCGGCGTAATCGGTCGTGATGTGCATGAACGGGATCCCGGCCTTCTCGGCGGCCTTCTCCACCTCGAAGGACTCCATCTCATAGAGCGTGCAGAACTGCAGTGCCACGTCCACGATGCCGTCGGCATGCAGGTCGCGTGCCATCTGAACGATATCCTCCATGCGCTGATGGTTGGGGGTAAAGACGGCGCAGCTGATCTTGAAGTAGCGCTCGGCGATGGCATCGAGCATCTCGTCGACGGTCTCGCCGCTCTCATCGACCAGGTCCTTGTAGTAGCGCGAACCCGTGCAGGATTCCTCGCCCACCACGATGCCGCCGGCCTTCTCGATGAGGTTGAAGAGCTTCCAGTTGGGCACGGCCATGGGCGTACCGGTGTAGAGGATGCGCTTGGTGCCCTTGGGCGCCACGCCCTCACCAGTCTTGACGCGCTCTTCGCACTCGGTGGCCATGTCGTTGATGGCGCCGGTCAGGCGCTCCGTGTCGTCCATGAAGGCCGCCTGCACGGTGAGCAGGCTATCGAGGCCGCTGATGGGTGCCGGATCGGCGGCACGCGTGGCGGCCAGGCGCTGCAGGGCGCGACGCTTCTCGTTGACCGCATGGATCGCCGCCTTCAGGCGCTCGGCCGTGATCTCGACGCCGCATTCCTGCTCGATCTTGGCGGCGAGCTTTTTAACCTCGGCCTTCCAAGCCACAAGCGTGGTGTCGTTGTGCACGTTGGGGATATCCATCACGTACATGTTCTTCTGCGTGGCAAAGAACTCATAGGCCTTCTTCTTGCCGTCGCAGGTGTTCTCGCCCACCACCAGATCGCTCGACTCGATGTAGGGGCACACCTCGCCCAGCTTGAAGCCGGCAAAGCTCTTGATGAGCGGGCAGGTGTTACGTGGCAGGTGCTCCTCGACCTTGTCGGTCGCCCAGTCAGCACCCGAGCACAGACCAACGGGGATGCCGTCGGCAGCGAGCACGATCTCCTCGGGCACGTAGACGCAGAATGACCCAACGATCTTGGTTGCCTCGCCAGCAGCCTTCTTGTCGAGCATCTCCTTGATGCGACCACTGTGGATGTTGCTTGCCACAAAGTCCAAATAGGATGTGGACTTGGGGCGATTCTCCTGCGTCAGGAACATATCCCCGTACATCTGGCCCACGGCACCCAGCAGCATGTCGTGGTCGGCAAGATTCATGCCCAGGCTCTCCCACATCGGGTGGAAATCGAATTCTTCAGCCATGGCGGTTCCCCTCTCGAACCAAAGGTTTTACGGTGCGGTATGCATGCGCGAAAAGCGGCGATGAGCTCTTCGCGCGAAAACCCGGTATCTGGAAAAACCTGCCCAGCTGGAAATAATTTAATTGTCCGTCGTCTCTCCCGGAGCCGTATGCATATACGCTCATATGCGGCTCCGGGCGTTATATCGAGATAGCGCGCCGATAGATCGGCTAAACGTATGCATCGGCGCACCTCCTCTTTACAATCCAAGAGCAACTTTACCAACCCTTAGTGTTGGCGAACACCCCGCTGACAGTCGTATGACGCACGGTAGACGAGACGTATGACCACGCCCCTTATTATTGATAATGAATTATCGGCGATTGAGAAAGAACTATCACAGGATTTCGGTGAACGGTCAGCGCGATACCAGATGGATACGGCTCGCATCGAAATGCATGCGCAGGACCTCGCCCTCGCAGGGGAGCTCGTCAGGTGGCGTGGCGACTTTGTTGACCTTCCACTGCAAACGCGTCGGCGCATCGGCGCGCGGGGGGTCGAGCAGCACCAGGCGCTCGAAACGCGAGTCGCTCGTGCGCGCCACCTGCAAGTCGTAGCTGTTGTGCCCTCGTTCGCGTCGATTGTCGCGATGAAAATAGCTCGCCCGGATACCAAGGTAGGCGACATCGTCGGGCACCGGCGCACCCACGTCGAAGGTCATGCCCCAATCGATGGCCTCGACCGTCGTCGGCCCCACCTTGCGCGCCGGGCTCGTGTTCTTACAGCCCGTCAGGCGCAGGCCCGCAAGCGTCTGGGGATGTTTGACCACGGTGTCGACCGGGCCGTCCTCCACCACGCGGCCGTCGTGCACCACGCAGATCCGCTCGCACAGACGGCATGCCTCATCGATGTCATGGCTCACGTAGAGGACCGTCCGGCCCACCACGTCAAACAGGTCGAGCATATTCTGCTCGAGTGCGCTTTTGAGATAGGCGTCCAGGGCGCTCATGGGTTCGTCGAACATGTAGATGCCGGGATGTGCCGCCACCATGCGGGCAAGTGCCACGCGTTGCTGTTGCCCGCCCGAAAGACGTATCGGGTACCGGTCGGCCAGGTCTGCCACGCCGAAAATGGCCAGATAGCGTTTGGCCAGGCGCCGGCGCGCAGCCTTGTCTTGCGGAGCACTGGCCCCCATCATGCCGGCGCGAACGTTGTCGGCCACCGTCATGTTGGGAAACAGCTGATAATTCTGAAACAGCAGGGCGCATTTGCGCTCCTGGGGCGAGAGATCGATCCCTGCGTTGGAATCGAAAAACGTAACGCCGTTGACGACGATCCGGCCTTCGTCGGGCTTCTCGACACCGGCGATGCAGCGCAGCGTGCAGCTCTTGCCGCAGCCGGAGGCCCCGAGCAGCGCCACACGCTCCTCACCCGCCTCGAGCTGCATGTCAAGGTTGAAATCGGGATAGCGTTTCTTGATATCGAGGATGAGCGACATGGCTAGCAGCCTCCCTCGGCGGACGCACCGCCGCCATCGCGCATGAGCTCGGCCAAGGCCGCCCGATCGATGCGCAGCGCGTCGCCACCCGTCACCTCGAGCGAATCGGACATCTCAAGATCACGGTCGTGCTGGCGCTTGCGCTCGGCATGCGCGAGTCCACGCCCGCGATACGCCTGAACATGTGCCGTGTACATGTTGATGAACAGGATCACCGCGAAGCTGAAGGCGATCACCACCACGACCCAAAAGAGCGCGACCGCGGTGTTGCCGCCCATCCACTCGAAATAGATCGCGATGGGGATGGTCTGCGTGATGCCCGCGTAATTGCCGGCAAAGAACAGCGTGCATCCGAATTCGCCCATGGCGCGTGCAAACGCGAGCACGGCGCCCGCGGCGATCGAGGGCCAGCCGAGTGGCATCATGAGCTTGATGAAGATCTTGCGCTCAGACCAGCCGAGCGTGCGCGCCGCATCGAGCATCTGCGCATCCAGGCTCTCGAACGCCCCGAGCGCGGTGCGGTATACAAGCGGAAACGACACCACGATGGCCGAGATGACGGCCGCCTGCCACGTAAAGACGAGCGAGATGCCGTGCTCGATGAGCCAGCGACCCACCCCGGTCGATCGGCCGAAGAGCATGAGCAGCAAAAAGCCGCACACCGTGGGCGGCAGCACCATCGGGATGGTGAACACCGAATCGAGTACGCCCTTCACGCGACTCGTGGTCCCCATGGTCTTCCATGCGGCCGCGAGCCCCAGAACAAAGGAGACGCCCAGCGCCAATGCGCTCGTCTTGAGGGAGACCCAGAAGGGGCGCATATCGATACCACCTAGAAACGCAACGAGGCGCTCGAGCGGACCCACCTGCTCCCGGGGCGCTATCGCCGCGGCATCGACGATGCGACAGCTATCGAGCCAACGCGCCCCGCCATGGGCATCGCCCGAGGTGGACGCGACTGTCACGTATCGGTCACCGTCCGTTCCCCGCGCGTTAAACGTATACGTGTATCCGCCGCATTCGAACGTGTCGTCCGAGGTGGCGTACCAAGAACCGCCGAGCTCATCGAGATGTGCCCCGCCCATGGAGTTCTTGGCGTCGAGCCCGCCGACGAGCTCCCTGAGCTTTACAAGGTCGTCATCATCCGCAAGATCGATCCCGTAGCGGACGGCCGCCTCGCGGTCGAGCCAGACGATCACGCGATCGGCTGCGGGCACCACGATCAGGTTCGCCTTCTCATCCACCGGAAACCGGTATCCTTTCGGCTGACCCTCCATGACGCGCTCGGTTCCTTTGGCCAGGCGCTCGAACCCCTTGATGCCATACGAGACGCCTTCGAGCGTAGCGGAGGTATCGGGAGCATCGGCGTCGGCGGCATACGCCGACCACGGGACGCCGCACAGGACAAGAGCCGCAAGAAGCGCGACGACGGCAGAGAGTTTAGAGAGCACGGGCTAAATCTCCTCGCGGTGGTATCGAAGGGGTCGGGGCAGGGTCGGACGGCTTATGCCGAAAGCTCGAAGCCGTACTTGGCCCAGATCTTCTGAGCCTTCTTGTCGGTCAGGCAGAAGTCGATGAACAGTTTAGCTTCTTTGGCGTGCTCGGAACCCTTGGCGACCGCACCCGGGTAGACGATCGGCTTATGCGAATCCTCGGGGCACACAAAGGCCTCCTCGATGCCGGCGTAGCGGAAGATATCGGAACTGTAGACAAAGCCCACAGCGCAATCCCCCGTCGAGACATAGCTCGCGGCCGTGCCCACCTTGTCGGCAAGTGCCACCTTGTCGGCGATCTCGGGCGCGTATGCACCGTCATCACCCTCGGTACCGGTATACAGACCCACGGAGGCGAGCGCCTGGTTGGCATATTTGCCGGCCGGCACGGTCGCGGCGTCACCGATGGCGACCTTGCCCTCGACCGTGGCCACATCGGCGATGCTCGCAATCTGGGTGTCCGAGCCCTCGGCCCGCACGATCACCAGGTCATTATTGAACATATCCTCGCGCGTGTCGGCATCGATGAGACCGGCCGTGTCCGCATCGTCCATGGTGCCCTTGGAGGCGGTGATGAGCACATCGACGTCGGCGCCGGCGCGCATCTGCTCCACGAGGTCGCCCGATGCCTTGAACTGGGTGTCGGCAAACTTGGTGCCGGTCTGCTCGGTATAGAGCTCCTGTACCTCGGGCAGCGCCTTCTCAAGCGAGTTGGCGGCAAAGATCTGCAACGTCACCGCTTTCTTCGACGAGGCTGCCTGGGACGAGCCGGCAGCCGAGCCGCTTTCGGTCGAGCCGGTGTTGCCCGAGCAACCGGCCAAGCCGAGTCCGGCGGCGGCAGCGCCGGAAAGCGACAGGAAAGCGCGGCGGGAGATCATATCGTTCATCATCGATTCCTTTCATACAGGGCCGAGGGTCCTTTATTGAATCGCTATTATACTCAGCTGAGAATAATGTTGTTCCGAAGAAATGCCGCCCTACAAGCGTAGGACGGCGCGAACTGCTCATGCGCGACGTGCTCGATCAGTGGCCACCGCCCGCCGTCATCGACACGGCGTGCTCCAGCTGATCGGCCACGGCCTCCCAACTCTCGCGGGCGGCCTTGGTGGAACCGGGAACATTGATAACCAGGGTGCCGCCACGCTGCATGCACACGGCACGGCTCAACATGGCGCGACGGGTCTTGGTCATGGAATAGGCACGGATGGCCTCGGCGATACCCGGCACGTCGCGCTGGCAGACGGCACGCGTGGCCTCGGGTGTCACATCGCGCATCGACAGCCCCGTGCCGCCGCAGGTAATCACGACATCGGCATGCTCGCGGTCGGCCGCCTCGACGATGGCATCGCCGATCTCGTTGACGTCATCGCGTACCACAACATGCGACGACACGGCCCAACCGGCCTCGCGCACCAGTTCCTCAAGCGCGGCTCCCGCCTCGTCCTCGTCGATCGAGCGCGTATCCGAACACGTGACGATCGCAACGTTCAATTTCATAAGCACATTCCTTCCATCGAATACATCGGCAGCGGGAGCTAAAGCACGGCGCCTTCGGGCAGATCGACGCGCACCACGTCGACGGTGTCGCCGCAGGCAAGATCGCAGGGGCCTTCCTGGATACGCAGCAAACAGTTAGCGCGCTGCATGGTACCGAGCAGCGCCGAGTTCTGCGTCTTGGCCTCGGTGACCACGAGCTCCCCGGTCTCGGCATCGCGCGCGACCGTCGCGCGATCGAAAAAGCGACGATCCTGACGCTTCTTGACCGCATGTGTGAGCACGGCGCGCTGTACGGGTCGAGCGCTCGACTCAAAGCCGCGCATCTTGCGCAGGGCGGGGCGCGCGAGCATCTCAAAGCCCACATAGGCTGCGGCGGGATTGCCGGAGAGCCCCAGATACGGCTTACCGCCGATGCGGCCAAAGGTGATCGCCTTGCCGGGACGCATGGAGATGCGGTCGAACAGAACCTCACCCTCGCGTTCCGCCAGGCGCGTCACAAAGTCGTAGTCACCGGCCGAGGCGCCACCGCTCGTGATCACGAAGTCGCACTCCGCCACGGCGCGGTGCACGAGCTCGGCGATCGCATCCTCGTCATCGGGCGCGATACCGTAGAAGACGGGGTCGGCGCCCGCATCGAGCGCCTCGGCCATCAGGGCCGAGGAGTTGGAGTCGCGAATCTGCCCACGCCCCGGGCGCTCCCCCGGCGCCACGAGCTCCGTTCCCAAGGAGATGATGCCCACACGCGGGGCGGCATGCACGCGTACCGTCGCGTAGCCGGCCGAGGCCAGCAGCCCGGCGCCCGCGGGCGTCACGACCTCGCCCGCACGCATGACGACGTCCCCCTCGTGAGCCTCCTCACCGGCGGCGCGCACATTCTCGCCCACCTTGGCCGGAGCGGCAAAGCGTACCCGCGAGCCCTCGTTGCCGTCACCGGAAAGCACCTCGACGATCTCATATTTGACCACGGCGTCCGCCCCCTCGGGCACCGGAGCACCCGTCATGATGCGGACCGTCTGTCCGGCTCCGACAACGCCGTCGAAGTTGTGGCCGGCGGCCTCGTGACCGATGACCTCGAGGATAACCGGCGCCTCGGCGCATGCGTCCCCAAGATCGCGGGAGCGCAGCGCGTATCCGTCCATAGCGCTGGCCGAAAAGGGCGAGATGTCGATATCGGCGACGGCATCCTCGGCGAGCGGTAGACCGGCGGCGCGCCAGACCGGCACCTCCACCACCGATGTCATGCATACGTTGTCCAGAACGATCGCCTGCGCGTCCTCAAGGGGGAGCAGCGTCTCCGTCATATCAGCACCTCTTCCACACGCGCCCGTCACGGCGCATTGCCGTGGCGGCGCATTATATTCTTCTTTATGGAGTATAAAGGCTTCAGCGGGCCCGCATGCTCAAGGACTCACCTCGACAGAGACCTGGGGCCCGAGCGCATGACATCCATAAACATCATCCGCGCTGGTCGCGCGCCCGCCCGTGCGCGACCTATAATGTCAGGCGCAAAACCACCAAAACCGATGTCATACAGCTGGAGCACAGATGCCATCACAGCAACAAACAACCTCAAGTGCCACGGGCTCCCAGGAGACGGCAGCCCCGACCGCGCATCGATTGGACCCGCACGAGCTCGCCATGATGGGCCGTCGCCAGCTCCTGCAGGGAGAGAGGCTCCTGCTCTCCGACACCCGACGCGACTGGCGCAACAGCCTTGCGAGCCTGAGGCTGCTCGCACTCGTGTTCGTCGTCTCAGCTGCCATGGGCGTCGCCGCCTGGGCCTTCCTGGCCGCACTCGACATCGTGACCGGCTATCGCGAGGCTCATCCCTGGGTCTTCTGCCTGCTTCCCCTCGTGAGCGTCACCACCGCCTGGATCTATCGGAACCACGGCCTTATGGCCAGGCGCGGCAACAACCTCGTCATCGACACCGCCCTCAAGCCGCGTCTCATCCACGCCCGCATGGCCGTGCTCACCTTCTGCTGCTCGGTCGCCACGCACCTCGCCGGCGGGTCGGCGGGCCGTGAGGGCGCTGCGGTACAGATCGGAGGCACGATCGCCAGCAACGTGTCAAGCCGCATGCATCTGGGCGGGCGTGATCACCATGACCTCATGCTCGCCGGCATCGCGGCGGCGTTCGGCGGCGTGTTCGGCTCGCCGCTCGCCGGCGCCTTCTTTGGCATGGAGATGTGCTTCGTGGGCAAGATCGACTACACGGCGGGCATCTACTGCCTGGTGGCCTCATGCACCGGTAACTTCGTGGCCGAAGCGCTCGGCACAATGCACGAGGTCAACGTCATCGCCCACGTCCCGGCGCTCACGCCCGCCTCGCTCGCGGTTGCCGTTGCCGCCGGCATCGCTTTCGGTCTGACAGCGCGTCTGTTCACCTGGCTCATCCGCACGGTCAAGATGCTCTATGCCCGCCTGTTCACCAACTACCTCGTCGCCGCCCTTGCCGGCTCGCTTGTCCTGATCGTCGCCTATGCCGCCTTTGGCCTCTGGCGGTTCGCGGGGCTGTCGACCTGGCTCGTGGGCGCCGGGTTTTCCGGTCAGACCACGCTCGCCGACGCTGCGGCCAAACTCGTGGTGACGGCGCTCACCCTTGGCTGCGGCTATCAGGGCGGCGAGGTCACCCCGCTCTTTGGCATCGGGGCGGCGCTCGGTGGCTGGATCGGTTGCATGGCCGGAATCGACCCGAGCTTCGTGGCCGCCCTCGGCATGCTCGGCGTCTTCTGTGCCGGTCTCAACGTGCCCATCACCACCATCATGATGAGCATCGACATGTTCCATGGGCGCGGCGCGATCTATTTTGTGATCGTGTCCTTCGTAAGCTATCTGGTGGCCGGCCACCGCGGCGTCTACCCCGCACAGCGCATCGTGACGCCCAAGCGCCGCTCGCTCGAGGCCGACGAGGGCGGCACCGTCGAGCAGGCTATCGAGCGCCACCGCGACGCCGCCCTCTAAACCTGATCCCAAAGTGCCAGGGGCTTTGGGATCACCACCCCGACTGGCCCCAAAGCCCCTGGCACTTTGGGACCACCCTTAGGAGCGCCATGCAGGCAACACCTTTTGGACATACCCTCATCATCGCCAACCCGGCAGCACAGTCCGGCGCCGCCCGCGCGGTCGCCAAGCGGCTCCAACGCTTCTTGGACCTCACCTGTCCCGACGAGCATTTCGAGCTTGCCTGGACCGAGCGGCCCGGACATGCGACCCGTCTCGCACGTGAGGCCCGCGGATTCGACACCGTCCTTGCGCTCGGAGGCGACGGCGTCATCCATGAGGTCGTCAACGGTCTCATGGACTATCCCGATCCCCTGCGCCCCGCGCTGGCCATCCTTCCCGTGGGATCGGGCAACGACTTTGCCCAGACCCTCGGCATCACCGACTTCTCGGGCCGCGATTTCGCAGCTTTATTGCGCTGCGAGCGCAAACGCCTCGATATCGGACAAATACGTACCTGGAATCCCGCAACGGGAAGCGGCCGCGCGCAGATCAGCTATTTCGACCAAACGCTCTCGATTGGCATCGATGCCGCCATTGGGCTGGGAACCGCGACGCTACGCAAAAAGACCGGCCTCACGGGAGCGGCGCTCTACACGCTCTCGGGACTCGAGCAGTTCATGCTTCGCTATCGCGACTTTCCGCTCACCGTCAGCTTTGACAGCGCGCCTCCCGAGCGCATCCGTGCCGTCATCATGGCCGTGCAGCTCGGTACCACCTATGGCTCGGGCTTCAAGATCTGTCCCGATGCCGATCCCGCCGATGGCCTGCTCGACGTGTGCTACGCCTGCGGCCCTGTTCCACGCGCCATCGCACTGCCGGTGTTTCTCTCGGCCAAAGGCGGCCACCACACCGGGCTGCCGCCGATCCGCACCCGCCGCTGCAAGCAGGCCAGCTTAACCTTCGAGACGCCGGATTATCCCATTCAGGCCGACGGCGAGCGCCTGCAGGCAGCAAGAATCGATATCGGCATCCTGCCGGCGGCCCTTACCGTCTGGCAACCCATCTCCTGACCCGCCTGATCGGTGGTCCCAAAGTGCCAGGGGGATTGGGATCATTGATCCAAACTGGTCCCAATCCCCCTGGCACTTTGGGATCAGTTTGGGGTCACCAGAGGTTATCCGTGCGGCGGTTGGCCTTTTTGATGGCGGTGAACCGTTTGTCGTTTAGGCGCTTTTGGCGAGAACGCTTGGGCACCTTGGTCTTGACGCGCCGGCGCGGCGCCCGCCCCCGCCGCTCAAGCTCGGAGCGCAGCTTGCGCAGGCAGCTTGCTCGATTCTGAAACTGACTTCGACTCTCACGCGCCGTGACCGTGATGCCCGTAGGAATATGCTTCATCCGCACGGCCGAATCAGTGGTGTTGACGCCCTGCCCGCCCGGACCGGTGGCGCGAAACACCTGCACCTCGCAAGCACGGACGAGTTCATCGGCGCTCTGCTCGGCAAAAGTCGCATAATCGCGCCAGCCCAGCTGCTTCCCCTCCATACGAAACTTCCCTTCTTAAAAAAAGCGTGGTGGAAGGACTATCCCTCCACCACGCTGCAATCGCTCGAGTGTATCGCGCAAAGATCGATGCTAGGCAAACGTAATCTCGCCGGTGTCGCAATCCATCTCCTCGATGCGCGCCAGGCTCTCGACCCTAAAGCCGCGCTCGCGCAGCTTGTCGCCACCGCCCTGGAAGCCCTTCTCAACCGCGATGCCGATACCCGAGACCTCGGCGCCGGCAGCCTCGCAAATCTTGATAAGGCCCTCGAGAGCACAGCCGTTGGCCAGGAAGTCGTCGATGATGAGCACCTTGTCGCCCGGGGACAAGAAGCGCTTGCCCACGATGACCGGATATTCCTTCTGCTTGGTAAAGGAATAGATAGTGGTGGCATACTGCTCGCCGTCGAGGTTGATGGACTGTGCCTTCTTGGCAAAGACCACCGGCACACCGCCAAAATGCTGTGCGGCGATGCAGGCCATGCCGATACCGGAAGCCTCGATCGTCAGGATCTTGTTGATCTCGGTGCCCTCGAACAGACGGGCCCACTCGGCGCCCATATGGTCGAACAGCTCGACGTCGCACTGGTGGTTGAGAAACGCATCGACCTTGAGAACGTTTCCGGCTTTGACGATGCCGTCACGGCGAATGCGATCCTCAAGTTCCTGCATGGTGCAACCCCTTCTCGCGGTACCTGTCCGCGCGATTCAACAACGTTGCACGATAGTCTACCACGGACACCCGGTGCCAGACACGCCGCCGAACCCCAATTTGGGGACAGTCCCCAAATTGGGGTTAACGGCGCGACCGCACCAGCCGGACCACCGTGAGCGCGAAGCCCAGCGCGGCAAATGCCATGAGCGTATAGAAAAGCGCACGGTAGCCGCAGAGGAAGATGTCCGGACGACCCGCCACATAGCTCGTGACCGAACGACCCGCCGCGACGGACATCTGGCCGTAGAGGATATGGGAGCCCGCCGAGATACCGATCGCCATACCGGCGTAGCGGGCGAGGCTTCCCATGCTCCCGGCAAATCCGAGCGCCTCGCGCGGCGCCGAGCCCATATAGAGGGAGTTGTTGGGACTCTGGAAGATGGAGGTGCCGCACGACATGAGCGCCACGAACCCCACGATCGCGGGGATCGCGGAGTGCTCGTCGAGCGTGCTCACCGCAAAGAGACCGCAGATGTAGACGGCGAGTCCCACGGCGGTCGGCACCTCGCAGCCGATACGGTCCGAGACCGACCCCGAGAGCGGTCCCACAAAGGCATTGACCACCGGAAGCGCCAAAAAGAGCAGGCCCGCGATATCCGAGGAGAACCCATGGGCGTCCTGGAAATAGAACGGCAGCACGAATTCCGACGCGCCGATGCCGATAAAAACGATGAGCATGCAAGCGAGGTTGATACTGAAGGCCGGACTCGAGAAGCAACGCCGCGCGGATTGTGCGAGCGGCGCGAGGCGCTCCCCCGCCGAAGGCTTCACATGGGGCAAGGTGTAGAGCCCCACCAAAAACGAGATGACGCCTACCGGGATGTTGATGAGAAAGATGCTCTCCCACGGAAAGTTCGAAACCAGGACACCACCGAGCACCGGCCCGCACATCATGCCGAGCGCCACGAAGGTCGACAGCAGGCCCATGGCACGCCCGCGCTCGCGCGCCGGGAACGATTCGGTGATGATGCCCATGTTGTTGGCCATAGCCGCCGCGCATCCCACGCCTTGGAGCACGCGGGAGAGGGCGAGGATCTCAAGCGACTGCGAGAGACCGCAGCAGAGCGAGCCGAGCGTGAACACCACCACACCGAGTTGGAAGATGTTGACCTTGCCCCGCACGTCTCCCAAGCGGCCGAACGGCAGCATGGCGAGACAGGTGGCGACCAGGTAGACCGAACTCACGAGTTGGATTCGGTCGAGCCCAACGCCGAGCTCCTTTTGCATGACCGGTAGCGCCACCGTGACGATACTCGAGTCAAGGCAGGCCATAAACGTCATGACAAGCACCGTGTAGAGAATCGCCCATTTGTTCTTACCGTGCGTGTCGCCCTCGACGGCGATGCGCTCGCGTCGCAGCTGCTCCTCGGTTTTCTCCATATCAACCCCTTTACAACAAAAAAGCGGGACCCCTGACCGGCGGCGCACGGCTGTGCGGCTACGGTCGGGGCCCCGCCATATGGAATCGGAACTTGCCTTTGCGGTTCGCGAGTATAGCATGAAAGCCACGCGATTCAAAAACGGAGGTCGTTATGGCACATTCGATCGAAAACGTCATCTTCGACATGGGCGGCGTACTCATGGTCTTCGACGGACATGCGTTCGCGCGCAACTTCACCAGCAACGATAAGGACGCCGAGCTGCTCTGGCGTGCGTATTTCGGGCGTACCGAATGGGCGCTCGTGGACGCCGGAGCGCTCGGCTTCGACACGCTCGAGCGCCTGGCCCGCCGCGAGCTGCCCGAGCGCCTATGGCCCAACCTCGAGGCCTGCGCACGAGACTGGCCCAAGAAATCGGTCCCGATACCCGAGACCAACGCGCTCGTCCCGCGCATCAAGACGGCGGGACTCGGCGTCTACCTACTCTCGAATGCGGGAGTGCGCATCGGCGAGCAGCTCGACCACATGCCCGCGAACGAATACTTCGACGGGCGCGTGGTGAGCGCCTTCGAACGCATCATGAAGCCCGACCCGGCCATCTACCAGCTCGCCTGCATGCGTTTTGGCATCGACCCCGCGACGGCGCTATTTGTGGACGACAACGAGGCCAATTGCGAGGGTGCCGAACTCGCTGGCCTCCAGAGCTTCCACTTCGCCGGCGATGCCAACGCCCTCGAAAGAACCATCTTTTCCAAGTGAGTGGACTTTTGCCGTCCCTCCGTGGATAGAACGCCCCGCCATCTCGCAAGATGGCGGGGCGTTCTCGTTCTATTCGCCGCGAATCTCGCTTAACTGGCGTCGAGTGCCTGCGAGATGTCGGCAATCAGGTCCTCGGTCGCCTCGAGGCCACACGACAGGCGCACCATGTCGGCCGAGATACCGCACGCGATGAGCTCCTCGTCGTTCATCTGCCGATGCGTGGCGTTGGCCGGATGCAGGCAACAGGTGCGGGCATCGGCCACATGCGTGGCGATCTGCGCCATCTTGAGGCTCGACATAAACGTCTCCGCCGCCGCGCGTCCGCCGTTAAAGCCGAAGCTCACCACGCCGCACGTGCCGTTGGGCATGTACTTTTGCGCGAGCTCATAGTACTTGTCGCCCTTAAGCCCCGGATAGCTCACAAAGCGCACCTTGGGGTGCCGCGACAGGAATTCGGCGACAGCCAGACCGTTCTTACAATGCTGTGGCATGCGTACATGCAGGCTCTCGATCGAGCTGTTGAGGTAGAACGCCGCCTGCGGGCTCTGCATGGGCCCAAGGTCGCGCATGAGCTGAGCCGTCGCCTTGGTGATGAAGGCACCGCCCAAACCGAACTTCTCGGCATACGTCACGCCGTGATAGCTCTCGTCGGGTGTCGTGAGGCCCGGGAACTTATCCGCGTGGGCCATCCAATCGAACACGCCGTGGTCGACGATCGCGCCGCCCAGATAGGCCGCATGGCCATCCATGTACTTGGTGGTGGAGTGGGTCACGATATCGGCACCCCACTCGAACGGACGGCAGTTGACCGGCGTGGGGAACGTGTTATCGACCATGAGCGGCACACCGTGTTCGTGCGCCGCCTTCGCGAACCGCTCGATATCGAGCACCGCGAGGGCCGGGTTGGCAATCGTCTCGCCAAAGACGAGCTTGGTGTTGGGACGGAAGGCCGCCTCGAGCTCCTCGTCGGTGCAAGTGGGCGAAACGAAAGTGCAAGTGACACCCATGCGTCCCATAGTGTGCGCGAGCAGATTATACGTCCCGCCGTAGATGGCCGAGCTCGCCACCACGTGGTCGCCGCACTCGACGATGTTGAAGATGGCCAGGAAGTTGGCTGCCATGCCCGAGCTCGTGAGCATCGCGGCGCTGCCGCCCTCCATCTCACAGATCTTGGCGGCGACGAGATCGCAGGTGGGGTTCTGCAAGCGGCTGTAGAAGTAGCCCTCCTCCTCGAGGTCGAAGAGCCTCCCCATGTGCTCGGAAGTATCGTATTTCCATGTGGTTGACTGGATGATGGGCACCTGGCGCGGTTCGGCGTCGCCGGGATGGTATCCGCCCTGCACGCAGGTGGTTCCGATATGCTGCTCGCTCATATGCGCTCCTTGGAAGTGAAGGTCCGTGTCGCACCTCACGATACCCGCGCGCGCCGAGCCTCTCAACCAATCACGCAGGTAGGCATATGAGCGCGGCGCGATGCGCGCTCCAATGCGCCGCCGCGCGGGGTAAGATATTCGGGTACACTGAACCGCCCCATCGCAAGCAAGGGAGACCATCATGAAAAAGATCGACATCGCCGCGCTCGACACCGCAGCCTGCCAAGCTCAGGCGGCCGAGTACCACGCCCGTGGCTTCAACTGCGCCCAGGCTGTCGCCTGCACGCTCGCGCCCGCCGTGGGCCTCGACCCCGAGACCGCCTTCGTGCTCACCGAGGGATTCGGCGCCGGCATGGGCGGCATGACCGAAACCTGCGGCGCCATCTCGGGCGCCGTGGCCATCATGGGCTGGGTCATGAGCGAAGGCATGGAAAACCCCAAGACTAAAGGCCAGACCTACAAGCTCTCGCGCGAGATCGCCAAGCGGTTCCACGATAAGAACTCCACCACCGTCTGCGGCACGCTCAAGGGTATCGGAAGCGACCAGGGCCCGCTCCGCAGCTGCCCGGGCTGCATCGACGACGCCGTCGAGATCGCCTGCGACATGCTGCGCATCCTCGCCTAACAACTGGTCCCAAAGTGCCAGGGGCAAAGGGACCACTGTGTGGTCCCTTTGCCCCTGGCACTTTGGGACCACCGGTCCGCCCGAGCCGCTAGAATTCGGCGAACGCGGGCTTGCCGATCTCGATCTGTTCGCGACCCGCCATGAGTTCGCGCATCTTCGCGCAGAATGGCGCTTCCTCCCCCGCCTTGAAGACCAGATGGAGCGTCACGGCATCGGTGTAATCGGTACCCGCGACCTTGGCCCCGGCGCTCTCCGCCAGATGGAGCACCTGCTCGTACTGGGAATACACGATACGCACATCGACGGAAACGACACTCGTCATCTCGATCACAAAACTCGACGCCCGCGCCTCCTCGACCGCCGCCTGCGTCGCCGCCGTATAGGCACGCACCAAGCCGCCCGGCCCCAACAGGGTTCCGCCAAAGTAGCGCGTCACCACGCAGCAGACGTTCTTGAGCCCCGCTCCGCGCAACACCTCGAGCGTGGGCATGCCGCTCGTGCGGCTCGGTTCGCCGTCATCGGACTGACGCTCACGCCCGTCAAGAAGAATCCACGCCGGCACGTTATGACGTGCATCGTAGTGTCGCTTGCGCACCATCTCGATAAAGGCATTCGCCTCGTCCTCCGACTCGACGTGGACCAGTTGCGCGATAAACCGGCTCTTACGGTCCACGAACTCCCCCGAGGCCTCAACCCCTCCCCTTAGCGTGAAATAGCTATCCAAGAAAACCGTCCAAACCTAAAACGAATCAATAACGTAGATTTAAATGATAGGACAGAGTAGCGAGAGCCCGTCATTCGAGTCGATTTGGCCCGAAATCCAAGGGCATTGACCTTATGGTCATGCCCGCAGGATTGAGCGCCAAATCGGCCGAATGACGGGCTCGCAGCGTCAACAAAGTGCTGAGGGGGCCGATAAGCCGGGTTCTGT
>DJRP01000025.1:145620-164778 GCA_002437815.1 Collinsella sp. UBA6357 | reverse complement strand
TCCACGGTTCCTACACAATTGACGTTGCTCTTATTGTTTTTAGACCGTTCGTTGTTTTATTACGGCCGTTCACCGAGTATGGCTTTACTCGTACACGCGAGCCCTTTTACATACGGTCCCCTCGTGCCAACCGCCACCCAGCATCTAGCAACGCATCACGATCCTCCAGCGAGAATGCCTCCGCATAGATACGTACCACGGGCTCCGTCCCGCTTGGCCGGAGCATCAACCATGTACCGTCCTCGAAATCAAGACGCAGCCCATCCATATGACTCACACGGACAGGCTGTCTGCCGCAGACCCGCTCAGGATTGATGCCGGGCAGCATCGTCCGGAGGCTTTCGATGACTTCGGCCTCAAGCCGAAGATCACGGCGTCCGTACCATGTTCTGCCGAAGGCGGCTTCGATTTCATCAATCAAAACGCCGAGCGGTTTGCCGGTTTTTGCCATGAGCTCGCATAACAGCAAATGCACGAGCAGTCCATCGCGTTCCGGCATATGAGATGCCACACCGATGCCACCGGCCTCCTCACCGCCCATGAGCACGCCGCCCTTTTCCATCTCGGCGGCGATATATTTAAACCCGATTGGTTTGATGACCACGCGACACCCAAGCGCCTCGGCAAAGCGTCGAACAAGCGTTGAACATGATTGATTGACCACTACGCGGCCGGATAGTTTACGATGCACGATCAGATCGCCTAAAACCAATGCCATGATCTGGTGAGGATGCACGAAGCGTCCTCGTTCATCGACAGCACCCACACGATCCGCATCACCATCATTGATAAGTCCCGCATGTGCCCCGTCTGCCACGACCGTGCGCTCGCACGCATCAACCCATGGCTCCACGGGATCGGGGAGCATGTCGTTATCCTCTTTATCATGGATCTCATGGACCTCGACGCCAAGATCGCGGAGCGTCTGGGCAAGATATCCTTTCGCCGCGCCCGCCATGGGGTCTACGACAACCTTCAGGTGCGCAGCGCGTATGGCCTCGGCATCCACAAAGGACTCGAGTGCCTCTATATACGGCGGGATGATATCGACCACACGGGGTTCATCCTGCAATCCCAAGGGCTCAGAAGCGATTGATGACTCAAGCTCTTCTATATAGTCGGAATTTGCTGTCGAGCCATCTCCCATACGCACCTTGATGCAGAGGTAGCCTTGCGGATGATGGGAACCCGTCACCATAAGTGCACCGCACGCGTGCCCATCGTGGGCAACCGCCCACGTAAGGGCAGGAGTAGGCACAAATCGCTCGCAGAGCACCGCATCGAGGCCATGGGCGGCCAAAACGCCAGCGGCGAGCTCGGCGAATTCGCGGGCTTTCGGCCTGGTATCGTATCCGACATAAACCGTGGAATCGGGATGGGTCGTTTGCCAGATTTGTCCCGCCGCATCAGCAACCCGCGCGACGTTATCAAACGTAAACGAGCCGTCAGTTCGGCCACGCCAGCCGTCAGTCCCAAAATGTATGATTGCGCTCAAGCGCCGACACCTCGCTACGTCTGGTACAAATGACGTATCAGATATACCCCGTTCGCCTCAACGCAAACGAACGAAGCTGCGCTCTACAGCCCCTACAACAAAAAGGGGCGCAAAGCCCTCTACGTGTCGCATTTGCATGACGTTGCGTATGCCTAAATGTCCAGCGCCTCCGCCATGGCTGCCGTCGTGACAGCGGTCGTTCCGCAGCAACTACCCACCAGCGCGGCACCATCATCGCGCCACCGCACACTGGCGCGAGCGAATGCTTCCGGATCTTCATGCCAGCGTGGACCATCCTCGGTCCGCACGGGATCACCCGCGTTAGGGCGAACCATGACGGGTGTCGTCGCGGCAGACACCATACGGGGTACCGCATCGATCGCAGCCGAAAGCGAGCAACAGTTGACGCCGACCGCAGCGGCGCCATGCTTTTCGGCATAAACGACGGCGCCTTCGATAGTAAGACCGTCACCTAGGAGTGACCCGCTGTCATCGATAGCAAAGCTTACGAACACCGGCATACCGTCCGCAGCGTCCAGTGCACCGACAAGTACCGGCTGCAGATCGCGAACCGAGGTGAAAGTCTCGAGTAAAACCGCATCGACGCCCGCGTTGAACAGGGCAGCGGCCTGCTCACGAGCGGCAGCACGGGCAGCCCGGAACTCGGCAGAATCCTCGGTAAACCAATCGATGCCGACAGGACCGATCGATCCCAGCAGCGCTTGAGGATGCGCCTGGCGGGCATCATCCACCGCAGCACGGTTGACTTCGGCAACCGAAGGCTCGATGGCATCGCGCTTAAGGCACGGATCGGACGCCTGAAACGTATTGGTGATGAAGACTTGAGCCCCGGCGGCAGCATAGAGACGATGTACGCGCGCCACCGACTGAGGTTCGGCGAGATTCCAAAACGCAGGGGGAACATCGCCGGCACCGAACTCTTCGAGCAGCACGCTTCCCATGGGCCCTTGAGCCAAAATCGTTTCTTGCTTAAGTCGGCGCATCAGTTCCTCAGCGCCCACTCGGTTGTAATAGCTCGTGTCGATCATGTGCCCACCTATCGAATACAGCCGGCTAATCCTCGACGCTGATACCCTGCTTTTCGAGATACGAGAGCCAGCGATTCATCGTATCCTCGGAAAGCGCATGTTCCATCATGCACGCCTCGGCATCGGCACGCTCGAACTCGACACCAAGCTCTTGGACCAAGAACGTACGGATCAGACGATGGCGATACCAGATCGCCAGACCCACCTCGCGCCCGCGCTCGGTGAGCATGACCTTCCCATAATGGGACTGTTCGACAAGCTCGGATGCCTTAAGCGCTGTGACGGCTTTGTTGACCGATGCCTTGGAGACGCCCAGCCGTTGGGCGATATCAACCGAGCGAACGCCCTCGGTTTCGCCATCCTCGCGCTCGATGCGCACCATGCACTCCAAATAGTCTTCGTTTGCAACGGTAAGGTGCAGTTCCCGTGAGCTGTCGGTGGTATCCATGCTTTGTCCTCCTTGTATACAAAGGCTGATTCTACCCCATCAAGGCGGCAGGTTGGCTTGAGCTTACCGTGCTAGAGTACGAGATGTACATGACCATACCAAGATAGGAGCAAACTCATGGATCAAACAGGGACCACGCCCGATGTGCTCGAGCGGTTCTTGCGCTACGTACAGGTAAACACGCAGTCGTCGGATGCCCATTGCGATCAGGTGCCCTCGAGCAGCGTTCAATTCGACCTTGCCCATCTGCTGGTCGAAGAGCTTAAAACGCTTGGCGCCACCGACGCCACGGTCGATGAGCACTGCTATGTAACCGCCCACATCCCAGCAAGCGAAGGCGCAGAAGACAAGCCCGCATTGGGCCTGATAGCTCATCTCGATACGACAGAAGTTGCACCCGGAGCGGGAGTTAAGCCCCATATCGTCCACTACGAGGGCAGAGATCTGGTAGCGGGGACTGTCGACGGCAAGCCCGTTGCCATGAGTCCTGCCAAACTGCCGGCACTCAACGAACTTGTCGGCGAAGACCTGGTTTGCAGCGATGGCACCACGTTGCTTGGCGCAGACGACAAGGCGGGCGTCTCCGAGATCATGGCGCTTATCGCGCGCCTCTCTGCCGATCCTTCACTCCCCCATCCCGCGCTGGGTATCTGTTTTTGCCCCGACGAGGAGATCGGTCATGGTGCCAGCCTGCTCGATATACCGACATTTGGATGCACCTACGCCTATACCGTCGATGGCGGCCCGGTCGGAGAGCTCGAATGGGAGTGCTTCAACGCGGCGGAGGCGACCGTGACCTTCGATGGCACCTCCGTGCATCCCGGTGACGCCAAAAACTGCATGGTCAACGCCGGTAACGTCTTTGCCGATTTCCATGCCCTGCTGCCACATGAACAGCGTCCCGAGCACACTGAGGGCTACGAAGGATTTTTCCATCTTGAAGGAGTGTCGGCTACCGTCGATCACGCCACGGCCCGTTACATCATCCGAGATCACGATGCCGACAAGTTCGAGCGCAAGATCGAGCTGATCGAATCTGCCGCCTCTTACATCAACAACATCATCGGCGAGAAGCGCGTGAACGTTGAGGTCAAACAGCAGTACCGCAACATGGCAGAGATCGTACGCGACTATCCCGAGCTTATCGATACCGCGCGTGAGGCCTATCTTGCCTGCGGTATCGAGCCCAATGTAATCCCCATTCGCGGCGGCACCGATGGAGCCCAGCTTTCATTCCGCGGACTGCCCTGTCCCAACTTGGCAACAGGCGGCTATTGCTATCACGGCGTCAACGAATTTATCCCGGTAAGCGGTCTGACAAAGATGGTCGATGTTCTCCAGGAGCTTGTCGCTCGATTTGCCTAGGCACAAAAAGCCGGTGCCGCCCATAGGACGACACCGGCTTTTCCATCTTATGTATGGCGCCCAGCGATTATCCGCTTTGCGCCATGATGCCCGATCAGTAATTAGCCTCGTAGCCGTTGCCATCGGTCGCGCTGTCGTCAGATGATGAATCGCTATCGGAATCATCGTTTGAGCCGCTCGAGGTGGTAGCCGTCCCGTTGGCCCAATCGTCGGAGGTGTTGTTGGAAAGATCTCCGATCGTGGAGCTCGAACCATCCGACTCGCCCATGGTCTGCGGTCCCTTGGGATCCTCGCCGGCATCGACGCGCTTCATCATCTCTTTGAGGTCATCCTCATAGACAAAGACGTAGCTCACACCGTCGACCGTGGTAGAGGCATCGGCATACGAAGGCAGGTTGGCCGAGTAGATGCCGTCAACATCCATACCGCGCATCGCGTTGAACGTGGAAACGATATCCTCAACCGTCATATCGGTCGTAAGCATGTCGGAAAGGGAGTTGACCAAACCGACGATCTTGGTGGCATCGAAGTTATTGAGGATCTGGTTGGCGAGCGCGCCGAGAACCTGACGTTGATGGCGCATGCGGGTGTAGTCACCGTCAGCGTAGATGTAACGGCAGCGTGCGTAGGTGAGCGCCGTCGCACCATCCATATGCTGCTGACCGGCCGTGATCTTGATATCGAGGTGCTCGGGGTCATCGACGTCATCGGTTGCGTTAATGTCGATACCACCCACCGCATCGATGAGCTGCTGCATGCCGTCGAAGCTCACTTCGGCATAGTGTGCGATCTGAACGCCGCAAAGTTCGTTAACGGCCTCGACCATGCCCTGTGCACCGTCATCGGTATGGCAGGCGTTGATCTTCATGGTCTGCCCCTTGTAGGTGACCATGGTGTCACGCGGAATGGAAATGAGCGTCGCCTGTTTTTGCGTGGGGTCGATGCGCGCCAAGATGATAGAGTCGGCGCGATATGAATCCTCACCTGGACGGCCATCGGTACCGAGAAGCAGAACATAGAACGGATCTTTGGCCTCGTTGGTGTCGACCAGGATGTTCTTGAGCCCGTCGGTAATGACGTTGGAATCGTTGATCTTGCCCATGACGCTCGAGAACCACAAGCCGGCAGCTGCGGTTCCGCACAGAAGGACGCCGACGATCGTGGTAAGGACGATGCGCCGCACCTTCTTGCCACGCCTCCGCTGACGAGCGCGCTCTGAGTAGCGGCTCACATTGTCGCGACTGTATATTTTTGCCTGGGCGCCGGTCGTAGGTCGGCGCTTTTCACTGACGGGTTTCTTGCTGAACATAGGCAACCTGAATTAGAACTCGACGGGATCGGGAACGGAAGCGTGCTCGACATGAGCGCCGAGGGCTTGGAGCTTTTCGACAAAATTCTCGTAGCCGCGCTTGATATGGTGAATCGCTGAGACCTCGGTGGTTCCATCGGCGATAAGCCCGGCGACGACAAGAGCCGCACCGCCTCGAAGGTCGGGCGAGGTAACCTGAGCGCCCGAGAAACCTTGAACACCGTGAATCATGGCGTGATGGCTCTCGATGCGGATATCCGCCCCCATGCGTACCAGCTCGGACGCAAACATAAAGCGATTCTCAAAGATGTTCTCGGTGATAACGGAGCTGCCATCGGCAAGAGCCGAGAGCACCATGACCTGAGCCTGCATGTCAGTCGGAAAACCGGGGAACGGAAGCGTCTGGATATCGACAGGGCTCAGGTGCTCGGCGCGCTTCACGCGAACGCCATCCTCGATTCGCTCGTATTCAATACCCATAAGCTCCATCTTTTTAAGCACCATGCCCAGATGCACAGGGTTGAAACCATGGACCTCGACACCGCGCTCGTCAGCCATCAACGCACCGGCGACGATAAACGTGCCGGCCTCGATGCGATCGCCGATCACACGATGGGTAACCGGATGAAGCTCTTTGACGCCTTCGATGGTCACGACCGGCGTTCCGGCACCTACGATATGGGCACCCATTTCGTTCAACATATTTGCGAGGTCGACGATCTCGGGCTCACGTGCCGCGTTGTCGATGACGGTGGTACCCGAGGCGCGCACAGCGGCCATGATGAGGTTCTCCGTAGCGCCGACGCTCGCGAACTCCAAGGTCACCGTCGTACCTGTAAGCCCGTTGGGGGCGCTGGCGTTGATATAGCCGTGGGCGGTATCGAAATCGACGCCAAGAGCCTCAAGGCCCAAGATGTGCATATCGATCTTGCGGGCACCGAGGTTGCAGCCACCAGGCATAGCGATCTTGGCGCGCCCGAACCGCCCGAGCAAGGGACCCATGACAGCCGTTGAAGCTCGCATCTTTGCCACGAGCTCATAGGGAGCCTCCCATGAATCAACCTGGGAGGTATCGATCTGAAGCGTGTGGGTATCGAGAACCTCGATAGTTGCGCCCATGCCTTTGAGAACCTTGCCCATGACATGAACGTCAGAGATATCGGGCACATTCTCGAGCGTCGTCGTGCCTGGAGCCAAAAGCGTGGCCGCCATGAGCTTAAGCGCCGAATTCTTTGCGCCGGAAACCTCGACGCGACCCCCGATAGCGTGGCCGCCCTCTACACGGATGATTTCCAAGATCCGTCCCTTCAAAAAGCATGCCCGGAGCGTCAAGCGCCCCGGGCATGATGTGTTTGCTATGTTACTCGCGACTGACTGGCGAGTTATTTTGCAAGCTTGAGCTTACACCATGCAATTTCATTATATAGATATGCACGGCGTGCATCATCTTCCGACAGATTCCCCAGCTGGTCTTCAAAACCTTGAATCTGAGCTTTAACCTTATCGGCATCGACGGTCGCCAGGTCGCAGGCGCGTTCAGCAAGGACGATAACCGTGTCGTCGGCTACCTGAGCATAGCCCCCGTTAACCGCGAAAGTACGGCTGACCTGCCCCATCGCGGTGTCACAAACCTTGATGTAACCGGCCTCGATGGTGCAGATCTCGCTAGCGTGACCGGTGAGCACGCCAAACTCGCCATCCGTCGACGGGATGGACACAAAGGCAGCCTCACCTTCGTATGCGCAGCTCTCGGGACAAACGATGCGGATGAGCATAGCCTACTTCTCCTCCATCTTACGGGCGCGCTCGCGCACGTCCTCGATCGTGGAGGCGTAACGGAAGGCCTGCTCGGGCAGATCGTCGGCTTTGCCATCCACGATCTCGGCGAAGGAACGGACGGTATCCTCGACGCGAACGTAGACACCGGGATTGCCGGTGAACTTCTCGGCCACGTGGAAGGACTGGGAGAGGAACTGCTGAATCTTACGGGCACGATTGACCGTGAGACGCTGCTCCTCGGAAAGCTCGTCCATACCGAGAATGGCGATGATGTCCTGAAGGTCGGAGTACTCCTGGAGCAGCTCCTGAACCTTGACGGCGACACGGTAGTGCTCCTCGCCGACGATCGAGGGATCGAGGGCGTCCGAAGAAGACGCAAGCGGGTCGATGGCCGGGAACAGGCCCAGGGACGAGATGCTACGCGAAAGAACCGTGGTAGCGTCGAGGTGCGTGAACGTCGTGGCAGGCGCCGGGTCGGTCAGGTCATCTGCGGGCACGTAGACAGCCTGGACGGAGGTGATGGAGCCCGTCTTGGTCGAGGTGATGCGCTCCTGGAGGTCGCCCATCTCGGTGGCCAGCGTGGGCTGGTAACCGACAGCAGACGGCATACGACCGAGCAGTGCCGAAACCTCGGAACCGGCCTGGGAGAAACGGAAGATGTTGTCGATGAACAGCAGCACGTCCTGACCGCGGTCACGGAAGTACTCGGCGGTGGTAAGGCCGGCCAGACCGATGCGCAGACGCGCTCCGGGCGGCTCGTTCATCTGACCGTAGACCAAGCAGGTCTTGTCGATGACGCCCGATTCACTCATCTCGAGGTACAGGTCGGTACCCTCGCGGGTACGCTCGCCGACGCCCGTGAAGACGGAAGTGCCGCCGTGCTCCTGCGCCAGGTTGTTGATGAGCTCCTGGATCAGAACGGTCTTGCCGACGCCGGCGCCGCCGAACAGACCGGTCTTGCCGCCACGGATGTAGGGCTCGAGCAGGTCGACGGCCTTGATGCCGGTCTCGAAAATCTCGGTTTTGGTAGTGAGCTCATCGAAACGCGGGGCGGCATGGTGGATGGGATAGAACTCCTCCACCTCGGGCATGGGCTTGCCATCAACCGGCTTGCCCATGACGTTCCAAATACGACCCAGCGTCTCGGGTCCGACAGGCATCTTCATCGGCTCACCGGTATCGGTGGCCACGATGCCGCGCTGCAGACCGTCGGTCGAGGACATGGCGACCGTGCGGACAACGCCGCCCGGAAGCTGGCTCTCGACCTCGAGGATCGTGCTCAGATGACCGATCGGGGTCTCGGCCTCGACCGTGAGCGCGTTGTAGATCGGGGGCACCGCTCCGTCGAACTTGACGTCGACGACAGGGCCGATGATACGGACGATGCGTCCTTCACCGGCAGTCGCCTTCGCGGTGGCTTGATCTACCGCAGCTTTTACGGTGGTATTAGCCATTAGTGTTCCTCCAATGCTGAGGCTCCGCCGACGATCTCGTTGATCTCGGTCGTGATCGAAGCCTGGCGCACGCGACTGTACGTGCGGGTAAGGGTCGAGATGATCGCGGTGGCGTTCTCCGTAGCGGAATGCATCGCCTTGCGGCGTGCACCCTGTTCGGCCGCCGCCGAATCGATCAGGGCCTGATAGATGACCGTCAAGATATACGACGGCACGAGCTTGCCGAGTACGTGCTCCGGAGAGGGCACGAACTCGAACGTGGACGAGATGCGCTGAGGCGCATCGGACTCGTTCTTGCGCGGGCCGTGGGCCATGGCGATCATCTCGGGGTCGAGCGGCAGAAGATGCTCGACACGAAGCTCCTGGTCCACGCGATTCTTGGCGTGGTGGTAGACGATCTCGACGCGATCGAGCTCGCCGGATCGATACGCATCGCAGATGTGGGAGGAGATCATGCGAGCCTGATCGAAATCGGGCTCGGAGGAGTTGCCCTCGAAATGCATGACGAGGTTGGCGCGGTCACGAAAATACGTGGCCGGTTTACGCCCGCACGCGATGATCTCGCTCTCGATGCCCTCACGCGTCCAAGAGGCTGCAAGCTTCTCGGCCTCGCGCTCCACCGTCACGTTGAAACCGCCGGCAAGACCGCGGTCGGATGCGATGACGATGATCAGACCGCGCTTGACGGTCTCATGCTTCTGCAGCATGGGATCGGTGCCCGAGCAGGAGGCGTCACCGGCAACTGTCAGCATGACGTCGGTCAACGCCTCCTTATAGGGCTCGGCCTGCTTGGAGCGATCGAGGGCACGACGGATCTTGGCCGTAGAGACCATCTCCATCGTGCGCGTGATCTGCTTGGTCGTGGTAACCGAGGAGATTCGCTTCTTAATGTCGCGAAGGTTGGCCATAGGGCTTAGTTCTCCTTGGTTTCAGTCGACTCGCCGTGATGCTTGGCCACGAACTGCTGCTTGAAGTCACCGACGACGCGGATAAGCTCCGCCTTGGTGTCGTCGTCGATCTTCTTGGCGCGGACCTTGTCAAGCAAGGTGCCGAAACCGTTGTCCATATACTCGATAAGCTCGGTACGGAACGGCAGGACATCAGAGATCTCGAGATCGTCGAGGAAGCCCTCGTTACCGGCGAACAAGGCGACAATCTGCTCGGAAACCTCGAACGGCTGATAGCGCGGCTGCTTGAGGAGCTCGGTCATGCGGGCGCCATGGGTGAGCTGCTTCTGGGTAGCCTCGTCGAGGTCGGAGCCGAACTGCGTGAAGCCGGCGAGCTCCTGATAGGAAGCAAGATCGAGGCGAAGGTTGCCGGCGACCTGCTTCATGGCCTTGGTCTGGGCATCGCCGCCGACGCGGGACACAGAGATACCGACATCGACTGCAGGACGCTGACCCTGGAAGAAGAGCTCGGACTGCAGATAGATCTGACCGTCGGTAATCGAGATCACGTTGGTCGGAATGTAAGCGGAGACGTCGCCGTCCTGGGTCTCGATGATCGGCAGGGCCGTCATGGAGCCATAACCGTTCTTCTTGGACATCTTGACGGCACGCTCGAGCAGACGAGAGTGCAGATAGAAGATGTCGCCCGGGTAGGCCTCACGTCCGGGCGGACGATGCAGCGTCAGCGACATCTGACGGTAGGCGACAGCCTGCTTGGACAGGTCGTCATAGATGACGAGCACGTGGCCGCCGGGGTTGGTCTCGCTGGCGGGCTTGCCGTCCTCGCCGTTGTACATGAAGAACTCGCCGATAGCGGCACCGGCCATGGGGGCGATGTACTGCATAGGGGCGGAATCGGCGGCGGTGGCCGAAACGATGATCGTATAATCGAGCGCTCCGTGCTCCGCCAGGGTCTCACGGATGTTGGCAACCGTGGAAGCCTTCTGGCCGATGGCAACATAGATGCAGATCATGCCCTTGCCGCGCTGGTTAAGGATGGCGTCGATGGCGATAGCGGTCTTACCGGTCTTGCGGTCGCCGATGATAAGCTCACGCTGGCCGCGGCCGATAGGCACCATGGAGTCGATGGCCAGAAGACCGGTCTGCACCGGCTCGCACACCGGGGTGCGGTCGATGACGCCGGGGGCCTTGAACTCGATGGGACGGCGATGCGTGGCGACGATCTCGCCCAAGCCGTCGATGGGCTGGCCGAGCGGGTTGACCACGCGGCCGAGCATGGCACGGCTCACGGGGATATCCATGATGCGGCCGGTTGTGCGGCACTCGTCGCCCTCCTTGATGGAGTCGACGGCACCGAACAGAACGGCACCCACCTCATCGCGATCGAGGTTCTGGGCAAGGCCGTAGACGGTCTCGCCCGTGTCGGAGCTCTTGAACTCCAGAAGCTCGCCTGCCATGGCGCTCTTAAGGCCGGAAACGCGCGCGATGCCGTCGCCTACCTCGTCGACCGTTGAAACCTCATGCGTATCGACCGTTGCGGAGAGGCTGTTGAGCTGCTCCTGCAGTTTCTTGGCGATATCCTGGGCATTGAGGGTTTCTGACATTAGGCTTCACCTCCGTAGGTATTAGCTGAACTTGCGAGCGTCTCCTGTGCGGCACGCAGCTGCGTCTTGACGGAGATGTCGCGACGCTCGCCACGGGCCTCGAGCACCAGGCCGCCCACGATAGACGGATCAACCTGCTCGATAAGGAACACACGGCGACCGAAGTCCTGCTCGCATTTCTTGGTGATAGTTTGACGCAGCTCGTCATCAAGCGGGATGGCCGTGGTGACGGTAACGCCCACGACATCCTCATCTTCCTCGGCAACGTCCTTGAAGGCAGCTGCCACCTGGGGAAGCAGGTCGAGCTGGTCGCGCTTGGACATGGTGTCGAGAACCGCAATGACCTCGGGGCTGGCCGAAGCCAAACGCTCCATCATCTCGAGATCCTCGAACACGTGGCCCTCGGCCTTGGCGGCCTCCATAAGGGAGCGCGCATAGGTCTCGAGCACCTTGTCCTGATAGCGGCTAGTCGGCATTCAGGCTACCTGCTTCCTGGATGTAGCGCTCGATGAGCTTCTTCTGCTCGGCCTCGTCGGCAAGCGTGTCGCCCACGATCTTGGTGGCGACGGCAACGGACAGATCGGCAATGGAGCTCGCGGCACCGGCGTAGATGGACTTGCGCTCGTCCTCGACGGTGGTGTGGGCCTTGGCGATGATGTCCTCGGCCTCCTTGTGGGCGGCATCGACGATGCGAGCGCGCTCGGCCTCGGCGTCCTTGCGGGCCTCGAGGACGATATCAGCGGCCTGGCGACGGGCGTCGGTGACGATAGCATCGCCCTCGGCGCGCTTGGCGATAGCGTCCTGCTTGGTCTTCTCGGCCTCGTCGAGGGACTCCTCGATCTTCTTGCCGCGCTCCTCCATGGTCTTGAAGATGCCCGGCAGAGCGACCTTGGCAAGCACGATCCAGATGATCAGGAAGGCGATGAGGGCCGGGATGAACTCCGCCATCTTGGGGATGAGGATGTCAGCACCCGCGGCGCCGTCCTCGGCGAACGCGGAAACCGGCATGAGCAGCGCGGCCGCGGACGCGGAGAGTGCGATCGCGCTCTTCTGGAATGAAAGTTTCATATGTGACGCTCCGAAAGCTATTTGACGATCAGCGCGACGACGAAGCCGATCAGAGCCAGAGCCTCGCCGAATGCAGAGCCCATGATGAAGACGGTGAACACGCGGCCCTGGACCTCAGGCTGACGGGCCATAGCGCCCGTGGCGCCCAGAGCGGAAAGGCCGATAGCAAGACCAGCGCCGATAACACCGAGACCGTAACCGATAACTCCCACGATTCCTCCTTTGTCGTGCGTGACCTATTCACGCAGGATAACCTTGTTATATGACTGCCGGGCTCCGTGGGGACGGGCACCGGCGGTACACCGAAGTGACTTACCTTGCGGGCGCGGGGCGGATTACTCCTCCTCCGCGACCTCCTCTGCCTCGGAGACGTACACGGCGGTAAGGACCGTGAAGACGTAGGCCTGGATGGCGCCGACGACCAGCTCGATCGTGTAGATCAGGATCAAGATGGCAAGCCAAGCGATAGACGGCAGGGCGCCGATGGCGTGCGCGGCCGTGACTTGGCTGAGCAGCGGCTGCATGAACATGCTCACCATGATGGCGAACGAGCCCATGACGACATGGCCGGCGAACATGTTGCAGAACAGACGGACGGCCAGCGTGATGAGGCGCAGGAAGGTCGAGAAGAGCTCGACGACCCACACGAGCACGTTCATGGGAAACCCGAGTCCGTCGGGCGCAAGGCTCTTGATGTAGCCGATCACGCCGCGCGCCTTGCATCCGTAGTAGATGAAGTAGACGAAAGCGAAGATGGCAAGCGCGGCCGTGGAGCCGATCGCACCGGTGCCCGGCTTCATGCCCGGAATCAAACCGATCATGTTGTTGATCAGGATGAACAGGAACAGCGCGCACAGGAACGGGAAGTGTTTCTTCCAGTTCTTGCCGACGACGCCCTTGCCGATGTCGTTCTCCACGTACTCGAGAAGGTACTCGAACCCGTTGACGAAAAAGCCCTTGGGAACCAAGGTCTGCTTCTTCTTGAACGCGAACAAGACGATCAAGAGTACGATCGTGGAGACGATCAGCCAGAACGAGTACTGCGTGATACCGCAGTTAAGATCGCCCACAACGGGGGTGGACATGAATTCACTGACCAGATGATTGATCTCATCCGGCAGCTTTTCAAAAATTTCCACTTCTTACCTTTCGACCTCTTGGGGATCCCGCAGCGCCTTGACGACACGGTACGAGCAGACGGCCATGAAGGCCACGAACCCGATCGCCTCGCCCAGGAGGAACATGCGGAACGCCTCCCCGAACAACGCGTACACGACGAGGGTGAAGACGAGCAGCGCGATCGCCGAGACCGCGAGCCCGACCATGCCCTTGAGCATGTCCGCATTCTGTCTGTGGTTGAGCACCGGCTTGAGTACGACCAGGAAAGGAACGTAGGCGACGGCGCCTGCGATGACGCCCGCAACGATGGCGAGCGGATCGGATATGGCGAACACCGGCATCCTCGCTTTCCCAGCTGTCTGTCGCCGAGACGGCAACCTTTGAACATTGCTGACTATTGTACGAGCGGCAACTCAAATGACAACCGTGAAACTTTAAGCTAATACACACTTGTACATTTTCTTAAGACCTTCTTTATGCCTGAGATGCGGTAACACGTTTTTTCAACACCCCAAGGCCGAAGGAGACACAAAAGAAAATCTCGCATGCAAACGCCTGTTATACGTCCGCATGCGAGATACGCCTGTATACAGAATGTCGATTACGACCTCCTAGAGAGGAGCGTTCCGACTACAGCGTGCCGAAGATGCGGTCGCCGGCATCCCCCAGACCGGGCACGATATAGGCCGCCTCGTTAAGATGGTCATCGATCGCGCAGGTATAGATATGCACATCGGGATCTTTCTCGGTAAGGGACTTGAGGCCTTCGGGCGCGGCGACGATGCACAGCATGCGAATGTCCTTGACCCCGCGGCCGCGCAGGTAGTCGATGGCCATCTCGGCCGAGCCG
Organism: Collinsella sp. UBA6357; assembly: GCA_002437815.1. GTDB lineage: Bacteria > Actinomycetota > Coriobacteriia > Coriobacteriales > Coriobacteriaceae > Collinsella. The sequence goes on along the minus strand of DJRP01000025.1, from coordinate 150,330 downwards.
CCCGTGGCGAGCATGGGGTCGACGACCAGGCAGATGCGCTGATCGATATCCTGCGGCATCTTGCAGTAATACTCATGCGGCTCATGGGTGACCTCATCGCGCTCCATGCCGATGTGGCCGACGCGTGCCGAGGGCACCAGATCGAGGATGCCGTCGACCATGCCCAGACCCGCGCGCAGGATCGGCACGATGGCGAGCTTTTTGCCCGTAAGCTGCTTAAAGGTGGCCGTGGCAACCGGCGTGGCGACCTCGACGTCCTCGAGAGGCAAGTCGCGCATAGCCTCGTACCCGTCAAAGAGCGCCAGTTCGCGCACAAGCTGACGGAACTGGTTGGTGCCGGTATCTTTGTCGCGCAGGATCGACAGCTTATGCTGAACGAGCGGATGGTCGACAAGGGTCACGCGGGACGTATCGTAGGTGACGGTCATGGGTGGCTTCCCCTTTCATGGCTTACGCGGACGGAATGTTCGCGCTCGATAGCGATCGACGGTTACTGTACCAAAAAGCTCTGTGCGATGCCGCCCCTAGGCTCCGCTGCGGGCGCGCGCGACGGCATCGTGCCACCCCTTCAGGTCCCTCACCCGTCGTCCGTTGTCAGCCTGCGGCTCGAAGACGCGTGCGACCTGGGCGTTCTGCTCGAGCTCCTCGTAGTCCTCCCAATACCCGACCGCAAGGCCAGCCAGATAGGCGACGCCGAGCGCCGTGGTCTCGCTTGCCTCGCACTGAAGCACGGGGATCCCCAGGATATCGGCCTGGAACTGCATGATGAACTCGTTTTGGGAGGCGCCGCCATCGACCGAGAGACGTTCGATGGAAAGACCGACGTCCTGTTCCATGGAGCGAAGGACATCGTAGCTCTGATATGCCATGGACTCGCACGCCGCACGCACGATGGAGGCACGGGTCGAACCACCCGTGAGCCCGCAGATGACACCCTGCGCACGCGGGTCCCACCAAGGCGCCCCCAGGCCCGAAAACGCAGGGACGAAATAACACCCGCCGTTATCGGGAATCGACGAGGCGATCGAGGAGGTCTGCGCCACGTCCGCGATAAGGCCGAGATTGTCGCGCAACCATTTCATGGTGGAACCCGCATCGAAGATCGACCCCTCGAGCGCATAACTCACCCGACCGCCCTCGGCGATACCGATCGTCGAGACCAGACCATGGCTCGATTCGACGATCCGCTCACCGGTATTCATGAGCATAAAGCAGCCGGTGCCGTAGGTATTCTTGGTCTGCCCGGGTTTAAAGCAGCAGTGCCCGAAAAACGATGCCTGCTGATCGCCCGCCACGCCCATGATGGGCGGGGTGTGCGTCATGATCTCGCTCGAGACGTTGCCGTACTCCCCCGAGCTCCAACGGACCTCGGGCATCATGGACCGCGGGATATCGAAGAGTGCGAGCAGCTCGTCATCCCAGGCCAGCGTATGGATATTGAACAGGGCCGTACGGCTTGCGTTGGTGTAATCGGTGGCAAAGACCTCGCCACCGGTGAGGTTGTAGACGAGCCAGGTGTCGATGGTACCGAACATAAGGTCGCCGGCGGCAGCGCTCTCGCGAGCCCCGTCGACGTTATCGAGAATCCATTGCACCTTCGACGCCGAGAAATACGGGTCGAGCGTCAGGCCCGTTCGGGAGCGGACCGCATCTTCGCAGCCTTGTTCGGCGAGCAGCTCGATCGCGGGAGCGGTGCGGCGGCACTGCCACACGATGGCGTTGTAGATGGGCTGGTCGCTTACGCGGTCCCATACGACCGTGGTCTCGCGCTGGTTGGAGATGCCGACGGCAACGATGCGATCGGAATGGATACCGCTTTTGAACTGCACCTCCATCATGACACCGATCGTGCTCGCCAGAATGGCCATGGGATCCTGCTCGACCCAGCCGGGCCGCGGATAGACGGTTTTGATGCTTCGGCGAGCATGGGCGACGATGCCGCCGTACTCATCGACGATGGTGGCGAGCACCGAGGTGGTACCGCAGTCGATAGCCATGACATAGGACGCACCGAAGCTATATGGCGAAGCGTCCATCGTAAGGTCTTTGAGGTCGAGAGCCATGGATCACCTTTCCGAGCCGGAGGCTGAAACCGCAGATGCCGAAGAGACGACACGCTCGATATCCGCTGCGGACAGCGCGCCCTGGCGCAAGATCTCGAGCTCGCCGCGTTGAAACGACACGATGGTCGAGGCATCGTGGCAGGGAGTCTCACCGGCATCGATCGCCGTATCGACACCGTCGAGGATGCGCGGCTCGACCTCGGCAAACGACGCCGGCGCCGGCATGCCATGGGTGTTGGAGCTCGTGCACGCAAGAGGGCTTGCCGTATGGCGGATAAGCGCTTGGGCCACCGGTGACGCCGAGGCGCGCAAGGCGACGGTCCCGTCTGGCGCCCGCATGAACGCGGGAACGCCCGGAGCAGCCTTGACGACGATGGTGAGGGCGCCCGGCCAAAAGGCCCGGGCCACGGCACGGGCCTCGTCGGGAACATCGACACCGTAAGCATCGAGCGCGCGCTCATCGGCAACGAGCCAGGCGACCGTCTGGGCCAGATCGCGCTGCTTGAGCGAGAAGATGCGGCGATAGCCCGTGCCGAGCGCGGGAACCGGGCTGCCGTTGATTGCGGCTTCGGGGTCGCGCGGCCAGGTGGGATCATCGGCTAGGAAAGCATCGACGCACACCGCGACGCCGTAGACCGTCTCGGTGGGGATCAGTGCGAGACCACCGACGGCAAGCACGTCCGCCACCTCGCGCATCGCTCGCTCATCGGGCTCATCAAAGCCCTCTGCCACCCGATAGACCATCTGCATCTTCGCTTGCTCGCCCCTAACGTTATCCCGTCTGCAATATGGTGCATTTTCTCACGCTTTGCCCATGCGTGGCGCAGCGGTAGCGGTATGTTGGACAAACGGCGGAAGGATTCCGGTAAACGAAACAACCTATGCGGATTGTGGGAAATCGACGGCGCAAATGGAGCGCCGTTGCGACACGAGACTAGGAAAGCTGGTCGACCGTCTTGGGATGCTCCGCGGTTGCCAGGACCATGCGGGGGCGCTCGGCAAGATCGTGCACGATGCGCACGTTATCGAGGCCGGCCTCGCGACAGAGCGCCGCGGCCGCATCGAGCGCGCCCTCGTAGAGCTCGCAGGCGAACAGGCCGCCCGCACGCAACATGAAAGGCGCCGCCTTGAGCAGACGTCGAAACACGTCGAGACCGTCGTCTCCCGCCTCAAGTGCCAGCGAGGGTTCGAAATCCTTGACCTCGTGCGGCAGCGAGCGCATGACATCGGTCGGAATATAGGGTGGGTTGGAGACGAGCACGTCAAACGTGCCCCACAGGCGACGCGGGACCGCCGACACCAGATTGGTGAGAATGAAGGCCGCGTCGTTTTTGGTGAGTCCCAGGGAATCCCGGTTTTTGGTGGCAAGCTCGACGGCGCGCGGCTCGATATCGGTGGCCAGGCACTTGACGCGGTCACGGCGCTCCCACGCAAGCGAAAGCGAGATGCAGCCGGTACCGCAACCGACCTCGAGCACGCGGGCGCAAGCGGGCTCTTCGGGCGTAGCAGCGCCCGTCTCCTCGACAGCCTCGGGGGCGGCATCGGCCTCATCGACCGTGGAGCCATCGAGCTCGGACGGCTCCTCGTCGGCCTCGGCCCCGGCACCCGCCTGCGCTGCCTCGCGATCGGCGAGCTCCTCGGCATAGGCACGGCTGCCGAGCACATCGGCGCCCAGCGCCGCCTCGTCCGCCGCCGTCAGATTCTGGGCACGACGAGCGGCGGTCGCGCGCTCCTCGGCAAGCGCAAGATCGGCACGGCGCTGTTCCTCGACCTCGGCGTTCCACGGCAACTCGACACGTTGGCGCTTAGGGGCATGCTCGCCCAGAACTTCGGCATCCAGATATTTGAGGACCTCTTCGACGAGCAGCTCGGTCTCGGGACGCGGAATGAGCACACCGGGGACACACGCGACTTCGATCATGCGAAACTGCGTGCTTCCGGTTATATATTGCAGCGGTTCCCCTTTAGCGCGGCGCACCACCGACGCATGCATGGTTTCGAGTGCGGCCGCGTCGAGTGGATCGTTCATCCTCATATACAGATCGATGCGCTCGAGACCCAAGGCCGAGCAGAGCAGCCACTCCGCAGAAACACGGGGATGCTCCTCGCCATGCTCGGCAAGGTAGTTTTTCGTCCACTCAAGGCAGCGCTTGATGGTCCATGTCTCGTCAGCCATGGGACCTCCCCTCCTCGGGCGCGACCGCGCCCATCGATCCAACGCAGGTGATTGTACGCAAGCCATCTCTCGTTTTAAGCGCCTTGTCAGGGAAAGCCTAAAATCGCCCCAGACTTTTTTCGTCCTCATCCGCCAATTGTTCAGGACGAGTAGCGTCTGTCGGCAACATGTCGGTTTGATGCAACCTGACATGCACCCGGCACGCCGCCGACAGTTAACTGACCCCATGCAAACAACGCGACGCGAACTAAAAAAGGGCGCGACCCGTGCGGGCCGCGTCCAAGAAGCACGGTTATCTGAAGATGGCGACCGAGGGTTATCCTACACGGCCTGCGCCAGCTTCTCGGCGCGCTCGGCGGCGGCGAGAGCCTCGATCACGGTGCCCAGCTGATCGCCCAGAAGGACGCCCGTGTAGGTCGAGTTGAAGCCGATGCGGTGGTCGGTCACGCGGTCCTGCGGCTGGTTGTAGGT
>DJRP01000025.1:108311-145557 GCA_002437815.1 Collinsella sp. UBA6357 | reverse complement strand
GCGCCGAGCTCGGCCTGCTGCTTCTCGAGCTCCATCTCGTACAGGCGAGCACGAAGCATCTGCATGCAGACCTCGCGGTTCTGGATCTGCGAGCGCTGCTCCTGCGACTGCACGACAGTGTTCGTGGGCAGGTGGGTGATGCGAACGGCGGAGTAGGTGGTGTTGACGCACTGACCGCCAGGGCCGCTCGCGCAGTAGGTATCGATACGCAGGTCGGACTGGTTGATCTCGACGTCGATTTCCTCGGCCTCGGGAAGCACGGCGACGGTGGCCGTGGAGGTCTGGATGCGGCCCTGGGACTCGGTCTTGGGGACGCGCTGGACGCGGTGCACGCCGCTCTCGTACTTCATGACGGAGTAGACGCGGTCGCCCTCGACCTTGAACTCGATAGACTTGAAGCCGCCGGCCTCGCTGGGGCTGGAGTCGAGCACGGTGTACTTCCAGCCGCGCGACTCGATAAAGCGCTGGTACATCTTGAAGAGATCGCCCGCGAAGATGGCAGCCTCGTCGCCGCCGGCGGCGGAGCGGATCTCGACGATGGTGTTCTTCTCGTCGTTGGGATCGCTCGGGATGAGCATGTACTTGATGTCTTCCTCGAGCTTGGGGAGCTTGGCCTCGTTCTCGGAGATGTCCATCTGGAGCATCTCCTTCTCGTCGGCATCGCTGGTGTCGTGGAGCATCTCCTTGGCGGCCTCGATGTCGTCGAGGGCACCGATGTACTCGCGCGAAGCCTCGATGAGGTCGTGCTGGTGCGCATACTCCTTGTTGAGGCGCGTGAATTCCTTGATGTCGGAGGCGACGGCCGGGTCGGAGAGCTTCTTCTCGAGCTCCTCGTAGGCCTTGATGATCTTTTCGAGCTTGTCGCGCATGGCGGGACTCCTTTTGCATGTGATGCTATGGATCGGCAGGGGTTATGGGGCGCGCGGGCGCCGCTGCGGGGGTGAGCCCGGCTAGAACATGTCGATCTTCAGGTACATGCGGGTCCTTTCGCGCCACGATGTGCATTCAAATAACGTATGATACCTCGCCTGACACACACTGCAAACGTTCTACACGGACAGCAGATGACGGCCCGCCGCATCGCCCCCGGTCCAAAAGTGGTCCCAAAGTGCCAGGGGCTTTGGGACCACTTTTGGACCGGGGCACGCAGGCCGCTGACGCTACAGGGTGTTGAGAAGCGCGATCATGAAGCGGACACCTTGGAGATAGGCACGGCGGCTGATGCGCTCGTTGGTGCCGTGGACGCCGCGGTCGCACTCGGCATCGTCGACCACGAAGGCCGAGAAGCGGATGCACTCCGGGCAGATGCGCTGGTAGTTGGCGGCGTCGGTCGCACCGATAACCGTTGACGGCACGATGCGGACAGGCAGTGATCCCAAAGCCCCTGGCACTTTGGGATCACAGAAATAGCGGGAGGCAATGGCGCGGACGGCCTCGAGGCCTGGACCGCCGATGCATGGGGACGGCGAGGGCTCGGAGCTGCCGGGGCCGAGTTCGACCCCAACGCGGCCGGCAAGACCTGCACCCGCAACGGCGTCACGGCAGCGGGCCACGACGTCGGCCACGCTCGTGCCCTCGAGCATGCGGAAGTTGATGTTTGCCCACATATCTTGCGGCATCACGTTGGCGCCGGCGCTGCCGCCCTCGATCTGCGTCGGCGCGCAGGTGGTGGTCACGAGCGGATAGAGCTTCTTGCTGGCAAGGCATGCGCAAACGATGGCATCTTCGTGGGAGGCGATCTCGTCTGCCGTATAAAGGCCGAGCTCTTCGAGCTGCGCGGCAAGCAAGTCCGTCACACGCGCCGGCCACTCAATGTCGCAGATGGCGGCGATGGCACGGCTGAGCACCCCGAGCGATGTGCCGCCATAGGGGTTGGACGAGTGCCCGCCTACGCTCCTCGTCTTGAGCACGATATCGGCATAGCCCTTCTCGGCAAGGTCGGCGTGCATAAGCCAGCCCTCGCCCGCGCTGTACTCGGCAGCGGGAACGATGCGGTAGTCGCCCTCGTCGACCAGGTACTCAAGCTCAATACCGCGTTCCTCGAGGACACGGCCGATGGCACCGGCGCCCCGCTGCGTGGTCTCCTCGTCCTGACCGAAGGCGAGCAGCAGCGTGCGCTTGTGCTCCCAACCGTGGGCGAGCGCGTATTCGACGGCCTCGAGGATGCCCGCGACCTGATCTTTCATATCGATGGCGCCGCGACCCCAGATATAGGTGTCGTCGACATGCCCGCTAAAGGGGCCGTGAGTCCAGTCGGCCTCGGTGCCCGGCACCACGGGAACCACGTCCATGTGACCCATCAGCAAGACGGGCTTGAGTTTGGGATCGTCGCCGGCAATCGTGATCAGCAGCGAGCGGTCGATGAGCTCGACCTCGCCCTTCTCGAACACGCGCGGCCAGGCCTGCTGCATATAGGAGCGCAGGTCATCGAAGGGCTTCCAGTCGACCTCCTCGGCATCCATGCTCGACACGGTCTGATACCGGAGCACGCGGCCCAGACGCTCGCATGCGCCGTTCGCGTCCAAATCGGCAAAGTCATCCTCATGCGCAAAGAAGCGCCAAACATCGGACATGTCATCCTCCAAATAAGGCAAAGGGGCAATCCCTTTGCCTTATCGCTTTGTCTTATTTGTCCTCGAGGTAGCGCGAGAGGAACTCGCGGGTGCGCTGGTGCTTGGGGTTGCCGAAGAGCTCGGCCGGCGCGGCATCCTCGAGCACCACGCCCTTGTCCATGAAGACCACGCGGTCGGACACGGTGCGCGCGAACGCCATCTCGTGCGTGACGACGACCATCGTCATGCCGTCGGCGGCGAGCTTGCGCATGACCTCGAGCACCTCGCCCACGATCTCGGGATCCAGAGCCGAGGTAGGCTCGTCGAAGAGCATGATCTGCGGGTTCATGCAAAGCGCACGGGCGATGGCAACGCGCTGCTTTTGACCACCGGAGAGCCTTCCGACGGCGGCGTGGGCGAACTTCTCGAGCCCCACGCTCTTAAGATGCTCAAGTGCGACCTTCTCGGCTTCGGCTTTGCCCATCTTCTTGAGCGTGACGGGCGCCAGCGTGCAGTTGTCGAGCACGTCCATGTTATTGAACAGGTTGAAGCCCTGGAACACCATGCCGATGTTCTCGCGCAGCTTGTTGATGTTGCAGCGGTCGGCCGTGAGGTCCTGACCGTGGAACCAGATGTGCCCCGCATCGGGCGTCTCGAGCATGTTGAGGCAGCGCAAAAACGTTGATTTGCCCGAGCCCGAAGCGCCGATGATGGTGACGACCTCACCGGGGTTGACGGCAAGATCGATGCCCTTGAGCACCTCGAGCTCGCCGAAGCTCTTGCGCAGGCCCTCGACCTTGATGAGCGGTTCGTTTGCGGCGGCTCCGTTCGCGGCGGCCATGGCGGTGTTATCGATATCTACCATGAGTCCCTCCTAGTTCGAGCTGGGCAGCGTAGCCGGCGCCTCGGCCCCGAGCTTTTTGCCAAAGGCCTCGAGCAGACGGCTCGCCACCAACGTAAGGACCAGATAGACCACGAGCGCCACGCAGTAGACCTCCATCTGGCGGTAGTAGACGCCGGCGACGGTGGTGGTGGCGTACATGAGGTCGAACACGCCGATGACCGAGAGTACCGACGAATCCTTGATGTTGATAATGAGCTCGTTGGTAAGCGCCGGGATGGCGTTCTTGATGCCCTGCGGGAACACGACCTTGCGCATGGCCTGCCACTGGCTGAGGCCGAGGCTGCGTGCCGCCTCGGCCTGGCCGGGGTCGATGGACTCGATGCCGCCGCGCAGCACCTCCATCATGTAGGCGGTGGAGTTGAGCGAGATGGTGACGAGGCCGGCAGTGAAGGTGCTCCACACCTGGTTGGCCTGGGTGGTGTCCATGCCGGCGCCACGCAGAACCGTGAAGCCCGCGTAGTAGACGAGCAGGCCCTGGACCATCATCGGCGTACCGCGCACGACGGTGGAGTAGAAGCTCGCGAAACCGCGGCCCACGGTCTTGAAGAACCGGATAAGGTCGTTGTCGACGCGGTCGAACGTCTGGATGCGCAGGAACACCATGAGCAGCGCCAAGAAAAAGGCGATGACGGTGCCGAAGGTGGCGAGCGCGATAGTGATCTCGATACCGCGGATGAAGAAGTCCCCGCTCTTATAGGTCATGTAGACCACCGACGACAAAAAGTCGCTGGGGTTGGAGTCCGAGACGATGCTCACCTGCACGAGATCGACGAAGGCCATGACGCAACGGTCGACGAAGAAGACCGCCGCGATGATCGCGACCACGTAGCTGCCGATGCGGGCGGCCCGGCGTGCCGCAGGCTTGGCAAAGGGCGAGGCGTCGCGGTAATCGCGCCAATGCAGGAGCTTGGTGACGAGCGCCGCAGCGGACACGACGGCCCAGGCCCAGAGCACGGCCCAGAGCGCATCCTGAAAGACGCCCGTGGGCGCGAGGAAGCTCAGGGGTGTGGGGTTGCGTTGACTGCAGGCGAGGCCCGTCGCCGCAATGACGCACGTTCCCAGATAGACGTAGCGGTGGTCAGCCTTGACGAAGGCGGCCAGACGTTTGATTGCGTTCATACTGCTGTCCCCCTATGCCGGTTGACGGTCGAGGCAGGCGTCCCAGATCTGGTCGCGCTCCTCCTTCGACACGCCGTCGAGCGTCTTGTTGATGAGCTTGAGCAGTTTCTTGGAGCCCTTGCGGCAACCGACGTTGGCCGTGACCTCCTGTTTAAAGCCCTCACCCTCGGCAAAATGAATCGGCACGATGCCGGGATTCTGTGCCATGTAGCCCTTCTCGTTCTCGGTGTTGTAGGTCACGGCGTCGCACGTGCCCTGCAGCAGATTCGAGAAGACGGTGGGCACCGAGTCGACTGGATTCTTGTGCACGACGCCCGGGATCTCGTCGATGACGGTATCGAGCATGGTGTCCTTCTGGCCGAGCACCGTGGCGCCGGAGAAATCGCTGAGCTTGGTGGCGTTCTGGTAAGGCGAGCCCTCTTTGACGAAAAGGCCGAAATAGCCGATGAAATAGGGGTCGGAGAAGCCGACGGACTCCTCGCGCTCGGGCGTGGCGCTCATGCCGGCGATGATGAGATCGATCTGACCGTTGTTGAGCGAGTCGATGAGGCCCGAGAAACTCTGCTTGACCGCGACGGGTTCGCCGCCGAGGGCTTTGCAGACGATCTTGGCAATCTGGACATCATAGCCGTCGGCGTATGCGCCCTTGACGTTATCGATGGGGATCGTGTACTTGCTAGGCTCCGAGACCTGCCAGTTGTAGGGGGCGTAGGCCGCCTCCATACCGATGCGGATCTTGTCCTTGTCGATCACGAGATTGGAGAGGTCGTCGCGGCCGGAGCCGGTCGTGGGCTGCACGACCTCGAGCGTCGAAGGACGCTGGCAGCCGGCAAGGGCACCGGCGACGACGCCGGCGCTCGCGGCGAGTGCGCTGCCGAGGAAGATGCGGCGGCTGAGCACAGGGCGGCGCCGCACAGGTTCCGGTTGAGAAGAATGCATATTCTACCTTCCCGATTGAATCACTTGCTAACGATTCAACAGGATAGCGCGCCAGGCTGCGGCAAAGTTGCATAACGGGGAATTAACGCTCTCGATACGCCGCGGCAACGGTGGTCCCAAAGCCCCTGGCACTTTGGGACCACTTGGGGGCGGGGGACTACAGGATCGTGATGCTGAAGCTGCGCTCGTCGGTTTCGCCCGGCGCCAAGGTGATGGTGTTCGCCTTGTGCTCGAAGACGTCGTCCTCGGTATCAACCGTGGAATGGCCGGTCCAAGGCTCAAGCGCAATGAACGGCGCGTCGTTCATGGGCGACCAGATACCGATGTACTTGAAGCCCTCGAAGTCGACCTTGATACCGTGGCCCGACTTGGTGCCGCGCAGGGTGAGCGTGGAGCCCGGCACATCGGTGAGCACGATGGCGTCGGTCGCGAAGCTATCGTGCGTGAGCGCGATATGGTCCGCGTGGTCGGGCGCGGTATAGGAATCCTTGTAGGTCATGAGACCGTCGGGCGTGATGACGGGAACCTCGCAGGTCCAGGGCTCGGTAAAGGCGAGTTCGTAGTCCTCGAACGCCTCATACTCGGCGCCGGGAACCGGCACGTTGAACGCCGGATGCCCGCCCACAGAGAACGGCAGGTCGACGTCGCCCGTATTGGTGACCTTGAACGTCTGCGTGAGCGTGGTCTCACTCGTGAGCGCATAGGTCATGTTGAGCTTGAAGTGGAAGGGATAGGCTTTGAGCGACTCCGGGGTATCGGTGAGCTCGTAGGTGACGGAGCTGCCGTCCTCGGAAACGCCGACGAGCTTGTGCTCGACGATGCGCGCGATGCCATGGCGGTTCATCTCGCACGGGCCGGCGGCAGAGGTCGCTTTGTTGTCGCGCAGGGACCCCACGATGGGGAACAGGATCGGGGCGTGCTTGCCCCAGAACGCGGGATCTGCCTGCCAGAGATACTCGTTACCGTTGAGCGCCAGGCTCGAGAGCTGCGCGCCCATGGAGTCGACGGCGGCGGTGAGCTCGCCGCGCTTGATAGTGGTGAGGATGGACATACGGGTTCCTTCCGTTTGCTTTCTTGCATTGCGGTGCCGGACCGGGAACACGGCACACGCCGCTATTGTCGCACTTTGATGCCGCGCTATCAGACGTCGTAGGCGCGCAGATCGAACGTCCCGCTGGGCGAGGAGTCGACCGTGTCGCCCGAGCGGGAGTTGAAACTCACCGGCACCATGGTCTGCGAGGCGCGAAAACGCGTGCCGTCGGTAGCGACCGGGGTCTCTGCCACGGTCAGCTCGTAGTCTCCCGGCCTGAGCTCGATGCCCAAACCGTCCGACTCCACGTATTGATATTCGTCGACTTGCTCGCCCTTGAGCGTACGGCCGGCGACATGGATGAGCATCTGGCTGTCACCGCGGGTTGTGTCCCACGTGCCGCCCTCGACCGAAATCGAAAGATGTACGGAACGCGTTCGATTGAGCGAACGTTCGAGCGACATCTCGGATGCGGCAAGCGTCTCCTGCTGCTGTTGCAGGTGATACCAGACCCCGCCGATGCCCGCGCAGGCCACGACGCCGGCAAGAAAGGCCACGATGATGGGGCCGACCGGAGAGCGTCGGCGCGGATCCATCTCGCGAGCCAGCCGAGGACGCGAGGCGGGCGCAGGGGCGCGCGCCCCTTCGGCAGGGACGTCGAGAATGGAAAACGAGGCGGTCTCGTCGGGATCGATATGGTGCGCAGGCCGCGGGGTCGCAGCAGGTGAAATGGACATATCGGCCGGTTGGCCGAGCGTGGCGGTGGCGGCGTCCTCGGCCTCGGCATCCTCCGCCTCGTCCCACAGGCGCGCGAACGAGGAGGACCGGGACGACGCCTCGAAGCCGTCATCGGCATCCTGGTCCTCGCCCTCGCTGTACCACCATTCGAAGCTATCGATATCCATACGGGGCGCCCCCTTTGGCCTCGCGATCAAACGTTGCCGCTCTTATACCCGATGTCGCCCGCGTTTCCGCATCGATATCGATCACAGCCCCACGGGGATCTGAATGCAGCAAAAGTCCTCTTGATGCGCCTCGTCATAGCCTGTGGTATCCAGATAGCAGAAATCGTAGGCGTTGCCGAGCGGCGTGAACCCGTGCTCGTCCAGACAGGCGACCGCGTTGCGGATGCCGTCCGCCTCGTAGGGCATGCCCCAGCGGCTCAGACACAGGTACACCCCGGCGTGCAGGACCTCGACCCCCAGCGCCGCAAGTTCGGCGGGGTCGGCGGGCAGCATCGACTCGGCGCCCTCGGGCAGTACGGCAAACGATCCGGCGCCGGCGATGGGATCGTCCGTATGGAACGCCTCTCGCCGGAGCATCGTCCCCCACCCACGCATGGGACGCGTGCCGGTCAGCCGATGCATGCGGTCGATGGCGCGCATGAGGGTAGGGTGCAGCATGGAGCGCCCGCGCTCGGCATCGGCGGGAAACGCCTCGACGATCACATAGCGGCGGTCGAAATGGCGGAGCGTCGGCTTTCCCTCGCGCCCGCGCCAGAACACGGCCTCCTCGTAGAAGCGCAGGCGCTCGCACACACCCTCGCGCTCGGCCCCGAGCTCGGCCATGCGCGCATCGAGCGCCTCGACGCGTGCACGCAAACGGTCGGTCATCTCGCCGATGTCGAACGTCGACACCAGCCGGTCGATCTCGTCAAGCTCGAGCCCTAAGTCGCGCAGCATGCAGATGAGCCGCATGAAAGGGATCTGCGTGGGCGAGTAGAAGCGGTAACCACGGTCGTTGACGACAGCAGGCTTGAACAGACCGATCTTGTCGTAGTAGATGAGCGTCTGGCGCGAGACGTTGAAGAGACTCGCCATCTCGCTGATCGCGTACATGCCCTCGTGCATGGATCCTCCCAACAAAAAGCCCGCCGCCACGAAGACGGCGGGCGCACCTTGCCCATTGTATCGTAGGCGCTATGACCAGCGCTTATAGTCAGCGACGGCCACACCGCACGCCTCGAGCGCCTTGGCGACGATATGGTGCACGGCATCATCGAGCGTCGCGGGCCCGTTGTAGAACGTGAGCATGGGCGGCATGAGCATCACGCCCGGTACGCGCGCCACGCGGGCCATATTGTCGACGTGAATCGCGGAGAGCGGAGTCTCGCGCACCATGAGGACCAGACGACGCTGCTCCTTCGTCTGCACATCGGCCGCACGCAGCAAGAGGTTCTCGCTGTAGCCGTTGGCGATGCCGGCGAGCGTCTTCATCGAGCACGGCGCCACGATCATGCCGTCAACCGGATACGTCCCGCTCGCGATGGCGGCGCCGATATTCCGGTTGTCATAGACGACGTCGGCGTGGCGGGCGAACTCGTCCATCGTCATGCCGAGCTCCTGCTCGATGGTGATCTCTCCCCCGCGCGTCACCACGAGCGCGCTCTCGGCACCCGCCTCACGCAGGCACTTGAGGCACTCGAGGCCGAGGACGGCACCGCTCGCGCCGGACACGCCGACGACGATGCGGCGGGGACGGGCAGAAGACTCGGACATGACAACTCCTTTGCTACCGGGCAGCTTCATCCACTAGTAAGCGAGCTCCGCAGCCCACTTGTCCTGATCGATCTCCATGAACTGCGAACGGATGAAGTTCTTCTTGAGGTCGAAGGGCACCGTGCAGTCGAAGATCGCCTTGCAGGCGATACCGTGCTCGCGGATGCTGGGGTCGCAAGCGGGGTCGTTGGACGGGTCGAGCACGTGGCAATGACAGCCCGGAATGGTGATGAGGTCGGTGTCGGCCTGGAAGCGCGTGGTCATGGCCCACATCACGTCGCTCATGTCGAAGATGTCGACGTCCTCGTCCACCAAGAAAACGTGCTTGAGCTCGGAGAAGGCCGAGAAGGCGAGCAGTGCGGCATTGCGCTGGCGACCTTCATCGTTCTTGCTCGACTTCTTGAACTGAAGGATAGCCACGAACTTGCCGCCGCCGCAGGGAGCAGCGTGCACGTTGAGCAAGCGACCCGGGATGGCCTTGTCGACCATGTTGAAAATCGAGGCCTCGGTGGGGATGCCGGCCATGGAGACGTGCTCGTGCGACGGGCCGATGCAACTCTCCATGATCGGGTTCACGCGGGTGGTGACGGCGGTGATCTTGATCACCGGGCACACCTTGGCGGCACCGGTGTAGCCGGGGAACTCGGGCATGGCGTAGCCGTGGCCGTTGACGTCCTCGTTGACGGTCTCGTCGTGCATGAGATAGCCCTCGAGCACGTACTCGGCGTTGGCGATGCACTTCTGCGGGACGGTGACGCAGTCGGCAAGCTCGACGGCACGGCCGCGCAAGGCGCCGGCGATCTGGAGCTCGTTGAAGCCGAGCGGCGTGGTAGGCGCCTCGAAGCCACAGCACATGTAGACGGCCGGATCGAGGCCGATGGAGATAGAGATGGGCATGTCCTCGCCGCGCTCGCAATACTGGTCGAAGAAGGCGCCCAGGTGACGGCTGCCCGGGGTGATCCACATGGCGAGCTTGTCCTTGTCGACGCAGGAGAAGCGGTGGATAGTGACGTCGGACTGGGAGCCGTCGGGGCTCGTGCCGTAAGCGAGGCCCATGGTGATATAGGGACCGCCGTCGACGGGGGTGTTGGTGGGGGCGGGAACGATCTTACGCAGGTCGAAGCCCTCATCGGTGGCCTTGTACACGACCTCTTGGCAATCGACGTGCGCACCCTCGGCGATCTGCTGGGGCGCGATCAGGTTCTCGAAGCGCTTGCCGATCTCGAGACCCAGGTGCTCCTCGTCCAGATCGAGCAGGGCGGCGACGCGCTTGCGGCTCGCGAGCATGCCGATGCAGACCTTGGCGTCGTCGAAGCCCTTGACGTTGTTGAAGACCATGGCCGGGCCCTCTTTGGTCGGGCGCATGACGGTACCGCCGGCGCCCACATGGCGATAGACGCCCGAGACCTCGGCATCCGGATCGACCGGGGTGTCGGTCTCGAGCAGCTGGCCGGGCATCTGGCGCAGGAAGTCGAGCGCGGAGCGCAGGTCGTGGATCTGGTTGGCATCGATGGTGGACATGGGTGCTCCTTTCGGGAGAGAGCCCGGCGGCGGTATGTCGCCGGGCGAGATGACAATGAGATTTGGAGCGCACGACAGATGCGGCGCTCAACCGCTTACATCAGGCCAAAGAGATGGAACCAGGCGGCCTCGACGAGCACGACCACGAAGACCACGGCCGTCAGGGGAATGCCCATGCGCATGGCCTCCTTGGAGGTGTAGCCGCCCGCGTCCTTGCCCTCGCCGATCAGGATCGGCAGGTTATGGAACGGCAGGATGTAGTGGATGTTGATGGAGGTGAACACGATGAGCGCCACGGCGAGCGGACTCACGCTGGAGCCGGCCGCGAAGCTGATGAACGCGGGCACGCACACGCCGAGCACAGCCATGACCGAGCCCATGAACATATGGATGATCATGGATAGCGCGGCGACGAGCAGGGCGAACAGGAAGATGTTCTCGGGTACGGAGCTGGGGAGCACGACGTCGGCGATCCAGGCGTTCATGCCGGTGGCGCCACCCACGGAGCCCACGGCCATAGCGGCCGTGAGGAACATGAGGGACTTGATGTCGACCGAGTTCCAGCTGGCGGGCGTGAGCACCTCGCCGATGACGGGCATGGCGAGCGACACGCCGATAGCGAGCGTGACCCAGCCGATATAGGTGCCCGAGACGGTGAGCCACAGGACGATGGCGATCACAAGCCACACGATGGTACGGATCTCCTTGGCCGAGAGCTTGCCGAGAGCGGCCTGCTTGGCCAGGATCTGATCGCGATCGTAGACGAGCTCCTTGCCGGGCTTGAACAGGAACAGGCCCAGGAACATGGTGCAGAGCAAGGCTACCAGCATGGGCACGCTCATGTAGAGGAACCAGTCGATGAAGGACGGGTCCGCGCCGCCCGCCTCGGCGCTGTACTGCGCGACGAGCGGGTTGAGCGTGGAGTCGCCCGTGAGGAAGAACATGGAGCCGGGTGCGGCCGCCGCAAAGATGAGGAAGCCGAGCTTGCCCTTGTCCTCCTCCCCATAACCGGCGGACTCGGCGATGACCGAGACCACGGCCAAGATGAGGAAGGCGCGCGGGAACGGATGCGGGATCAGCAGGGACAGCACGAACGTGAGCGCGAAGATCGAGATGATGAGCGACTTGGCATCACGCACGAACTTGAGCATGAACGCGTAGGCGATGCGCTCGCCCAAGCCCGACTCCTTGACCGCGCTGGCGATGAGGTAGGCGCCGATCACGAGCCACATCGTCGCCTTGGTCCACGAACTGAACGTGGAGGCCACCGTGGCCGAGATGCTCGCCGCGCCCGTATCGTCGGTGCACACCTGGAACAGCACGAGCAGCGCGCAGTAGAGCAGGCCCACAAAACCCGGTTGCGCCACGCCGCATGCCCAGAACACGACCGTCGCGAGCGTCAGCGCCAGGCATGTCTGGCCACCGACCGTGAGCTCGACCGTGGAGCTCAGGCTTGCCAAAGGAAGAAACTTCACCAGCAAAAAGACAACGATGCCCAGCACGAAGCCGACTTCGCGCTTGGTGATCTTGAACGTCTTCTTTTCCGCTTCCATCTTCCCACCTTTCTTGTTGGGGGCGACCCAGGACTGACGGCGATGCCGCACGAAGAAAAGGGGCGCCCGTTGTCGGACGCCCCTCAGCTTGAGCTGTGTTGCAGGAATACAGTCAAGCGGGATTTTTGAAGTCGGGAATGGGGGTCACGCTTCTCCCCAACACGGATCCGCCCCAACGTTCGCCGGCTTTTCCCTATACGGGATTTTCGCCGAATGTTGGGACGGCTTGCGAGGCACGCGGGGTGGCGCCATGCCATCGCTCGCCTAAAAGCCCAGTGTCTGCAGCGCGGTGCGGATTCCGACGTCCTCGAGTGCGATGCGCAGCCACGGGGCCAGCTGCTCGGGATGACCTTGGAGGTAGCCCTCGAGCTCGGCGGCCGTCACGGCGCGCACCTCGGAGATCTCCTCTTGGTTGATGGCGAGTTCATCGGGCGCGACACGCCCGGCATAGACCTCGCACCATTCATGCTCGCAGCGGCCGTCGCCGTGGTCCTCGCGATAGACGATATGGCCGAGGTGCTTGAGCGCATCGGGGCTGCACTCGATACCAAGTTCTTCGTGCATACGGCGCGCCGCGGCCGCGGCGACATTTTCACCCGGCAGCGGATGACCGGCACACCCATCGGCGAGCACCCCGCCCCACAGGCGTTTGAGCGCGCTGCGTCGACAGAGCAGCAAGCGGGCCTCGTCGCCCCAGCCCTCGACCAACAACGTCATGAACGCTTGATGCAAGATGCCCTCGCCGGCGTGCGCTTCGACGCGGTCGACCGGACCGATCGGCGCACCCGTCGCAGAGTCGATCGCAACGACCTGAGCGCCGGCGCCGCCCTCATCCCACCCGGCACGGAGTACGCGTTCGGCAGCCGCCTCGAGCTGCGCGATAAGCTCCTTGGTGGTATCGAGCACGCGCTGCAGGTCATCCGCGTTTGCGTGCTCCACATGAAAGCCCGTGCTTGCCGTGACCGGCACGCCAAAGCGCGTGGCGAGCGCCGCCGCGATATCGTGCGCCGGAATCTCATCACGATGGCAGGGCACGGCCAGGATGCTCACCGTAGCCGTGCGTCCCGGCTCGGGACGCGGAATGGCCTGGGCCGTGGCGCCCAGATGGGCGAACGACGGTGTGCAGGCGTAGACCACCATGCCGCGCGGCGTCACCGTGAGCTGAGCCTCGAGTGCGAACTTTCCCTCGCCCACCGCGACTCTTGTCGTATACATGCCCATGCGACCCTCCCGTCTCGCCGTTTGTTGCCGCCATCATCGCATGTATTGCCGCTATATGGTCAAGGAAACGACCGAGATCTGCACCGCAAAAAAGTGATAGCGCTACCGGTTCCGTTCCCGCAGGCGGCGATAGATATCCTGCGGGTCATGACGATGCCCGAAGCCGCGCACCTGGATGCCGACACCATCCGCAAGATTCCGGTAGACGATGCGCATGTCGGCACGCTGACCGCGGCCCCGCTTGTGCTGGTAGTGCAGGGAACGCCATTCCGACAGCCTGAACCTCAAAGGCGTTCCCTCGATACGGCCCTCGCTTAGCTGCACCAGTGCGCGTCGCGTCGCGGCGATCGCAAGTCTGAATTCGTTGGGATCAGGAAGCGCCTGTGAAAGAACCAGAACATCATCGTAGAGGGAATTTGGGTCGAATCCGACCCCATCGATCGTCGCCAAGAGCGCGACGGCGCGCCTTCTCTCATCGCGCGTAACCATTATGCCGACTGCTTTACCAGTCGAGCCGTCCCATCCTCCTCTTGATCGATGAGCGCGAGCGCCGCCTCCTCCAGCTCCTTGCCCGACATCCAGTTGTTGTAGTCCTTGCGCTCGGCAAACATCAACTGGGCATCTAGGTTGTCGATCAGCTCCTCGGCGTCATCGATCGTATTGAAAAGCGCCTCGATAAGCTGTGGGGAAACCAGGTAGGCAACGGTCTCGTTGCGGTCGAGGACCTCAAGTGCCTGACATTCGTCAAGCTCCCTGCGCCACGCCTTCGAGCGGGCAAATTCCGTGACGCCCAGGCGCGGCGCCTCGTGAAGCGCCCTACGCAGACCCTCGGAGGAATCGTATTCGACGTCCATATGCCTTCGCTTATCCATGCTGCCTCCCTTGTCGTTTATCACATTTTATATCACATATAATTGTGATTTTCCATGCTACGTGCTAGGGTGATGAACATCTGGGTCAACCCAGCCGCATCTATCATCCATGGAGTCCGAGACATGACCGTCGCCACATCCAAACCTGCAACCGGCAGCGCGCCCGCGCCCACGGCATCCAGGCTCTCCCCCGCGCGTATCAAGCTCTGCCTGGTGCTGCTCGTTCTGTTGGGCTTCTCGCTCGGCTGCTCGGAGTTCGTCGTCATCGGCATCGAAAGCGACCTCGCCGGCGAGCTCAACGTGCCGCTCGCCACGGCCGGGCAGCTCATCAGTGTCTTCGCCCTCGTCTATGCCGTGGCGACGCCCGTGCTCGCGCTCACGACGGGACGTTTCCGCCGCTACCAGCTGCTCGTAGCGTATAGTGCGATCTTCGTTGCGGGCAACATCGTGGCCGCCATCGCGACGAGCTTTGAGATGCTCATGGTCTCGCGCGTGCTCATGGGCGGCGTCGCCGGCGCGCTGCTCGCCGTGGGCGTGACGTACCTGCCCGAGCTCCTCGGCGCCGGCAAGACCTCGATGGCGATCTCGCTTGTCTACGGCGCGTTCTCCGTTGCGATGGTCGTGGTAACGAGCGTGGGCAAGATCCTCGCCGATACGGTCGGCTGGCATGTGGCCATGGAGGGCACGCTCGCCTTTGCCGTTATCATCTGTGGCGCGCTCGTGGCCCTCATGCCGCGTACCGGCGCCACCGACGAGCCCGCCACCTTCCGCGAGCAGGCGGGGCTCCTTGCCGAGCCGAGCCTTATCACCGGCATGCTGATTTTTGTCTTTGGCGTGGGCTCGGTCTATGTGTTCTATGGCTACGTCACGCCGTATCTCGAGGAAATGCTCGGCATGCAAACCATGCAGGCGAGCACCACGCTCATGGTCTACGGCGGCTTCTGCATGATCTCGAACCTGCTCTCCGGTTGGTTCGACAGCCGTTTTGGCATGAAGGCGCTCATCGTCTCGTTTATCGCGCTGGCCGCGGCGCTTGCCGGGCTGTTCCTGATCGGGGGCAACACCGTGCCCGCACTCGTGGTGATCATGGCCATCGCCACGCTCATGTATGTAGTGAGTGTGCCGTGCATCACGCACTTTATGGACGTCGCGCGTCGGCGTCACCCCAAGGCGATGGTTTTGGCAAGCTCCATTGAACCTATGGCGTTCAACATCGGCATCTCGTTCGGTACCGCAGTAGGCGGCGCCGTGGTGAGCGGCATCGGCATCGCATACGTAGGCCTCGTGGGCGCCGCGTTCGCGCTCGTAGCCTGTGTGCTCGTAGCCGTGACGATCAAACTCGGGCGCTGGGAAAATAGACGCGAGCGGGAGTAAGAGGCTCACCGATGCCGCGGTTTGGCGGAACGAACCGTCCGCTAAACCGAGTAACCCGAAAATCATACGCGTGTCTGAAGTAGCATTTTCGCCAACAGGCACGATGTTCCCGACATCCCGATCTTGTGTACGATTCTGAATCGGCAAACGCCCAAGGCCCCGTAAGAAAACGTCTTCGCCCTACCGAATAGAAGGAGCTCCCATGCACCGCGTCCTGTTCATATGCCATGGCAACATCTGCCGGTCGACGATGGCTCAGTTCGTGTTTGCCGAGCTGGTGCGCCGTGCCGGGCGCGAGCACGAATTCGAGATCGACTCCGCCGCGACCTCGACCGAGGAGATCGGCAACCCGCCGCACCATGGCACCGTGGCCAAGCTCCAGGAGGTCGGCATTCCCGTGCTGCCGCACCGGGCGCGTCAGGTTCGCCGGGATGAATACGACAACTGGGACCATATCGTCTATATGGATACCGAGAACGCCCGTGGGCTTCGCCGCATCTTCTGTGATGACCCGGATGGCAAGATCTCCCGCCTGCTCGATTGGACCGACCGTCCCGGCGACGTGGCCGACCCGTGGTACACCGGCAACTTCGACGTCACCTATCGCGACGTACTCGCCGGTTGCACGGCGCTTCTAGAGCGGCTCTAGCGAGTTGCGCTCGGCTGCCTACTCCTCGACGATCTCCGCAAGCCAGACGTTCAAGGTGTCGACCTCGGGGCAGCAGAACTTGGCCGTGCCCGGCGCGTTACCCGGCACCGTCCCGCCATAGCGCAGGATATCGATATAGGGAAACCCAACATGGCAAGCCATGGAGCACATCTTGCCGCGGTCGCGATCGAAGTCGAACACGTCACCCGGCTTGTGTCCATGATGACAGCGGCAATGCCCCAACTGATCCACGCAGGAGATACGGATCCGCGGGCGTTTGCCACGTGGCGCGCCCAAGGGCTTGCCCTGTGGATCGCATGCCTCGTTACTCATGGTCGATCACATCCAGACAAGCCTCGATGGGAAGGCCGGCAGACTTGTCCTCCTGATCGGCATTGCGCCTGATGAGCTCGGCCACCACGCGCATAGCGTCGGCCGTCGCGCGCTGCAAAGTCCAGCCATGCATGACACGCCCGAGCAGCACCGATGAGAACGTGTCGCCCGTGCCCGGGAAATACGTCGGGATCAGCTCGAACGGAATCTCGAAGTACTCCCCCGCCACATGGTCGTAGCCGATCACGGCGCTCTGCCCCGCGACCTTGGTGCTCGTGATCACCACGGACTTGGCACCGAGCGCGCGCACGCCGTCGATGAGCGCGCGGCCCTCGGCAGCGGTGAGTTCGTCCTTCATGGCGGTATCGGTGAGCAGACAGGCCTCGGTATAGTTGGGCACCGTGTAGTCGGCGCACTCGACCAGCTGCTTCATGAGGCCGATCGTGGACTCGGGAACGCCCGCGTAGAGCTTGCCGTTGTCGGCCATGATGGGATCGACGAAGATCTTGGTGCCCTTCGCGGCGCGGGCGTGACAGAAGTCGGAGATGATGCGCGTCTCCTCCTCCGTCACGATGAAGCCGGTGGAGATGGCATCGAACTCGAAACCGAGCTCCTCCCAGATAGCCAAACTCTGACGCACGTATTCTGTGGTGTCATGAATGTAGAACTTGGGATAGTTGAGCGTGTCGGAGACGAGCGCCGTGGGCAGGTTGTGGATGCGGTAGCCCATGTGCGAGAGCACGGGCAGCATGGCCGAGAGCGCGACCTTGCCATAGCCGCACATATCGTTGATAAGCAGAAGCTGGGTGTTCTTCATGGGGCCCCTTTGCAGTCGAAGTATGCCGACCAGTTTAGCGCTTGCGATGGCCGAAGGCGACGGCGACACCCGCGACCAACGCCACGATGCCGAGTCCGGCGACCGCGACCACGATCGCGAACGTCCGGTCTCCGGTGTCGACGAGCGCGGCGCTCGTGCCGGCCGCCTTCTTGGCAGCCGCCGCGGACCCACCGGAAGCGGCGGGCTTGCCCGATGCGCCGCCGCCCGCGCCGGGATCGGTGGGGTCGGACAGGTCGGACGGCTTGTCGGGATCGACCGGGTCCCCGCCGCCGATATCGGCGCTCAGGTACCAGCGCAGGCTTGCCTCCCACTCATCGACCGCAACATCCCAATCGGTCGCGAGCCACTGCCCGCCCAACCAGGCACCGGCCCCCTGTGAAAACGTATAGCCGTCCCCACGGCTCTTGAAATCCGCATCGAAGAGGTGCGCGTGGGTGCGTTTGACCGGATCGCCGTCGAGCCCCGCCTCGTCAACCAGAACCGCGACCGATCCCGACTGGGAAACACGAAGCCGAACGGTCCCGCTGGAAGGAAAGAACGGCAGGCCGTCGACATCGGCGCTCTTGATGAGATTCCCCTTGAGGTCATAGATCAGAAGCTCGTCGACGAAGTTGTCCTTGCCGTCCGCCATGCGGTCGACGAGCGCCTGGACATACACCCGATCGCCCGCGACCCGCACGGCGTTGACCGAGCTGAGCTGGTCGATCGCAAGCGTGATATCGGGATCGCCCTGGCAGAAATCCGCCGCGGCGCCTTTTGTCTTCCAAAGACCGAAGGAGCCCTTGGCGGCGCCCACGGAAGACCCGGGCAGTGCCGCGACATATCCCTCGCCCGCATCCACGATGGACGTCGCAAGATAGCCGTCGAACATCGCGGCCGAAGCGCTCTCGACCGTTGCAGCATCGCCCGCACGACGGTACGCGTTGACCGTCCAGCTGCCGTCCGAGGCTTGGTAGACGGTCGCAACGTTATCGCCCGCGCGCACGAGGGAGACCTTGGCGGGCTCGGACTGCGCGCCCATATCGGTCTGCGCCAAAACGGCCCCGGTCGAAGCGTCGATCCATAGACCCCTGACAGTGGCCGAGGTTTGCTGGATCATCAGCCGGCAGAACAGTATGTTGCCATCAAGCGCTAGCACATCGATGGTGCCGAAGGAGTCGCCCGGCAGGCCACCGACGCCAGTGACATCGACCGCGCTGCAATCCTTGCCGTCGGCCGACAGCGTACACAGGCGCAGGCGTCCCGTGTCGGACGAATAGCCGTTGAAGGTCAGGAAGCGCCGTGCCCCGCCCACCTCGACGATGTCGGACACCGCGCCGCCGCCCGCGACGGATGCATACGCGCCCGATGCCGCCAGCTCGTAGACCTTTGCCGTCGGCAGGTCGACGGTGTAGGCATCCGAGAGCTCCGGCTGGCCGGATGCGTCATATCTGAGCACGAAGTAGCCCGCGGGAATCTCGAACTGCAGCTTCGAGCTCGCCGTCAACGCATCCAGGGGAAGCTGCGTCGTATAGGTAAGCGTGTACGCATTTTCATCGAAGACGCAAGAGGACGATCCGCATTCCTTGCCGTCGACAAGCAAGCGCGGCTGATCCGTCACCTCATAGTTGGGAAGCGCACCCCGCGACAACTTGAAGGTGAGCTTCGTCCGGTTGATCAGAGCAGCAGGTCCGGTGTACTCGATCTTGAGCGACTCGGCAGGCTTGGCGTCGGTATACGAGATGGCGATCTCGCCTGTATCGCCACCGGTCTTCTTGAAGTTGAGCACGATACCCGTGAAACCATCGATCGACGATTCGCGGAAGTTGGTCGAGGGCGAGGTGTCGGGCGTGATCGACTCACCCGCCGTCCACACGCGGCCGTTATGGTAGCGGTCGAGATCGGTGAGCCCCTCGATCATCTGCCCGTGGGCGGGGCCTTGCGTATTGGAATAGATGAACCGCCCCTGCTGATCAAGCCCGCCCTGCACGCGAAACACGCGGAATCCGCTCCCGTCGAGGATGTGCGGCCGGGAATCGTTTTTGGCCGGTTGCGCATAATGCACCAGGTAGAAGTTAGAGAAGAGGTTGCCCTCCAAGATCGACGCGTCGCTCGAGATCGCCAAGAAGCCCGGACGCGCCGCTTCGCTCGAGGTTTCGATGGCGGCGAGCGTCTCGTCAAGCTCGCCGTCCACATGCTCGACCGCACCGCTGCCGTGGCGCACGTCGATGCCGTCCTTGGAAACGTGGACGCGCGTGATATCGGCATCATCGATCCAACCGAGCATCCATTTGCTGTAGGCATCGATATCGCTGTACGAGTCGTTCATAAGGCTCGTCACGCGCAGGCCGCACAGGCCCGCGTCATCGGAGCTTCGATAGCTGTAGAGGTCGGGGAGCCCCAGGACATGCCCTGTCTCGTGGCAAAGGGTGCCAATGAAAGCGTAGGGCTTTGCGCCTTCCTCGGCGCCGTCGACCACAACCGACTCGCACGGAGTCTTGCCATCGAATGTCGTCGGGCCCTCGTAGCCCGCCGGCGGCGTATCGATGGAGTGCATCGCGGGCCACCAGGTGGTGCCCCATCCCGTCCTGTGCCCCGCGAACTGGAGGAAGATACCGTCGATGTAGCCGTCGTCGTTGGCATCGCATTGCGTGAAATCGACCTGGTCGTCGATGCCGGCAAGCGTTTCGTAGAAAAGCTCGGCCGCTCGGTCGGTGTAATAGTCGCGGTTATGCTTGGCCGTGTAGTCGACGACCGTGGCCATCTTGAGGTCGAGCCTGCCGTACGAGGAGCGCTCATAGAAGTCGTGGAGGTTGTCGAAGGGGGCGTCCTCCGCAAGCTCACCCGCATCGCCGCCGTTGAAAGCCGCCGCGAAGTTATCGCGCGTCTGCCGGGACGTGATGGTCATGGCCGGCTCGCTGCCGTCCTCGGCCGCCGGGAAGCTCACGCGCACGCCCACGAACCGCCCCTTGCCCACCGTGGCCACGCCCACACGCCAACCGCTGGGCACGCCCTGCACCGACGGCGCGTCCAGAAGCGAGATGCCACCCGACGCCGCAGCGGAGCGCGCCCGCGCCTGCGCGATCAGATCCGCACTATAGGTCTCGGGCCCTTGGTCGACGGGAACCGCATCCTGAGCAAAGGTAAGCGGGGGTGCCGCCACAAGCAGCGGACAGGCCAGGACGAGGGTGGCAATAAGGTTGCGAAGGCGCTTCATGGGTTCCCGTTTTCTCGAAATGTGCAGTGCGATCACGCTAGCCGAAGATCTTGCCGATCAGCGCGGTGAGCAGGTTATGGTCGCCGGTGTCGGGCAGGATGCCGCCCTTACCCTTCTTGGCGCCGCTTCCGCCACCCTTGTTGCCGCCCGATCCCAGGTCGCTCGGCGTGTCCGGGTTGACGGGATCGACCGGCTTATCGGGATCGGTCTCGGCGAGCTTGGCCGAGTCGGTGGGTGCGCGCATCGAGGCGTAAGCATCGGTCACCACGCGTTTGAGGGGCACATCTCCCCCATCGGCCGTGATGTTGGTCGTGGCATCGGCAGATGCCACCTCGGTGCCGTTCTCGTCCACATAGGTATAGCCGTCGAGCAGCACGTAGAAGACATCGTCATCCTTGACGTCTGTCGCCTTGACCGTATAGGAAATCGGGCTCGACGCCAGCGCATCGAACGTCCCGTCGCCCACCGGGGCCGCACCCTCGACCTCGACGAGTGCCGAACCCGTGGGGTTGTTCTTGTCGTCGGCGGCGATCGTGGCCGTCTCGCCGTCACGCGCCGCGCGCATGAGCTTGGTCTTAACGCCGGTCGCACGCACCGTGCCGCGGTTGATCGCATCGGCCGCAACCACCACGTCCCCCTTGGCGGTGCGCGAAGCGGTCATGTTCTCCACGGCCATGTTGGCGCTACCCAGCTGTACGCGGTAGGTGCGCACGTCCTCGCTCATCTCGCCCGCCGCCGTCTTGGTCACGTGCCGGAGCTTGACGGTGACCGTCTGTGTCGCAGGCAGCGGATCGTCCAGGCCCAGGAACGCCGAAATCGAGCCGCTCTCGCCCGGAAGCAACGTGGTATCGAGCATGCCCGTGGCAAGCGTGCGTCCCCCCGCCTCAACCTCGATATCGAATGTCTGGTACGGCTTGTCCTGCTCATAGGGAGCACTCCCCGTAGCGGGCAGCGTACCGGTATTGGTAACGGGAACGTTGATCTCGATGACACCGCTGGGCGTGTACTCGTCCGGATCGAAACTCGGCGCTTCCTCGGTCACCGTGCCTTCGCCGCCATCGGCCTTGATGCTTGCCGCGATATCAAGCACGCGCAGGCAGGACTCACCATAAGGATCGAAGTCCTTGTACATTTGGCTGATCTCGTCATCGGAGGCACCCGCCTTTTTGGCCTCGGCAGCACGCGTGTTGAGGTTTTCGAGCGTGTCGGTAAGTGCGTTGACGTTGGCGAGCGCGTGGATGGTGCCGTCCGCATCGATGACGGTGTCGAAGTCCGTGACGGCGTATCCCGCCGCCCCGTCCTGCGAGCCGTCGCCGTCGGCCTGGGCCACCAGATCGACGCCACCGTTCCAGGCATAGGCGCCCTTATCGTCCCTCGTGAGGTAATAGGCGTGCAGCGTCGAGTCCACGCCCCCGTTTTCCTGCGTGATCACGCACGTCTGTTCGCCGATCTTGGCAAGCTCGTAGGTATCGCTTGAGACGACGCCCTCGTTGTCGCCGGAGATCTCCCAGCCCTGTTGCATGACCGCGCCGCCCTTGGCGTAGTAGAGCTGATGCTCGAAGTATTTGGGAAGAGCCACGGCTTTGCCGGAAGTTCCCTGCGGAACCGCACCCTGGTCGATCGTGCCGCCCTCGCCCTGCGCCTCCTGCGCAGCCTCGCCCCGATCGATTTCGACGGGCGCCGACGCATAGGCGTCCGTGGTCTGATAGAGCACGCGATCATCTGTCGCAGTCGCGAGGTCCTTGTCGCTGTCCGCGACGTAGGCGAGCTGCAAGGCGCCGGTATCCGCGGTATCCGTTGCGATATCGGTCACAGGGCCCGTCACTTCATAGCTCTTCTTGGCCGCGTTGAATACGGGTTTGCCGTCTTCATCGACCGAAAGCTTGCCGAACCGCAGGGTGTTCTTGCCCTTGCGGCCAAAGATGTCGCCGTCGCTGTTGCCTGTCCAGGTCACGTAAGCGTTGTCGCCGCCTGCGCTCACCTGCGGGTTGAGCATGAGTTCGCTTTCGCCGTCGACCTTGTTGTCGATCGTCGTCGCTTCGCTCATCGCGGTGCCGTCGAAGTGCGCGACGCTCAGCGTATAGAGGTTGCGAGCGTTATCGGTATTTGTCAGGGACTCCTTGTTCACCAGGCCCTGCGCGCTCTGCCACACCAGATAGGCGCCGCCCTTGCCGTCGGCTGCCACACTGAACTGCCCATCATAGGTCGAGTCTCCAGCCGCAACCTCCGCGGGCTCGCTCCACGCGCCGCCGTCATAGACCGCGTACATGAGGTGGATATTCTGGCTGTCCTTGGCGTCACCGCTCGGCACGTCGGTCCACGTTGCCAGACGGCGACCGTCGCCCAGATCGGTGTACGCGACGTTGGCGTTGCGGTAGATGTTGGTGCGCAGGGCCTCGCCCGCATGTCCGATATCGGAGGTCGAGACGCCCGTACCGACCGAGGCGAGCAAGGGCTCGCCCTCCGAAGCCGGATTCTGGGAACCCGACTCAAGGTAGGAGAGATCCTCTTCCTTATAGCTGTCCAGGTTGTAGGGGTTATCGGCATCGCCGCCATCGTCCCATGTCACGTCGTAGCCGGCGGCCGCAAGCGCCGCGCCGTTCGAGAGGTCGGCCGAAAGGCTCTGGGTGCTGTTGTCCCCGCCGAACTTGACGAGCGAGCCCTCCCAGAAGTTGCCGCCCCACTTGGCTTCAAACACCACGAGCGTAGCCTTGGAATACCAGCCGTACGAACCGTCGAGCGAGCCGGAAACGCCGCTTGTCTTTCCCGTTCCCACCGTGAGGTTGGCCGAAAGCCCACCCGTGGCACCGCCCTCGGCACTGATGATAAGCGGCAAGCCAAAGCCCACGCCCAGATGCAAATTGACCGGCATCGTGCCCTCGAGCGTCGGTTCCATGGCGTAGCGGTCCTCGACCTTGGTGAAGAGCTGTTTGAGGCGCGCCTTGACAAAGATCTCCCCGTTAAGACCGCCCGTCAGATAGAAACCGTTTCCCACGGGACAGTTGACCACGACCGAAGCCGAAGGATCGAGGATGAATCCGCCGTTGGGCGAGCCGAAGTTGCCCCACTCGTCATAGGGAAACTCAACAAAACCAAAAACCGTGAGATCGGCGCGCACGATGTAGTTGAAATTGCTCATCTTGTCGAGCGCGTTGAAGAACGAGTCGGTCTTCATCAGATTTTTAAGCTCGGAGAACTTCTCCATGCTGCTGGCGAGGTCGCCGCTATCAAATAACGCCGAGCCCTCGTTCCAGGCACGTTTGAAACTGTAGATGTCCGCCTTGCTGCCCGATTTTTTCTCAGCGTAGATCGGCGTGATGCCGACACATATCGTGATCTTGCCATCGCCGATCGATATATCGAACGGCACGAAGTTGCTGAGCTGGGGCACGCCCACCGTGGTACCCCCCAGGATGGGGACGCTCGAGGGAATCGTACCGTAGATGCCATAGGGAAAGTTAAACGCGGCACCATTGAGCTTGTTGATGACGCCACGCGTCTCGGAGCTGAGTTTGAGCAGGCGCTCTGAGCGATGGCCGGCGGCGTCGGTCGCCACAATCTTGAAATCCTGGTCGAGGTCCCATCCCTCGAGCTTGCCCGCCCAGTAATAGACGCCGTCCTCGCCTTGTACGGCCGTGAAGCGCGCGAGCTCGGCGCTATCGCTCCCCGCGGCAAGCTCGACCTTGCCCTCGCCCGCGTCGCCCCAATCGATCACCGCGCGAATGCCGAGCGTATCGTATTCCTGCTCCTTGGGCTTGATGACGGCATCGTATTGAAGGACGTCGCTGTACGAGCCGGTCTCGGCCGCCTTGCCGTCATCGATCTTGCTAAAGCCCGCGTACCCGATTGTGGGCCCCGACGAGAGCCTTCTCTGAAGGATGACCTCGGCGCCGTTGTTGGCGAGCTCGCACACGCGAAAGCACTGCGTGACATACTTTTGCGAGCCACTGTCATAGCTCACGCGCACCACGTCGGCAGGGCTTAGCTGGTCAAGGTTGGCTACGCCCTGAGCGTCGGTGTACGCGGGATCGCCCTTCGCCTTACCCGTCGCGGAATCGACCACCTGGACCTCGGCATCCTCGACGAGCACGTTGTTCTGCGCGGAAGCGTTAGGGCCGTTGAGGTTGATGAGCACCTTGATCGAACGGTTGACGGCGAGATCGCCGCGGTTCGAAATATCGCCGAGCGCCTGGACGAGTGTGGTATCCGCGGCATAGGCGACACGGGGCGCCACGGCGGGCACACCGATGGCAAGAGCGATGCCGAGCCCCAAGCCGGCGGCGATATAGGCGGGACGTCTCATACTATTTACTCCTTCTGCGTATGACGAGGGCGATGATCACGATGATGATGCCGGCCGCGGCAAGGCCGCCGACAAGGGCGAACGTTCGGTCGCCGGTATCGGCAAGCCCCGTGGCCGAGGCATTGTTCGCGGCCTTCTTGGTCGCGCCACCGGACGATGGAACCGCGGGATCTTCTTCGGGTTTTGGATCAGGATCGGGATCGGGCTTGGGATCGGGCACCGAAAGCACGTAACAGAAGCGCGCAACGGGGCTGTCATCGGTCGTCGCCGGGTCGGGCGAGGCCGCATAGGCGAGCACGTCGTAGGCGCACGCGGAGCCCGAGTCACCATAGACGAGCGCGACGGCGCCCTCGTAGTCCAGCCAGCCGTCCGCCCGTGGCGCGGCTCCGGGCTCGACGACCTGGTAGCGCACGGCGGCGCCGGCGGTCTCGGTCGAGAGCTCGACGGAGAGCTTCGCGCCCGCCTTTCCCGTATAGGACCCCGGCTGATTGTCGCCGGCGACCCGGGGGGCCGCGGCGACCCCTTTCTCCTGGACCGTCACGAGACACGTCACGGATGAGCGGTACGGGCCCGCGTCGACACCGGCGGCCGCGAGGTCGAGCGCGCCCTCCAGACGGTACGCGCCGGGCTCATTGCCCCTGTAGCCCGAGGTGTCCCAGGCGACCGAACAGACCTTGGGCCCGTCCTCGGTCTGGACGGTCATCCTCTCGGGCAGGGCAAGCCCCGCGGCCCCCGTGCCGACGTAGACCGCCCGCGCATCCGGATCGACAGGGTCGGCCGTAAGCTTGGGCGAAGATGTCGCGGGGAACCCGAACGTCACCGCGACGGTGCCGTCGGCCCTGTTGTACACGGCCTTCGCCGCCTCGCCGTTGACCGTGACGGCGACGCCCTCGTCGAACGCCACGCCCCACGCATCGGGGTCGAGCACCGCGACGAGCGCGTAGGCCGCGCCGTAGGAGGCCCGGCCGGAGACCGTCCGTCCATCGAGCTCCCAGCTGACGGGGACGTCCGGCGCGGCGGCCCCGTCGGCCTCGGCGCCCGCCGAGGCCGCGAGGTCCTGCCCGCCCGCCGGGGCGGCGACCGTGAGCGCGACCCGTTCGACGGTCGGCTTCACGTCCTTGTAGGTCGCCTTGAGCCTCGCGTCGCGCGCCGGCATGGCGATATCGATCGAGGGCGAGGTGCGCTGCGCGTCCGCGAGCTCGACGCCCTCGGACTTCCATGCCTCGAACGTCTTGCCCGCAACGACACCCGCCTCGACATGCACGAGCTTGCCCGCGCGGTAGGAGCCCGATCCCGTGCCGCCCTCGACGGTGAGGGCATAGGTCGGCTCGGGCTCGGGAAGCTTGTCGAAGGCGATCGTCACCAAGAGGTCGTCGCCATCGGTCGCGACCTTGGACCCGGCGCAGACAAGGGCCTTGCCCGCGGTGTCGTAGAGCTCGAGCTCCGAAGCCTCGCCATAGACGAATTCCCCGGCACCGGGGATGCGCACCGTCGCCGTGTAGGCGCGGCCCGCCTGGGCGGTCCCGCTCGCGGCGACCCCGTCCGAAGACCAGGAGATGGAGGGGGTCATGTCCACGGGCGCGGTCGTCGCGGCGACATCCATGTCGAACCCGACATCCTTCGCGAGCGCCGATCCGACCTCGGGAGCATCGAACGCCAGGCTGACGCGCTCGATCACCGGCTTGTAAACCGCCGTGAGCGAGAGCCCGTCCTCGCCGAGCCCCGCGACGTCGACCTTCGAGGTGTCGACCGTGACGGTTGGCTGTTTGATATCGGAGATGAGGGCCGCGGGGGCGTTACTCTCCCAGTGGTCAAACGTCGACCACTCGATCGGCATGGCCGTGACCGCGATCCGGTCGCCCGCGGAGCAGACCGCATAGGACCACGTGTCCTGATCGAGGTTGTTCGTGCTTCTCACCTTGATCCTGAGGGACGGGCGCGGCACGGAGAGCACATAGGCGAATCTCACGACGGAACTCGGGTCTGTCGTCGAACGGTCGGCCGGCTCGGTATAGGCAAGCACGTCGTAGGCGCACGATGAGCCCGAGTCGCCATAGGCGAGCTCGACCCCATCCGTCACGTCAAGCCAGGCATCGTCACGGGCAGAAGCCCCGGATGCCACGATCTGATAGCGCACGACGCCAGCCGTCTCACTCGAAAGGGCGACACCGAGTTTCGCGCCTGCTTTTCCCGTATAGGACCCCGGCTGATTGTCGCCGACGACCCGGGGGGCCGCGGCGACGCCCCTTTCCTGGATCGTCACGAGACACGTCACGGATGAGCGGTACGCGCCCGCATCGACGCCGGCCGCCGCGAGGTCGAGCGCGCCCTCCAGACGATACGCGCCGGGCTCGTCTTTCCTATAAGCCGAGACGTCCCAGGAGACCTCGACCGTCCGGGGGCCTTCCTCAGTTTGCACGGCGATCCGGTCGGGAAGGCCGAGCGATGCGACATCCGTGCCAACATAGACGATCTGCGCATCCGGATCGACAGGGTCGGCCGTAAGCTTGGGCGAAGATGTCGCGGGGAACCCGAACGTCACCGCGACGGTGCCGTCGGCTTTGTTGTACTCGGTCTTCGCTGCGACGCCGTTGACCGAGACGGCGATATCTTTATCGAACGTCACGCCCCATGCATCGGGGTCGAGCACCGCGACGAGCGAGTAGGCCGTGCCGTAAGAAGCCCGGCCGGAGACCGTCTGTCCATCGAGCTCCCAGCTGACGGGGACGTCCGGCGCGGCGGCCCCATCGGCCTCGGCGCCCGCCGAGGCCACGAGGTCCTGCCCGCCCGCCGGGGCCGCGACCGTAAGGGCAACTTGCTTGACGACCGGCTTCTCGTCGCGATAGGTCGCCGTGAGCGTCGCATCGCGCGCCGGCATATCGATGTCGAGCGCAGAACTCGAGCGCTGGACATCCGTAAGATCGATACCCTCGGATTTCCACGCCTCGAACACCTTGCCCTCCACAGAGCCGGCGGCGACGTGGACCGTCTCGCCTGCGTGATAGGAGCCCGATCCCGTGCCGCCCTCGACGGTGAGAGCATAGGTCGGCTCGGGCTCGGGAAGCTTCTCGAAGCCTACCGTCACCACGAGATCCGCGCCGTCGACCGCGACACCCCACGAAGCCGGCGTAAGAGCGACGCCTGCACGGTCGCGAAGTGAGAAATCGGGCGTTTCCTCAAGCGCGTAGACGCCCGCTCCGGCGATGCGGACCGTCGCCGTATAGGCGGTGCCGGCCTGGGCATCGGAATCAGTGGGACTCCAGGAGACGCTCGCCTCGCGGGAGATGGGGTCGTCCGTGCCGCCCGCCCCGAGCGAGGCGGCGACGGTCGTCGCGAGCGGCTCGCCCGCCGCCGGCGCATCGAGCGTAAGGGAGATGTCGTCGAGGACCGCTCGGTAAATCGCCCGGACCTCGATGCCGTCGGACCCGATGAGCGACGTATCGACATCGATCGACGTCGCCGCTCGCTTATCGTCGGAAATCACGCCGGGAACGTCGCACTCCCAGTGGTCGAACGTCGAGAACACCAACGGCTCGGCCACGAGCGTCACACGCTCGCCCTGCGCCGCCTCGACGCTGTAAAGGTATTCGGAATTGAGCTCGTTGGTGCCGCGCACGTCGATCGTGACCCGCGGTTTGGGCACGCTGAGCGTATAGGCGAAGCGCGCGACGGAGCTGTCGTCGGTCGTCGCCGCATCGGGCGAGGCCGTGTAGGCGAGCACATCGTAGGAGACGTTGCTCCCCGCATCGCCGTATGCGAGGCCGACGGCCCCCTTGTAATCGAGCCAGCCGTCCGCCTTGGCTGCGGCACCGGTCTCGACGACCTGATAGCGCACGGTGGCGCCGGCCGTTTCGGTCGCGAGCTCGACGGAAAGCGTCGTGCCCGCCTCGCCGCTATAGGCCCCAGGGAGATTCTCGCCCGTCACCCGAGGGGCGGCCGCGATTTTTCTGCTCTGCACCGTCACGTGGCACGCGAGCTCGGAGCTGTAGTCGCCAGCATCGATCCCAGCCGCATCGAGCGCGATCGCGCCCGTGACCTCGTATGTCCCGGGCGCATCGGGCTCATAGCCGTCTTTTTTCCAGGAAACGTCGACGACTCTGGGACCGTCCTCCGTCTGCACGGTGATGCGCTCGGGCAGCCCGAGCGCCTTGAACGTCGTGCCCACGTAGACGGTGCAGGGCGCAGGGCTCTGCGGGGCTGCCGTGAGCTTTGGCGCGGCCGTCGGCTCGAAGGCATAGGTCACGGTGACGGACCCGTCGCCCTGATTACGCTCGATCGATGCAGTCTCTCCGTTGACGGTCGCCTTCGCGTCTGCCGCGAACGCCGAAGCACCCGCGTCGCCGGGTCTGAGCACCGCCGTCACCGTATAGGCGCGTGAGAAGCCGGCCGTGCCGGAGACGACCTGCCCGTCGGTCTTCCAGGAAACGCCGACCTCGACATCCCGGGCGAGGCCCTTGCCCAGGACCGTCGCCGTGCCGCCCGTGGCCAGCGCTTTTCCGCCGACCGGCTGCCCGATCGTCAGGGCGACGCGCTCAGCCGTCGGCTTCACGTCCTTGTAGGTCGCGGTGAGCGTCGCGTCGCTCGCCGGCATCACGATGTCGAGCGAGGCGCTCGAGCGCTGGTCGTCCGTAAGCTCGACACCCTCGGATTTCCACGCCTCGAACACCTTGCCCTCCACAGAGCCGGCGGCGACGTGGACCGTCTCGCCTGCGTGATAGGAGCCGGAGCCCATACCGCCCTCGACCGTCAGCTTGTAGCTGCGCTTGGGCGCCTCCTTAACGTGGAGCTTCACCCGCACCGCAAGGTCATGCCCGGCGGCGTCGACCGAGTCGGGCAGCTGGACGAGCCCGGTGACCTCGCGGTCGCCGGGTTCGTCCGCTGCATACGTCGACGCATCCCATGTCACCGCGGCGTCATGCGTGCCGTCCTCGGCTTCGATCTTGACGGTGTCGGGAAGGCCAGCTTCGGCGAACGGCGTGCCCTGCACGACCGTGACCTGCTCCGGCGCCTCGATGTCCTTGAGTGCCGCCTTGGCCGTGGCGGGGTACGTCACATAGACTTTGACCTGGGTGTCCGAGATACGCGAGCACTCGACATGCGCGCCCTCGGTTTCGCTCATCAGCTCGGCCGAGACGCCTTGCTGGAACCTAGCGGACGCGGCGCGCGATTTGCTCTCGATCGTCATGGTCGCCGTAAGCGACTCGCCATAGCCCGCAGCCTCCCTGTCGCCTGTCCAACTCACAGCCGCCCACTGCGTCCCGATCTTGTAGGAATCGCCGTTATAGCCGAACCACGTCACCGATTGTGTGAGCTTCTCGCCGGCAACAGGCGCATCGAGTCCCTGGATCCGGATGCGATCGATGGGCGCCAGATAGTTGGCATCGATATACAGGTTGGACGGAAGCACGGCGTCCTCCGCGAAGTTCAGGGCGAACGTCTCTTCATCAAAGCCGCTGTGGTCGAGCAGCGACCACGTGGCAGCACTGGAATCGGCCGGCGTCCAGCCGTTAAAGGTGTAGGCATCGAAATCGTCGGGCAGGCGGCTCGGGTTCTCGGCCCCATAGAGCTGCTTGGCCGAGATCACGTTGTCGATACCGCCGTAGACCGTCACGCTTCGCGCCACGCGCCTCTTCTGGCCTCCGTCGTAAAAACGCGCACGGGTCGTGATCTGAACCGATGTCCGCTTGCGGCTCACGACATACGTGCCGCCCACCGTGGGGCTCACGTCGCTCGCCGGGCCCGCAACCGGGCTGAACCACGCGCGCACGTCGTAGACAAAACGGTCGGTCATGCGCTTGGGAAACTCGAAGACAACCGACGCGGCATCGTCCTTGGAGCCCCGGGCGCCGAGAACCTTGGTCGTCTCCTGCCCATCGCGGACCAGGTGGAGCATCACCGGGGTGTCGTTTGGGTTCGAGATGGTGAGCGTGCGGTCATCCTCGTCCGGTCCCACCACATGCTCGCCCGGCTCCTTCGACAACACGGGAGCCGTAAACTTCCAGCCGCTCTTGACCTCGGCCGTGAGCGAGGAGGTCGTCTGGATGCTCGCAGGCGCATCGATGTGAGCGGCCGCGAGGTCGATCGACCCGGAGAACGCGACCGTCTGCGCGTCTTTGCACGACGGGTCGTAGGCTCCCTCGAGCTTCCAGGCAACCGGCACCGACGCCGTCCCGCCGCCAACGAGATTCACGTTGACGAGCGCCGGCAGCGCGGAGACCATCGCCTCGACCGTCGTGCCGTGTTCAAACGACAGCTCCGGCTGAGGCCACTCGACGTCGGTCGCCATGGCGTTCGGCGTCTTGAAATCGAAATCGATCCGCGCCTCATGCAGCGCGGTGTTCTTGAAACGGACCGTCCTGCCGCCCTGGGTCATCACCATGCATTTACTCTTATTGCCCACGATCACGTAGTCGCCGGCGTCGATGTTCACGCTGGCGCGGTAGGTCGCCCCGAACGTCGCCGTGGAATCGCCCGCCACCGTCGCACCACCGTCGATACGGAACCACGCGACCGTCGCCGTGCCCTTGGTCGCCCCGGTCGCATTCGATGCCCAAGGGGCTTCCGTCGACAGCTTCTCCCCCGTCTGGGGCGCCGTGATATGGAGCGTGACGCCCTTGAGCACGTAGAGGGGCCGCAGGCAGATGCTCTCGGGCACCGCGGCGCCCGGCTGCGGCAGCGCCAGGCGCACGGTGACCATGCCGTCCGCCTCGCCTACGGTCTCGGTATCCGAGACCGTTTTCCAGGTCTTGCCGCCGTCCGTCGAGACGGTCCAGTCGGTGAAGACCGCATCGCCATAGGTCGCCGCCGTCTCGACCGACAGATACGAACCCAGCCCGCGCTTGGAGCTCTGGGTCTTCACGGTGCCGTCGGTAGCGATGCTCTCGACCTTCGTCGTGGCA
Source organism: Collinsella sp. UBA6357 (assembly GCA_002437815.1). Lineage (GTDB taxonomy): Bacteria > Actinomycetota > Coriobacteriia > Coriobacteriales > Coriobacteriaceae > Collinsella. Next base: position 113,756 of record DJRP01000025.1, on the reverse strand, counting down.
TATGGCGTGTCGAAATCATCGATCTTGATCCGGCAGGACGAGGTCCTCGTCGTCTTTCCATCGAGGGACTTCGCCGTCACCGTGAACGCGCGCATGGTGCTCAGGTTCTGATGCTCGAACACGGAGGTCTTCTTCTCGGTCTTTTGGACGACCTTGCCGCCTTTTTCCGTTGCAGTCTCGAGCGTGTAATCGACCGTCACGCGCACGTCGCCGCGATCGATATAGGTGTCGGGAATGAACGACCAGCTTCGGGACGCATCTTCCTTGCCGCCCGTGACGAACGACTTCTTGAAGACCGCCTGCTCCTGGTCTTGTGAGGGGTACGATTCGACCGTCGCCGCCGTCACGCGCACCGTGCCACCGTCAAGGGGGGCCGTGCTCGCCATCTCGAGACAATAGCTGTCACCGCTCTTCGACACGACCATCGATGAATCGTCGGGGAAGAAGCACCCGAGCAGTCGGTCGGCCTCGCTCGCAAAATCCTTGCTCACGGTTCCGAAGGTAAGCGTCTTGCTCAAAAACGAAATGGCCCCCGTGACGCCGATGCGCGTACTCGGAAGCAGGCGTTTGACCCAGACGCCCGACTGGATCGCCCCGAGGTTGCCACCTCGGTTCTCGCAGATCTCGAGATCGCGCCGGGCATCGATATCGATGCTCCCCGTGTTGGCATCCGCCGAGGAACCGCTCACCGCCGGGCATGTGGCCGACGTCGCGCCCGAGCGCTTGGGATTGTTGTCGACAATGTGCCCGCCGCGGACCGTGACGGTGTCGAAGCTGTTGGAGACCCACAGGGCCGAGGCGCCACTCGTGGCGCTGTTCTGCGTGATGGTGCCGTCCTCGAGCGTGAAACGAGCCGGGAAGAACGCGCTCAGACCGCTCGCGTAGATGCCGCCGCCCTGGCTCGCGGTGTTGTTGGAAACCGTCGAGCCATCCATCACGACGTTCACGGCGCCGGAATAGAGTCCGCCGCCCTGGCCGCTCGCCGTGTTATCGCAGATCGTCACCTTGCCGAGCTCGACGGTCGGACTGTTCTTGAGGGAGGTGTACTCCACGTAGGCCCCGGCCCCGATCTTCGCCCGGTTGCCGGCGATGCGGCCGCCCGTGATCTTCGCCGCGCCGTCGATGTCGATACCACCGCCGTCCTGCTCGGCCACGTTCTTCTCGATCGAGCCGCCGCTCATCTTGAACGTCTTGCTCTTGTCGGCATGGTAGAAGACCCCGGCCCCGCTTTGCGCGCGGTTGCCCTGGATGAGGCCGCCCGAGATCTCGATGCTCGAATCCTTGGCGTAGATACCGCCACCCCGGTGATCGCTGTCGGTCTTGTTGTTCTCGATGGATCCGCCCTCGATGCGCACCTCGGCATCCACGGCATAGATGCCGCCGCCATAGCCGCAGCTGCGCCAGTCAGCCACCTTGGCAGCAACGTTTTGGTTGATCTGGCCGTCATACATATAGAACTTGCAGCCCTTGGCGAGCGCGATGCCTCCACCGTTCTCGCTTGTATGGTTGCCGGTGATATTGCCGCCGTACATATAGATCGAGCAGTTCTTCTCGCATTCGATACCGCCGGCGTCATACCAGCCCCAACCGCCCGTGATGGCGCCCGTGTAGGCATGTCCCACGACCTTTCCGGTGCTATCGAGCACGTCCTCGGTGGGGCCGGAATCCTTGAGGGTGAGCCTCGAGCCCTCTTCCAGGTAAAGCACCGAACCCTTGCGGCGCGACTCGTCATCGGAAAGGCCGCGGTCGATGCTGTGCCCGTTAAGGTCGAGCGTCATGTTGCCATCGATGTGCCAGGCGGTATCGATCTTGATATCGGCCGTGAGCCTCACGTCGCCGCTCTTGGTATCGAGCAGCGCCCCGACCGTCGAGATGTCCCGGGCCTGTGCGGGGGCGGGCGTGGCAAGCGCCGCGGCGATACCCACGACAGCGGAGACGAAGGCGATGAAGCGCGGTTTCATATCGAAAACCCTCCTGGGGCTGATCGGTAATAAAAGTCCAGTGTTCATAGTAGAACGGAGACGTATCAAAACTGCACCACAAACCGTGCAAAAAGCCCGCCGAAGTTCTCCTTGGCTAATCATTCTTGTACCTAATCATTTGGTACCTTGACATTCGAATACGAGCCCCTAAGATTGCTTAGGTACAAAACAAGCCATGTGAACGGAACATAGAAGGGAGTGACACATATCGACACGGACAACATTGCTCCCGGCATCTACCCGCCCACGCCGGGCTCGAATCCCGAAGACCTGCCCGAGGCGCGCGACGAACAGGATCGCCTCGCCAAGCGCATCCTCAACAACCTGGGGTACTGCGGGCATTACATGCATTTCCACGGCGGCGGCGTGAGCGGCAAGGCGCCCATCATCTGCCTGCTCGCCAAGCAGTCGGGCGGCGAGATGTCGCAGCAGGAACTCGGCATGCACTTCGATCTCAAGCCTGGATCGCTCTCCGAGGTCCTCTCCAAGATGGAGACCGGCGGGCTCATCGAGCGCAGCCGCAACCCCAAGGATCGACGGCAGCTCACCATCCGTCTGACCAGCCAAGGCTGGGAGAAGGCCCGGATCGACCAGGAGGCGCGCATCCGATTTAGGAGCCGGGCGTTTTCCGCCCTCACGGACGAGGAATGCGAGAGCCTGGCCAAGATGCTCGACAAGATACACGCAACATGGGAGGAACTGGATGATTAAAACCCTTATCGGCAGCATCCGCGACTATATGAAGGTGACGATCGCCACGCCACTGCTCGTGCTCGGCGAGGTCGTCTGCGAGATGTCGATCCCGTTTGTCACGGCAAACCTCATCGACTCCATCAAGGACGGCGCGACCGTGGAGCAGATGCTGCCCACGGCGGGGCTCCTTGTGGCCTTCGCCTTGGTATCGCTCGCCTTTGGCGCGGCGGCCGGCGTCACCTGCAGCCACGCAAGCTGCGGCTTTGCCAAAAACCTGCGTCACGATCTGTTCTACAAGATCCAGACGTTCAGCTTTGCCAACATCGACACGTTCTCGAGCTCTTCGCTTGTCACGCGCCTTACGACCGACATCACCAACGTCCAGCAGGCGTTCATGATGATCATCCGCATCGCCGTGCGCTCGCCGCTCGTGCTCATCTTCGCCTTTATCATGGCCTTCGCGATGGGCGGCAGCGTGGCGCTCGTGTATCTGGTGATGATTCCACTTTTGGGCTTTGGCCTGTTCTACATCATCTTCAAGGTACGCCCGATCTTCACCCGCGTGTTCCATAAGTACGACGCGCTCAACGAGTCCGTCGAGGAAAACGTCACCGGCATGCGCGTGGTCAAGAGCTATGTGCGCGAGGATTACGAGAAGCGCAAGTTCGCCGCGGCCGCGCAGGACGTCTGCGCCGACTTTACCCGCGCCGAGAAGCTCCTCGCCTTCAACAACCCCATGATGAACATCTGCGTCAACGGCGCCTTCGTCGCGATCATCTACCTGGGCTCCAAGATCATCATCACCACGCAGGGCGCGGCGTTCGACGTGGGCCAGATGTCCTCGATCTTCACCTACGGCTTCCAGATCCTCATGAGCCTCATGCAGCTCTCGATGATCTTTGTCATGGTGACGATGGCCGACGAATCCGCGCACCGTATCACCGAGGTGCTCGCGGCCGAGCCCACGATCGCCAACCCGGCCGAACCCGTGCACGAGGTCGCCGACGGCTCGATCGACTTCGACCATGTGAGCTTCAAGTACTCCAAGCACGCCAAACGCCAGGCGCTCGATGACATCGACCTGCACATCAAGAGCGGCGAGACCATCGGCATCATCGGCGGTACCGGCTCGGCCAAATCCTCGCTCGTGAACCTCGTCGCGCGTCTCTACGACACCACCGAGGGCACGGTGCGCGTGGGCGGCGTCGACGTGCGCGACTACGACCTCGACACGCTCCGTCATCAGGTGGCCATGGTACTGCAGAAAAACGTGCTCTTTAGCGGCACGATCGCCGAGAACCTGCGCTGGGGCGACCCGAACGCCACCGACGAGGAGGTTCGCGAGGCCGCGCACCTGGCCTGCGCCGACGAGTTTGTCGACGGCTTCCCGAAGGGCTACGACACCTGGATCGAGCAGGGTGGCTCAAACGTCTCCGGCGGCCAAAAGCAGCGTCTGTGCATCGCACGCGCCCTGCTGCGTCGCCCCAAGGTTTTGATTCTCGACGACTCCACGAGCGCCGTCGACACCAAGACCGACGCCAAGATCCGCGAGGGTCTGGCGAGCTATCTGCCCGAGACCACCAAGATCATCATCGCCCAGCGCATCTCGAGCGTGCAGGACGCCGACCGCATCATCGTCATGGAAAGCGGCCGCATCGCTCAGATCGGCACGCACGACGAGCTGCTCGAGACGTCCGAGATCTATCGCGAGACCTTTACCTCGCAAAACAAGATGAGCCAGGAGGCCGACGTCCCCACCGCGAGCAATGAGGCGGCCCCCGCAACCGAGACCGAGACCCAGGAAGGAGGCGAGGCGCATGAGTAAGGCAACGACCGCCGAGCGCGCCAAGACCCGCAACAAGGGCACGCTGCCGCGCCTCATCAAGACCCTCTTCGGCTTCTACCCGGTGCTTCTGCCCGCCACCCTCGCCGGCGTGGTCATCTGCGCCATCATCAACTCCATCGGCACGATCTTTTTGCAGAACGCCCTGCAGGTGATCAGCACGTCCTGGCAGACCGGAGACTGGGCCTCCGCGCGTCCCGTCATCGTGCGCCTGGCCGTCACGCTCGGCATCATCGACGCCGTGGGTGTGGCGATGTCGCTGTTCTGGAACCGCTCCATGGCGACGATCACCCAGGGCTCGCTCGAGAAGCTGCGCGAGAAGATGTTCAATCGCATGCAGGACCTGCCGATCCGCTACTTCGACACCAACCAGCGCGGCGACATCATGTCGCACTACACCAACGACATCGATACCCTGCGCCAGATGATCAGCCAGTCGCTGCCCAACCTGCTCATGACGGTGATCGTAATCGTCTCGGTGTTCTGTATCATGCTCTACTACAGCGTGTGGATGTGCCTGGTGATCGTGGCCGGCGTGGCCGTGATGACCTGGCTCACCAAGGTGCTCGGAAGCCAGTCGGCGCGGTTCTTTATCGCGCAGCAGACGGAGCTCGGCGTGGTCGAGGGTCACATCGAGGAGGTCATGAACGGCCAGAAGGTCGTCAAGGCATTCTGCCATGAGCGCGCGGCCGAGGCCGATTTCGACGAGCGCAACGACAAGCTCTTCGAGGTTTCCCAGAAGGCCAACATGTACGCGAACATCCTCATGCCCGTGCTCATGAACCTCGGCAACCTGCTCTACGTGCTCGTCGCGCTCGCCGGCGGCGTCATGCTCGCAACCGGCGTGGAAAACCTCTCCGTCTCGGGTCTGCCGCTCACCATCGCCGTCGTGGTGCCGTTCCTCAACATGACCAAGCAGTTCTGCGG
>DJRP01000025.1:0-108245 GCA_002437815.1 Collinsella sp. UBA6357 | reverse complement strand
CGCATCTTCGAGCTCATCGACGAGGAGCCCGAGCAGGACGAGGGCTACGTGACGCTCGTCAACGCCCAGGTCAACCCCGAGAGCTGGCAGCTCGAGGAGGCCGACCACCACACCGGCATGTGGGCCTGGAAGTGGCCGCACCGTGCGACCGGCGAGGTCGAGTACGTGCCGCTGCGCGGAGACGTGCGCATGAGCCACGTGGACTTTGGCTACACGCCCGACCACGAGGTGCTGCACGACGTGTCCGTGTTCGCCAAGCCCGGCCAGAAGGTCGCCTTTGTGGGCGCCACCGGTGCCGGCAAGACGACGATCACCAACCTTATCAACCGCTTCTACGACATCGCCGACGGCAAGATCCGCTATGACGGCATCAACGTCAACAAGATCCGCAAGTCCGATCTGCGCCGTTCGCTCGGCGTGGTGCTGCAGGACGTCAACCTGTTCACCGGCACCGTCATGGACAACATCCGCTACGGCAACCTGGATGCGACCGATGAGGAGTGCATCGCCGCGGCCAAGCTCGCCGGCGCCGACGACTTCATCACCCGTCTGCCCGACGGCTACGACACGCAGCTCTCGGGCAACGGCGCGCAGCTGTCCCAGGGCCAGCGCCAGCTGATCTCGATCGCCCGCGCCGCCGTGGCCGACCCGCCGGCGATGATTTTGGATGAGGCCACGTCGAGCATCGATACCCGCACCGAAGCCATCGTGCAGGCCGGCATGGACAAGCTCATGGAGGGTCGCACCACGTTCGTGATCGCCCACCGTCTGTCGACCGTACGCAACTCCGACGCGATCATCTGCCTGGACCACGGCCGCATCATCGAGCGCGGCAGCCACGACGAGCTGATCGCCAAGCACGGCTACTACTACCAGCTCTACACCGGAGCCTTCGAGCTGGAGTAACGCTCAGACTTTCCAGGTGCATTGCTGCCAAGCGAGCGGCCACCGCCATCCTCAAGGACGGCGGTGGCCACTTTTTTCTGCCGCCCGATCCCCAAACTGATCCCAAAGTGCCAGGGGCTTTGGGATCAGTGCTTGGCTGCGCGCGGGCTCGGGGTCCGCTGCTTGAAGAGGCCGTGCTTGTTGCAGTAGAGGTAGACGTCGCCGCGGCCCGTGATGTGGAAGCGAGGCTGGATAAGCTGCTCGGGATAGAGCTTTTGGATCTGCATCGCGCCCGAGGTCACGTACGCTACAAAGCTCACGTAGTGCTCCTTGGTCATGGGATGGTCGAGTGTGACGTACCAATCGTCCTCGACGCGCTCGATCTTAAAGGCGTGGGCATCATCTGCGGTGGCGTCCTCGGCCTCGAGCGGGAGCATGGCGCTACCGCAACAGCTGAAAGCTCCCTCCCCCATCGCGTGCACCACGTTGCCGCAGATGGGGCAGACGTAGAAGACGCTGCGGAGCATATTGCCCGCACGGTTGGCGTTGGCACGCACGTCGCCGGCGAGAAGCTCCGCCACCGAGACGCCGAGTTCACGGGCGAGTGGCTCGACGAGCGTGATGTCGGGAAGACCGCGGCCCGACTCCCACTTGCTCACCGCCTTGTCGGTCACACCGAGCGCGGCCGCGAGCTCGCGCTGGGTCAGGCGGCGCTCATCACGAAGCAGCTTGATGACCCCGGGAGCGAGGAAGGTCTTAGGCGTTGCCGGGACGTTCGACACTCCCTGGGCGTTCTGGTTATTTTGATCCATGGGGTTCCAATCAGATGGAAGGTACAGGGAAACCGGTTCTGCCAACCAGTATCCCTGCCGCCCCGTGCCACGCCAACCTACGGTGCGTAGAGTTCGCCGAAACTGGAGTTTCGGACAGTTAAGGCCGCTCTTCGGCCCACCAATCAGCCGAAACTGGAGTTTCGGCAAAATGGCACGGCGCAAGCCCATCCAAGGTGATCCCAAAGCCCCTGGCACTTTGGGATCATTTTGAGGGCGCTAGACGAGCGCGGCCATGGCTTCGACGAATTTCTTGACCTGGAGCGTGGGTTCGAGCGGGTAGTGCAGAAAGACCGGCACGCTGCGGCCGCAGACAAAGGGTACGCCCACAAAGGCAGGGTGCATGCCCGACCACGAACCGCAGGTGAGCACCGCGTCGCCCTTCTCCTCCGCCTCGTTGAAGAGCGCGAAGTCGAAGCTGTCGACATCGATGATATCCACGCCGCCGTCGGCGATGAGCGCCACGCGCAGGCTGTCCATGGCGTCGTTGCCATGGCGGAGCACGCGCAGGCGCATGCCCTCGAGATCCGCGACGGTGATACGATCGCGATCCGCAAACCGACTCGTACGCGGCACATCGATATAGAACGGCACATCGAGCAGGCGGATCTTTTGACAGGCGTCGCCCCAGCGCGGGGTCGAGAAACTCGACTGCACCACATCGACATCGCGGCCGAGCGAGCGCATCACGGTCTCGCGCTCGTCATAGAGGTCGCCCACCGGCACGATCTCGAAGCGCAGGCCCGGTTCCAGATCGTGCACGCGCGGCCATAAGGCGAGGGTGTTGCGCCCCGGGCACATGAGCGACACGCCCAGCCGCACCGCGCCGCCGTCACCCGCCGCCCGATGCGCGCGACGCAGGGCGTCCTCGGACTGGCGCATGATCGACTTAGCGTCCTCGACGAGAAGCGCCCCGGCCGGCGTGACCTTGACGCCCGAATGCGAGCGCTCGAACAGCGTGATGCCGAACTCCGCCTCGAAACCCGACACCTGTTTGACGAGCGCCGGCGTCGACACGCGAAGCTTGCCCGCGGCGCGCGAGAAGCTGCCGAGCTCCGCCGCCGCGACGATCGCATCGAGCCTTCGGTCGTACATAGCAGCTCATCCCCTCATCCCGGCTTTAACGACCCTCGGGGTCAAAAGCGCAGGCAAAACGTTATATCCGTGTCGCACCGGCCCCACAACCGCACAAAGCGGACCGTCATGTGTAAACCAACGGTTCACACCATCCTAACAAATATGCAATTCACCTGTGCAAACACGAACACTACGATAACCGGTGAAAACCTCGGGGGTCAGTGAATGGGACTGTCCCCGCAAAGGGAGGCACGCCCGCACCCGCGGGCGCACAGGGAAAGGAAGCAAATATGAGCAACTGACTCGAGCTTGAGGGCGACGTCTGCGCCGTCACCGGCGCGCTCGGCGGCATGGGCACCGAGATCTGCCGCGAGTTCGCCCGCAACGGCGCCAACGTGGTGCTGCTCGACCTCGACGAGGAGAAGGTCAAGGCCGCTGCAACAGAGCTCGCCGAGGAGTTCGGCATCCACGCGGAGGGCTACTCCATGGACTGCACGAGCGAGGACAGCGTCCAGGCCGCCGTCGACGCCACGATCGGCAACTTCGGCCACGTCGACGTGCTCGTCAACACCGCCGGCATTCTGCGCTTCGCGCCGATGGAGGACCTGCCGCTCTCCGACCTCGAGGATGTCGTCAGGGTCAACCTCGTGGGCACGTTCATCCCCTCGCAGCGCTTTGGCCGCGAGATGATCAAGGCAGGCAAGGGGCGCCTGGTGCACATCTCCACCGCCGCGTCCTATCAGCCCGAGACCTTCAGCGGCATCTACAGCTCCACCAAGGCCGGCGTCAACATGCTCTCCAAGATGCTCGCCGCTGAGTGGGGCCCCTACGGCGTGCGCTCCAACTGCGTGTGCCCGTGCTTTGTCAAGACGCCGATGAGCGCGAGCTTCTACGCTGACCCCGAGGTCGAGCGCAGCCGCAGCCGCCTTATCGCCACGCGCCGCATCGGCGAGGTCACCGACATCGCCAACGCCGTCATGTTCCTGGCCTCCACGCGCTCTGACTTCACCACCGGCGCCGAGATCATGGTCGACGGCGGGTTCTCCAACATGATGGGCGAGATGACCGCCAAGCCGGGCGGCCGTCGCGCCTTCGCCGAGAACTACCTCAAGAACAAGGGCATCGACCTTTGGACCGACGAGGCCGGCGTCAAGACCCCGACCGACCAGTAGTCGCACGCCCTAGGGTGGTCCCAAATCCCCTGGCACTTTGGGACCATTTTAGGGCCGCCCTGGAAGCTCCGACCTATTCAACGAAAGGAAACAATGGCAGCTCAGAACTCCAACAAAGGACGCGGCATCGTGCTTTCCGCCGCCTGCGTCACCATGTTCTTCATCTCCTCCATCGCCCTGTACTCGGTGGTGAGCAAAAACCTGCTCGCCGTCTACCCCGAGTGGTCGAGCGCCCTCACCTGGGCCTTCCCGGTCTTCCAGACCATCATGGCCGTCACCGGCATCTTCGCCGGTCGCATCTCGGACAAGATCGGTCCGCGCAACGTCGTGATTGCCGCCGCCGTGTGCTACGGCGTGGGCTGGTTCATGTCCGGCACCGTGACCGAGCCGTGGCAGTTCTACCTGTGGTTCTCCGTCGTCGCCGCCATCGGTAACGGCTTGGGCTACAACCCCGCGCTCACCACCGGCCAAAAGTGGTTCATCGACAAGAAGGGCCTCGCCTCCGGCATCACCCTGGCCGCCTCCACCGCCGGCCCGGCCGTGCTCTCGCCGGTGCTCGCCTCCGCGCTTATCCCCACCTTCGGCATCTTCGGCGCCCTCAAGGCCCTCGGCGTGATCTTCTTCGTGACGATCCTGGGCTCCGCTCTGTTCCTCAAGGCCCCCGAGGCCGGTTGGCTGCCCGAGGGCTTCACCGCCCCCAAGGCGGGCGCCCACGCCGGCACCTTCGGCGACCTCACCCCCGGCGAGATGGTCAAGACCCCGCGCTTCTGGGTGCTCATCGTGACCTTCGCCTTTGCCGCCACCGCCGGCACCCTGCTCGTGGGCAAGGTCGCCTCCATCGCGGCCGTGCAGCTGTTCGCCGATCCCAACTCCGCCGCCGCTGTCGCCCTGGGCGGCGTGGTCGTTACCGTCAACACCTGCGCCAACCTGGTCGGACGCCTGTCCTTTGGCCAGATTATCGACAAGATCGGCGCCTACAAGTCGCTGCTCATCTCGCTGGTCGTGACGATCGTCGCCCTCGTCATCATGTCCATGAGCTTCTCTCAGGCCCTGTTCTTCGTCGCCCTTGCCCTGCTCGGCTTTAGCTTTGGCGCGCTGCTTGTCATCTATCCGCCGCTCACCGGTGGCGCCTTTGGCACCAGCAACATCGGCGTCAACTACGGCATCATGTTCCTGGGCTACGCCGCCTCCACCTGGATCAGCCAGCCCATCACCGCCGTGCTCTATCACGCCGAGGCCGGCAGTGCCGCCTACCAGCAGTCCTTCTATGGCGCCATCGTGATCGCCGCCATCGCCGTCGTGCTCACCGTCTACATGATGGTGTCCGACAGCAAGAAGAAGCAGGCCTAGTTTTCACCGATGCGGCAAAGGGATGATTCCCTTGCCGCACCTTTGCCACCCCGACAGATAGGAGCAACCATGTCCGAGACCACCCCCGTCCGCATCGCCGTCATCGGCGCCGGCGCCATGGGCCGCAACCATATCCGCTTTGTCACCGAGGAGCCCGAGGCCGAGCTCGTCGCCATCGCCGACGCTTTCGAGGGCGCCCGTGCCACGGCAGAGGCCGCCGGCGTGCCCTTCTTTACCGACCCAGCCCAGATGATGGACGAGGTCAAGCCCGAGGCCGTTATCATCGCCACCCCCAACGACCTGCACCTGGGCGTGGCACGCGAGGCCGTCAAGCGCAACATCGTGCCGCTCGTCGAGAAGCCGATCTCCAACGACCTCGATGACGCCATCGCCTTCGCCAAAGAGGCTGAGACCGCCGGCGTGCCCGTGCTCGTGGGCCAGCACCGTCGCCACAACCCCTTTGTCAACAAGGCCAAGGAGATCATCGAGTCCGGCGAGCTCGGCAAGCTCACCGTGTCGAGCTTCCACTACATGATCTACAAGAACGACGAGTACTTCGATGTCGAATGGCGCCGCAAGAAGGGTGCCGGCCCGATCCTGGTCAACCTGGTGCACGACGTCGACCTGCTCCGCTACCTGCTGGGCGAGCCCGTCGCCGTCCAGGGCATGCAGTCCAGCGCCGCCCGCGGCTTTGAGACCGAGGATTCCGCCGTCGTCAACGTACGCTTCGCCGACGGCGCGCTGGCAAGCATGACGATCTCCGACGCCACCGCGAGCCCCTGGAACTGGGAGGCCACCGCGCGCGAGGATCCGCAGTACCGCCCCTTTGAGGCCGACGCCTACTTTATCGGCGGCACCAAGGGCGCGCTTTCGCTGCCGCGCCTGCACAAGTTCAGCTACGACGGCGCCTCCAACTGGCACAAGCCGTTGCAGATGGACATTCCGGCCGTCGACCCGGCGCTGCCGCACAAGATGCAGCTCAAGCACTTTGTGAAGGTCGCCCGCCGCGAGGTCGAGCCCGTCGTGACCCCGGCCGACAACGTCAAGACGCTCACGCTGCTCAACGCCGTCAAGGAGGCCGCCGAGACCGGTAAGCTCGTCGAGCTCTAGGAACCGAACCCCGGCCCGTTCACAACAAGCCCCTCTTCTTGGGCCCCGTCCGCACATCCCTCGCGGACGGGGCCTTTCGCGCGCCCCGCCCCCAAAATGATCCCAAAGCCCCTGGCACTTTGGGATCATTTTGGGGTGGTATGCTTGGTGGCTCTGTGGCACGAACGCACTTTCAATCAAGGAGCTCCATGGATCTCACAGCCCAGCTCGCAAGCGAGCTCAAACTCAAGCCTCAAAACGTCGAGGCGGCCGTCAAGCTCATCGACGAGGGCAACACCATTCCCTTTATCGCCCGCTACCGCAAGGAAGCCACGGGCGGCATGGACGACGTGGCGTTGCGCAAACTCGACGAGCGTCTGTCGTACCTTCGCAACCTCGAGCAGCGCAAAAGCGATGTCATCCTGCTTATCGACGCGCAGGGCAAGCTCACACCCGAGCTCAAGGCCGAGATTGAGGCCGCCACGCAGCTCCAGCGCGTCGAGGACCTCTACAAGCCCTATCGCAAAAAGCGCATGACCCGCGCCCAAAAAGCCCGCGAGGCGGGGCTCGAGCCGCTCGCCAACATGATCATCATGCAGGCCTCCCCCAAGGGCGGCGGGTCGGCCATCGACGCCGCCGCGGCCTACGTCAACGGGGAGGCCGGCTTCGACACGCCCGAGAAGGCGCTCGCCGGGGCCTCGGACATCGTGGCCGAAACCGTGGCTGAGGACCCCGAAAACGTCGCCGATCTGCGCGCCTTCACGCAAAACACGGCCGACATCGTGGTCGAGGCGACCGACGATGCCGAGAAAACACCCTACGAGCCCTACTACCATTTTGACGAACCGCTCCGCAAGATTCCCAACCATCGCGTGCTCGCCATCGACCGCGGCGAGCGTGAGGGCAAGCTCCGCGTGCATGTGAACGTCGACGGCGCCGCCGCCACGGCGCGCCTGGGCAGCCGCTGGCCGCGCCGTCAGGGTGTATTTGCCCCCGTGCTCGACGCCGCGATAGCGGATGGCTACAAACGCCTTATGGCACCCTCGCTCGAGCGCGAGGCGCGCGCCAAGCTCACCGTGCGCGCACAAGCCGAGGCCATCGACGTCTTCGCCAAGAACCTCGAGGGCCTGCTCTCGGCCCGCCCCGTACGCGGCGCCCGCGTGCTTGCACTCGACCCGGGCTATCGCACCGGCTGCAAGGTCGCCGTCATGGACGAGATCGGCAAGCTGCTCGACCACACCGTCGTCTACCCCACCAAGCCGCGCCACGATGTGGCCGGCACCAAACGCGAACTCGCGCGCCTCGTCAAGAAGGACGCCGTCAACACCATCGTCATCGGCAACGGCACGGCGAGCCGCGAGACCGAAGAGGTCGTATCCGAGTTCATCGCCGAGCAGGCACCGAGCCTTCGCTACACCATCGTCAACGAAGCCGGCGCCTCGGTCTACTCGGCCTCCGAGCTCGCAAGCCAGGAATACCCCGACCTCGATGTGACCGTGCGCGGCGCCATGAGCCTGGGTCGTCGCCTGCAGGACCCGCTCGCCGAACTCGTCAAGATCCCGCCCCAGTCCATCGGCGTGGGCCAGTACCAGCATGATCTTGACCAGGCCGAGCTCGCCCGCACGCTCGGCCACGTGGTCGAGGACGTCGTGAACCGCGTGGGTGTCGACGTCAACACGGCAAGCGCCAGCCTGCTCGGCTACGTCTCGGGCATCACGCCGACCGTTGCCAAAAACATCGTCGCCTATCGCGAGGAAAACGGCGCCTTCACCGACCGGCGCCAGCTCAAGAAGGTGCCCAAACTGGGCCCCAAGGCATATCTCAACGCCGCTGGATTCTTGCGCATCAGCGGCGGCAAGAATCCGCTCGACGCCACGAGCGTGCATCCCGAAAGCTACGACGCCGCGACCGCGGTGCTCAAGCGTGCCGGCGTGAGCACCGACGAGCTCAGCCGCGGCGGCGTCCCCGACATCGAGCGCCGCGTGGGCAGCATCAGCGAACTTGCCGCCCACATCGATTGCGGCCTGCTCACCCTGATCGACATCGTCAACGAGCTCAAAAAGCCCGGGCGCGATCCACGCGACGATGCGCCCGAAGTGGTCTTTAGCCGCTCGGCGCTCTCAATCGACGACCTCGAGCCCGGCATGGAGCTCAAGGGCACGGTCCGCAACGTGGTCGACTTTGGCGCCTTCGTGGATGTGGGCGTGCATCAGGACGGCCTCGTACACATCTCCAAGATGGCGAATCGCTTTGTCAAACACCCCAGCGACGTGGTGCGTGTGGGGGACACGGTGAAGGTCTGGGTCGAGAAGGTCGACCGCGATCGCAAGAAGATCTCGCTCACCATGGTTCAGGGCAAATAGCCTGGTCAGAACGCAGAAATGGGACAAACAGGTCAAACTTGTTTGTCCCATTTCTCAAAACCTATCGGCAAGCTCGCGTCGGCAGCCCGCAACGCAACCAATGTTCGCGTTATGGCAGGATATGAAACCCGAGCGAGGCGATATCCTTGGCAAAGCCGCGGACGGTGTCGAGCGATACGTCGTACGGATCGCGGCCGATATTCTTGCGCTTGGCCAAAATGTTGTTGGGCACCGTGATGATCTGGCAGCCGCACGCCTCGGCCTGGTAGATGTTGATGAGCTCGCGCGTCGATGCCCACAGCACTTCGCACGCTGGCTTGGCCGCAGCCTTCTTGACCGACTCGGTCACAAACGGAACGGGATCGACACCCGTATCGGCGATACGGCCGGCAAACAGCGAGATGATGGACGGCGTCTGGGAATCGACGGCATCGACCATCTCGTCGACCTGCTCGGGCGTGAAGATCGTGGTCACGTTGATCTTGATACCGTCGGCGGACAGCTTGCGCACCAGCTCGGCAGTCGACTCACCCTTGGTGGTCAGGCAGGGAATCTTGACATAGACGTTGTCGGCCCACGTCGCGATCTCGCGCGCCTCGACCTCCATGGTCTCGACATCGTCCGCGAACACCTCAAACGACACGGACACATCGGTGATATGCGCGAGCACCTCTTTGGCAAAGGCACGGTAGTCCGTAACGCCACCCTTCTTCATCAGGGAGGGGTTGGTCGTGAAACCCTGGACGTTGCCGTTCTCGTACATGTCGAGCATGCCCTCGAGGTTTGCACCGTCGGCGAACACCTTGATTGCCATCTGCCTTGTCCTTTCATGTCTGGGTGGTTGGCGTGTAAACACTGTACAGATGTTTACACGCGCCATACCTGCGGACACGCAACCTATCGGCGAACGGTATAAACATCTGAGCGTTTGGACGTCACGCCAGCACCCGTTCCCAATGCGGTGTTGGCCCCATCCCCAACGCCGCGTCGCGAACGTTCTCATCTTCTATTCCTCAAAACTGAAAAATTTTCGATTTTGAGGAATGGACTATGCTTCGCGCGCGTGGACAGGGACGCGTCCCCGTCCACGCTAGATGAGGCCGAAGTGCTCCATGGCCGTGACCGTGCCGTCGTCCTCGACGCTGTCGGTCACGTAATCCGCGACCGCCTTGACCTCGGACATGGCGTTGCCCATGGCCACGGCGCACTCCACCGCCGCGAGCATCCCCAGGTCGTTGCCGGAATCGCCGAAGCCGAACGTGCGCGCGTTGCCCTCGCGTCCCAGATATTCGAGCGCGCGGCGCACGCCCACGCCCTTGTCGATGCCTTTGGGGCTGAGCTCGCGGTTCTGGGCGCCGGTGTTGCAGACCTCGAAGGCGCGCTCGACAAAGTCGTCCGCGCCCGTGATACGCTCGAGATCGGGCGCGCTGATGCATACCTTGCCAACACGAATGCGTCCGTCGACGCGCATCGCCTCGACGCCGTGCACCACCTGCGCCCCTGGCAAAAAGGATTTTTCAACCCCTTCCGGCTCCAGTGCATAGGTCGCGGCGTTCGTCTCGAACAGCGCCTCGGCGCCGGCTGCGCGCACACGGCGTGCAAGCTCGATCACGACATCCTCGTCGAAGGCGTCCTCGTGCACCACGCGGCCCTCGACCTCGAGCGTCGCGCCCGCCATGGCAATGACGCCCGCCGGCTCAAGTGCGCGCAGCGCATCGGACACCAGCCACAGCGGACGCCCCGTGCAGATGAGCGCTGCATGACCGCGTTCACGCAGACGATGGAAGGCGTCGGCCACCGCCGCACTCGGGTGAATGGCATTGAGATCCTTATCGGTCATGTTGCCCGGATCAAAAAACGTCAGCGTACCGTCCACATCGAAGAAAAGCACGGCAGACGTGCCGGAATCAGGCTTGTGCATATGGGTTCCTTTCGAGGTTGACGACGGTCGCAGGGTCCCATCATATAATTGAGCGACACAAAACAAGGAGAAGTTGATGGAATTCTACGCAAGCTGTCCCGAGGGTTTCGAGGCCGCGCTCGCCGACGAGCTCAAGCGACTCGGGCTTTCGCATGTCCGCCGCCTTAAGGGCCGCGCCACATTTGAAGGCGATATCGAGCAGGGATACCGCGCCTGCCTGTGGTCGCGCCTGGCGAGCCGCGTCTTCGTGGTGCTCGGCCGTTTTGAGGCGCCCGATGCAGACGCCCTCTATGCATCAGTCTACAACCTGCCCTGGGAGTCCATCGTACGCCCCGGCGCCACCATCGCCATCACCGCCCGCGGCGTGACCGAGCAGCTGCGCAACACGCACTTTACGGCCCTGCGCGCCAAAGACGCGCTGTGCGACCGTCTGGCCGAGGCCACGGGGCGCCGCGCCGACGTCGATGCCACCGACCCCGACGTGCATCTGCTGCTGTCACTGCGCCAGCGTCGCGCAAGCATAAGCCTCGATCTTTCGGGCGATCCGCTGTTCAAGCGCCTGCCGCCCGCCGCGACCCGCGCCGGCGAGGGCACCCATGTGCTGCGCCCCGACTACGCTGCGCTCGTGCTCGCCCAGGTCGGATGGACCGATCTGGTTTCCCGCGAGCCGCACGTCGAGGACTATGAGAACGACGCCCAGCCGGTACTCGTCGACGCCAGCTGCGCCGGCGGCGGCCTTCTGCTCGAGGCCGTGCAGATCCTGCGCGATATCGCCCCCGGCTCCACCCGCACGCGCTGGGGCTTCGAGGGCTGGCGCGAGCATAACGAGGACCTTTGGCAAAACCTGCTAGCCGACGCGCGCGAGCACGAGGCGGCGGCACGCGAGCGTCGCGTGCGCATCGTAGCGGCAGACGTGGACCCCGTCGCCCGCAAAACCGCCGAGCGCATGGTCAAGTGCGCCGGCGCCAAACGCTTCGTAGACTTTTGCGCAGCCAAGCCCTCGGCCATCCTTGATCACGCAGGCGCCATAGCCGCAGCGGCCGTAGTTGCCGATACGACCGAGACGCCGCTCGCGGCCATGCACGACGCTATGACGTTCGTCGGCGAGCTGTACCGCGCCGCCGAGCTCTCCGGTGCGCGATTTGCCGCCCTCACCCGCGATGAGCTGTTGGCGCGGGCCCTGCATGCCGAGCCCGCACGCAGGATCGACGTCATGCCCAACAACGAGGAGGCGACGATCGAGGTCTGGGATCACACCGAGGTTTCCGCTGCCACACGTCCTCAGGCAGCCGAAGACCCGAAGGACGATGGTGCCGATGTTAACAGCACCGCATCCGAGCCGGCCGCGATGCTCGACTTGGGCGACGGAAAGCCGCTGCCCGTGCTGGTGGCCGAGTCCCAGCAGTTCGCCAACCGTTTGCGCAAGAACGCCCGCCTGCGCCGCAAGTGGGCGCGTCGCGAAGGCGTGAGCTGCTACCGCGTCTATGACGCCGATCTGCCCGACTACTCGGCCGCTATCGATCTCTATGAAGGCACGCCGCAGACCCCGGGTCGCTGGCTCGTGATTGCCGAGTACGCCGCACCCAAGACCATCGACCCGGCGCTCGCCCAGGCCCGCATGCTCGATATCCTAGCCATCGCGCCGCGTATCCTCGAGGTTCCCGCCGAGCACGTGCACGCCAAGGCCCGTATGCGCTCGCGCGGCGGCTCGCAATACGGCAAGGGCAAGGCCAAACAGGGCGAGCGCGCCAACATCGCGCGTCGCCGCCTACCCCTCATCGAGGAGGGCGGCCTTACCTTTGCGGTCAACTTTGACGACTATCTGGACACAGGCATCTTCCTCGACCACCGCGTGACCCGCGACCTGGTGCGCGAGCACGCCAAGAGTGCCCGCCGCTTTCTCAACTTGTTCGCCTACACCGGCACCGCGACCTGCTATGCAGCCGACGGCGGTGTCGAGGAGACGGTGACCGTCGACCTGTCGAATACTTACCTCGACTGGGCCGAGCGCAACATGCGCCAAAACGGCTTCGTGGGGCCGCAGCATCACTTTGTGCGCGATGACGTGCTGGCCTGGATCAGCCATCAGCGCAACACGCGCAACCGCTGGGATCTGATCTTTGTCGATCCGCCCACGTTCTCAAACTCCTCCAAGATGGGACGACGCACGTGGGATGTGCAGCGCGACCATGTGGAGCTGCTTGCCGGCGTGGCGCGCCTGCTCACGCAGGAGGGACATGCGATCTTCAGCTGCAATCTGCGCGGCTTTAGGCCCGAGGTACGCAAGCTCGCCCAGGTAGGCGTGGTGATCGAAGATATCACCGAGCAGACGATTCCCGAGGACTTCGCGCGCAACAAGAAGGTACACCACTGCTATATCGTGCACCGTCTGCCCATCGAGGACGCTATGGCCGAAGTCGGCTTTAGTGTCGAGGAGATCGCTAAGCGAACCGAGGAACTGCGCAATCCCGAGACCCGAAAGTCACGGACAACCACGCCCAAGACGATGACTGCTGGGGACAACGCCAAACCCGTGCCCGGCACCAAACCCAAAAAGAAGAAGTTCTACGCCAGCACGCCCAAGCGGCGCGGCTAACCCAAAAGGCCAAGTGTCTCAAGCGCCGTCGCCACGCCGTCATCGGCACAGCAATCGGTCACAAAATCGGCGGCCTCGCGCACATGCGAGGCCGCTTGCCCCATGGCGACGGCAACATCGGCTGATTTCAACATGGCCAAATCGTTTTCCGAATCGCCGAACGCATAGGTTCGCACCCCCGAAAAACCGTCCGGGAGCATACGCTCAATCCTGTCGGCCAAAAGGCGCAGACCCGAACCTTTGTCGACACCCGGCATCACCAATTCATGACACCCGTCGCCCACATCGTAATATCCGAGTTCACGTTGAAGGAACTCGCTATCCTTGTACGCCGGCATAGTCTCATCGATGAAGTCGACCTTGCCAAAGCGAAGTGACGGATTGGCGCGGGCCATGCCCTCCAGATCGCGAGCGACCTCACCCCAGTCATACAGACTTTCCCCCGTGGGAGAAAGCTCCACACAGCCATCGGTACCCTCAAAGAAGGCAGCCATCCCACAAGCGACCATCTCAGAGACCATCTGCTCCAACATGGCTCGGTCAAAACACCGATCGGCGATAACCTCGCCATCGAGTTGAACGTAGGCACCGTCCAAACTCACACAGCCGCGAAAAGGAAGCAGATCAAAGAGTTGTTCGAGCCCCGGCATGGCCCGTCCCGATGCAATGATGGGAACTCCACCCGCACGAGCAAACGCACGGATTGCCTCGCAGACGCGCTTGCTCGGCACGCCACCGGGCCCCGTCTCGGGGTCGCGATAGACCAGCGTGCCGTCGACATCGAAAAACCCGACCACGAGCTCATCCAACTGCGGTCTTAACGTATCCGACGCCCTCACAGCTGCTCCCGATAGCTCTCAAGCATCTTCTCCGTCCAACCTTTGGGCATCTGAGTCACATAGCTCTCGTAGCTCGTGCCGCCATAGGTGTGCGCGGCAACAAAGTACCCATGGTAATCGTTGGCGTAGCCGATCACCACCGGGTGCTTGTCCACACTCTCGAACGCACCTTTGACTATGGCGCCGAGCTCACTCGCCAACTCGCCCGGGAAGGTCACAAACACCACACTGCCAAAGTCGAGCGTGGTCATCTCAACGGTGAAATCCATCTCATGGCGCTCAAGCTGCTGCTCAAGCATTTCTTTCTCAGTATCGGCAAGCTTCTTCTCATCAAATGTGGGGTTGTTGGCGAGCACCTCGAGCACCTCGTCGAGCTGCTTTTGGTATTCGGGATAGAACTGCTCGTTGTTGTAGTGGGCATGATGGTCGAAACGGCTCACCGCGGGCGCTGAAAGTTCAATCGGTTCGAACGAGCCCTTCATGATCTCACCGGCAATGCCGTTGACGACGCGCCTAAGCTCCGCGAAATCGTTGCCCTGACGGAACTGCCGGTTACCCAAATCGCCCGATGCGCCCGTGAAGATATAGGGCGTGCAGCCAATCCAATCGACGAGCTCATCGCGCACCCCGCCTTGAACATCGGTCGTGAGCAAGCGGTTGGTGGGGCCGACTACCGTCGCGTGACAGTTGAAGTTGAGCATCGCACCCGCTACGATGCCGCTCTCGTCCACAAAACGCAGAATCAATGCCTCATCGTCAAACGGAAGCTCGGCGTCGTTGCGGTTCGAGTACCAGCCTCGCACATGGCGTACGAGCATTTGGGCCGAAACCTCGACCAGGCTCTCCTCAAGGCTCGTAGCGGCTTGCAACACCAAGCCCGTCACCAGCTCGACATAACCGGGTGTCGAGGGAATTCCCATAGCACCCGCTCCCTCGAAACCATTGGGGCATGAGTGTGAATGAATGGAATTGATAACGATGTTTTCGCTCGCCACACCGAGCTGTTTCGCGAGCCCCAAGCGCATGGCGGCAGTCGTCTGAGCCGTCACAATGCATACGTCGATCGAAACGAATAGGGTCCGCACACCTTCGACGTCAAGCAAAAGAAGCGTCGCACGCGGCACATCGTGCACGCCCGTCCCCGGCTCCTTTCGAATGGGATGGATATAGCCCTCCATCCAGAACTTGCCCTGAGGCGTGATATCGACGGAAACACTTGCAGCCTTCATGGCTCCTCCGTTCAAAAAAGCCCGGTTCGGCCACATGGGCCGCCCCGGGCATGTCTTCCCTATCCGTTAAGCGACGACGTAGCGGTACGTATCCTCCATCCGCACAAACGTCGTGGGAATCGTATCGGTCCCCAAAGCGGCAGGCAGCCACTCGACCATGCACTCCATCCCCGGCTCCTCAAGGTTGAAGTGGCCAATGGTGATGGCGCACTTGTTTTGTCCGAGCATGCCGGCGTCGCGGATATATTCGCACGTCGTAAAGTCGATAAATTCCATGGTCATAAGGCAATCGTCCGCATCGGCATCAGTTCGATTGATCTCATGCGTATCACCCTTGGCCTCGCCCATCACATGCATGGGCACGCGCACGCGGTGCACGCGGGCATGCGGATCGCCCGTGATACGCGTACCGTTGAGCCCAAGTTTTGTAACCAGCTCGTGGGCAAGCTCGGTGGCATCGGTCTCGGGGATCTCATATTCGAGGCAGAAACCCTTGTCGTCGCCCACGCGATAATCGAGCCAACCGAGCTTCCAAGCCAGACCGTAGAATATGCCATCGGCCATAGCGCCATCCTCATCGATGGGGACACGGGAATGGATGAAGTCATGGCAACGCCAGACCGCACCGCCCCATTCATCAAGCAACTCTTTTTTAGCCTTGAAGGCGGCCGTATCGCCAACTGCCTCCTGATGGTCGCCATGATTCCAAAAGATTGCCTCGTGGCTGATGATGCAGTTTGCGCCGAGCTCGCGCGCTTTCTTGATGATGTCGACCGTGGGCCAGATACACGTAACGATACCCGTGCAGTCCTGAGCGGTGTCGCCATAGAGAACCTTGTCGCGCGTGGTCTCCTCGTCGATCGGTTTGCCGGTGAACGAATCGATGCCAACGCAATAGTTTTTAACATGCTGGATAACTTCGCTGATGAGCATGGAATTCTCCTCTTTGCGCATTCCCACAAAAAGACACGGCGGGCAACCCCACCGTGCACGTTATTCGTCCTCTTCGTCGTCCTCGACGGCAAACGTGTTAATGAGCCTGATGGACTGGCTGGCCATGGCAATAGCCTCCTCAATGCCCTCATTGGTAAGAGGTGCCGGCGCCAGGCAGAGTTCCATGGCAAGCACGACGTTCACACCGGCAACCACAAACACATTGGGCCCCACATAGGGCATAAATTTCTGGTTGACGCTGCCGGCAAGGATATCGGTCAGAACGAGTACCTCGTCATCGGGGCCAAACTGATCGAACACCGCCGCGACCTGAGGCTCGAGCGGGCGTTCGTCGACATAGGCGCAAATAACGTGAAAGTCGCATTTTGCACCAAGAAATTCAAGCGTGTCGGCAAGCCCCTGGGCGAACCGGTGATGCGACGCAAGCACGACATGTCTCATAAGCTATCTCCTTGAATCGAAGACGACATAGCCCCCAGCAGCAGGGAGGCCGTCTAAGCGAATCATCCCATAGCAGCCGTCGAAGCGTGTAGGTAAAGATACGACGGCTGCGATGGGACGGTTCGGTTTCGAACCGTCTCCCGCGGGATGGCGCCCGCGGGATGCCGGGAAGGCACAGGAAAGGGGATAGGGCCTCCCCGACAAAAGAGGGATCAGCGGTGCGAACTAAGCAGCCAGGATACCGAAGCCGGCGCAGACGCAGCTCACAACCAGGATGCCCAAGATGATCCAGTTGAGCTTGACGCCCTTCTTGATCAGCTTGTAGACGAGCACGGCAAGGAGTACGGCGAGCAGGTTGGGGAAGATTTGATCGAGCACGCCCTCCTGGATGCCGAGTGAAATCTCACCATAGGTGAACGTGAGCGGCGTGGAAATCTTGACGGCGCTGTAGATGAGCGAACCCACCACGGTAAGGCCGAGAATCGAGGCGGCATCCGTGAGCACGTTGAGCTTGTCACCCATCTTGGTGACGACGGAGGCACCGACCTTATAGCCCTGGACGTAGTTCTGCATGCGCCAGAAGTAGAGCGCGACCCACACGGCGAGCCAGAGCAGGATGCCGACAGGGCTTCCCTGCTGGGCCATGTAGCCGGCGATGGAGCCGAGGATGGTCATGGGCAGGATCCAGATAAAGACATCGCCGATGCCCGAGATGGGACCCATGAGGCCGACCTTGAGGTCGTTCTCGGCATTGAGGCCGTTGAGATGGCCCTTATCCTCCATCGCGAGCCCGGCGCCGAGCAGCAGGCCCGAGACCGGCGGCGTGGCATTGAACACGCAGTCGAGCTGATTGAGGATCGCGGTGTTGAAGGCATCCTCGTCGCTGCCGTAGATCTTGCGGAGCGCGTAATACGAGGCGAACATGGCGCACGGGGCGTTCTGCGTGGCATAAGAGTAGGACACGGTGTCCATGAGGCACATGCGACGAGAGCAGATCTTAAGGTCCTCATCGGTCAGCACGGGCTCATAGGAACCATCGGGGAGCGGCTTGCGCTCCGGAGCCTCGGCGAAATCTTTAAAATCCTTTGGCTTGAAGAAGTTACTCATCTTCGAGCTCGCCTCCAATCTCGGCGGTAGCGACAGCGGGGGTCTCAGACTTGAGACGGAAATACTCGATAGCGACGACGGCGCCGAGCAGCGCGATGGGCAGGACGGAAAGGTTGAGATAGGCGGCAAGCACGTAGCCGGCAATGAGGAACGCATAGAACTTCTTGACCGGCATGAAAGTCAGAAGGATGGCAAAACCGGTGACGGGCAGGATGCCTGCGGCGATGGAGAGGCCACCGGTGAACCAAGCGGGCATGAAGTTGTTGATGGCCTCGACCGCGGACTTGCCGAAGGCGAGGACGATGATCATCGGGAGCGCACCCTGGAGGAACAGATAGACATGGGACAGGAAGCACGAAGCAAGCATCTTCTTGTAGTCACGCTTGACGGCGTAGCCGCGGATGACCTTGAAGACCCAGGAGTTGTAGATCTTGAAGATGACGTCGAGTTGCACGTAGAGCATGGCGACGACGACGCCAATGGCGAGGCCGACGGACACGTCGCTATTGCCCGTAACGCACGCCGTGACCGTAGCGACCATACCGGCCATGCCGTAGTCGGGGGCGGAGGAGCCGCCCAGGCCCGCGGCGCCCATGGACATGAGCTGAATGGTGCCGCCGACGATCAGGCCGGTGTTGGGATCACCGAGGATGATGCCGCAAAGCCAGCACATCAACGCATGCTGGAACGGGAAGAGCTGCGTCGCATACTGATCGGCGGCACGAAAGCCGGCCAAAGCGACGATGAGGACAAACTGGAGTGCATTAACATCCACGTTTATCACCTTTCCTTACAACGAGATGTACTCTGAAATGGGCACAGGTTTATCGGTGGTCATATAGCGGACCTCGACCTTGGTGCCAGATGCCGCGATCTTCTGATAGACAGGGATATCCTTCTCCAAGATGAACGCGCGACGTCCCGCCTGGACGCCCGGGGTTCCCTCGGGCGGAAGCTCCGTGAGCCCCAGCGTGAGCACCGGAATCTTCTGACCTGCCTCGATAAGATCGAGGAACGTCTGCGGATCGCGGGCGATGGTGAACACGGTGTGGTTATCGTATTTACCGGCCTTGAAGTTGGTGAGGGCCTTCTCCTCCGTGATGATCGAGAGCGCCTGGCCCGACGGCTTGGAAAGCTTCATGGCAGCCTTCCTAACCTCGTCATTGGCTGTGGCGTCGTCGATGATCATCGTGCGTTGCGTGGCATAGGTGGGGCACCAAAAACCTTGAACAATGCCATGAAGCAGACGGTAATCGATGCGCCCTGCGACGATGCTCATTTCACCCTTCCTTTCCTGCCGGCGGGCATGATGCCCGCAACTCTTTGAGAAGCCTTCCTAGGCTCCATCTCTTGCTGAGTCAAAGATATCCCGATGTCATTCATATCAATGCCGCAAGCAAGCGAATCAACAGGCCCCCGCCGGTTGCAACAACCAACAGGGGCCCATGAACAGGAATTGTTAAGTTGTCGACACTTGACGTCGACAATATCGAGATTCGTTAAACAGCCTGCAGCTACTCGTCTTCGAGGATCATGCCCGCCACCGTCGTTCGGTGCCCACCATCAGCCACCCGAACGTGCAGCATGTGGTGCACATAAGCGATCTCAGACACCGGTATCTCGACCCGATAGCGACGCGTCATATCATCAAAAGCCTCGCGGAACCAGGCGATAAAATCCCCGTGTTCCGCCTCGAATGTGCTCACTTCGGGAGCGTCATCGACAAAGTTCTTGGTAACCAGCCGCTCGATCAGACCGCAAAGATGCACATATACGCCAATCTTGCGACGAGCATCGATTTCTTCGCCCGAAAGCTCGGCCAAGCGCTTGACCGCGCGATCGGCCTCGACGTAGAGCATCTCCGGATTAAGGATAGTGATGGACTCGATCACATTGCGCAGCGTCAGGTTACGCAGCAGGTTGGAATGGAACTCTGCAACGCCCTCGGGATCAACTTGAGGGAACAATGCCCGGTCAAGCGCATCGGAGCTCCCCTGATACAGAATGTCCTCCAGCCCCACGAAGGGAACGGACACGATGCCGGGGTCCATGGTGCCCACGATCGCCCGCACACGATAATCACCGAAGAGCGAAAGCGCATCGCCTTTTTGCGAAAGCAGGGCGAAGTCGCAGGTAACGAGTTGAACGCTCGATTCTCCAGGCAGGCTGTTCTGCACGATCCGCCTGATCTTGTCCGCCGCATCGATCCCCGACTCCGAGCAGAAAACCACCGCCTCCTGCTCGCGAGAACCGGCGACAACGCTGCAGTGCGGAGCGCACGCATCTCCCGTTCGCGTCAAAACCCCATCCAGATCGGCGTGGGAGATAAGGGCGCTCCCCACCTCGAGAGCAAGGCCCGTCGAGACATTGTTGAACACGTGAATATCACAGGCGGTCAAGCCGCTAATCGCATCGTTGATTTTTTCAAGCGAGCCCATATCGACGAGAATCGCCATCGTCTTACAGTGCGAGTAGCGTGAGAGAAGGCGCGAAAGCTGGCCCACGATCTCGGTCACGTCTTGGTCATACGTCATGTCGATGGCCTCGTACACATGGGTGCGCAGAATGCGGTCGGCCGCATCGGAGATACTCGTGGCCGTTGAATACCCATGGCAGATGATGACGCCTAGGTAGTCGCGCGGGCCACCGGTTGCGCGCAGGGCATCGGCTACCTCGACGAACAGGATCATGCGCGACAGGTCGTCGAGTTCCATGCCGAGCGCCACCTTGGTCTTCGATGCTATCTGATCGACCACGACCGCTGTACTCGGCTGGTTTTTTGCCAGCAATCCCAAAGCCCGCGAAACGTCGCGACCATGCCCGTGACGCCATTGGCTCAGCCCCGTTCCGCCCCACAGCTGCGTAAAGAGCGACTGGGCGATGGAGCGCGAGATCTTGCGCGTGAGCTCTATGCCGTACGATCGATTGATCTCTTCGATCACCGGCGCCACCAGCTGTTCATACGAACCGATGCGAGGGTTAACGCTCTGGTTCTCGAAGTTCATATAGTCATCGTAGGTATGGACTGAAATCGTGGCGCCCGTCATGAACTCGGTGAAACTGATCTCACCGGCATCGAGCGCATCGACCGGGTCGACGATCTTCTGAAAGATCTCCGTCACGCGAGCAGACGAATCATTGACATCCTTATCGCCGCTGACAATCTGGTCGTCATCCGGCTCGGGCTCCGTAGAGCCAATCACACTCGATGGCAGGTTGTAGGTCTGGATGGTGAGCAGCTCGCTCGACCGGTTGAGATAGGCGCTGGCGCAGCAATTGGTGATGCAGGAACGAAGGCCATCGATGTTGTCCTTGAAGTCGGCATTGACGAGAGCGCGCAGGGCGCCGCGGCTTACGGCGACATCGGCTCCCACGCGCCTGCCCTCGACGCGCAAGTAGTGCATGACCAGCGATGTACGCTCCTCGACGCCACGCTCTGCCAGGCGAGGCATATGCACAGTAATGGGCACGAAACGTGCGATGCTGCGCACGATATCGCTGTCCATCGGCCGATTGGTCGAAAGCAGAAAACGCGCAGGGGTCCCGCCCTCTCGCATGCCGGTGTCATTGCCGCCGATTCGCGCGAGCAGCCGCTCGCGAACCCCCTGAGGCAAATGATCGAACGCGCTTAGATAGACGACACCGCCCGCAGCCTCATCAACCGCACCGGCAATCTTTTCCTCGCCGAACACGGCGCGCTCAACGTCGGCGTCTGCAGACTCGTAGCATGCACAATCGATATGCACATATCGAGCGCGCGGGGGCAACACCCCCGTGTTCACCCCGTACTCGAAGGTCAACTCGCCCATCGTCCGTTTGCCCGTCCCATGCTCGCCTACCAAAAGCACCGGCAAACCGTGGGGTGGGTAGCGAACGGCACTCTTAAGGTGATCGATACAGGTCCCGTAACTCAGCTCGAAACCGATCGCCTTATCAAAGTCCTTGACCTCGCTGCGTCCCGCGGCCTCGTTCATCTCTTTGAGCGAAGCATACTCGGACTTGTCGAGCTTGGAGCGCAGATAGCGCTCGACCGCATGTCGATGGAAAAAGATCACCGGTCGAGCGTTCACCTTGACGACCAGGCCCTGACGCACGAGCTCGTTGAGGTACTGGCTCGCAAGGCTGCGACTCACATGACATTCCGACGCGATGCTCGCCGTCGTGAACATTGCCGTGTTGCTCGCGTTGAGATCGCGCGTCATCTTGTCGAGCTTCTCGAGAATCTCGGCCTTGGTGTCATATGTGTTCATATCGCCCCTTAGACCCGTCCATGCATATGGAGCGATTGTAGCCAAGTGATGACGGTTTCGACACCGATTCGGCGAACGGCGATGATAAGTGTTGAAATGATTAACGAACGCCTTGGCGCTTGATGCCTCCATCAGCAGTTAAGGCGAGCTCAATGTCAGCAGGAAGGCGATCCTTCAGGACGCGCCTTACATTCAAGCCATCGCTCGCTTCGTACCAGGCCTCGGCGCAAGCACGGTCCATACCACCTTTGACTTTGCGCTCGACAAGACGATCATGCAGTAGGTCCTCATCCGCGCCCAAGAAAATCGTTCGATCGCCCATCTGTGCGAGATCACGCCAGCCCGGCGCATCGAGCAAAAGATAGTTTCCCTCGACTAGTACGATATCCCCTGTCACCTCGATGACCGCCGGCACAACATCGTGCATAACGCGCGAATACGCCGGCCACGGTTGAGGTGTCGCCGTCTTGAGGTTGCCGATCGACGCAGCCAGAGCAGAAACATCAAATGTAAACTCTGCCCCTTTGCGTTCTTTGAGCAACCGGCACGCGCCATCCCCGTCGAAAAACACGTGGGTTTCCAAATAGCTATTGGGATAATGGAACCCATCCATACCAAGCGCTTGGACGCGCGGCATATTGGACATCATGCGACCAAGTTGTTCCAAGAACAGTGAAAGCGTGGTCTTGCCGGCGCCGGGAGGCGCCGCCAAAAGCACAACGACCCGCTCTCCACATGCCTTCTCGCGAAGCTCACGCCAGTCGTTCAGCAGCGGAATCAGCACATTGTCAACATCTTCGTCACGGTACTCGGCCGCATACGCAAACCCGTTGACCTCCACATCGATCTTCACAGTGCCCTCCGTACCCCGGTAAAAACAGCACGCTCAAACCATGCGGCTACACGCGCATCATGCGGTAGCCGATACCCACGTGGGTCTGTATATAGCGCGGATGCGCGGGGTCGACCTCGATCTTCTTGCGCAGCGTCCCCATAAAGACGCGCAGGCTCGCTAGGTCGCTTTTGGTGGCCGTGCCCCAGATCTCCTGCAAGATACATTGATGCGTGAGCACCTTGTCGGCGTTGCGCGCAAGCAGGCACAGCAGCTTGTACTCGATCGGCGTGAGATGCAGCTCCTCGCCGTCAAGTGTGGCGATTCCGGCACCAAAATCGATATGCAGCCCGCCGTTGTCAAAGGTCTCGGCCGGAGCGGCTGCACCCGTCTGCATATAGGCCAGGCGTCTGAGCGTGGTACGGATGCGCGCGAGCAGCTCGTCGACCGAGAACGGCTTGGTCAGGTAGTCATCGGCACCCGCATCGAGCGCGCGCACTTTGTCGGTGTCCTCGCTGCGCGCGGACACCACGATGATCGGCATGGGCGACCATGCGCGGATGGACTCGACCACCTCGACACCGTCGATGTCGGGAAGCCCCAGATCGAGCAGCACGACACTCGGCACCTGCGAAGACGCCGCGGCGATGGCGGCATGCCCCGTCTCGACGGCGATATGGCGCATCTCGTGCGCCTCGAGTGCCGCCACGATCAGACCGCGCACGGCCGGATCGTCCTCGACAACCAAAATGAGCGGTTTAGCGGCAGAATTAGGCATCACGGGGCTCCTTGTCTAGATCGATATCCGCTGCCGGCAGCTTCACGCAAAAGACGGCGCCGTGCGGCTCAACAGCGTCCACCTCGATAGTACCGCCATGCGCCACGGCGATGGACCGACAAAGCGACAGGCCGAGCCCCACGCTGCGATGCCCATCGGCAAGCCCGTGGTTGACGGTGTAGAACGAGTCGAAGATATGCGCGCGATCCGCGGGTGCGATACCCGGGCCGTCATCCGCAACCGAAAGCGCGGCGCTTTTTCCAAGGACCGACCATGCGATCGTGATGCAGGACCCCTCCTGCGTGTACTTGATGGCGTTATTGACCAGGTTGACTACAAGCTGGACCATCAGGCGCGCATCGACGTTCACGAGCGCCGGCTCCGTCGACGGCCTGATCTCGATACGATGCTCGGATACCGCGGGCGACACATGGCGCAGCGCCTCCTCGACGATGTCATCCACGAGCTCGAGCGTAGGCGCAAGGTGCATCCCTCCGTCTTCGAGCTTGGTGATAGCAAGCAGATTCTCGACTGTATCGTTGAGCCACAGTGCGTCCGAGCGGATCGAGGTGAGCATCCCGCGGCGCGTGGGCGCATCGAGAGTGGCCGTTCCGGTAGACCCCTGGTCGAGCAAAACGTCGGCATTGCCCGTGATGCTGGTGAGCGGCGTGCGCAGATCATGCGAGATCGACCGCAGCAGGTTAGCCCGCAGCTGCTCGTTCTTTGCCACCACGGCGGCCCGCTCGCGCGCCTCGAGCGCACAGACGCGATCGATCGCCAGGCCCGCCTCGCTTGCGATGGCATCGGCCGTCACCCGCTCGTCATCACCCAGCACCGAGGGCGCGCCGGCGATCGCCAGCACCCCCACCACGGGCGGCTCCTCGCCATGGTCGGCGGGCATATCGCCACCGCGAACCGTAAGATAGATCCCGTAATATTGCGAACCCCCGAATGTCGCATCGAGCGGTGTTCCCACATAGGCCAAGCCCGAAAGAAACGGCGGCATCTCGGGCGCGAGGACTTGCATCGAAGCCGCATCGCCCGCGGCGGAATAGGCGCACACCGGCACCAGATCGTCGCCGTCGGGCTCCATGCGATACCACACGCACGGAGCGGAAGCCAAGCGCGCCAGCTGCGTTCCCGCCGCGCGCATGACCTCGTCTTGGTCGGCGCAGCGCTGCAGCATGCGGTTGGTCTCGAGCAGCATGCGGGCGCGATGCGAGCTGGTCGCGGTGCGCACGATCGCTCGGCGAAGCGCCACGGCCACCGAGCTCGACACGAGCGACACGGCGAACATGACGATAAAAACGCCCAGGTCGGCCTCATCGATCGTGGCGAAGGTATAGCGCTCCCCGGTAAAAAAGAAGTTACAGAGCATGATGGCGGCGCCGGACGCCACCAGACACAACAGCGGACTCGACGTGAAGAAGGCGCACAGCTGCACCGCGAAGATATAGACGACGATGATGGCAGTGTTAAGTCCCAGACTGTCGAACGCAAAACCGGCGAGCGTGGCGGCCACAAGCAGCGCGGCGCACACGCATACGTCATGGAACGCGCCGCGCCGCGGAGCCGCCATGCGGTCGCGCCAAAAGCGATCGATCAGGTCATCGTTGTCCCCAGCCATGCACACCCCCTGCACGCACACCGGGCCGGGCGGCTCTTCTGCACCCGGCCCAGCAGTTCGTCGTCACTAGACAAAAAGCACGTGCGCCAACAAGGCGACCAGGCACACCGCCACGATCAAAACGACCACGACGACGATGCCCCGATCGATATCGCGTACGCTTTTGCGGTTCGTGAGCAGCCTGTCCTCGGCGGCTTCGGCGCGCTCGTCCATCTCATAGCTATCCATACTATCCTCTCAGCCCGCAGCCGACCAATCGATCGGCTCCAAAGGTCTTCGCTAAGGGCGCTTTTGCTAGGGGCGCTCGCCTGGCGCCAGACGCTGCATCTTGGCCACGCTCTTGAACTTGGTGAACAGCGGCACGTACTCGTAGCTCACATTGGTGTTCTCCAGGCCGTACCAACGCACCGGCGTGCCGGCGGCGCGGCGGATGATGTACTTGAGCGTGATGGCCGTGCGCTCGCGCGAATCAACGTCACTCTCGGGCGCCAGCATCTTGCGGATCAGCACAAACTTGAACGATCCGATACCGCCCGGGTTCTTATAGACCGAATAGTCATGCGTCTGCGGCGGCAGCTCACCGGTCGCGGCCAAGTCCTGCACCACCTGGCGCAGATAGGCGTTAACACGCTGGTTGACCTTATAGCCCAGATACAGGTGCACGCGAAACACGTAGTCGGTGCCAAAGGTCTCGACCGAATAGGCAAACGTGTGCGGCTCATCCATAGTCTCGACGTTGACGAACCACCAGGCGCGGGCTCGCTTGGGATGCTTGTCCAGAATCGAGTAGACCACATCGCGATCGATGTAATCGGTATTGGTGTCCTTGGTCAGGTAGACCACGTTGTCGCTCACGCGCTCGTAGCGCTCGTCATCGCGCAGGCGCTCGAGCTGCGGCAGATAGCTGCGCAGCGGCAGCAAGGTGGCCTGACGGCGCTCGACCGCCGTGCCGTTGTACCAGCAGACCATGATGCCCATGATGAGCGCGGCCATGAGAATGGTGAAATAGCCGCCATGGAAGAACTTGGTGAGCGAGCTCGCAAAGAAGAAGCCCTCGAGCATGAGGAAGAACGCGACGAAAACCCAGGGGAACACGCGCATCTTGCGCTCATGATGCAAATAGAAAAACAAGAGCAGCGTGGTGCACATCATGGTGATGGTGATGGCCAGACCGTAGGCGGCCTCCATATGTGCCGAGCTCTGGAACAGCAGCACCACGATCACGCACCCCACGAGCATGACGTTGTTGACCATGGGAATATAGAGCTGGCCTTTGGTCTCGGCAGGATAGAAGACCTGCATGTGCGGCATAAGGTCCAGACGGCTCGCCTCGGACACCAGCGAGAAGGCGCCGGTGATGAGCGCCTGCGAGGCGATGATGGCCGCAAGGGTCGACAGCCCCACGGCAAACGGTCGCATGCCGGCGGGCAGCATCTGGAAGAACGGGTTGAGATCGGCGATGCCGGCCAGCGCGGGATCGCCGGCGTGCATGAGCAGCCACGCCCCCTGCCCCATGTAAGAGAGCAGCAGGCACACCTTGACAAACGGCCAAGTGGCATAGATGTTGCCACGCCCCACGTGGCCCATATCAGAGTAGAGCGCCTCGGCACCGGTCGTGGCCAAAAAGCAGCTTCCCAGAATCATGATGCCGGCATGGTTGTTGGGGCTCAAAAGAAAGCTCACGCCGCGCACGGGATCGAGCGCAAGCAACACCACGGGGTTCTGCACCACAAAGAGCAGGCCGGTCAGGCCCAAGAACAAAAACCAGATGGTCATGATGGGACCGAAGGCGCGGCCTATCTTGCTCGTGCCGATGCGCTGGATCAAGAACAGCGTGATGATGATTGCAAGTGTGATCATCACGACGTTGCCCTGCTCGTCGCCCAGCAGCGCATGCATGGCGGGGATGGTGCGCAATCCCTCGATGGCGGTGGTGACCGTCACGGCCGGCGTGAGGATGCCGTCGGCCAAGAGCGCCGCGCCGCCGAGCATGGCCGGCACGATAAGCCACTTACCGCAACGCTTGACCAGGCTGTAGAGCGCAAAGATGCCGCCTTCGCCATGGTTGTCGGCACGCAGCGAGATAAGCACGTACTTGACGGTCGTGAGCAGCGTCACCGTCCAGATCACCAGCGACAGCGCGCCGAGGACAAACTCCTGCGTGACGCTGGCGATGCCGCCGTTGCCGGCGACGAGCGCCTTGGTGACGTACATGGGGCTCGTGCCGATATCGCCATAGACCACGCCAAGCGTCACGAGCATCGCCGAGATGCTCACGGGGATCGCGTTGTGCGCGGCCCTCTTTGTCGTATCCGTCATAAACAGAATCCTCCCGATAACAAGAAATCGAGAGGATTATAGAAGCGCAGACACCCGCGCATACCGATATTCACCCAGCTAGATAAACCTTTATGCGGACTTTAGGCTGCCAACGCGACCCTGTCTACTCCCCGAGCCAGTTTTTGAGCCACCGGCGCATGGAACGGTCCATCTCGGCCATGAAGTCGCTCGTGTGCTTGCGCGTATAGATGTCGATGACACGCTCGCCCGCCTCACGGGCGTGCGGGCGAAACATCGCATCCATCTCGGCCACCTGCGCGTCGAGCGTGGCTGCGTCGGCACGATGGTAGCGCTCCTCGTGCACCAGGTTCACCACGGGATGGGCGATCGCCGGGCGCTCTTTGGCAGGCGTGCCGATGATAAGCATCGACAGCGGCACCGTGTGCTCGGGCAGATCCAAAAGCGCGGCCACCTGCTCGGCGTTCTCGATGATGTCACCGATATAGCAGCTACCGAGTCCGAGCGCCTCGGTCGCGACCACGGCGTTTTGAGCGGCGATGACGGCATCCTGTGCAGCGATGGCAAAATCGCCCATGTTGGGGGTACGGCGCGGCTGCTTGCCCGTGCGCTCGACAAAAGCGGGCTCAAAGCAGCCCACATGCTCGAACAGATCGATCCACTTGGCATAGTCGACCACAAAGACGAGCGCCCAGGGCGCCTTGGCGATCATGGGCTGGTGGTCACACAGCTCGGCCAGCGCATCGAGGGTCTCCTGCTCTCGGATGCTGATGATCGAGTACATCATCATGGCGCCGGCGGTAGGCGCACGGCTCGCAGCCGTCAGAATCGCCTCGCGCTGCGCATCGGTCACCGGCAGCGCCCGCCCGTCTTCGCCGCACGCAAAAGCGCGCGTCGAGCTGCGATGTTCCAGAACGTCGAGCGTTACGTTTTGCGTGGTGCTGCGTGGATATCCGTCCATGTGCCCGTCCTTTTTGTCCCTGTGGCCCCCATCGCTGCCACAATTCTTATAAAGCCTTTACGCTTCCGTGTAATTCTCGTCCATTATCACGCAGGCGGGCGCACCATTCGCCCTCGCCAGCGCCCGTGCGCGTTAGTATTTCAGTTTGTTTGAACGCATGGGTGGCCCCCAACCGCTCTGCCGCTCTCAAACCTCGGTATCTTATGGGCCCCACGGCCCCCGTATAGTCATCGCGATTATTGAGGAGTCTTCAGCATGTTCGCTGCCGCAATCTCGCTTATCGGTCTTGTGGCGACCATCTACCTTGTCCAGCGCGAGGTCAAAAATGCGCCCGCCCGAGGCGGCACCGTATCCAAGAGCGCCATCGCCTGGTCGGTCGTCTTCGCCCTGTTCCAGCTGTTCTTGGTCGTATGGGCGGCCCTGGGTCTCGTCGCACAAAACGAGCCGCTCGCCTTTGTGGCGCTCATCCTGGGCAACGCGATCATCACGGGATGCGCTTGGGCCGCTATCCGCCGCGATCGCCTGGCACCGCGCGTCTTTGCCTTTGCCAATGCGGACGCCCCGGCGCCCTCAGGCAAGCTCGCCCGTCTGCGCGGCATCTTTATCGGGCACCCGCTCGCGACGGCCGTCGTCACGCTCCTGCTTGCCGCGCTGTTTGCGCTGCTCGGCCTCGAGGTTTCCTCCAACCATGACTTTACCTGGGTATACCCCCTGTGCATGCTGCTCGAGTGGGCACTCATCGCTGCGTGCCTGTGCGGCCTGTTCTTCTTGTTCCAGCGCCATGCCGCCGCCCCGGGCGTGCTAGTCTTTGCGCTGTTTGTGCTGGGCATCGCCGAGTACTTTGTGATCACCTTCAAATCGATGCCCATCCAGCCGGGCGACCTTTCGGCCATCTCGACCGCCGCAGCTGTCGCCGGCACCGGCTACACCTATACGCTCTCGCTGTTCTGCGTGCTTTCCATGGCGTTTATGTCGGTGGCACTGCTGCTGTGCGAATACGCCGCCTGGATCGCGCCGCGCCCCGTTCGCGGCGAGGGGCATACCAAGAAGATCATCGCCATCAACCTGCTGGTCGGCGTGCTGTGCCTGGGCGGCGTGACCGCACATGTCACGCTTATCGACTACTACAACACCCTCGGCATCACCGTCTATACCTGGCGCCCGCTCGAGAGCTACTGGCGCGAGGGCTACCTGCCGGCATTCATCAGCGCGGCGCAGTCCATCAACCCGCCCAAGCCCTCCGGGTATACCGTCGACGGCGCCAAGAAGACCCTCAAGAAGTACGCCAAGGCCTACGACAAATCCGATGCCGCCCAGAGCGATGCCCGCACCGCCGCCGAGTCGCAGTTCGATGCCGACAAGCCCACGGTCATCGCCATCATGAACGAGACGTTCTCGGACCTATCCATCTACCAGAACATGCGTGCCGGCTACGAGGGTCCGCAGTACTTCAAGAGCCTGCAGGACTGCCTGTCGCGCGGCAAGCTCTACGTGAGTGCCTACGGCGGCGGCACCGCTAACACCGAGTTCGAGTTTCTGACCGGCAACTCCATGGCCAACCTGGGTTCGGGCGTGTATCCCTACACCATCTATAACCTCGAGAACACCGAGAACCTGGCCGCGCAGTTCAAGAAGCTCGGCTACGACACCACCGCCATGCATCCCAACCACGCAAGCAACTGGAATCGTTCCAACGTCTACAAAGACTTTGGGTTTGACCAGTTCCTGTCGATCAATGACTTTGAGGGAGCCGATACCCTGCGCGGCATGGTGACCGACCAGGCGACCTACGACAAGATCTTGAGCCTGCTTGACCAGAATGCCAATCCGCAGTTCATCTTCGATGTGACCATGCAGAACCATTCCGGTTACGACACGGGCCTGGTGCCCGCCGATAAGCAGGTGCACCTCGATATCGACACCACCGATTTGGATCAGAAGACCGTCGAGGACGGCACGCTGTCCGATGTGGACGAGTACGTCTCGCTCATCGAGCAGTCCGACCAGGCGCTCAAGTACTTCTTGAACGCGCTGTCCAAGCTCGATCGCAAGGTCGTCGTGGTCTTCTGGGGCGATCACCAGCCGTTCTTCCCCTCCAAGTTCAACGACAAGTGGTTCACGGATGAGGACGATGCCACGCACCAGGAGCGCCTGTGGCAGACCGACTACATCATCTGGGCCAACTACGACGTTGCCGGCTGCGATCAGACGAGCGAGGTCGATGACCTGTCCACCAACTACCTGTCCACCAAGCTCATGCAGCTGATCGGTGCACCGCTCACCGACTACCAGAAGGCCCACGTCACGCTGCGCGAGGCGCTGCCCGCCATCAACTCGGTCGGCTACGAGGACAAGAACCTGCGCTGGGCACTGTCGAGTGCGAGCACGGGCAACGACAAGGCCTCCGAGGCCGCCGACGGCGCTCGCAACGACTACGCTGCCATGCAGTATTACGAGATGTTCGGCGACGGCAAGAGCGTCTACACCCGCCACTACCAGACCGAAGCCAACGAGACCGACCCCAACCTGGCGCCGGGCACGACCAAGATCAAGTAGCACGCGCGGCTACGAAACGGCAGCAGAAGCCGAGGGACAAGGTCTGCTGCTCGAACAGTCCTGACGCAAGACGAAGGCCACATTAAGTGGCCTTCTTTGCGTGCGGAACTCGCGACAGACCTTGTCCCTCGGCTTCTGCTGTCGCCCCATGGCTGCTGCGCGGACTGGGCCCCAAGAAGCATTGATTTTTACGAGTCTCTTGTCATCCTGATTCTTCTAAGGACCGCCACCCCACGAGCTATACCGATCCCAGGCAAAACCACAGGTAAAGGGCCCGGCGAGCTTGATGCTCGCCGGGCCCTTCGTTTGAAAGCCGAACTTCAACGGATAGAGGCTGGGCACTGCATCCTTTAGTCGGACTTGCGCCGCTTGAGCAGTATGATGAGCGCTACCGCCAGCAGAACCACTCCAACCGACGCGACAACAGCGATTGTTATGAACGTTCTATCACCTGTGCTGATGAGCTTTTTGACGCTGACCGTGGTTTTAGCGCTGCCCCCCTTCTTTGGTTTTACATGATCTTGGGGCGTCTCCGGCATTGTCGTACTCCCAGGGGTTTCCGGATTCTGAGGCTCCTGTGGTTCTTCGGACTCAACGGAGCCGGCAGTGTTCACCATGCTGCGATCCAAAAACTTCTTAGCGCCCTCGCTTGCTTGGGAGAACAGGCGATGGATGCGCACGGGCCCGGCGTTTACCGTCGAGGGCTTGGTCTCTTCGATCGCAATGTTCACAAGCGTGATTCCGGTATCGAGACCCGCGTCGTTATAGCCCACATGGCAGTAGTACTGCGCACCGTCATCATTCGCCGTCAGGTCAATCTCGAGCGTCGAGGCGACCCCGACCGCCACGTCGCCAAACGCCGCCACACGCTTGAACTCGGTATCCCCTCGTCCCTTACGGTACCAGATATACGATGGCGCCAGCCCCGTCTCGTTGCCTTCGGCGTCGCGCTGCGTCACACGACCGAGCGCCGAGAACGTCAGATAATCTCCTGCCGCACGCTCGATCGAGGAATCGTAGCCCAGATCCGCCCCGGTCATGACGTCTGCCGTGGGCCCGGCGACGGACATCGTCATGCCCTCAGGCATCGTCTTAACCGCAACAATCGCCGAACGTATTCCCACGGGAGCCACACCAGTCGAACCATTCTTGACGGCGGCAATCGCAAATCGGTACTCCGTATTGGGTTGCAGCCCGTCCCAGACAAGCGACGTCTGCGTGTTGTCGGCAATCTTCCAACTGTTGACGGCCGCGTCCGCCGCATTGCTCTGGAGCATACCGATACCGTAACTGAATCCATCCCCCTTCGAAAGAACGTCATCCCAGGCAAACGTTACGCTCGTCGCATCGACGGAACTTGCCGTGAAACCTGTAACAGCCGGCGCGTCGGGCATCACAACGTCCTTGACGTCATAACCCACGATCCAGAACTGATCGGTGTCCTTGGTGCCGAACTTGTCGCCCGCGTCAGCCTCAAACTTGTCGACATCGACCTTGTTGACGCCCAGACGCCACACGAAACCGTACTTGTCCCGTGCGGCTTCTGGCAGGTTATCGACAGTACCGCCGTATTCGGTCGATTCACTTGAGGACTTACCCGTGGTGAAACCGGCGTTGGCGCCAAAGCATATGCCGCCCATGACCTCATGCTTTCCGAGCTTTCCACCCCCGACAACCTCACCGTTCAGCGTCAAGCCGATCTCTAGCTCCTGTTCCTCACCTTCCTCGACTTCGATGGTCTGCTCAATACTCGCCCCCGACTGCGCGACGGCGCCGTTAAAACCGTTGTGCGTATAGGCGCGTGTCACACCAGGCTTGCCCAAGCCAAAGGAATCGCCAACGGGAGTTTCGCCGCTGAGCACCGTTTGATATGTTCCGGGCTCTCCCGATCGACTGGTCAAAAAGCTGCTGAGCGGCGTCATGTTGTGCCGTTCGGCAATGCGGTCATAGGTCTCGACGTTGACGACTGAGGTCTGCGCGCCGAGCGACACGGGCGCCGCCATCGTACCTTTGCCACCAGTTTCCTCGTTTTCGATCTCGTACTCGTAATAGACCATCGGGATCGTGTAGAGCACGGCCTTATCGCTCTCGCCAGCATGCGACTCGTAGCTTACGCTGGTGCTGATCGTACGTTCGTTTTGATAGTCATAGCTTCCCTCGGCGGCAAAATCGACCGCAGCGTGTATCGCAACAAGGGGCGGACCAGTCTGCACATCGACGGCAACACCCAGCTCAGCACCAATGGTGTAGCCCTGGGTTTTGCCCGTTGCCGCTCCCTCGCCGTATGACGTACCGCCCAGCACCAAATAGCCGTATGCCTGCTCCAGATCCTCAACATAGGGCGCATCCTGCAACACGGCAAGCACGCGCGGATTGGTATAGACCTTATAGCGGTCCTTGTACGCAATCTTGACGCTGTCGTTGTCGACATCGGGCAGCGCGAGCGAGATAAACGTGCCATACGTGGTACCACGGCGGTTGCTCTCACTGATCACCTGTTCCTCGCCGCGGCACACGTTTCCACCCTCGTCGAGTGTAAAGTGCGAGACGGTCATCCAATAGTAATCGTCGTTCTTACGCAAATCCTCGTCCCGGTGCTTGCCCACCACGGCGATAAAGCTCTCGTTATAGCGGTCCGACCCCGAGACGCTGCCCGCCTTGACATCACTGATCCACACCTGCTCGATACCCTTGTGGTCATACTTGTTGCTGTCGTTGTACTGCTGCCTACTCATACTGGCAGTTCCGATCCTGGAGCCCAGACCCCGTTGCCCGCTCTGCGCCACGTTGCAGGCAAAGTCACGGAACACATCGCCACCCACAAACAGCTCGTCAACTGCAGGCTGCTCGGACAGACCGTCGAGGTTGGCGGTGGCAAGGGCGACAGGCGCCAACGTGCACGGATAACGCCGATCCTGACCGGAGTTTGCCCAAGCGCTTAAAGGCACGCCCAGCAGTCCCGGGTAGTAGGTATTGGCGGCCATAAGCTCGTCTCTATATTCAATGCAATCGGAGAGCTTGAACTCGCCGGACGCCGAATCAAAGTACGCGTAACGGTACAGCACGCCATACAGCTCATCGCCGCTGGAGCCGTAATCGTAGGCGTCGTGCCACCAATCGTAGCCAGCAATAATAAGGCCCGTGACGGTTTCGCCCGTCTTGCTTCCCTCGTCATCGTAAGCAGCAAACGTGCCGAACGTCGCGTTCGCGGCAACCATGGTCTTACCATTTGAAGAAAGGGAGATGGCGCCCGAATCACCCAGACTATCAACGTGGACAAGCGCGCCTTTGCCCGCATCCCACGAGAACAGCTCGCAATGAGTCGACGTAACGATGTTCTTTTTACCGTAGGGCGCCGAGACCACGATGGCGAGGTCATCGCAAAAATCACGGTCGAGGTCGCCTGCGGCCAACGAGACAACGGGGACCGACTGGAGCTGCGTCCAGGAGTCGTTGCTGCCCTTGTTGGACGTGGTGTAGTCGGAGGCGTTGCCGGCATCGATCTTCACGACGCTCTGCTTCCAGTTGCTGCCCTCTAGGTCGTACATGTCGACTATCGCCTTGCGCACGCCGCCCTCATCGACATAACAACCCGCGTATACAAACAGCTCGTCGATACCGTCGCCATCGACATCCCCGGCCTCGACATCGAAGACGGCATCATGTTCCTGCAGGTAGCCGGCGTCCAAGTACTTGAAGCGGCTTCCATACATCATGTTGGTGTTGACCGTCACCGGCAAACGGGTGTCGAGGTTACGCGTACGTCCGTTGCTAAACGAATAGAGGACCAGCTCAACCTTTCCGGCATACGACTTGCCATCGATCGCCGTGGATGAGCTGTCGCCGTAGGCACGAAGCTCGGCGACGCGACTCTTTTTACCCGTGTTCGCATCGTTGCAGAACTCAACGCTCGTAGCGTGAATGCCCGAGAAGCCGTTGTTGTCATTGGCAAGTATCGTCGATGAGGTATTGTCACTCAGGTACGACCAGGTGCCGCCGCCGTAATCGCTATGCTTGTAGAGGTCGCTATCCGTGTCGAAGCTGTTGACGTTTTGCCAGAACTTGGCAGCGCCCCACACGCTTCCGTAGAAATCGGTGAGCTTGCTGCCGCCGCCGATGTCGCCACGCTCGATGTTCTCCAGCTTGTCACGCAAGGTGTACCGGTTGCCGTGGCTGCCGTTGGCCGCCATATAGACTTCGCTGCGTGTGACGAACGTCGTGGGAGCGGTCGTGGAATAGGGGCCGACGGTATCGTCCGGGATATCCTTGCTCGTGCCCAGCCCCAGGTCTCGATAATCCTGCTCGGTCATGTCGGTGATCTGCGACGCACCAGCCGCATAGGCTATGCCGGGCATAGTCGTGGCGCAAGCCGCACTCGCGAGCATCAGCGCGGCGAGCGACACCGTAGCTGCATGCGGGATTTTCGACAGGCGGCGGAAAACACGGAATGGGGCATACATGGGAACCTCACGCTTCTCGTCGGGAGCGACTTTTCCCTTCATGGTACGCAGAAGGTGCTGAGACATTTGTCTCATTCTTGAAGGGAACGTTCTTTTCTCTGAGCGGTACGAGATGAGCGCCCACCGGAGGCAAGCAATCAACCATAAACGAACCCGCAAGGCCTTCGAATCGAGAGACACCAAAAAGCCCCGGCAACCAGGGCTTTCAATCTGATGTCATATCGCAATGCATCGGAGAACGACGGCGCCATTCGCCCAGCACCGCTTTCTTGGCAGCGGCGGCCATGTGCTCCAAGTCTTCCTTGGTGGGATGGCTTTTGGCCACGTCGAAGTTCTCGATCAACATGCGAATGCGCTCATCCTCGGGATTGTCGTCGAGCATCGCCTCGTAGCGCTCGCGCACGGCGGGCCCCATCTTACCCTGGCACATGGCCCAGCCGCACAGCGTGGCATCCATGGGAAGGTTTGAGCTCACGCGATCGATGATCTGCTTGTAATAGGCCTCATCGTTGCCAAAACCGCACGTGCCAAACAGAAACACGCGCTTGCCCGAAAGCTGCGCGAGCAGCGATGCGACCGCGGGCGTGCAGGTGCCCTTGTCGCACCAAAAGCCCACGAGCACCACGTCGGCGCGGGCAGCCTCGCGCGCCTCAAGCTCAACCTGCGCGGAATCCATCTGGTCACCGAGCGCCGCCGCGTGGATAAACTCCACCCCGGCCGTCGCCAGCGCACGCTTGATCGCTCCCGATACCATCCTGGTGTTACCGCTCTTGCTGTTAACAACCATCGAGCACGTCATGGTCACGTTGCCTCTTATTCCCCCAGTATTCAAAAAGCCGGAGCCCCAGGCGCCGGCGCAATTTGCTAAGTGCATATCTTAGTACTTAACGGACAGATGTAAACCACTTGCTTCAGTGCGCATGCGTTTCTGGACCCCGTCCTAAAAATTGACTGTTGTAGAGGTTGGCGTAGAAGCCGCCCGCAGCGAGCAGTTCATCGTGGTTGCCGCGCTCGATGATCTGACCGTCGCGCATCACCAGGATGCAGTCGGCGTCACGAATCGTAGAGAGGCGATGCGCCACCACAAAGCTCGTGCGTCCACGCATAAGCTCGTCAAACGCCGCCTGCACCTGCAGCTCGGTGCGCGTGTCGATGCTCGAGGTCGCTTCATCGAGCAGCAGGATCGCCGGGTCGGTCAGCATGACGCGCGCGATGCACAGCAGCTGTTTTTGACCCTGGCTAAAGCTGCCCCCGTCCTCGCCGACCACGGTGTCGTAGCCGTCGGGCAGCTGGACGATAAACTTGTGCGCATGGGCGCGCCGCGCCGCCTCGATAATCTGCTCGCGCGTGGCGTCGGGCCGCCCGTAGGCGATGTTCTCGGCCACCGTGCCCTCGAACAGCCACGTATCCTGCAGCACCATGCCAAAGCTGCGGCGCAAGCTCGCGCGAGTGTAGTCGTGCGACGAGCGCCCGTCGATCAGAATACGCCCGGCGTCGATGTCATAGAAGCGCAGCAGCAGGTTGATGAGCGTGGTCTTGCCGCAGCCGGTGGGCCCCACCAGGGCAAAGCGCATGCCCGGCTTGGCCTCAAGGCAGATATCCTGCAGCAGCTTGGCATCTTTGACATAGCTGAAGTCCACATGCTCAAAGACCACCTCGCCGCGCGGCTCGGCAAGCTCGATAGCGTCGGCGGCGTCGGGCTGCTCCTCGGTCGCATCGAGCAGGGCGAATACACGGCGCGCGCTCGCATAGGCCGTCTGGATCTGCGTGATCACGTTGGTGATCTCGTTGAACGGCTTGGTGTACTGGTTGGCATAGCTCAAAAACACCTGCACCTGTCCCACAGTGAGCGGAGCCGGCACGCCCGTAATGGCACCGATACAGCCGATCACGGCCACCACGGCATAGATGATGTTGTTGATAAAGCGCGTACCGGGGTTTGAGAGCGACCCCATAAACTGGGCGCGCTCACCGGCGGTGTACAGCTCGGCGTTGAGCGCGTCGAAGCGCTCCTGGGCACGATCGCCGTACGCAAAGGCCGACACAAGCTTTTGCTCGCCCACATATTCCTCGATATGGCCGCCGAGCTCGCCCTGGATGCGCTGCTGAGCCGTAAAGCTCTTGTTGGACAGCTTGGCGATCGCACCCGCCGCAAAGATGGAAAGCGGCGTCACCACCACCACGACCGCCGTCATGGCAAGGTTGATCGACAGCATAAAGGCGAGCGTGCCCACAATGGTCACCACGCCGCCAAAGAGCTGCGTGAAGCCCTGGAGCAAGCCATCGCCCACCTGGTCGACATCGTTGACCACGCGGCTGATAAGGTCGCCGTGGGCATGCCCGTCGATAAACTTGAGCGGCATGCGGCTCAGTTTGTCGCTCGCCTCGATACGCAGGTCGCGCACCGTCTCGTAGCTCAGGCGGTTGACGCAGTAGCCCTGCAGCCATTGGAAGGCGGCAGCGGCCACCACCACAACGGCCAGCTTGAGCACCAGCGGCGCCAGGGCGGCAAAGTCAACCCGACCGGCGCTGACGATCATGTCGATGCCCTCGCCGATGATGATCGGGGTATAGAGCTGCAGGATCACCGAGACCGCCGCGCTCACAAACGACGCCACGAACGAGCCCGCATGCGGGCGGACGTAACACAGCAGGCGACGCGTCACCGCGCCCGCGGCATAGCGCTCCCCGCCATCGCCATGCGGCCCGGTACCGAGGTCGTTGAGGTTGTCGTTTCCCGAGACGTTGGCCGTCATCGTGGCGACCGAACCAGAGGACGTATACGGATTCATCTAGCATCCCTCCTTTGCAGAGGCATCATCTTGCAAAACCGGAGTGCGACCGTCGAATGCATCGAACGAGACGCGGGCCCT
Organism: Collinsella sp. UBA6357; assembly: GCA_002437815.1. Taxonomy (GTDB): domain Bacteria; phylum Actinomycetota; class Coriobacteriia; order Coriobacteriales; family Coriobacteriaceae; genus Collinsella. Next base: position 69,757 of record DJRP01000025.1, on the reverse strand, counting down.
GCCCGAGCCCTCAAGCTCCTCGCGGCGCAGCTGGGACAGGCAGATCTCGCGATACAGTTCGCAGCTCGCATACAGCTCATCGTGCGTGCCCATGCCCGCCACGGCACCGTGGTCGAGCACGCAGATCATATCGGCGTCACGAACCGTCGACACGCGTTGGCTCACGATCACCGTGGTCAACGGCAGACCGCTCTCGCCCGCCGCACGCGAGCCGCGCTCACGGATAGCGCGGCGCAGGGCGGCATCGGTCTTGAAGTCGAGCGCCGAGGCCGAATCGTCCATGATCAGCACCTGGGGCTCTCCCACCAGGGCGCGCGCGATCGTCAGGCGCTGACGCTGACCGCCGCTGAAGTTCTTGCCTCCGGCCTCGACCGGCTCGTCGAGCCCCGCCGGCTTCTTGCGCACAAACTCGGCAGCCTGGGCCTCCTCGAGCGCCTCCCATAGCTCCTCGTCAGACGCATCGGGGTTGCGCCACATAAGGTTGCTGCGGATGGTACCGCTCACGAGCGATGCGCGCTGCGGCACGATGCCCACCACGCGGCGCAGCTCATCAAGCGGCCAGTCGCGCACATCGACGCCCATGACCTCGACGGCGCCCTCGCTCGCCTCGTACAGACGCGGAATCATCGTCACAAGCGTTGATTTACCGCTGCCCGTGCCGCCGATGATACCGAGCGTGGCGCCCATCGGCACCTCGAACGAGACGTCCGAAACCGCCGGCGCGGCATCCTTGCCAAAGCGATAGCTCGCATGGCAAAAGCGCAAGGCGCAGGGCAGGCCGTTCGAGGCGCCGTCGACACCCGCTGCCGGCACCGGCACCGTCTTGTTGCCCTCGTCGGTTATGGCCGGAGCGCAATCGAGCACCTCGTTGATACGCGACGCGCTCGCGCTCGCCTTGGTAAAGACGACCACCAGGTTCGCCACGTACACGATGGACGTGAGCGTCTGGGTCATGTAGTTCACAAACGCCATGACCTGACCCTGGGTAAGATCGCCCACGTTGACCTGGATGCCGCCCACCCACAGGATGGCACACACGCCCAGGTTCATCACCAAAAACGTCACGGGATTGAGAATCGAGGTGAGCTTGCCCACCGCGATGGCCGTTGCCGCCTGATCGTCGGCGGCCGCGTGAAAGCGCCGGCGCTCGTGATCCTCGCGCACAAACGCACGGACCACGCGGGCGCCCGAAAGCCCCTCGCGGCAGATCAGTGCGATATGGTCGAGTTTTGCCTGCAGCTGTTTGTAAAACGGGATGCAGCGGGCCATGACCAACCAGAACACGATACCGATCGCCGGCGTACACACCAAGAAGATCAAGCCGAGCTTGAGGTCGATGGCAAGCGCCGCGCACATGGAGCCCACGGCCAAAAACGGCCAACGGATGAGCATGCGCACACCGAGGGCCACCGCGAGTTGCACCTGGTTGACGTCGTTGGTGATGCGCGTGATAAGCGACGGCGTTCCAAAGCGGTCGAGTTGCGCATAGGCGAGCTTGTTGATGTGGGCGTAGAGCGCCCCACGGATATCGGTGCCCATGCCCTGCGAGGTGAGCGCCGCCATCTTTTGGCAGACGAGCGTAAACGAGATGCCCACCACGGCCATAATGCCCAGCACAAGCCCGCCGTGCACCACGGCGTCCACGTCGTGGGCGGCGATGCCCTCATCGATCATACGCGCGATGACCAGCGGTGTGAGGAGATCAAAGATAACCTCGATCAGCTTACACGCCGGTCCGATAACCATGTATTTGCGGTATTTGACGCCAAAGCGTCTGAGCAGCTCGATCATGCGGCTCCATCTCTATCATCATCGTCACAATTCGGTTAATGATAGTACGATGAGCACAGAGCGAAACAAACATGCCGCGGTAAGCAATGTGTTTCATTCTTAAACGAAACCGACGTGCAGCCCCTGGACACAGCGGACTCGATCGGCAGCAAAAAGCGCCCAGTGCATCTGATGGATTCGGATGCCCGCCAGAGGCTCCTTATGGCTGCTTCCTTCCGGACCTGACCAGATTCGGAACATAGCGTCACCCGAACCCATCAAACGCGCTGAGCGCTTGATATATAGTAGCGACTTCGCGTCCGCGCGGCAAGTACCTGCTCAGATGCGTCCCAGATCGTAGGCGCGGGCCACGGACTCGCCCGCGCACACCAAGTTGCGTCGCGCCTCTTCTGCACGCAACGCCTCTTTGAGGGGCTGCGGCCTGCGACAGACGGGCAGCACCAGGTCGATCCCCTGGGCATAGACGCTATCCAGATTATCGGCCCGACCCCCCACAACGGCCACGACCGGCTTGCTGGCACGCTTGGCGCGTCGCGCCACGCCGACGGGGGCCTTGCCGGCAGCGGACTGCGCATCCATGTTGCCCTCGCCCGTCACCACCAAGTCAACGCTGCGGACCTGCTCGTCAAACCCGACCAGATCAAGCACCGCATCGACCCCAGAGCGCAACTCCGCGCCCACGGCAAGCAGCGCCGCGCCCAGACCGCCGGCAGCCCCGGCGCCCGGCACGCCCAGCACCGAGCCAAACCCGCGCGCCCCCGCGGGACGCGAGGCAATGCCGCAAGCGTGCGTGGTGGCCATCGCCGCATCAAGGGCACGCCCGTAGCGGACCATCCATCCGTCGTAGCGCTTGAGCTGCTCGGGATCGTCGACGGCAAGCCCTTTCTGTCCGCCGAACACAGCTACCGAGCCGCGTTTGCCCACGAGCGGGTTGGTCACATCGGATAGCGCTACGATGCGCGCATCGCCGATCAGCTCGCACGCCGGGGCAAGATCCACGCAGGCCACATCTGCAAGCCCGACAAGACCCGGCGCGACCGGACGCCCCTCGCAATCGAGCACCAGGGCGCCGAGCGCCTGCAAAAAGCCGGCGCCGCCATCGCTGGTGGCGCTACCGCCCAGGCCCACATAGACCGTCTTGGCTCCGTCGCGAATCGCCCGAGCCACCAGCTCGCCCACTCCGCGGGTCGAGGCGACCAGCGCCGCCGTCTCCGTGCAGGGCGAATAGCCGATACCCGCCGCTTGGGCCATCTCGACCACCGCGATTCCGCGGCGTCTATCGACAAGCATCTCGGCCGCCACCGTCGTGTCCAGCGGCCCCGAGACCTCGCATCGCACCACTTCTCCCCCACACGAGGCCACGGCCTCAACCGTTCCCTCGCCGCCGTCCGCCAGCGGCAGCGCGCACACGTCAGCATCGGGCCACGCACGATGCAGGCCCTCGGCAACAAACTGCTCGGCCCGAACGCTCGAAACGCTGCCCTTAAAGGAATCGATCGCAAGCAGAACGCGGCGCGGGCGGCGCTGCACCGGCTCGACAGCAGGCGGCGTCAAGCCGGTTGCCGCGACAGACCGTGCCCGCTCATGGGCCACATGAGCCGCCCCGTCGCTTGCGGCCGCGCCGATGCCGCGCTTTCTCAGTTCGGCAAAATAATCGCTCAAAAGCGCCTGGCATTCCCGCTCAAGAACGCCCGACATCACAGCGAACCTATGGTTGAGTCGGGCGTCGGCATTAAGGTCGTACAGCGAACCCAGCGCTCCCGCCTTCGCATCGGCGGCACCGTAGACGCAGCGCCCCACGCGCGCGTTGACCATAAGGCCCGCACACATGCAGCAGGGCTCGAGCGTCACATACACCGTGCAGTCATCCAATCGCCAACGGCCGAGCTCTCGAGCCGCCGCGCACAATGCCGAGAACTCCGCATGCGCGGAAGGGTCTTGATCGAGCTCGCGGCGATTATGCGCGCGGGCGACCACGCGGCCGCCACATACCACCACGGCGCCGATGGGTACCTCGCCCACTTCGGCGGCCGCGCGGGCCTCGTTTATGGCCTCGCGCATGAACCTCTCGTCATCTGCTCTCATGGCAACTCCAATAAAAAAGGCAACGGCTTCAAAAGCCGCTGCCCCTCGTTGACGTTGGCGGAGAGAGGGGGATTCGAACCCCCGGAACGCTCACGCGCTCAACGGTTTTCAAGACCGCCGCATTCAACCGCTCTGCCATCTCTCCGTAAGTGTGCATGATAGCATCTCACGCCACCGGCGTCATCGTTCGTTCAAACAGTGCGTCCACCACGTCAGCCATCTCGTCGAAGTTGCGGGGTTCATGGCCGCCCCTCCACCAACGCGTAAAGAGCCGCACCATGCCGCCGGCCACGAACTCTGCCGTGATCTCGAATGTCGCGGGCGCCAGGGCGTCGGACGGCAGCACGCTCATCACGCGCTCGCAGATCGCCGTGGCAATGCGGTCGCAGATGATATCGGTCATGGTTCCCGACATACTGCTGTCCAGGATATTGTCCATGAGCTTCTCATGCTCAAGGATCAGCCTCATCGTGTCGCTGAAGATGCCACGCCGCAGCTCACGCAAATCGGCGACCGACGCGGGTTTTTTGCCCGACTCGTCATCGCGATGCGCGAGCGCCGACATGAGCTCGTCAATGTAGAAGGCAAAATAGGCATTCTTATCACGGAAATGCTTGTAGAACGTCGTACGCCGGATCATCGCGCGCTCGCAGAGCATTGCGACCGTCACGTCCTCGAAGCGGCGCTCTTCCAAGAGCTCCGTAAACGCCTCGGCAAGCGCGCGGTAGGTCTTCTCGATTCTCAAATCCATATCCGGCCTTCTTTATGGTGTGCATTCAGAGATTTCTGTCGCTTATCATACGCTTGTACGCAAAGTACAACCGCAAGGGAGCGGTCCTTTCGCCCAACGGTCACTATAAGGTCGGTGGGCGCGCGGGTATACTGTGCTTGTACATGCGGGGCGCCCGCGGCGCCGCCGACCAACAACCCGAAACGGAGACACCATGCTTCCCGTCATCATCGGCATCGTCGTCGTGATCGTGCTCGTATGCTGCATCGCCGGCATCTACAACAACATGGTCACCAAGCGCAACCGTATCGACAACGCCTGGCAGAACATCGATACGCAGCTTCAACGACGCAATGATCTGATTCCCAACCTGGTCGAGACCGTCAAGGGCTATGCCACCCACGAGAAGGAGACCCTCGCCGCCGTGGTCAGCGCGCGCAACGCCGCCGTCAACGCCACCACGCCCGAGGCCAAGATGGAAGCCGACGGCGTGCTGACCGGCGCGCTTCGCCAGCTCTTCGCCGTGGCCGAAGCCTATCCCGACCTTAAGGCCAATACCAATTTCACCGAGCTCCAGCGCTCACTCGAGGACACCGAGAACAAGATTAGCTACGCGCGCCAGAGCTACAACGACTGCGTGCTCAGCTACAACAACGCCATTCAGACCTTCCCCGCCGTCATCTTCGCGGGCATCTTCCAGTTCAAGGAGCGCCAGGGCTTCGAAGCAGCCGAGGCCGCCCGCCAAGCGCCCACGGTCAAGTTCTAACAAGCAGCCGATACGCATAAAACAGCTGTTCTTGCATAAACCGCCCCGCCGATTGCATAAATCGGCGGGGCGGTTTCATTTTATAGATCCAGACGCACCCTGACACCGTACAAAAAGGCGATTTGTGTATAACCCTTCCCGCATCCCAGCGTTTCCAATCCCCAAACACGAGACGCCGAAAGCTCTTGAAACGGCGATCGCGCAGAAAAAGTCCCATTAATGGGTCAAAAACCGAGCCCCCGCACGCAACAAACCCTATGCATAGCCCAACAGCTATACACAACTCGCCATTTTGCACGTCATGAGCTGCCCGCCCATCTTTTTTAGACAGCAACCTCGCGACCAAGCAGCGGCCGGGAACGGGGGCAGGCGGTTTCTCCCCAGAACATTCCGCAGGACGCGAAGAGCTCCACCGCGCAAAGCGCGCAGCGGAGCTCTTCGCATGTCCGAGGACGTTCTGGGGAGAAACCGCCTGCCCCGTTCCCCGGACCCGATGCAAAGGTCGATTGCCCTAGGCGATCTTGACGACCCAGTTGTGCTTGTCCTCGATATGACCGGACTGGATGCCAGTCAGGGTCTCACGAAGCTTCTTCATGACCGGGCCGATCTCGGTCTGGCCGGCCGGGAAGACGATGGTCTCGTCGGCGCCATAGACCTTGTTGTCGATCTCACCCACCGGGGAGATAACGGCGGCGGTACCGCACATGCCGCACTCGGAGAACTTGCCGGTCATGACCTCGGCCCACTCAACAGGACGATTGTCGACGGTCATACCCAGGTCCTCGGCGACCTGCACGAGCGAGCGACGAGTGATGGAAGGAAGGATCGAGTCGGTGTGGCTCTTGGGCACGACGAGCGTGTTGCCGTCGACGAACAGCACGTTGGCGCCGCCGGTCTCCTCGACGTAGGTACGGCTCTCGGAGTCGAGGTACAGGTTGTCGGCATAGCCCTGAGCATGGGCCTCGACGGAAGGCTTAAGCGACATGGCGTAGTTGAGGCCGGCCTTGATGTTGCCGGTGCCGTGCGGTGCGGCACGGTCGTACTCGGAAATGCGCAGCTTGACGGACTTGAGGCCACCCTTGTAGTACGGGCCGACCGNNCGGGGTCACGAGGATGCGGAACGTGTACTCAGGCGCAGGAGCGACGCCGATCACGTTGCCGGAACCGATCATGAACGGACGCACGTACAGGGTGGCACCGGAGCCGAAGGGCGGAACCCAGGCGGCGTTGGCGGCGACAACCTGCTTGACGGCCTCGACAAAGCGATCCACCGGGAACGGCGGCATCTCGAGGCGCTGCGCGGAGTCGTACATGCGCTGGGCGTTCATGTCGGGGCGGAAGCAGACGATGCTACCGTCCTCGGTGGTGTAGGCCTTGAGGCCCTCGAAGACCTCCTGGCAATAATGGAAGATGCCGCCGCACTCGGAGACATGCATGGTGTGGTCGGAGGTCAAACCGCCCTCGTCCCACTCGCCATCCTTCCAATGGGCCTCATAGCTGTAGTCGGTCTGCATGTAGCTGAAGCCGATGTTGCCCCAGTCCAGATCCTTCTTCTCGACGGTCATAAGTCGCTCCTTAACGCTTAAGAGTTCCAATCTCGCAAACCCGCGACACTCGCGCGTGCCGACCGTGTCGCAACGCCGCTTGCCCGGAGCGTAGAGCCGGAGCGCGGCACGCGGACGGCACCGATCAAGGCGCATCGATTCGCATGACCGAGATTCTACTCCTCTGCAAGATTGATGAACCGCTTTTCTTTAACTAAGTAAAGTAATTTCACGCAATGGAAAAGGCGCTTCCGATCGATATCGAAAGCGCCCCGAACGATAGATATTTGGTTGGCCAGCCTTATGCGAAATGGCGTCCGCCCTTGCCGGCCTCGTCCTCGGACTCGCCGGTCTTCTTCTTGCCAAGCTTGGCCTTGATAAGCCCCACGACCGTTGGGATGATCGAGACGGCCACGATACCGATGATCAGCAGCTCAAAGTGCTCCTGCACAAACGGGATGCCACCAAAGAAGTAGCCCAGCAGGGTGAACAGCGTCGACCAGGTGATGCCACCCAGCACGTTGAAGATCACAAAGTTGCGCCAGTGCATGCCGCCCATGCCGGCGATAAACGGCACGAACGTACGAATGAACGGGAAGAAGCGTCCAAGGAAGATGGCCAGGTGTCCCCACTTGTCGAGGAAGGCCTCGGACTTGGCGATGCGTTCGGGCGTCATGGCCTTGACCTTGCCCGAAGCGATGATCTTCTTGCCAAAGAAGTGACCGATCATGAAGTTGCACTGATCGCCGAGGATGGCCGCCGCCCACGCCACGCCGAGCAGCGCCACGATGTTGAAACCGCCGTTGTGCGCGAAGAAGCCGCTCGCGAACAGCAGCGAGTCGCCGGGCAAGAACGGAAAGAACACCACGCCCGTCTCGATAAAGATGATTAGGAACACGCAACCGTACGCCATGACCGGACCGGCGGCGATCCAGCTGGCGATGGCCGTGCGCGGATCCTGCAGCAGCTCGAGAATGAAGTTGATAAAGCCCATGAAGTTAACCTCTCAGTAACGGGCGCGGACACACCCGAAAGGAGAAGTATACGGGTGCCGCCCGGCCCCGTCCGCCCATTTATAAAAGCCTGACCGCATTACCAGCAACTTTGCATAAACGACAGATGTCGCGCAGTCAAAATGGAAGTGGCCCGACATTAACCCTCCGCCTATAACGCCGAGAATCTTTTTCTTGGATCTCCGGCCGACCACTCAACATCAATGATCGTCAACGTCTCGGTATCATCGTCTTTGATGTAATAGAGCGTAAACGGCGTATCCGAAAGCGGCAGATATCTGCAAGGAAACGGTGGTCGGGCGGCAGGATAATCTGGCTCATAAGCAGGGCCAAAGGAGGGAAACGTTCCCAATATCTCGATCGCCCAGTCAAAACGCGCGAGCATCGATTCGCTCATCACGTTATTTTCGATAAACAGGCGTGCATACTCGGTCATGCGGACAGCATAAGCCATGCCTACCAGCCCTTCGATGCACGAATCTGCTTGAGAGCATCCTTTGCGTTAGAAACTTTATCCTCCTGAGCATCGCGGTAGCCGCGAAGCAAGCCCTCGTAGACTTCTTTTTCAAGCCGATGCGCTTCGTCCTTGCGCGACATGACGCGATCAAACGCCTCGGCATCCATAACCACCACGCTCGCTCTGCCGTTTCGCGTGAGATACATGGGCTGCTGTGTCTGATGCAGCGCATCGATCACGGCACTCTGGTTACGGTTAAATTCCGATAAAGACGCTACGGCTGGCATAACTCCTCCTACAGTCGATTTACCGTAATTTTACTGCTCATCACCTCGTTACGCACGCCAAAAGAAAAGGCCGAGACAAATAATATGCCCCGGCCGAAACTACCTGATATTCGCACAAAAGCGTTACAGGCCAACGCTATCGGCACCGTGATTTGCCTGCTCAGATGTAAAGCCCTCGAACTCGAGCTGTTCAACCAAGCCGGCACGGGAGAAACTCATGAACTTCATATAGCTTCGAGCTTTCTGCTCAACTTGATCCATCCAATCGGCACCGCAATGGTCGGCAGCGAACACAGAGTCATCGTGTGAGAATCCTTCGAACTCGAGTTGCTCGACCAAACTGTTATAGGAGAAACCTCCCATACGCAGATAGGAAGCCGCCTTCCCAAGGGCATTTTGCTGAGACACCGATACCGAAATGCTGTAAGACTCGGTGTTCAGCGTCTGACCACATACCGCACACTTCTGCTCACGAGTCCCTGGAATTACTAGTCCAGTACTGCTGACTGTCGACTCTTTTGTCACCTGCCAGTCACCTGGCTGATGAGCAGTCTTATCGATCGTCTCGGTAAGCTTCTGGCCACAACGCTTACACGTGGTTTCGCGAGAACCCGCCTCGGTACAAGACGCCTCTTTTGTGATCGACCAATCGCCAGCTTCGTGACCAAGTGCCGAACCTTCGGTCTTTTTGCAGCGCGAGCAGGTCTTTGGCGCCGTGCAAGTTGCATCGACCCATTTGTGGCCGAGCGCTTTGCCCTTTTTATAATCGCAGCGGCCACAATGCTCCGGGCTCGTGCAGGTCGCCGGCTCCATTTCATGTCCGAGGGCCTTGCCCTGCGTGGCCCCACATATGCGACATGTTGACGGTTTCGTGCACGTAGCCTCGCTCCATTGATGTAAACAGAGGACATGCGTGCCGAATAAGACACCAAACAAAACGATTGCCACGGCCGCTGCAAGCCCCGCCTTGGTTTCAATGCGTGCGGCCTTGATTTTTTCACTAAATCCAGGCTTGCCCTCATCGTTACCCGACTGGGTTCCCACCTGGAACTGGCCCTCCGATTGCTCTTCCTCTTCCGGGCGCTTCTTCTCATCTGCCATCGCTATTCACCGTCCGTCTCAAGAGCCTTGCGATCCCTCAACGCCTTCGTCGCCTTCACCAGTAACAGATCGGCGAGCAAGAGCAGAATCACCCCGGCGACCGCGCCGTCGGGAACTGAGGTCATCTCATTGATTCCCAGCAATGCAAATAACGCGCCAAACACAAACCCGCATACCATGAGCGTTTTTGAAACGCTCTCAGAACGACGCGCTTTCTTCTCCTCGGTTATCTGCTGAGGATCGAAACTGTTTTTCAACGCTTCGTGAGCAGCCCTAGCCTCCTTGATTGCCTTTTCTGTCAAACGTTCCTGCTCATCACACCGCTTCTTCGCCATATCAATCTCAGAGGTATCCTCTTCAAGATCATGCAATCGAGCGGAAAGCTCGGCAACCTTTTCGTCTGCCGTCCTCTTACGAGCTTCCAGCGTTGAGGCCTGCGACTTGGCTTCTGCGACCAGCTTACGCGCATCAAGCTCAAATTTGGGATCAAGCTCCACAACAGCGCTATCCCCGCCCGAGACGATTGAAACGAACAGCTTTCGCTCGTCTTGAACCTCCGATTTGGACTTCACGCCCTTGCGTCCACCGACTACCGCACCGACAGGGCCCGCGATCGCGCCCCCGATAACGGCACCCGTAATGCTCGTTCCGCCACCCTTGACGGTCGTCTCTGAATAAACGTTACCGCCGGAATGAACCTCGATTTCCATATCGACAGAAAGTGGAATGGTCTTTTTATCCGCGATGATTTGATCACCGTAGAGAGCAATGCCGCCAACCGTTTTGACGTGCCCGCTGACATCATCCCAAGCCTTCTCGATCTGGTCCCGGCATTCCTTAATTTGCTTTTCGTGTTTCTTGGTTACTGCGCTCAATTCATTTTTAGCTTCCTTGAGAAGCTTCTTCTGCTCACGCGTGGTGGCATCAAGCTTGTGTTTGGAGGCTTTTATTTTATCGAGTGCCCCCCCCCCGATTTTTTTGGGACATAATGCTCCTTCCCTATTGCAGCATCTGCAAGTTTAATTGCCATACGCGAATATCGTTAAACAAATCCTGCAGGCGTAAAGATTTAATCGGCCGAAGGGACGGACACGAAAACAGTAGCTTATTATCGAACGCTTTACCCCGATGCAGCATCTCCCCTTTTTTAATCCTAGTGATTCGCTATACTTAACGACATTGCACGCATGGGCGCATGCTGGAGGGGCAGCCGATGAGCTTTATCACAACCATTCGCGAGGACATCGCCAACGTGAAGGCGGAAGACCCCGCCGCGCAAAACGGGCTCGTCATCTTTCTTTCCTACCCCGGCTTGCACGCCAAGTGGAACCATGTGCCCGAACATTGGTTGTGGAACCACGGCTGCAAAAGCCTGGCCCGCCTGCTCTCGCAGCTCACGCGCCACATGACGGGCGTCGAGATCCACCCGGCCGCGCAGATCGGCAAACATTTCTTTATCGACCACGCCATGGGCGTCGTGATCGGCGAGACCACGATCGTCGGCGACAACTGCACCCTCTATCAGGGCGTCACGCTCGGCGGCACCGGCAACGAGACCGGCAAGCGCCACCCCACGCTCGGCAACAACGTCGTGGTGGGCACGGGTGCCAAGGTGCTCGGCAACATCCATATCGGCAACAACGTCAAGATCGGCGGCAACTCCGTGGTGGTCAAGGACGTGCCCGATAACTGCACCGTCGTGGGTGTGCCGGGGCGCATCATCAAACGCAACGGCTGCCGTGTGTTCGAGGAGAACTTCGACGCCAAGCAGCACCGCGAGTACATGCCCGACGACGCGGCCGAGCAATCGGCCCTCAACCGCCAGAGCATCCAGGAGAACGCCCGCCGTGTGGCCGAGCTCGAGCACGAGGTCGCCGAGCTCAAGGCCCTGATCGAAAATCTCAGCTGATTTTAGGACGGGGCTGATTTTCGCATCTGGCATCCGTTGCGCACCGAATGCGAAATGCGAATCTCAACCCCGTCCTAAATTAGGCAAACTGGGACAGGTACAGGTCCGCGTAGCTGCCGCCGGCGGCGAGCAGCTCCTCGTGTGTGCCCTGCTCGATGATGTCGCCGTGGTCCATGACCAAAATCAAGTCGGCATCGACGATCGTCGAGAGGCGGTGCGCGATCACAAAGCTCGTCCGTCCACGCATGAGTGCATCCATGGCGCGACCGATTGCAAGCTCGGTGCGCGTGTCCACGCTCGACGTGGCCTCGTCGAGAATGAGGATCGCGGGGTTGTTCAGGAGCACGCGTGCGATGGTGAGCAGCTGTCGCTGCCCTTGGCTGATGCTCTCGGTATCATTGGCGACGCGCGTCGCGTAGCCCTGCGGCATCGTGCGCACGAAGAAGTCGACCTGCGCGGCGCGGGCGGCAGCCACCACCTCGTCATATGTGGCGCCCGGGCAACCATAGGCGATGTTCTCCTCGATCGTCCCGTCAAAGAGCCACGCGTCCTGCAGCACCATGCCAAAGCGGCTGCGCAACTCTTCTCGCGTCATCGTCCGCGTGTCCACCCCGTCGAGCGAGATACGCCCGCCATCAACCTCATAGAAACGCATGAGCAGATTGATGAGCGTGGTCTTGCCCGCGCCCGTCGTGCCCACGATGGCGATCTTCTGCCCCGGCTCCGCCGCAAACGACACATCACGCATGAGCGGCTTATCCGGCGTATAGCCAAACTTGACGTGCTCGAAAGCCACCCGTCCATCGATGCGCGCGGGCAGTACCTGCCCCTCGTCGGCATCGGCCTCCATCTCGTCCGCATCGAGCAGGTCGAACACGCGCTCCACGCTCGCCAGGGCGCTCTGCAACGACGTCACGGTAAACGACAGCTGCGTGATGGGCTCCGAAGCCTGGTAGATGTACTGGAAAAACGCCTGAAACACGCCAACCGTCATCCGGCCCGCCACCAGCATGCCGCAGCCGATGATCGCGATCGCGATCTGCGACAGACGGCCGATAAAGCGGATGGCCGGTCCAACCGCATTGATCAGAAAATCCGCCTTGCAGCTCGCCTGCGCCAACTCATCCGATGCCTCATGCACCTCGGCCGAGCTAGCCTCCTCGCGGTTGAACGCGCGGATCACCAGGCGCCCCGAATAAGCCTCCTCGACCGAAGCCGTCATGCGGGCGACAAGCTCCTGCCTCTCGCCGGCCACGGCAAGCGTGCGGCCCGCAAACCACTTGGTCGCCAGCAGCGATACCGCCGAAAAGCCCAAAAACACGAGTGTCAGCGGCACGCTGTAGACGCACATCATGATAATGGCACCCGCCATGCCACCGATCGAAGTGAGCAGTGTGAGCAGACCGCGCTGCATGCTCTCCGACACCTTGTCAAGATCGTTGGTCGCGCGACTCACCGTCTCGCCGGGCTTATGCACATCGAAATAGGCGAGCGGGAGCCGGTTGAGCTTTTGCGCGATCTTGTTGCGCAGGTCGAGGTTCAGCCGTTCGGCAACGCTGGACATCAGGTAGCTCTGCAACGAATAGAACGCGCAGGCTACCATCCAAATGGCCAGGTAGATAGCGATGGCTCTGCCTCCGTGCTCCCACGTGACACTAAAAGCCTCCCCCTTTTCGAAGGCACGCTGGATGCTCCCCCACAGCTCATCGATCACGCGGGCGCTAAAGGCGGGTGCCGCGGTGCTAAAGGCGGTATAGAGAATCACGCTCGCAAACACCACGTAGAAACGCCAATGATGCGGACGCGCCTCGGCCCACAGGCGTTTCACGGTACCCCAGGTGTCGCGAGGGAGCTCGTTGTCCTCATCGCTATCGTCATCGTCGTGCAGACGCTCCGCCTCCGCGCGGGCTCGCTCGTCCTCGGCGCGTTCGTTTCGCTCAAACAGCGCGCGACGGCGGGCCTCGGCCTGCTCGTCACCTGCCATGGCCTCATTCGCGGTATGCTCGGTCTCTTGGTACGCGCGCATTTCCGACATGCTACTCACCCCCTTTCATTTGCGATTCGGCGATTGCGCGATAGACTTCGCACGTTTCCATCAATTCGTCGTGACGTCCCCGCCCCACGACCCTGCCGTCCTTGAGCACCACGATCTGGTCGGCGTGCATGATCGTCGAGATGCGCTGGGCGATGATGAGCGTCGCGGCGCCATCGGTCTCGGCCGCAAGCGCATGACGCAACGCCGCATCGGTCTTAAAGTCGAGCGCCGAGAAGCTGTCATCGAAGATATACAGGTCGGCGTGCTTCATGAGCGCCCTGGCAATTGCCAGGCGTTGACGCTGCCCGCCCGAGAAGTTGGTTCCGCCCTGCGACACGCGGGCCTCGATGCCCTCGGGCATATCGTGCACAAACGTGCTCTGGGCCACCTCGAGCGCATGGACGATCTCCGCATCCGTCGCAGCCTCGTTGCCTTGGCGTAGGTTGCTCGCCACCGTCCCCGAGAACAGCCATGCCTTCTGCGGCACATAGGCCATACGCGCCCGAATCTGTCGCTGCGGAAGTTCGCGCATGTCCGTTCCACGGAAGCGGACCGCGCCCTCCGTCACGTCGTGAAACCTCAGCAGCAGCTTGGCCACCGTCGATTTTCCCGAACCCGTCGCCCCCACGATCGCCGTCGTCTGCCCGCGCCTGCATGCGAAATTCAGGTCATGCAAGGTATCCTCGTCAGCATCGTCGAAGCGAAACGACGCATGCTCGAACTTGACGACCTCGTCGGAATCGTCGTCCCGCTCCCCCAGCTTCTCGGGGCCGTCCACGATGCGCGGCGCGACCGACAGGACCTCGTCGGCACGGCGCAGGCACGCTGCGGCGCGCGGCAGTGTAAGCACCACCATCTGCGCCATCATCACAAAGAACAGAATGAGCATCGCATATTCGAGAACCGCCGAGATGCTTGCGATCTGCATGGCGTGCGCACCCACGCGGTTGCCGCCGAGCCAAAGCACCGCGACCTCGGTGATGTTCATCAAAAAGAACGCCGAGCAATCGAGCCCCACAAACAGATGGTTGACCTTGATGGCGTTGGCGGCGTACGCACCAAACACCTCGTCCAAGCGCCGCTCTTCATGATGTTCCTTGTTGAACGCGCGGATGACGCGCACGCCCACGATGTTCTCGCGCAGCACCACGTTCATGCGGTCGATAAAACCCTGTAGCGCCATAAAGATCGGTGCGGCATGCGTCACGGTGGCCACAGCGATCGCAAGCACCACGCACACGACCGCGCCGAGCAAGATACCCATCTGCATATCGATCAGACATGCCATCACGATGCCCGTGATCGACAGGAACGGTACGGGCAGCACCATCTGAATCGTCTGAATGATCGCCTGCTGCACCACGTTGATGTCGCCGAGCGTACGGGTGATCATGGAACCGGTGCCAAAACGCTCGTAATCGCTCGCCGAAAGCTCAAGCGATTTGTCGTAGACGGCGTTACGAATATCGCGCGCCACGTTTGCGGCAAGACGTGCCGACAGATAGCAGCCGGCAACGGCTCCTCCGCTCGCCATGGCGGTGGCGCCGAGCATTAGCAGGCCGTTCTGCAGGATATAGGCCGTGTCTCCCCGCGCGATGCCGGTATTGACCATATTGGCGAGCATCGTCGGCACCAGAAGCGTGCCCAGGTTGTCCACAAAGACCACGCCGAGCGTGATGGCGATGAGACGTCGATAGGGTCTGAAGAACCTTAACAGCACCTTCATCGCGCAACCTCTTTCTCATATGCTTCCAGCTCGTGTTCGAGCGATACCGAGAATTTGCCCAGCAGGCGCATGAGCTCGCCACGTTCCTTCTCGTCGAACGTTTCGAACGCACGGCGTTCGGCCTCGATGGCAGGGACCGTATAGCGCTCGGCAAACGCGGTGCCGGCAGGCGTAAGGCACACCCGTTTGCTTTTGCGGCTGCCCTCGACAAACTCCAGCGTCACCAGCTCTTTTTGCGTCAATGACTTGAGTGCCGAGGCGATGGTCTGTTTGCTGTAATACCACTGATCGGTGAGATACGAGATCGCCGCCTCTCCGCCCGCCGCCGCGGTATCGAGCAGCATCCAGAAGGCGCAATCGGAAAGCCCGCAGGCATGCCCGAACCTGGAATAGATTCTGTCGATCTGGTTGAGCTGTCGATCGAAATCGACGATGTCGACCACCGAGTCCATGTGATCCTGCCGTTCGTCCGAAAGTTGACTATTCTACGTCAGACAGATTAGTCCGAATCTTGACCATCGTCAAGACTGCCGAGCGTCGCCGCCCCAACAAATCAGCCAGCCTCCTTTGGAGAGGCTGGCTGTCATATCCGAATATACGACCGGCCCGCATGTCGACGGCGGCCGGATCACGCGTTTGGTCAGCTAGGCAGCGGGGCGCTCCTCGGCGGGAACGGCCTCGTAAACCCGAGCATCGGCAAAGCTGTCATGCAGGCTCCTTCCGCCGATCCACGGAAGCTCGACGACTTCGCACAGGGTGTTGACGAGTTCGGAGCAGTCGCTGAAATGGCCCTTGTCGTTGAGCAGTTCGCAATCCTGCACGCGCCAGTACCCATCGGTGTGCGTGATGTAGTACTCATGACCGCCAACGGTCACAAACGCACGCGTCGTGGAACGGAGCAGCTTGAGAAGCCCCTCGAAATCGGTCTCGATCTGATCGCCTGCCTGGAACATTCCCATACCTCCCAGCCGGGCGCGCCGCGGGGACGCGCTGATAAACAGTATTTGTCTTTAGTAAAACCTTTATCAGGAAATATACAGTTCCCAATTAGGCCGGCGGCAAAAACGGCAGGGTAGACGGGATAATACGTTTTATCAGTTCATGGTGCGTACACACAAATGGTCTGCTTTTATGCATACCTTCTTTCCGTGCGGCAAAATCAAAGCACGAGAGCACGCGCTCTTCACCGCTGTCGGTATGGCACCTCGAGCAGTGGGGAACAAGAACTCCGTTCCACATTCTTCGAGCAAAGGAGTCGCCCATGGAAACCATTGAAGCCCTCACCCACCGCCGCAGCTGCCGTGCGTTTAGCGACAGACCCGTCGAGCACAAAAAGCTCGAGCGCATCATCGAAGCCGGCCAGTACGCGCCAAGCGGCATGGGCCGCCAGCCGGTCACGTTCGTAGCCGTTACCGATCCCCAGACCATCGCGCACATGTCGCGCCTCAATGCCGAGGTCATGGGCAGCAAGGCCGATCCGTTCTATGGTGCCACCGCCGTGATCGTGGCGCTCGTCGACTCGAGCGCCCCCACGCACATGGAAGACGGATCGCTCGCCATGGGCAACATGCTCAACGCCGCCTATGCTCTGGGCGTCGACTCCATCTGGATCCACCGCGCGCACGAGGTCTTCGACTCCGATGAGGGACGCAAGTTGCTCGCCAGCTGGGGCCTGCCCGCCGATGGTAGCCTGCGCGGCATCGGCAACTGTGCCCTCGGCTATGCCAAGGCCCCGCTTGCCGAGGCCAAACCGCGTCGCGACAACGTCGTCTGGGTCAAATAGGCCTACGCGTCATCCGTTTTTTGCTGTCCCTCGGCATAGGTGCTAGCCGCCGCTACGATCGCACGCGACGATGCCACACCCGTCTGATTCTGCGCCCCCGTCACGATGTCCCTGCTTGACACGAGTGACGGGGCGCTCCATGTCGGGAGCATCTTGCCCAGGCTTTGTCCATGTCCTGCATATCCCAACAGGGCCAACGCTAGCACTGCGACCACTGCCAGCATCACCATCGGCACGTACCGGTGCCAGCCGGCAGGATCAAGTCCGCTGCGGCGAGCGGCCCCGCGGCTGATATAGCCCAATGTGGCGTTGTGCGTAAGCTTGGATCCCACCACGCGGTTTCGGGCGCGGCGCGAGGCGTTCGCCTGCATGGCAAGACGTGCACTCGTCGAGGGATATCCGTAACGGGTCGGCTTGAACGTGGCGTCGAACCCCTTGGTCTTGCCCGGGCGCTCCCGCCGCGCCCCGCCGTTCGTTTTGCCCGCCATGCGATACCCCCGCCCATACACGAAACAGTTTTGAAACAATTCCATCCACTGTACCACGCGCGCGACGCTTGCTGTCGCGGGCACCGCCCATAAGCGGCCAAACGGTACCGTCAATCCTTGAGCATGCGCCACAACGTCGTTCGGCTGATGCCCAGCACCTCGGCCGCGCGCGTCTTGTTGCCGTCCAGATAATCAACTACCATCCGCACGATATCGCGTTCGGTATCAACCAGGGGGCGCAAGATGAACAGGTCGCTGTCAAGGGTCGGTGCGGTAAACGTTGCCGTTTTTATAACCCCCTCCTGTGCCAGCACCTCGTTGACGGCATCCGCGTCCACCGTGCCCGGACCCACCAGGATATACAGACGCTCCGCAACCTCGCGCAGCTGCAGGTAATTGCGTGGCCACGAATACTCGTCGAGCATCCGCGCGGCTTGCCGCTCCATGCCGGGGGCCGCCGTGTCAAACGAAGCCGCCAGATACGCCAGATAGCGATCGATCTTGCGCGCCACGTCCCCCCTATCGCGCAATGCGGGAGCGATGCTCACGGCACAGCCCAGCCGATCGGCAAGCGTCGTCGTCGCGGGGGCCTCTCCGCCGCCGGGCACCTCGTCGCCAGTCAGCACCAAACGGCATCGCTCCGAGGCAGCAGCTGTGGCCAGGGCAGCAGCCAACTCGTTGGCACGACGGGCATCCAACGCATTCACGCCTTCGATAAGCACGGTAAGCCCCACTTGGAAGAGCGGCGAATCGACGCTTTTTATCAGGTGGCGCCAAGAGCGCTCCGTCAATGCCGGAATCGTCACCTCGACCAAAGGCTCCTCGGCATAGGGACCCTGCAAATAGATGAGCTCGGCGATATCGCGCTTGCCCGTGCCCATCTCGCCCTCGATCAAAAGCGTCGCAGCGCGGGCATAAGCCCGTGCGAGAGCCGGCGCCACCGCACCGCCGTCTTCGGCGATCGCATATACCCCCGCAGCATATCGGCTGCGCACGACGGCATCATCCAGCCATTCGATTCCCTGTTGGACCGGCATCGGTCGCCTCCTTGCCAACATGTGCGGAGCTGGTCCCATACACTCGACCACACTGCTCTATCTCACCAATGCTGTTTCAAAATTGAACGATATTTGCTATCGACCAGTATAGGGCCGCACGTGTCAAACGGGCACTATAGTCAGTGCCCCGCATCGCCATCCTGGCGGGGCGATAAGGGCTCTTCGGGTTTTATACACCTGCGGACAAGCCTTACCCGCAAGAGTCCCTATCGCTCCACCTGCGGCGTCTTACACACGTCCCGCTTTTATCGATTCGCGCATGGTCCGGGGGCCGTTTCGCGCGATAATCAATAGCTGATATATAAGTGGGAGACAACAGATATCGGGGACACCATCGCTATGGAAGACATGACGCACGTCGGCGAACAGGAAACCAGCCTACAGGACCAGTCGTATCACACGATTCGGCGCAAGATCGTCTATCTCGATTACAAGCCTGGCGAGAAGCTCGGCGTCAAGCAGCTCTGCGATGACCTTGACATGGGGCGTACCCCGGTACGCGAAGCGCTTGTGCGCCTGGCGCAGGAAGGTCTGGTGCGCACGGTACCCCAAAGTGGCACCTACGTCTCGCCCATCAACCTCACCCTTGCCGAAAGCGCCTGCTATATCCGCGAGCACCTCGAAAAGCAGGTGATCATCGAGTGTTGCTCGCGCGCCACCCCCACGAGCATCGAGCAGATCGACCATGCGATCGCGCTGCAAGAGAAAGCCATGGCCGAAGAGGACCGCATCGGGTTCTTTTTGAGTGACAACCTCATGCACCACATGATCTTTTCTATCGCCTGCCGGAGCACCGTGTGGGCCTGGCTCGAGCAGACCAACGCCGACCTCGAACGTTTCCGCTGGCTGCGGGCACTCACTCAGGATCTCGACAAGCGCGAGATCATCAACGAGCACAAGCAGATTCGCCGCGCCATCAGCGGGCACGATCCCATCGAGGCGAGTTTTTTGGTGAGCAAGCACCTGCATATGATGTTCCGCAATCAGACCGAGGTGCTCGATCAGTTCCCCGACTACTTCGAGACGAGCAAACTTCGCTAGCCGCACGCTCTTCGCCCGCATTTCTTCGCGTTGAAGTTCGAGTTTCCAACAAAAACGGCCTCTGGTAAAACGAATTACCAGAGGCCGTTTCATTGGAAACTCGAACTTCAACACAAGCGATGCCATCACAGGTCAAACAAAAGTCAGCGAGCGGGCCCAACTACTCGACGGTAACGGACTTGGCCAGGTTGCGGGGCTGGTCGACATCGCAGCCGCGCAGCACCGCAACCTCGCGGGCAAGCAGCTGCAGCGGCACGCTCGCCGTGATGGGGCTGAACACGTCGCGCACGGCGGGCACGTATATTACGTGGTCGGCGATCTTCTTGATATCCTCGTCGCCCTCGGTGGCCACGACGATGACCTCGGCACCGCGCGCCTTGCACTCCATGAGGTTCGAGACCGTTTTGTCATACGTGGCGCTCTTGGTGGCCACGGCGATCACGGGGAAACCCGGATCGATGAGCGCGATGGGGCCGTGCTTCATCTCGCCCGCCGCATAGGCCTCGGCGTGCAGGTAGCTGACCTCCTTAAGCTTGAGCGCACCCTCCTGGGCGATCGCGGCACCCATGCCACGGCCGACGAACAGCGCCGAGTGCGCGTCCTTGCAGGCAAGCGCGGCCTCGCGGACGGCCTCGTCCTGCGTATCCAAGATCTGCTGAATCTGCTCGGCCGTATCACCGAGCTCACGGAACAGCATGCGCGTCTGCTTGGTGGTAAGGCGGTACTTGACCTGCGCCAACAACAGCGCGAGCAGCGTCAGTGACACGATCTGGCCGATAAAGCTCTTGGTCGAGGCGACCGCGATCTCCTTGTTGGCCTTGGTGTAGATCACGCCATCGCTCTCGCGCGCCACGGGGCTGCCCACCACGTTGGTGATGCCAAAGACCTTGGCGCCCTTGATGCGCGCATCGCGGATGGCGGCCAGCGTATCGGCCGTCTCGCCCGACTGCGACACCGCCACGACGAGCGTCGTCGGCGTGATGATGGGGTCGCGGTAGCGAAACTCGCTTGCGGCCTCGACCTCGCAGGGGATGCGCGCCCAGCCCTCAACGAGGTTCTTGGCCACGAGGCCCGCGTGGTAACTCGTGCCGCAGGCGATCACGTAGACGCGATCGATATCGTTGAGCTCCTCGAGCGAGAGACCCAGCTCGTCGATATCGAGCTCACCGGCGGGAGTCATGCGCCCCACAAGTGTGTCGCGCACCACGCGCGGTTGCTCGTGAATCTCCTTGAGCATGAAGTCGGGATAACCGCCCTTTTCGGCCATATCCAGATCCCAGTCGATATGGGTGACCTTGGGCTCGATGACGTTGCCCTCCTCGTCGGTGTACTCGACGCCAGCCGGCGTGAGCTTGGCAAACTGCCCGTCCTCGAGCACGACGACATCGCGGGTGGCATCGATAAGTGCGATGACATCGGAGGCCACATAGGAGCCGGTCGCACCGACACCCACCACGATGGGAGAATCCTTGCGGGCCACGGCGATCACGCCGGGCTCGTCGGCGCAGAGGGCGGCAAGACCGTAGGCCCCCACAACGCTCGTGCATGCCTCACGCACGGCCGCCATCAGGTCATGGGTATCGGCATAGGCCTCTTCGATCAGATGCGCGAAGACCTCGGTGTCGGTCTCGCTCTTAAAGGTATGGCCGCGGCCGATGAGCTCCTCGCGCAGCTCGGCGAAGTTCTCGATGATGCCGTTGTGGACGACGGCGATGCGGCCATCGCAACTCGTGTGCGGATGGGCGTTGGCGACCGAGGGCTTGCCGTGTGTGGCCCAGCGGGTGTGTCCGATACCGCAGGTCGAGGCGGCGTCGATGTTGGCAAGTTCGCTCTCGAGCCCCGCAACCTTGCCGGTGCGGCGGATCACGTCGAGGTGTGCCTCCGCGCCCTCGCCTATCTCGAGCGCCACGCCCGCGGAGTCATAGCCGCGGTATTCCATGCGCTTGAGGCCGGTGACTAATATATCTTTCGCCGTCGCGCTTCCGGTATATCCGACGATTCCACACATAGGATGTCCCTTCGATTGCTGTCGTTTATGCCGCCGCACGTGGCGCGCAACAATACTTCGGCGGAATATTCTAGCCGTGGCGCCCCGCACTGATATACCAGAACTGGTCTCTCAAACCAGATACCAGGTAGACTCCATAAGGGACACGGCACCAAGCGCTCGGCATGAAAAACGCGGGGAGACAATCTCCCCGCGCCCCGAATCGTCGATGTACCGGCGATATCCAATGTCTCCAGCGGGCGAATGAGCACCGCCCGCGGCGAAGCTCCTCACGCGACGGCGAAAGAGCGGCCGGCGTTATTTGCCGCGCATGGACTCTATGACGAGCGGGTCTTTCTTCTTCATGTCGGCGACGTTCCAATAGGCCTTGTCCCAGTCGCCGCCCCAAATGCTATCCGGCACCCAGCGCCAGACGGCACCGCACGTACCGCAGCGCCACCAGGTGTAGTTGTACTTTCCGTCCCCTGGTGCATAGCTATATACGCAGGTGAACGTCCGGTCTTCGCTGCAGTGTCCGCAGGTCTTGCACATGCCCTTCCATGTATCCCCGACCTTGTAGTTGAAGCCGCGATCGAAAAGCCCGCCGCCCGAGACATTCTCGAGTTGTTCATCGGTCAGCTTGACGGCCTCGTCCGACTTCTTGGGAGTCAGGGGCTCGGGGGCCAGGGGCTCGTTGGCCTTGTTCTCACACATGGCTGCCTCCTTTTGTTTGCAGCGGGTACTTGATGACAATATAGAGGGCGGTGTGCAGCAAAAGCGCACCAAACGCCGTGAAAGTCCCGCGCATCTTTCAACCTTTTCATACACATTCCTGCAGAGCGATACAACACGCAGATTGCGGATTGTTTGCCGCGCCGCCGAAGCTGCGGCGCCCTAGAATAGAACACTTGAACAACGTCTATTTATCGATCGAAAGGCTTGTCATATGTCCCGCTCCCTCACCCGCCGCGACTTTATCGGCCTGCTCGCTGGCAGCGCCATGCTCACCGTCGCCGGCTGCTCGTCGCAAGACGACAAGGCATCCGGCTCCACCGCCGGCACCTCCGCCGCTTCCTCCGGCAGCTCCGACTCCTACAGCATCAAGGGTGCCAAGCTCACCTTCGTGGGCGACGACGCCTTCGCCCCCTATCGCTACCTCGAAACGCAAAAGAACGGCAAGCAAAAGGTCGTGGGCCTCGACATCGCCATCGCCGACGAGATGGCCAAACGGCTCGGTTTCACCTACGAATTCGAATCGCAAGATTTCGCCGCCACGCTCGCAAGCATCCAGGGCAACGACACGTCCTTTACCATGGCCATGAGCGCTAACAGCGAGCGCGAGGAGACCTACGACTTCACGCGCGGGTACTACCAACCGCTCGTGGGCGTGCTCACCCGCGGCGGCGACGCCATCACGCGCGTGGAGAATCTTGCGGACAAGTCGATCGCCTGCACCACCGGCACCGTGCAGAACAGGTTCATCGCCAAGGTCATGCCCGATGCCGACATCCACACCTACGACGGAGGCGACCAGTGCCTGCAGGAGGTGCTCGCCGGCCGGATCGACGCATACCTCTGCGACGGCGCCGAGGGTCAGTCCATGCGCGACGCCAACGAGGGCCTCGTGCTCGGCCTGCTCGACCGCTCCGAGACCCGCGACCACGTGGGTGTCTACCGCCTCATGGCCAACAAGGGCGCCGAGTTTGTGCCCGCGCTCGACAAATGCATCGGCAAGATGCTCAAGGACGGCACGATCGACAAATACATCGAGCAGTACGTGGGCGCCGACTTCAAGTGGAACGGCGACCTCTCGGCCTCCGGCAAGACGACGGCCAAGGCCAAGTAGCGCGCGACGGTCGCACCCGCCGCGGACGGAGAATCACCTGTCATGAAGTTCAGCCTGCTCGAACCGTATATCCCGATGTTCTGGGACGGCCTCGCCGTGACCCTCGAGGTCACGGGGGCCGCGCTCGTCATCGCGCTCATACTCGGCTTTATCATCGCCGTGGGCAAGGTCGTGCGCTGCCGGCCGCTGCGCGCCATGCTCGACCTCTACACGTCGATCTTCCGCGGCGTGCCGCTCATCGTGCTGCTCTTCATAGCCTATTTCGCCACGCCGCAGCTCACGGGCTTCAAGATCTCGATGTTTACGGCCGGTGTGCTCACGCTCGGCCTCAACGGCTCGGCCACGGTGTCCGAGACCGTTCGCGGCGGCATCGAGGGCGTCGACACCGGTCAATACGACGCGGCACGGGCTATCGGCCTTTCCTACCCCGCCATGATGCGCAAGATCATCATCCCGCAGGCATTGCGCTCAGTGGCGCCCGCGCTTGTCAACGAGGTCATCACGGTACTCAAGAGCTCGTCGCTCGTGGCGACCATCGGCCTTATGGACCTGATGCGCGCCGCCCAGAGCGTCCAAGCCCTCACCTATCGCGCCTTCGAGCCCTTTTTGCTGGTGGCCGCAGTCTATTACATCATCGTGATGTGCCTCACCGCCGCAGGCAGGCAGTTGGAGCGGCATTTGCATCGGCAGCAGTAGCAACCCCGAGTACGAGATGCCTATTCCATGATCCCGCGTCCGGCCTTGCGTGGAAACGTGGTCGCCAACGCCACGATCGAGACGAGGGCAACCGCGTTAAAGGCCGCAGCGGCGGCCGACGAGCGAACCTCCGCGTTATCCGCGAGCAGGTCGGCACGCGCCGCATCGTCCACAACACCCGCCGCGTCGAGTCGCGCCGCAAAGGCGGCATCGCTCTCGTAGGTATAGACGACCTCCTCAAGCGACGTCGCCGTCTTCGTATCGATCGATGAAGACGAGGCGATGCGTGCATCGAGTCCGCTGTTGACCGCGATCAGGAGCACCGAACCCATGGCGGCGGACCCGAGTGCGAGACCGAGGTTGCGAGCCGCACCCTGGACACCGCCCGACTGCTGGGCGTCACGGGCCGGCACGGCCGATGCGACGATGTTGTTGGCCTGCGAGTTGATAAGGCCGACGCCGACGCCACCAAAGAGCGTGCCCACAACCATGACGGGGGTGAGCACCGGCTCCCGCACGCCCAGCGCCATGCAGACACACGCAAGAGCCACGCACACGTACCCGGTCCGCACGACGGCCCACGGATCAAGATGCGGCCATTTGCGCGGAACGGCCATCGCGAGCACGAGCATCGGAACGCCGGAGATGATCCCCAAAAGCGCCGTCTGCATACCGCCCAAACCAATCACCAGCTGGTAATACGACGTGGCGACAAGCCCTTGTGCCCCCATATAGAAGAACGGAAGCGCGATTGCGACCACGCCCGCGCGAACGCTGGCACTCTTCATGAAGCTCGAGGGTAGGATCGCCACCCCATGGCGGCGCTCCATCCAAAACTCGACCGGGACGAGTACCGCAAGCAAAACGAGCCCCACACCTACGATCGGAAGGGCCGGAGAGATGCCGAGTACCGCAAACGGCGCCTGCGGCAGCGGGTCAAGCACACCCCACACCGAGACGCGGGAGAGACCGCACATGACGGCAAACAGCCCGAGTGATGCCAGGACCGCACCGGGCACGTCGAACTTGCCCGCATGGATGGCACCGCCCGCAGGGAGCTTGGCGCTCGCCGCAAGCAGCGCTGCGAAATAGGCCGCCAGCACACCGAATGTAACGCGGAAACCCGCAAGGTCGACAAGGATGCCAAGAAGGATGGGGATGATGGTCGCCAGCGCGGCGGAAGCAGCGATGACACCGTAAGCCTGCTTGCGCGCCTCGCCCTCATAGAGCATCGAGACCATACCGAGGACCGACGGGATGATCAAGCTCGCCCCGAGCCCCACCATCAGGCGGCCGCCCCAGATGAGCACCATGATGTTCGGCGCAAACGCGCAGATAAGCTCACCCGCGACGGCGAGCACCAGGCCCGCGCGAAAATTGCGTCCCCAGCCGATCACCATGCCGAGCAGACCGCTCGCCAGCATAAACGTGCCCGCCATGAGCGAATAGACGGTGTTCGCCATCTGCACGTCCGCAAGCGGGCAGCCAAAGACGCGCATCATCTCGGCCATCGCGACCGAGAACGCGCCGTTGTCCGCCGAGGTCCCCAGCTGTGCACACGCCAGCACGATCAGGGGCGCCAGCCGTGCAAGACGCGTCTCTCCCGCAGGCACCGGACCTGTTTTGGCATTCCCTTGCGCCACGACGTATCACCATCCACCATTCGTTCCGTATATCAGGAAAGGATTGATATTCAAACCCTCCCCTTCCATCTTAAAAAGCACGTAAGATGTCTGATATCAGCTCGTTTTCCTGATATACGGCAAAACGCCCCAAAACCCAACGTCAAGCAAGGAGCTCGCCATGAGCATCAACGCGCGCCAGGTCAAACTGCTCAACCTCCTGCTCGAG
Organism: Collinsella sp. UBA6357; assembly: GCA_002437815.1. Taxonomy (GTDB): domain Bacteria; phylum Actinomycetota; class Coriobacteriia; order Coriobacteriales; family Coriobacteriaceae; genus Collinsella. The sequence continues at coordinate 43,563 of DJRP01000025.1, read as the reverse complement.
CAGGCGAGCTACGTTCCGACGGTGGACGTCTCAAGCGCCCTCGCATGCTCGGAGCGCACGGTCCGCAACGACATGCGCGCCGTCAACGCCTTCCTTTCGCAGGTGGGAATCGAGGCCGCCGTCGAATCGAAACGAGGCAACGGGATCCGACTCGCGAGCACCGGACCGCAGCGCGAGCGCATTCAAGGCGTCATCAAGGAGCGGGCGCTCTCCATGGATGCCGGCCTCGACCGGTTCTACCGCGGCATGCTCCTGCTGACCTGCGACTACGCCAACCAATACACCACAGAATCGCTCGCGCGGGCCATCCTCACCAACAAACAGCAGGCACAGGACGACTTGCGCTCCTGGAACGAGCTGCTCACGCCTTTTGGGGCGCAGATCGTCCGCGGCCGCAAAATCAGCGTCGAGGGCCCCGAGGAATACATCAGGTTCTTTATCGTCTATTATCTCTTCGAGTTCGCGTCCACGGCCATGAAACGCCGCATCGAGCCACAGCTCTTTAGCGGCAACGAGCAATTCTTTGGCGAGCTGGTGTCGCAGGTCGAGCAGGGACTCGACACGTCATACACCGACAATGCGCGCCACCAGATCATGGTCTACCTGCAGATCATGGTGTTAAGGATCCTCAAGCGCAAACGGGTGGCGGGATACGCCGGCGATGTCCCCTCCGTCTACAACGACATCTGCGCTCGTATCGAGTCACGCTTTGGCATCGAGGTGCCTCCCGGCGAACGCGGCGTCGTCCGCGATCTCTTTACCGTGTCGACCCGCCGCTGGACACCCGACTTCCAGCGATCCTATCGACCGGATCCCCGGATCGAGGACCTCACCGAGACCCTCTTCTATGCCCTGCGCGAACGTTTTGGAACGCGCCCGGCACTCCATCTCGATAAACCCTGCGCGGCCCTCATCGAGGCCGGACTCACCCACATGCGATACGAGCGCGCCATCTCGCTTCCGCAGGAGAACACCTGGACGGTTCGCTTTGAAAACATGGCATCATTCATGCGATTGGGCGAAACGATGCGCGATACGCCCGGGCTGCGCGAACTCAACCTGTACCAGACCGACCTCACACGTCTCGGCATGCTCCTGCTCTCCTATATGGACGGCATCTCGAGTCACGACCAATGGCACGTGGGGCTTGTGGTCAACTGCGGAATCGAGCAGGTCTTCTATGCGCGCGACCGTCTCGAGCGGCTCATACCCAGCATTCGCATCGTCCGGGTGCTCACCGACCGCGAAGCCGTGGCCCCCGAGGCACCGAGTGTCCTTGCCGGCCTCGACTTCCTCGTCTCGTTCGATCCGGTCAAAACCGCGCTTCCGCTCTGCGTGATCGGAAACGCCATCGACGAGCACGACCGCTCGCGCATCGAGGGCCTCATCATGCGGCTCGGCTTTCCCCGGGATCGGCTCGGTGATGCCCTGCTCTTCGGCAGCCTCAGCGAGCATGATCTCGACATCCGGCACGCCCGCGACCTTCAACGCGCCCTGCACGCGGCGCTGGTCGAAGAAGGTCTCTGGCGCGGATCGTTGGGCGACTTCTCCGCCGTCTTCGAGATGTACTCGTTCACGCGGGGACCTTGGATGCTCATGACGGTCTTCTCGAACGACGTGGCGACGAGCGGCGCCGTCCACTACCACGTGGATACGCGTGCAGGTTTTACCGGCGACCGCCTTCGTCACATCCTCGTGCTCTGTATCGCCCCGAGGGACGAGCGTATCCTCGCGCCCGCCGTCGAACGCTTCAAGACGTTGGCCATCGAGGCCGGGCTGCCGCGATAGCCCTCGAAAAACCCTCCGAGGGCCACCGATGCACGCCTGCGCTACCTGCCCTTGACCATCCCAGCGATCCTGTCGCTGATCGAGGACTGGGCTCGGCGGTCGTCGCCCCAAAAGCTCACGCTCACCATGCCCGGACCCACGTGGCAGCCGATCGTGGGACCGATGCTCGTTTCGAGAAACATGGTGGTGTCGTCCTGTTTTTGGATGAGCTCGCACAGGCGCCGCGCGTCGACCTGGGCATCGGCGTTGCCGATGGCGGCGATGTTCGAATACATGTCGGCGTTGCGGTTCTTGTCGAAGAACTCCGCCATACGACGCAAGCCCTTCTTGCGGCCGCGCGCCACGCCCACCACCGAGAGCTTGCCCTCGATATCGAAGGTGAGCAGCGGCTTGACGTCGAGCTTACCGCCGACCACGGCGACGCTGGCGGGAATGCGCCCACCGCGGTGGAGCGCTTCGAGATCGTCGACCATGAACATCGTCTGCACGTAGTAACGCGCCTCTTTCGCCCACGCAGCAAGCTCGGTAGCTGTGAGGCCGCGGTCACGCTGGCGGGCGGCCTCGGCGATGATAAGGCCCTGCGGCGTGGAGCCGAGCTTGAGGTCGACGATATACAGACCGAACTCATCGGCGGTCCTACCGCGCGCCTCGCACAGGCGATCGAGCGCCATGCAGGCACCGTCGTAGCAGCCCGAAAGCCCACTCGAGAACGCCAGGTAGACCGTCGGCACGCCCGAATCAGCCGCAGCGGCGAAGGCCTCCTCGAACACAAGCTGCGAGGGCTGCGAAGTCATGGGCTGGGCGCCGCGACGCATGGCGCTGTAGAAATCGTGAGCCGAGAGCGATTCGTACATGTCGTCCGTGCCGGTGAGGCCGCCCTCGCCGAGCGCCTGCTCGGTATAGGTGAAGTTGAGGACGGTCAGGCCCTCCTTCTCGCAAAAGTCGCGCGGCAGCTCGCAGCAGGAGTCGACGATGATGTTGCACTTGCGGGTATCGGCAGGCATGGGCAATCCCCTCGCTCGGCACGGCAGTCATAAACATGTGCAACTTTACGCCATCACGCGGGCCGCCGTTTCCACAAACCGAAAAAGGGCCCGCGGCCGCCCCTGCAGCCACGGGTCCCATACCCACGGGCGCATGACCCGTCGGCACCGATGTTTTGAACCTTCGCTACGCGCGAGTCCAGACGGTCTTGCCTTCCTTGATCGTCTCGAGAACGTGCAGGTCGCGCACCTCATCAAGCTCGATCTTGAGCGGGTTCTTCTCGACGATGCACAGGTCGGCAAGTTTTCCGACCTCAAGCGTACCCTTGCGATCGAGTTCGCCGTACTGGTTGGCACCGTTGACCGTCACGGCCTTGAGACCCTCGTACACGCTGATCTTCTGATCCTCGTCCAGCTGCACGCCGCCCTTGGTGACGCGCTTGGCGGCACACCACACGGCCTCGAAGAAATTCGGGCGCAAAACGGGCGTGTCGGTATGGAACGTAAACGGCAGACCGCATGCGAGCGCATCATGGCAGGCGGATACGCGACCGCCGCGCTCGGGCCCAAAGTTCTTGAGATGCACGTCGGCCCAATACCAGATATGGCTCGCGAAGATCGACGGGATCATGCCGATCTCGGCCATCTGCTCATACTGATCGCGACGGGCGGTCTGGCAGTGGATCATGACCGGATGCAACTCGGCCTTCTGCGGGTTGGGCGAATCCTCCAGCGCGCGCTTGTAGACGCGCAGGTACTGATCGGCCGCGGCATCGCCGTTGGTGTGGGCGAGCAGCTGATGGTTGCCGTCGATGGCCTTGCGCATGAAGTCGTATGCGGCCTTGTCGGTCATGGTGCCGTAGCCGCAGTAGCCCTCGCCCTCGTCGCCCGGGGTGTAGGGCTCGGTCATCCAAGCGGTGCGGCCCTGCGGGGAGCCGTCGAAGAACATCTTGAGGCCGCCGATGCGGAAGTGGCCGGTGTAGTCCTGGGACACGAAAGACTCGTGGTCGGCCAGGATCTTGTCGACATCCTCGCCGTACATCGGGTAGCTCACGACGTCCATCTTGAGCAAACCCTTCTGGGCAAGGCCGCAGAACAGCGCGGCGAAGTCGGCTGTGGTAGCGCCTTCCTGGCAGGTGGTGATGCCGTTCTCCAGATAGATGTCCTGCATCTCGCCGATCATGACGTCCATGTCCATCTTCTGACGCGGCTGCGTCACAGCGAACACGGGCCACATGGCACCCGGCTCCTCGCAGTACCCGTCGGGTGTGCCGTCGGCCTCGCGGCCGTAACGAGAGCCCTCGGGATCGGGCGTCTCGGCAGTGATGTTGGCCAGCTCGAGCAGCTTGGTGTTGGCGACGATCATATGGCTCGAAGCGTGGACGGCGATGACGGGGATGGTCTCGCTCACGCGATCGAGCACATGGCGGTTGGGGTGCTCCTTCTCGGCCAGAGAGTTCTGGTCGTAGGAGACGCCCATGATCACGCCGTCCTCGCCGATACCGCGCTGAGCGGCAAAGTCGGAGAGGCGCTTGACGATCTCATCGAAGTCCGCAGCGCCGTTGAGGTCGGCGGCGACGATGTACTGCGTGCAGCCGGAAATGTGCGAATGCGGGTCGATGAGACCGGGCATGAGGCAATGGCCCTCAAGATCGATCTCTTCGGCACCGTCGGCCTGGGCGCGGGCCTCGTCAAGCGAGCCGGTGAAGGCGATCGTGCCGTCATCGGCGACAAGCAGGGCCTCGAACGTATCGCCCTCGCCCGTCATGGGCAGGAAGTCACCGTTGAAGTAGAGCTTCTTCATGTCCTACTCCTCCTCTTTGGAGAACTTCTTGATCGCAGGCGTGGTGGCAAGACCGAGCACGATGACGGCCGCGCCCACGTAATAGGCGAAACGAGTGGAGTTGAAGCGCGACTGAGCATTGAGCTCGACCAGGGCGTCGCGCTCGTCATCGGTCATATCGATGTCGGCGATCGAGGCACGGAAGTTATCGTCGCTCATGAGGTCGATGGTGCGCTCGGAAAGGGCCGCCACGGTGGTATCGGAGATACGGGAATCGTTGGCGGCGGCGTCCTTGACGGAATTGGTGATGCCGAAGAGCAGCACGGCGCCCAGAACGGCAATGCCGATCGCCTGGCCAACGTTGCGCATGGTGGTCTGGATGCCACCGGACTGGGAGGCGTCGCGCTCGTTCACAGCCAGGGCGACGACGTTGTTAGCCTGAGAGGACACGATACCGGCGCCGGAACCGGCAACGACGCAGCCGATCATGATGCCAGCGTAAGAAGCGCCCGCAAGAGTGACGGAAAACGCCATCACGATGAGAGCCGCCGCCATGACAATGTAGCCGACCTGGATGATGTGGCGCGGATTGGCCTTGGGCATGAACTTGGGGATGCCGATGGAGAAGGCGAAGGTGGGGATGCCGACGACGATCGACAGCACACCGACGATAGCGGGGGTCCAACCGGCGACGAGCTGCAGATAGGGAGCCATCAGGATGGACTGGACGCCCATGAAGAAGAAGGTGATGGCAGAAGCAGCGAGGCCAGCGAGAACCTGCGGGGTCTTAAGGAAGGACTGGGGCAGCAGGGCAAAGCCGTTCTTGGCCTCGACCTTCTTCTCGACCATGACCATGATGACAAGGATGATCACGCCGAGCACGGCCATGGGCAGGCAGGGAGAGATGCCGGCGATGGTGAAGGGGCAGGCCGCGAAGGGCTCGATGAGGCCCCAAGCGGAGATGCGGGACACGCCGACGAGGAACAGGAACAGGCCGCAGGCGGCAAGCGCCACGCCGATACCGTCGAACTTGAGCTTCTCATCGGACTGCTCGATCGCAGGCAACTTGAAGGAGAGCAGGAAGACGAGCACAAAGTAGGCGGCAAGGACAAAGAACGTCACGCGCATGCCGGCAGCCATGAGCACGATGGAAAGAACCAGCGGCAGCAAGGCCGAAAGACCGGAAGCGGCGCCGATGCAGCCGAAGGCGAGCACGCGATTCTTGCCGTGATAGATCTTGGGGACCAGGCCCAGGACGGACGGAATCATGAAGGAGGCGCCAAAGCCCACGAGGGTGCGGCCTCCCCAGATGAAGACTGCCATATTGGGAGCCATGGCAAGGACGACCTCGCCGGCAGCGCACAGCAGAGCGCCCATGCGGAAGTTCTTCTTCCAGCCGATGATGGTGCCCATCATGCCGCCGGCGATCATGAAGGCGCCGGCCATGAGGGAGTAAACCATGTTGGCGAGCTGAATGTCGGCGGTAGTGGCGCCGAGGTCCTGGGTGAGGGCGGTCGCGGCGAGCGAGAGCGCGCCGTTGTCACCCGAAGTGCCCATCTGGGCAAGGATCAGAACGAGAACGGGGAGAAGTATGAACTTCTCGGCACCCTTCTCCTCTGCCACAGCTTTAGCTTTAGCCATGTGCGTTTCCTTTCTTGTCATGTTGCGCGATCCGTCGGCCCCTTCCCGACACGCGCCTTATCGAGCCCAATATATGGCCGAGCGCAAGCGCTCCCCCATCAGAGCACTTGCCGCACCTACGGCAAACTCGCAGGAAGAAGCTACGACATAAAGGCTTTTACGCACAAAAAGGCCGACCCCTGGGGAGGGCCGGCCTGGGAAAGGGGGCTGGTTTGCTGTCGAGCGCGCTACTTGGCGGCTTCGATGCCCGCGGTGGTGGCGCCGATGACCACATAGCCAGAGACGCAGCCGGCGATGGCGCACATAACGCCCTTGAAGACCATCATGCCGGTGCGCGAAAGCGGCAGGGGCAGCACAAAGGTGCACAGCCAGGCGATAGGCGTGGCCACAACCAGCGCGATGACGCCCACCACGATCGACAGGGGAATCGCCTTCTTGGGCAGCTTTTCCATCCATCCATAGCCTGCAGGATTTCCCTGGTAGACACCCTTGTTGATATCCATCTTGGTCAGCGGCACCACGCACCAGGTCAGAATGAGGCCGAGCAGCGCCCCCGTGAGCGCGATCTCCTCGACCACCTTGCCGGCGGCGAAGGTGATATCGGGATCGCCGGCGTGCATGCCGAGGAAGATGAGCGCGTTGATAACGCCGTTCACGATGCCGTATCCCACGATGCACTTGTTCTTGAGGTAGCTGGTGTAATCCTTGGTCGCCGCCATGGCTTCTCCTTTGGGTCATGCGTTGTCCGTGAATTGAGCGGGGCACAGTGTATCCTCGCGCGCAAAACGCGCTGACCAGAAGGATTGCCGTTGATGCGGAAACCCGGGGTGCACGCCGCCCCGTATCCGCTCGGCGCAGCAGCAGCCTGAACGGGGTGTTACAATCGGCTCAGTTGTTGAAACGCATCAAGCAGAGGGCGGGGGCCGCGATGGCAAAGGTCAAGATCAGCGATGTCGCACGCGAGGCAGGCGTCTCGCTCGGCACGGTCTCCAATGCGCTCAACCATCCCGAGAAAGTGCGCCCCGACACCCTCAAGATCATCAACGAGACCATCAACCGTCTGGGCTATCTGCCCAATCAGAGCGCGCGACAGCTGGCCGGCGGCACCACCAAGTCATTCGGCCTGGTGCTCCCCCGCCTCGACCACGGCTTCTCGCTGCAGATCGCCAGCGGCGCCCATACCGAGGCACGCAAGCACGGCTACGACCTGTTGATCGCCAACGCCGACAACGACGACATCCTACAAGATCACTACCTGCGCTATTTTATGGGCACGCAGATGTCAGGCGTGCTCGTGCAGCCCATGGCCGCACTCGACTGGCGTCCCGCCATGACCAAGATGCCCGTGCCCATCGTGCATCTCGACATCCATTGCGCCGAGCCCGGCTACTTTGTGGCCGCCGACAACGAGGCTCAAGGTCGCATCATCGCCGAGCACGCCATCTCATGCGGTGCTACGCATATCGCCGTCGTGGGGCGCTCGGCATTTATGCAGCTTTCGTTGCGCGTGTTGGGCGTGCACAAGGCGCTCGCCGGCCGCCGTGATATCCAAACCGAGGTTATCGATGCCGGCGAGTGGAACACGGCGGCAGACGGATACAGCATCGGCTCGCAACTTGCCGTCCGGCCCGAGCACGAGCGCCCTGACTTTATCATCGGTCTCACCGATGTGCTCGCGTCGGGCATCATCTCCGGTCTGATGGACCACGGCATCTCGGTGCCAGAGGATGTCCTCGTCGCCGGCTGCGACGGCAACCCGCTCGCCTGGAGCGGACCTGTCACCCTCACCACGGTCGCGCCTCCCGGCTACGAGATCGGCCGCAAGGGCGTACAGCTTCTCATGGAGCAGATAGAGCGCAAGCAGCCTGCAAAGACCACGCGCATCCGTGTCGGCTCGGCCGCGCGACCCGTCACCAGCGTCACTGCCGCCGAGGACGTCAATCGCCAGGAGATCGTGCGCCCGTTTCTGCTCGAACGCCAGAGCACCCAAGGCGACAAATCCTCGAACAGTACGGCAGACAACGCCACAGATATCAACTTGGGCGCCTACCTCTAACGATGACGAAGGTGCGGTTCGTTTTGCACCCCGCCCCCCCAAATATCGCACCAGGCATCTTAGATCTGCACAGCTTTTGGCCCCGCCGGCCTCCAAGCTGTGCAAATTTAAGATCTATGACAGCTCAGCGTGGCAATAGATGAAAAGAACACGGACTGCCTGCTGCAGCTCCGCTTCTAGTTTGCCTCAGGTCCTTCAAGACTCGTCGCAAGCCTCTGTACGTGCATCAGCAGATAGAGCGTCTCGCTCTCGTCGCATTTCCAGCCTTGTTCCGTCACAAAGTACGCCAAGATATCGGCAACGCATTTAAACGCATCGGGATACTCCCGCCTCATAACGGGAAGCATTGCCCCCATGCCGCTGTCGGACTCCTCGCCGCTCTGGATACGGTCGACCAAAAATCTCACATGCATGGCAAAGCGCGCGTAGGTAAACGATGCGGTATCGATTTTTCCAAGGTGTCGAGCAACGATTCGCGTCACATCATCGATCACGCGAGTCGCCCTGACCGTCGCGTCCATGTTACTTTGTTCAGCCTCGCCGTCGATCAGATGAAGCGCGATGTTGGTAACCTCGGCCTCGGGCAGCTCAAGTTTCAGTCGACTCTTTATCAGCGTGATGGCGCGACGGGCGATTTTAACTTCGCGAGGATACAGGCGCATCACATCAAACGCCAGCGGTGTCTCGATCACCACGCCGCTCTTCACGCGTTCGATGGCAAAGTTGATATGATCGGCCAGCGTCACCGGTGCGTTGGGATTAAAGTCGACGTCAAGCTTGTCGCTCGCGAAATCGATAATGTCCGCGGCAAGCAAGAGCACATCTTCGGGAATATCCTTAAGTGCCGCGACGCTCGCGCCACCAACCCCGTAAAACGTACGCTCCACCTGCGAAAGATCTTTAAGCTCATAGGGAGGGCGGCGATAGGCGATGCCCCTACCGAATACGACAAGATCCTGTCCGGAATCGTCCCGGGCTAACGCACAGTTGTTGTTGATCTTCTTCAAGATCCACATCGCCGATCCTCCTCAAACAATCTTATGTAACGTACCACATGCACAAAACCATGCTAATGCCAAACACAAGGCCGCACCCCGTCTAAATGCACACGTGCATACGGACGCAGCCGGGCTATCGCCTCTCGTTCACGCGCGCCGTAGTGCAGAAACCCTCCTCGACACGGTCGACGATCTCGCACCCCCACGGCGCTTCGATCGACACATCGGTGCCTTCGGGAACCCTGACCGTCAGCGTCACGCCCTCCGTCTCACGTGTCCAGCTAACCGAGATTTCCCCTGCCGGCACACGCCAAGAGCACGAGAAACGATCCACGACATGCGACAGGTACGGCTTGATGACGATCCGGTCGCACCCGTACGCATCGCGATCGACGAGTAGGCCTCCAAGCCCCTGGTAAAACCACTGGTCATAGCTCGAAAACATCGCATGGTCACAGGAAGCCAGCGGATCGTCGAACATCTCGATGAGCGCACCGTCGCCGCTTGCCAGCATGCCGAGCAGACTGGGGTCTTCCTCACGCAGCAGCCACCGCTCGAGCACCTCGTTGTAGCCATATCGGGCGAGAAGTTCAAAAGCGAACATCGTGCCGAAGATACCCGTGGTGAGGACGCCTGCGGACTCGATCTCGCGTGCCAAGCGGCGAACGAGCCCCGCTTGCTCCCCCAGCTCGAGCCATGCGGCGAAGGCCCAGGAGGTTTGCGTCCCATCGCCAAACGAACCGTCATCACGCTGGAAACGACCGACGATCTGCCCACGAAGGGCACGCGCCGCCGTTGCAAAACGCGATGGATCGCGACCCAAGCGCTCGGCGGCCTCACGCACCAGCTCGAGTCCCCACAGGATGGCGCACCAGCCGACGAACTCCTTATCGGGAGACCCGTTCGAGAAGCCCTGTGCGATCAGACTGCCGTGGTCACCCAAACAATGCGGGGCAAGCTCCTCGGGCTCAAATCCCAGCAGATAGTCACCAAAACGCTCGATGCCCGCCCACTCGCGTTCAAGCAGGTTGCGACGCCCGTAGATGCGATCGGCCTCGATCGCCAAATAGGGATAGGCGAGCTGCCAGAGCAGCGGCCCCTCGCCGTATGCCGGACCGTTGGAGCCGATACCCATAAACGGGGCCGTCTCGGGAAGGCCGCCACGCTTCGTCTGATCGCAGGCGAAGTCCGCGAGCGTCTTGTCGATCAGCCCGCTCACGTCGAAGCTGAACATCTGGGAGCTGGCAAGCGCAATCATGTCGCCGCCGTAGCCAAAGCGCTCGCGCGCGCAGTCTTCGAACAGGCCGTGGTTGTTGTTGAGCTTGGTTCGGATCGCGGCCACATGCAAACGTGCGAAGCGCTCGTCGTCCAGCTCGAGATGCCCCGCGGGTTCCAGATCGGTATGGATAAAGACTGCCTGCGCCTCGATAATGTCGCGCGCATCAACCCCGTCGAGCACGGCATAGCGGAACGAGTGCCAGCAGAACTCGTTCTCGAACCCGTTTTCGCCCTCATGGCACACGATCGCGTCGCGCTGCACGGCAGGCTCGGGCGCACCCGGACCGCCGGGGCACACGCCGCGCGGCGTCTCCATGCCCGCATAACCCGCGACAGCCGTGCCCGCATACGGCGCACCGTCGCGCCAGGTCTCGGCATAGACGACCTCGACGCGCTGCCCTTCGTGGGCGCGCAGACGCAAACGGCAGAACCCCGCAACGACCACGCCGAAGTCGATGACGACCCTTCCCTCATGTTCGAACATGCGCACGGGATCGACTGATTTCCCGCGCACGCACGGAGCAACCGGCGACGGCTCGATATGACGCATCCCATCCCAAACGTGCGCCGGCGACTCGCGGGCCTCGTTCGCACGCAGGTCGCGAACCTCCCCCAGATAGACGTTGTTGAAGAGCAGATCGCCCTCGCGCGCCATCCACGAGCCGTCCGTCTTGACGAGAAGCGAGCCATCGCCTGCGACGAGCGCCGCCATGACGCGCGGCGTGCCCACCTCGGCCAAGCGTTCGCGCAAGTTGTATTTTCCAAAGAGCCTGAGCGGCGAGGGGTTGATGAACCCGTTTCCCAGCTCGATCTCAATCGTGTTCAGCCCCTTGACGAGCGCACCGGTAACCTCGGTCTCGTACGAATACACCCTCTTGGTGTAGTTGGTCCACCATCCCAAAAGTTCGGACCCATCCACCCTGGCCCCGTTGATCAGAACGCGCGCATAGCCCATGACCGCAATCGCGAGCACGGCATGTTCCGGCATATGGGCAAGCTCGAACGAGGCGCGCACCACATGGTTGCGATGGCACTCGTCGTAGTAAGTCTGCTCGGGCTCATAGACAAGCGGTTCGCCCGAGATCCATCGGGCGTCAAAGGTATCAGGCTGCATGGATCCACCCTTTCGGCTGAAAATCGCAAGGGGACGGCCCGCCACGTTGGACCGCCCCCTTGGCTGGGGAGCTATAGGTATCGACTAGGCGCTTGCCTTGTCACGAGACTTGCCAAGATAGCAGCCGTCGTCGTGATAGGTCGCCATGGTAAAGATGAACGAAGCGACCATGAGTACGGCAAGAATCGCCGCATAGGCATACATGCAGTACGCATCGTTGGTCACAGGGTTGACAAAGCTCGGCAGGCTAAAGAAACCCATGCCGCCGTTGATAAACTGCTTGACGCCGAAGATTCCACAGAACAGACCGCCGATGGCCGAGAACACGATGTTCTGGACATACAGGAACTTCGATGGGATCTGGATGCCGTAGAGCAGAGGCTCGCCAACACCGCAGAACTGTGAGACGAGTGCGGGAATGGCGATAGCGCGCGTCTTGGCGTTCTTGGTGCGGATCGCAACAGCCAGGCCCTGGCCAAGACCCACGAAGCCTCCGATGCCATTGCCGACAAGCGGATCGAAACCGAGGGTCGCCATGTTGTTGAGCGAGATCGGCATCATGGCCCAGTGCAGACCGAACATGACCAACGTCGAGAAGCCTCCACCGATCAGCAGGCAGCAGAGCGGTCCGCCGATCGTCGGGATCGCATAGACGGAGCTGACTATAAACGTGATCAAGCTCGTGAGCAAAGAAGCAACGGGGCCGATGACAACGTACTGGGCGCAGACCATGATGGCAAAGACCAGCACGGGAGCGGCAAAGTTGCGAATGAGTTCAGGAAGCTTGGCGCGCAAGACCTTCTCAAGCTTAGCGGCAAAATACACCGAGATGATGATAGGGAACACGCTCATCGTATAGCCCGACAGCGGGAAGATGATCGGCAAGCCAAACAGCGTGCTGTAATAGTTCATCTCGAAAGCGCTGCCGGCAAACAGTGTGCCGATGGCATCGCCCTGCGGCAAAGCGACCATCGCGGGGTACAGGAAGGCGCAGCCAAGCACCATGCCGGTGAGCTCGTTGCAGCCAAAGTGCTTGGATGCGGTGTAACCCAAGATGATCGGCAAAAAGTAGAAGAAGCCATCGCCGATGGCATACATGAGCTGATAGATGCCATCAGTCGCTCCGATCAAACCGAGCGAGGCGAAAAACGCGGCCAGGCCCTTCAGCATACCGGCAGCCGCCATGGGCATCAGCACAGGCCCCATGACGCCCGAAATGGTTCCCATAAGAGCCGCCAGCGGCCCCTTCTTGCCGCCGCCATCCTCGTCCGTCGCTTCATCATCGGCCGCAACGGTGCCAACGCCCGGAACCTTATACTCCGTGACCAACTCATCGTAAACATCGTCCACGGCGGCACCGATCACAACCTGATACTGGCCGCCGGCCTTCATGACCTGGATGACACCATCGAGATTGGAGATAGCATCGTCATTGGCGACCTTCTCGTCCTTGAGGGTGAAGCGCAGTCGCGTGATGCAGTGGCGAACGTTCTTGACGTTCTCGATGCCGCCGACATTCTTGAGAATATCGCCGGCGAGCTCATGGTATTTGCCCATGATGGCTCCCCTTTCCTGGGTGAATGTGCATTTGAGGACGGACCCGGATATCGACGCCTTGGCCACGGTGTCAAGCGCTTTGATCTCGTCGAGTTCGATCACGCTGCGGTCCTTGACCGTGAGCCGCGCGCGGGCATCATCTGCAGATACCGAGACGATATTCGCCTCGCCGCCAGCGAGCTCCTTGATTTGTTCGACAAGCTCCATGTCGCGCTCCTTCCGGCGCCGCAAGCGACGCCCCGTCCACACGCACCGCTGTGCACCGCGTTGCGTTTAATCAGCCGCCCGAAAAACAAAAAAACCGATAACCCGGTCTTTTGCCCAGGTTATCGGTCATGCTTCCATCTGGAATAACAATCCCACTGACGCCTTGTCTCCGGCGCAGCTTCTCTGACATTTATATTACTCAAGTAAGGCTGAAACGCTTCAACATCTCCGTCAACGGTGCAAATCATCCGGTGAACGGCGAATCGACCACGACTAGGTTCGCGTCGCCGCCCACCCGGTGGCCGCCGTCGCCGCTATCGATGACGTCAACTGCCAGGTAACCGTGCATCCGTTTTTGCTTGATCGCTGGAGCGCCAACGGCGACACGAATCTGGGCATGTCTCTTGAGCACAAGCGCTACAGCCTCGTCCCATCCCCCGGTGATCGACCTGGGGGCATATCTGCAACGGCACAAGCGGGGGCACGGTGTCACTCGCCCCCCAAACACGCCCGCAGCCATGGCCCAAACGACACCATGACCGTGCTCGTGCATCCGCCCCCGTTTACGCAAAACGGAATGGACAGTTATTTCAAATATGTACTAGTAATTTTTATTGCATCCCCCGAAAGCTCCGAAAATAAGGGCAGGAAACATCTTTCGGTCGAGATGCACGTCAACGGCAGCTCCTTTTGACCCATACGCCGCCAGGGACTTCCGGGTTTAGTCCAAAATGCTCCCTCTCGGCAGACTTATGGCGCTCATAAAAATACATATTTGAAATAACCGCCCATAAACTAAATTGTGGCAGAAACAGTACCAGCGAAATCCGACCCGCTAAAACCAAAAGCGCCCGAAAGCTCAACGCTGTCGGGCGGTTCGTGCGCGTCCATGTAGGAAGCGACGCGCCGGAGGCATTCTCGAGCACGGGGGTCACGGCCTCGAGTCGATCCCCCGACATCAACCTGGACGCCTACCTCTAACGATGACGAAGGCGCGGTTCGTTTTGCACCGCCGCTCCCCCAAATATCGCACCGGGCGTCTTAGATTTGCACAGCTTTTGGCCGCGCCGGCCTCCAAGCTGTGCAAATTTAAGACGCCCGGCAGCTCGATATATGACAGAAACAGGCCCAGGAAAAAACTGCTCAACCTGTAAATAGCCCCGGCGGGCAGATGCTCGTCGGGGCCTCGTCATGCAGGCGAAGGACCGCTGCTATAGCCTAGTCCAGATGGAAGGCGCAGCGCAGGTCGACGGAGACCGGGGAGTTGTCGGGGTTGGTCTCCATGACACTCGCCATGAAGTCCCACCAGCGCTGGCAGACCTCGATCTTGGCGCTCTCGGCATAGCGCTCGGGATCGTCGAGCTCGATGTAGCCAAAGAGCGTATCGGTGTCGGTGTCGATGAAGATCGAGTAGTTGTGGCCACCGTATTCATGGAGCATGTCGGCCATCTCGGGCCACAGCTCGTTGTGACGCTTCTCGTACTCATCGGCAAACCCCGGACAGAGCTTCATCTTGAAGCCGTTGATGGTCCTACCGACACCGGTCTTACGAATAGCCATGATAGTTACTTCCCTTCACGACCCCACGCGCGGACCGAATAACACCTTTACCAGCGGCAGACGACCTCGCAGGGCACGTTCAGGATCTCGGCGACCTTGAGGATCGTGTCGGTCTGGCTGCCCAGGCACGCGGCCATGTGATGCGTCGGACCACACTCGTTCCAGCGGTTCATGAACTCGCGGGCACCGATCGAGAACTTCATGTGCATGTTGGTGTCACCGAAGGTAAAGATCGGGCCGTCGATGTTCTCGCCCTCGGCCACAACGAACTTGAAGTGGCCGTCGCCGTCCTGGGTGATGCCCAGGTAGGTAATGGTGCCGTGGCCGGGATAGAACTGGGTGAGGTAGCCGCCACCGGTCTTGCCGTGGAACACGGGCACGACCTTGAGCGTCGGCTTCTTGGCGGTCGAGATGTCGGCGTCGCCGGAGCCGGAGTGGCCGATGATCACGCAGTCATCATCGAAGTCGATGGAGTACATCTCGGAGAGCTGACCGGTGCCGGAGATCGTCTTGAGGATGCTCATGGCGACGGCGACCTTCATGTCGCCCTCGACAGCACAGGCGGTACCCTGCTTGATCAGCATGGAGAACGCCGGGATGAGCATGGAGTCGAGCTTGCCGGCCGCACCCTTGGCAAAGCCGTCGTAGTGGCTCGCGACGAGGCCAATCTGCTCGTCCTTGACCCACTGCTCGAAGGCGATGACGTACTTGGCCATCTCCTGGATGGGCTCGTCGGAGACCTTGGCGCCGCCCTCGACATCGAAGGTATCGAGGATATCGGCGGCCTTGGCGTCAATCGCGGCCTGGTCGTCGATGTTGTCGGCGATAACCCACATCTTCTCCCAGTCGAACTGCTTGGTGTAAAGGCCCAGGCGATTGTAGAGGTTGGTCTCATCGATGTAGAGGTCCATCATGCCGGGATACGGACGGCCGATCTGCGCGATGTTCGTGCGGCGCAGACGACGACGGACGTTCGCGGCGCGGCACCACTCGTCGAGCTGCTTGGCGACCTCGGGATCGCCGCCCTCGACGACACCGGTGACGACAGCATGGCGCTTGCCGGCGCGGTTGAGGTCGGCCACGACCTCACCGGGGGCGCCGCAGGCGTAGAGGTCGCCGAGCCACGTCGGAATGTCAGTGTGCTCGTAGTCCGGATGGGCCTTCTTCTGCACGTTAACAACGACCACGGGCACATCGAGATCGCGCACAACCGGCAGGACGTTGTAGGAGGTGGCGTAGGTGAGCATCTGAAGGATGACCAGGTCGACATCCTCGGCACGGAACTTGTCGCCGGTGTCCTGAGCCTGCTCCTTGGTGGTCACGATGCCGCCGTCGATGAGCTCGACGGTCGTGGGGATGGTCTTCTTGAAGTCCTCGAACTGACCCTGGAAATTAGGAACGAGCTGCGGGAACTGAGGCAGATACGCACCCAGGGCGATCGCGAAGACGCCAACCTTGGCTTTAGTGTTGACAAGCATGGTTTCCTCCAAAGAGAAGAAGTTAATGATTGCAGGCAGACGGACACGGCCCTTATCCCATCAGCGCAACAGAAAAGATTCGAACTGCCGCGCCCGTCCGCGAATGCACGGGGGTATGGGGGCGAGAGGAATGTACAGGCAGACCCTCGCCCCCAAGGCTTGGCGTCCCGGCCGCGCGGGAACTGAACGCCAAACAAGAGAGGGGGCGGTTACTCGGCGTCCTCGAAAGCGTTGTAGCGCTTGCCGTGGAAGGCCCAGATGGCCGCCACGAAGCCGATGGCGCAGAGAAGCGAGAGGACGAGGAACGCCGCCTTGTAGCCGGCGGTCGCAATGAAGGTCGCGGTGAAGGAGCCGGCGACGGCGCACAGGAAACGAGAGGAGAACACGATGGCGCCGTTGGCGGTGGTGCGGAGCAGCGTCGGGAAGCACTCCTGCATCCAAACCTTGAGGATACCCTCGAAGGCGAAGGCGGCGCCAATGCAGTAGAGCAGCTGCGTGGCCACGTAGGTGGCGGTCGAGGCACCGAAGACCGGGAACATCAAGAAGCCGAGCAGGTAGAGCGCGGCGCCCATGTAAAAGAGCGGCATGCGCTTGTCGGTGTCGACGAACTTCATGAACACGAAGTCGAGGACGGCACGAATCGGGTAGCAGATCAGACCGATGGTAGACACGACGGAAATGGGCAGGGACACGACGTTGGCGCCGATCCAGGTGGAGAACTGGCCGAGCGAGTTGGCCGGGATGTTGGTGCCGATGTAGAAGATAGCAAGGGCGATAAACGGCTTGGCGTAGGGGCTCTTGAACAGATCGGAGATCTTGCCCTGGGCCTCCTTGGTCACCTTGCCGGCGAGACGATCCTCGTGGGCCTTGACCCAAACCGGAGACTCCGGGATGGTCTGACGGGCGATAAGCACGACGATGGACACGACGGCGAGCTGCGTAAACATGATCTGGCCGCCGAGATAACCCCAATCACCGACGAGGGCGCCGATGCCCTGGGCGACGACGATGCCTACGACCCACAGGATGTCCGAGAAGAGCAGCATCTTGCCACGCTTATCGTCGGGCGCCTCCTCGGCAATGGTCGCCAGGGACACAGGCAGGTCCGCACCGACACCGAGCCCCATGAGGACCTCACCGAGCAGCAGGAGCGGAAACGTGGTGGCGAAAATCATCGTCACGGCGCCGATGATCAGCATGGCCATGGTAACCGAGAAGACGGGCTTGCGGCCGAACTTGTCGCCCAGGCTGCCGCCGAGGATGGAACCGATGGCGATGCAGAACGTCAACGCTGCAGAGATGAGGCCAAACTGGCCGTTGTCGAGACCGAACGTCGTCTGGTAGATGACAAGCGCGGTGCCCGACGAGATGATAGCGCAGGAGTCGATGTAGGACGCCATGCCCGAGACGACGGCGACCCACCACGGATTCACGTGGCGTTCACGAGTGTTTCCCATTATTTCCCCTTACAATGTTGTCGAGCTGCCCTGAGGCAGCGATTTGACGACGGTTTCCACGAGCTCCCCAGCAACCGGAACCGTCGTTTTTTCCATCAGATGGAACTAGTCCACGAACGCCTCGTTGATCTTGATGCCGAAGTCATGACAGGTGTCCTTGAGACCCTTGTCGCTGATCTTGTTGAGGAAGTCGTCAGAGCCACCGTTGGCAGCGCGGGCCGCCAGGTAGATCTCGGCGGCCTTCTCGACGGTGTGCGCCAGGCCGAAGGTCGTGTCGAAGTCGGGGCCGGCAGCGAAGAGGCCGTGATGTGCCCAGACGATGGTGTCGTAGGTCTTCATGAGCTCGGAGCTCGCCTCGGCGATGGCCGGACCGCCCGGGACCATCCAAGGCACGACGCCCACGCCGGTCGGGAAGACGACGACGCACTCGGTCATCATCTGCCAGAGGATGCGGGTGAAGGCGCGGTCCTCCAGCGGCACCACGAAGGACATCTCGATGATGCCCGGGGTGTGGGCGTGGTAGATCACGCGGTCGGCGCCGTTGGTGCGGGCGGCGGCGACGCAATGGTTCATGTAGTGGCTCTCGAACTCGCTCGTCGGACGGGCGCCGTTGGCGAGACCCCACATGATGCGGAACGCGTCACCGGTCTCGTTGATCTCGACGATGCCGATGTTGGCATGCGGATCCTCGAGAACATTGCGCATGTACTTGCCCGAGCCGGTGCTCACGAAGTACTGGCCGGCGAGGTTCTCGCCCTTGACACCCATCTTGATCCACTCGCGGGGCTCCTCGAAGAAGGGCTTTGCCTGCTCGACCTCCTCGTCGGTCATGCGGTAGGTAAGGTTGCCGCCGTTGCGCTCATGCCAGCCCTGCTTAAAGCCGTCGTCGCACAGGCGGCAAAAGCCCTTGATGAACGCCAGATCTTCCATTGCCATTGTTTAATCTCCTCTCCGGGGCCCGGCGGGCCCAATAAACAACAAGTCAAAATCCGATACGACAGCAGGCGCGGAGCATGGTTTCGTGTAGGGACCCCGCGCCACGTGTCATCGGAGAGAGCCGCTCGCAGATGGCGGAGTCAGGGAAACCGTCTGCGGGGCTGGGAATAATCGAACGGATGCCGCTCGGCCTACTCGGCCGCCATATCCTTGGGGTCGATGCGCTTGACATCGAAGCTGCGGGCCACACAGGTGCGGGCGTCGGCGAGGTCCTTGAAGTCGCCACCGACAATCATCTGGACGATGAAGTTGCCGATGCAGGTACCCTCGATGGGGCCGGCGAACACGGGAAGCCCGCAGGTGTCGGCCGTCATCTGGTTGAGGTAGTAGTCCTGGCAGCCGCCGCCCACGATATTGATGCTCGTGTAGCCGTGGCCCGAAAGCTCGGCCAGGCCCTCGATGGCCTTCTTATATGAACGCGAGAGGCTGCAGTAGTTGGTGCGCATGATTTCGCCGATGGTCTGGGGAACGGGCTGGCCGTCCTCGGCGCAGGCGTACTTGATCTCATCGATCATGGAATCGGGTGCCAGGAAGCGCTCGTCGTCGACGTCGACGTAAGCAGCGAACGGCTCGGCCTCGCGGCAGAGAGTACGTAGCTCGTCAAAGCCGACCTTGTGGTCCATGAGCGCCTTGTGCGCGGTCTTGCCCTCGACATAGTCGACGCCGTTGACCTCGCGGCGGACGGACTGGTTCATCCACAGGCCCATGATGTTCTTGAGGAAGCGGTAGCGCTTTTGATAGCCGCCCTCGTTGGTAAAGTTCTGCTCGCGAGCCACATCGTTGGTGATGGGCTCGGGATTCTCCACGCCCAGCAGGCTCCAGGTGCCGCTCGAGATATAGACGGCGTTGTCGTCCTGAGCGGGCACGGCGAGAAACGCGGAACCGGTGTCATGCGTGGCGGGCAGCACAACAGTCGCGGAGTAGCCGATCTTCTCGGAGATGTCGGCCGTGACCTCGCCGAGCACGGTACCGGGCATCGTCGGGGTCATGAAGATGCTCTGCGGGATGCCGAAGGCATCAAGGATCTCGGTGTCCCAGGTGCAGGTGCGGGCATCGAGCATGCCGGTGGTGCTGGCGTTGGTGTACTCGTTGGCCTTGATGCCGGTGAGGCGCCAGTTGAGGTAGTCGGGAATCATGAGGAAGGTGCGGGCGGCCGCAAGCTGCTCGGGATGCTCCTCTTTAAGGGCGAGCAGCTGGTAGAGGGTATTGAAGGGCTGACGCTGGATACCAGTCCTGGCGTAGACCGCGGCCGGATCCATGATCTTGTCGGCGTCCTCGTAGATGCCGTCGGTACGGGCATCGCGATAGGCGACGGTGTCGCCCACGATCTTGTTATCCTCGTCGAGCAGGACGTAGTCGACGCCCCAGGTATCGATGCCGATGCTGGCAGGAGCCACGCCGGTCTGCTCCTTGACGGCACGAAGCCCCGCGACCACGTGGTTGAACAGAGTCTCGACATCCCAGCAGTCATGACCGTTCACGCGGTGCTGATCGTTATCAAAACGGTAGACCTCCTGATAGGACATCTTGCCGTCCTCGACCCAACCGGCGAGCACGCGCCCGCTGGAAGCGCCGATATCGACCGCCGCGTAATGCTTGGACTCGATGCGACTCCCCATTGCTCTCCCCTTATTTGAAGCGATTCATTTACGGTTTTCATTATTATTTGAACCGTTTCAATTTCAATATAGGGCAAGATGCTCTCCGCGAACGGTCATTTCCAATCGGTAAACGGTATTTTGGTATGAAAGAGGCGCAGAAAGGCGGGGCGTTTTGCGCTGCGCATGCCCAGACGCCCCAGACGTGTCTTAGCTCTGCACAGTTTGGAACGAAGCAAACCGCAAATCTGTGCAGACCTAAGACACCAGAAGCGGGCCAAGACCAACCCGGCCCAGAGCGACCCGCCCCCTAGAGCAGACCCACGCGCCGCCCGCTACTCAACACCGCCCACGGCGGCGGACAGCTCGTGGAGCGTATCCAGCACGGCCTCGCAGCCGTCGACGACATCGGCCGGCAGCGGCACCAGATCGGGCACGGCGAACACGTGACACCCGGCGGAGATGCCGGCCACGCAACCGTTGCGCGAATCCTCGACCACCGCGCACTCAGACGGCGCCGCGCCCGCGCGCTCGCAGGCCAGCAGATACATCTCAGGGTCGGGCTTGCCATGCTCGACGTCCTCGCCACAGGTCACGGTCTCAAACTTATCGAACAGGCCAAAGCGGCGCAGGTTGCCCTCGGCCGTCGCATGGCGCGACGAAGTCGCCAAGCCAATGTGATACCCCGCAGCCAACAGTTCGTCGATGCATTCGCGCGCGCCCGCCTTGAGCTGCAAGTCGGTCTTGGCCATCTCCTCGCGAATCTCGCGATGCCGGCGCCACAGGCGCTCGCCGTCCTCCTCGTTACCGTACAGGTCGGTCAGGATTGCCAGCACGTCGGGCAACGTGCGGCCGATAAAGCTACGGCTCACGTCCTGCGAAAACTCCAACCCGAGCTCGTCTGCAGCCTGAGCCCACGCGGCGGCGCCCAAACGCTCCGAATCGATCAACGTTCCATCCATATCGAAGATCACGGCCTTGATCATCGGCAACTCCTTGTTTTGAATCGGAATATTTGTATATAACGTATAGACCTATTGCATTTTGGTTACATGATACGCATTTGGTAGACATTGACCCAACTCAAAGCTATATATTTCGTTTTTGAAAAAACCGACACGCAGGAAAGTACGCCCATGATTCCCGATGTTCCATCCAATCCATCAACACCCGAGGAGAAGCTTGCCGCACTCGAGCGTTTGCTTCGCTCGTATGGCCGCGTCGCCATCGGCTTTTCCGGCGGCGTCGACAGCACGTTTTTGGCCGCCGTTTGCGCACGAACCATGCCCGTCGACACGTTACTCGTTCATCTGAGCACCCCGTTTATCGGCACCCCCGAGCAACAATCGTTCGAGCATGCCATCGACCGCGACAACGGCAACAGCTTCAATCTGCCCGTTCTCAATCTATCGATCAATCAGCTCGACGTGCCCGAAGTCGTGCCCAACGACGCCGACCGCTGCTACTACTGCAAGCGCGCCGGCTTCACGGCGATCGTCAACCACGCGCGCGCCCTCGGTTTTGCAACCGTTATCGATGGCAGCAACGACAGCGACAAAGGCGACTTCCGTCCCGGCATGCGTGCCGTCGATGAGCTGGGCGTGCGCTCGCCGCTTGCCGAGGTCGGTTTTACCAAAGACGAGGAACGCGAACTGCTGCGCACGTGGGGCTTCCCCGTGTGGAATATGCCATCGGGAGCATGCCTCGCCACGCGCATCCCCACCGGCGAGGAGCTCACGCGACAAAAGGTCGACCTGGTGCGCGCCTGTGAGGATTATCTGCACGGCCTGGGCCTGACCCAGGTTCGCGCCCGTCTGATCGGGGGGTGCCTGCATCTTGAGGCGGCCCCCGAGGACATCAAGAAGCTGGCGGCCCTCGGCGGCGCGCCCGTCGATGCAAACGGCAGCACGGCCCTTCCCGGCGCGATCGAGTCCAGTCTCCGTAACCTCGGCTGCGGCCATATCTCCCCCGAGGTAACACCCTACATCCACGGCAACATGAACGCTTAGCCGACCGCATGTCCGCATACCCTGCTAGACTCTATGTCCATCCGTAATGAGCGATCACGCAGGAGTCCCATGTCACGCAAGCGAGCCTACAAGCAAGCCCTATCCATCGGCGCGGCCGCCGTGCTTGGCTTCTCGCTCTTTGCCGGCTCGTTTGGCAACGCATCGCCCACGCTTTCATCCAAAACGGACGAGCAGGCTGCGGCTGCGGCCGCCGCGCAAGACTCATCCTACGATGACGATGAGGTCGAGCTCATCGTTGAACATGAGTCCGCAAGCGCCGGCGATGCCACCTCGACAACAACCGTCGAGAACCTCGACACCGACCGCGCCCGCGGCGTCTACCTGTCAAGCGTTCCCGACTATGCCGGCAACCCGTATGTTGCGCTGCGTACCGACGCCGCGCATGCGCTAGGCGTCCCCTCCTTCACGCTCGAAGAATACGAACGTGCCCGCGAGGGCTGCTTCAAGCAGTTTTCCAAGCTCGATCATCTCGGCCGCACACGCAAGGCACTTGCCTGCGTTGGTCCGGAGTCGCTCGTAACAGGCAAGCGCGGCGACATCTCGCGCATCCACCCCGCCGGCTGGCGACAGGCTCGCTACGATTTCATTCCCGGCGAAAGCCTCTACAACCGCTGCCACCTTATCGCGTGGTCGCTTTCGGGAGAAAACGTCAACCGCAAGAACCTACTCACCGGTACGCGCTACCTCAATGAGACGGGCATGCTCCCCTTTGAGGAAAAGATCCTCGATTATATTCGCGAGACGGGCAACCACGTGCTCTACCGCGTGACACCGATGTACAACGAGGACGAGCTCGTCTGCCGCGGCGTACGCCTAGAAGCCCAATCGGTCGAAGACCACGGCGAAAGTCTCTGCTTCCACGTCTACTGCTACAATCTGCAGCCGCACGTGACGATCGATTACGCCACTGGCAAAAGCCAGGCGAGCGGAGACTAAGACGCCTGCAAAACGACGCAGGTTGAGCACAAGCCAGCGAAAACCCGCCAGAGCGAGCAAGGTGCCTTGAAAGAGGAGGGAAGCGTACTTTGGTACGCAACCGACGATTGAAAGGCAGATTGCCGCGCTGGCGGGTTTGCAGCGTCGAGCGGTTTGGTAAAACCGCGTAACCTTACAGCATCGCGCCGAAGTCGCTGACGAGGATCTGGCCCGTGAGCGCACGGGACTCATCGCTTGCCAGGAACAGCGCGATATTCGCCACGTCCTCGGGCATGCAGGGCTGTGTCTTGAGGTTGCTGTGCGCGGCCATGGCACCCATCATGTCGGGATCCATGTCGGCCGCGGTGGTGCCGGCAACCATCGGCGTCACGATCGTGCCCGGGCAGATGGCGTTGCAGCGGATACCCGTCGCCTGGAAGCGCAGCGCCGTGTGTTTGGTCACGCCGATCACGGCCGCCTTGGTGCTCACGTAGACGGCACCGCCGCAGCCCTTCTCACCCGCAACGCTCGCGATATTCACGATGCTCGCGCCCGGCTTCATACGCTTGGTCGCCGCGCGCATACAACGCATGGTGCCCTTCTGGTTGGTATCGATAATGCGGTCGAGGTCCTCGTCCTCAAAGCGATCGACGGGCTTGAGACCGCTCTCAAGAATGCCGGCGTTGTTGACCAGGATATCGATCTGACCAAAGGCCTCCTCGGCAGCCTCCATCAGACGCTCGGGGTCCTCGGGCACCGAGATGTCGGTGGGTACCACGAGCGTTGTTCCGCCCGCCGCCTCGACCTGATCCGAAACCTCCTTGAGTGCAGCCTCGCGACGTGCCGTCATGACGACCTTGGCACCCTCGGCAGCGAAAAGTTTGGCAATCGCCGCGCCGACACCCGAGTTGGCACCCGTCACGATCGCAACCTTGTTTTCCAGACGACCCATGTTCTCTCCCTTCAAAAGACAGACCCCTCGTCCATCGCTGCCGCACAGCGTATACAAAAACGACGGGGCCGCCGGCGAGCAATCCGCCGGCGGCCCCACGTCATTCGGCCAAACGCCCCACGCAAAACTGATCCCAAAGTGCCAGGGGTTTTGGGATCAGTTTTTGGAGCTATCGCCCGGTTTGATACAGCTCCACGAGCTTGGCCTGTAAGTCATAGGGAACCTGCTCGTAGCCGGCGGGCTTCATCGTAAAGTCGCCCGTACCGCGCGTGATGCTCCGCAGACGCGTCGAATAGTCCGTAAGTTCGGCGAGCGGCGCCTGCGCGATCACCACGGTATCGCCGCGTTCGTCGGTGTCCATACCGGTCACGCGCCCGCGCGAGGCCGAGATATCACCCATGACGGCGCCGGCGTAGCTCTCGGGGATCGTGACGGTGATCTCCTCGATGGGCTCGAGCACCACCGGATCGGCATCGGCGCACGCTTTGCGCAGGCCGATGCGCGCCGCAGCCCTAAACGCCATCTCGTTCGAATCGACGCTGTGATATGACCCGTCGTACACCGCCACGCGAATCCCCGTGAGCGGATAGCCCGCGATGATGCCGTCCTTCATGGTCTCCTGCACGCCCTTGTCCACAGCAGGAATGAGCGAGCGTGGGATCTTGCCGCCCACGACCTCGTCCACAAACTCGTATCCCTCGCTCGTACCGTCGGCCGAGAGCAGCGGCTCGACACGCAGCCAGCAGTCGCCGTACTGCCCGGCGCCGCCGGTCTGCTTCTTATGACGGCCCTGGGCGCTGGCCGTACGGCGGATCGTCTCGCGATACGGAATGCGGATCGGCACGCTCTTGGCCACGACCTTCGTGCGGTCCTCCAAGCGGTTGAGAAGTACCGAGACCTGCGCCTCGCCCACGGCGGAGATGATGGTCTGGCCCGTCTCCTCGTTGCGGTCGATACTCATGGTCGGATCTGCCTTGCAGGCCTTCTCGATAAACGTGAAGAGCTTTTCCTCGTCCCCGCGATTCTCGGCCTCGATGGCGATGCGGTACTGCGAGTTGGGGAACTTGAACGCCGCGGCCTCGACCTTGCCGGTCGCCGAGAGCGTGTCACCCGTCTCGGCCGCGAGCTTGGGCACCACGATGATGTCGCCCGCATAGGCATGCCCCACCTCGGACATATCGCGCCCGCACATCACATACAGGTGCGCCAGACGCTCAGCTTTACGCGTGCGCGCGTTCACGAGTTCGAGCCCGGGCTCCAGCGTGCCCGTCAGCACCTTGATGAAGCTGATGCGGCCCTGCTGCGGGTCGTTGAGCGTCTTGAACACAAACGCAACGGGGCGATCGTCCTCGCTCGAGATCTTGAGCGAGTCTCCGTCGATAAGCGGCATCTCGCCAAAACCCGTCGGCGCGGGAAAATACGTCGCGATGTCGTCCATGAGCGAGTTGACGCCCTGTTCCTTAATGCAATCACCTGCAAAGACCGGCACGAAAATGCGCTCGGCGATCGCCTTCGAGAGCAGGCCCTCGAGTTCCTCTTGCGTGAGCGTCTCCTCACCCTCGAGGTATTTCATCATGAGTTCATCGTCAGCTTCGGCCACGAGCTCGCATAGGCGATCGTGGGCCTCCTCGGCCTGGGCGCGATACTCCTCGGGGATCTCGACCTCGGTCGCCTGCACGCCGTCGCAATGACGCGCTTTCATGCGCACTAGATCGATGATGCCGTCGAAGTTCTCGCCTTCGCCCCAGGGCAGGGTGACGGCACCCAGACGCGTGCCAAAGCGCTCCTGCAGCAGTTCCATGGTGGTCGCGAAGCTGGCCTCGGTCCGCGACAGACGGTTCACGAACACCGCGCGCGCCAGGCGCAGGTCCTCGGCCGCATACCAGAGCTTGACGGTCGTGGGCTGCGGGCCCGCCTCGGCATCGACCACGAAGAGCGCCGTCTCGCACACACTCATCGCAGCGTAGGCGTCGCCGATAAAGTCGGGATAGCACGGTGCATCGAGCACGTTGATGCGCGCGCCCTTCCAATCGATAGGCGCGATAGTGGTCGAAATGGAAAACGAGCGTTTGACCTCTTCGGGGTCGTAGTCGAGCGTGGGCTTGGTGCCGTCGTGACCACCCAGGCGAGCGGTCTTGCCGGAAAGGTGGAGCATGGCCTCGGCGAGCGAGGTCTTGCCCACCCCGCCTTGGCCTACGAGCACCACGTTCCTCACTTTATCGGTCTTGGGAGCACCCATACGTACCTCCTTGGGCGCACATGCGCTCGGCATGGCGCGCAAACGGGGAAGGCGCTTGTCGCGGGTACTTCGGGAGCAGGAAAACGACAGCCGCGGCACCGCGCCATCCAATGTCCTATGCCCCCACCCTACCCCGCGCCGCAAACACGCATGCGCACCATTCGGCAGCCGCCGCAAATAGCGCGGTAAGAGGTGAGAATCGGCAAAAACAGGCAAAAATCGGCCTCAATAAGTGCTAGTCGGTATAAGCAGTTTCGAATTTCAGGAGGTAAACCGGGTTCGCCCGAGTACACCAATGATTATCCGATCAGGAGCACCTCTGTGACCTGCGAAAACATTACATGGCCATAACGGCATACCCGCCCCAAGGCCGTTCACCTCCTGAAATTCGAAACTGCTTATATCGGGCAGCATTTTTACCCTTAGAAAAACAGTCCAAAAAGCCCGCAGACAGTGCCCGCGGGCTTCAAATCAGGGCAAATTGTTTGAACGCACCAGCACCTAGCCATCGATGCGGCTCAAAAACTCCTTGGTACGCTGCTCGCGCGGATGATCGATAACCTGCTCAGCCGGTCCCTCTTCCACGATACGCCCACCGTCCATAAACACAACACGATCCGCGACGTCACGGGCAAACTGCATCGCATGCGTCACGATCACCATCGTCATATTCTGCGCGGCAAGATCCTTGATCACATGCAGAACCTCTGCCGTGAGCTCGGGGTCAAGCGCCGACGTCGGCTCGTCAAAAAACAAGATCTGAGGGTCCAGCGCCAAAGCACGGGCGATACTCACGCGCTGTTGCTGACCACCCGAGAGCTCGCAAGGCACCTTGTTCTCATTGCCCGCAAGCCCCATCTGCGCAATCAGCTCGCGCGCTCGCGCCTCAGCCTCGGCGCGCGGATGCTTGAGCACGCGAACGGGCGCATCGGCAATATTCCTGAGCACCGTGTAGTGCGGAAACAGGTTGTAATTTTGAAACACCAGGCCAAAGCGGCTTCTGGCCTGCTTGGGGATATCCCCCTTGGCATACACCGAGCCCGACCCACTATCGGTGGCCACGACAAGGTCCCCAAACGACAGCGAGCCCCCGTCAAGCGTCTCCAGCAACGTCGCACAACGCAAAAGCGTCGATTTGCCTCCGCCCGAGGGTCCAATGACCGCCACGACCTCTCCGCGCCCAACCTCAAGTGAGATCCCCTTGAGCACCTCGTTCTCCCCAAACGCCTTGCGGGCGTTCTCGATTTTCATCACGTCATCAGTCATGGTAGTAATCCAGCTTCTTCTCCACCGCGCCCAGCAGCATCTCTACCACAAAGTTAAACACCCAATAGATCGCCGCGGCGATGGCAAACGGCACCATGCTCACCTGTGACGCCACAAGTGCCTTAGCCGTCGAGAACATCTCGGCCACACCGATGGCAAATGCCAGCGAGGTATCCTTGACCAGGGTGATAATCTCATTGCCCATCGCCGGCAGGATACGCTTGGCAACCTGCGGCATCACGATATAGAAAAACGTCTGCGCGCGCGAATAGCCAAGCACCTCGGCAGCCTCGTACTGACCGCGCGGGATCGACTGCAGCCCCGAGCGATAGATCTCGGCAAAGTAGCCGGCATAGTTGACGATAAACGCCACAATGCACGCATACCACTTGGAGTCCGATGTGAGCTGGATGCCAAACACGTAATACGGCGCAAAATAGATGGCAAACATCTGCAGCATAAGCGGCGTACCGCGCATGATCGAGATATAGATGCGAGCGATCCAGCGCAGCGGGGCGATCTTGCTCATACGCATAAAGGCCACCGGGATGCCCAGCGGGATCGACCCCAAAAGCGTCAGGACGAA
This sequence comes from Collinsella sp. UBA6357, assembly GCA_002437815.1. Classification (GTDB taxonomy): domain Bacteria; phylum Actinomycetota; class Coriobacteriia; order Coriobacteriales; family Coriobacteriaceae; genus Collinsella. The sequence continues at coordinate 15,081 of DJRP01000025.1, read as the reverse complement.
TATCTGCAGACTGACCAAGAATCCTTGGCCGAGCATCTGCATCATGACTTGGATAGACAAGAAATGCTCTCTTTCGCAATATCGAAAACCGCAGAGCGTTGCTCGAATAGGCACAGGGCCCAAGAATGCGAGCGACAAGCCCGGCGACGCGTACTTAGGAGCCGCAAGGTTGGGTGCTGTGGCTATTTAAGAACCCAGTTGTCGAAGGACAGCCCGTAGCTCGCATACTTCTCGCACAGCTCCTTGACGGTACCGTCCTCATAGAGCGCCTTGAGCGAATCGGTCACGGCCTCGGCAGTCTTCTTGTCGCCCCTCTTGAAGCCCACGGCGTAGTGCTCGCTCGACAACGGCTTCTCGAGCTGCGTGTACGCATCGGGTTTAGCGGCAAGTTGATACTGCGCAATCGAAAGGTCGCAGGCGACGGCATCGACCGCACCGCTCTCAAGCTGCATGAACGCTGTATTGTAGTCGCCGATGGTATCAAGCGAGGCAAACGTGGCGGCCAGCTTCTTCTGATCGCCCTCGAGCACATCCTGCGCGGCCGAATCGGTCTGGGTGATCACACTCTTGCCGGACAGATCATCCCAGCTCGAGATACCGGCATCCTTCTTGACCACGAGCACCTGCTCGTTAAGCATGTACGGCTCCGAGAACGTGTACTGCTTCTCACGACCCTCTTTGGTAAAGCCATTCCAAATGCAGTTGATGGCGCCGGAGTTAAGCAGCGTGTCCTTGGCATCCCAATCGATGGCCTCGAGCTTAACCTTCCAGCCCTGCTTGTCGGCAACGGCTTGAGCGAGATCGAGATCGAAGCCCGTGTACTCACCGTCGTCACCCACAAAGCCGTAGGGCGGGTAGGACTTATCAAAGCCCACGATCAGTTCCTTGGACTCAACAGCGCCCTTGACATCCTTGGCAGCGGCCGCGGAGCCGGCAGCGGAGCCCTTGGTGGCACCGGAGCCGCCGCAGCCCGCCAATCCCAGCCCAAAAACGGTGGCGACGGAACCGGCAAGCCCAAGGAACTGACGGCGAGACATATCGTACGACATAAGAGATCCCCCTTGTTAGCACTTTACTTAACTAAAGTGGAATGACGAACGACTGAAAGTCTACACTTTACCCAGCTAGAGTGCAACCCGCCGGTCTGACGCCGGACCTACGTTTTATTTAGCTTTCTGGCTTTCAGAGCCCGAGAAGCGAACCGAGTCACCGTAGGGCTGGAGACCTCGGCCGTAGGGGTTAAGGTCTGTCGCGAGTTCCGCACGAGCCGGAGAGCACTTAATGTGCTCTCCGCGCGAGCAGGACTGTCCGAGCAGCAGACCTTAACCCCTACGGCCGAGGTCTCCAGCCCGGACAGGCGGCTATTCGCTCCGCAGGGCCGTGACCGGATCCTTCTTGGCAGCGATCTTGCTGGGGATCAAACCGCCGACGAGCGTCAGCAGCACACTGATAAACACAAGCGCAACGCCCGGGCCCACGGGGACGGCGGCGAGGTTCGACACGCCCGCCACCTGCTCGATCACCATGTTGATGGGAATATCGAGCAGTGCCGTGATACCAACGCCCAAAAGACCCGCTACCAGGCCGATAATGAACGTCTCGGCCGTGAACACGCGGCTCACGTCGCGCTTACTCGCGCCGATGGAGCGCAAAATACCGATCTCCTTGGTACGCTCGAGCACGCTGATATACGTGATGATGCCGATCATGATCGAGCTCACCACAAGCGAGATCGCCACGAAGGCCACGAGAATATAGGTGATGGCGTTCACGATATCCGTCACGCTCGACATCATGGTGCCCACGATATCGGTGTAGTGGATCTCTTCCTCATCCTTGCCCTTCGCCTTCACGCGGTCATTATGGGCCGTGATGATGTCGTCGATCTGCTCCTTGGCCTTGAAGTCCGTGGGATAGATGTTCACCGCATAGGGCTCGTCGAGATCGGCGACCCCCAGCTTGTCGAGATTGCCCTCATAAGTCGCGTTATCGGTCGAATTGGCCATCTGTTTCTCAAACGCCCGCACGATGGCATCGTCGCTCATGCCCTGAGCCTGCATGCCCTGGATATACTGCTGCATCTGGGCGGCCTGCTGGTCGGGCATTTTGGCGATCAGAGCCTCGAGCCCGGCCATATCGAGCTCTTCATCGTCATCGGTAAACGGCATGCCGCTCAACACGTCGACATCGGGCGTCGCTTTCTGGGCCGCGACCACCGCGCTGTCATCGACCTCGGCGATCATGCGCTCCATGAGCTCCGGCGTATAAAGCACGGCGCCCCAGTTGGCGCCTTTGTTGTCCTCGCTCGGGCGCACGATGCCCACGATCTTGACCGTCTCGGCACCCTCGACCGTGCTCTTCATAAACGTGTCGTCGTCGGACATGTCGGTCCAGACGCCGTCCTGCTCCTGGTATTTGGCGGTCTCGGGCGTCACCTTGAACGTAAGCCCCATAAGCTCGTCATAGGTGTAGCTCCGCTTCTTGGTCTTCTTGACATCCTTGCCGGCCACGACATCGCTCATCATGCCCTTGAGGTCGGTCTGGTCGAGCAGTCCCAGCGCATAGAGCGTGTAGTCGCTGATGCGGTCGTTCTTGTCGACGTAGATCACGGCCTCGTTCCAGGCTTTGGGCATGCGCCCGGCAACTATGTCGTAGTCGCTCTTCCAGGTCTTCTTGCTCGGCAGCAGCTGCGTCCACACGTCGTAGCTCCCCGTGCCCGAAGCGCTCATGCTGCTCATCATCTCGCTCTGCGTGGAGCCGCTCGTCGAGATGCCGAGCGAATCGAGCACGGTCTCAGGGTTCACCTGGACCACGCCGTCGGACGTGTCGCTCTTGTAGATATCGAGCGGCGTCTTGTAGGTGTACTGGATGTCGCGCGCGAGGCTCTTGAGGCCGCTCGGATTCGACTCGATCCATTTCTTGACGGCACGCATGTCATTCTTTTCCGCACCGCCGGCCATGGTCGAGACCATGTTGTTGATCAGGTTCTTGGACTCGATTTTGCCCGACTTGTTGGCCTTGTGGACATCCGAGCTCGTTCCCGTCATGGAGCTCATCATGCTCGCCATATCCACGCTCGTCTCCTGGATGGTGAGCGGGTACTCCCCCATCGTCGACTCCTCGGTGCGCGCGATGTATTGCTGCGCGCCGTCGGAGAGCGAGAGGATGAGCGCGATGCCGATGATGCCGATCGAGCCGGCGAACGCCGTGAGGAGCGTGCGGCCCTTCTTGGTCATGAGATTGGTGAAGGAGAGTTGCACGGCCGAGAGATAGCTCATCGAGCGCTTGCCCTTCTTGGCGTCGACCTCCGCATGGGCCTTGACGGCCGCCTCGTCGAGCTTGGCGTCCGCCCCCTCGCAGGGCGCGGTGTCGCTCGTGAGCACGCCGTCCTTGATGCGCACGATACGATCAGAATATTCCTCGGCAAGCTGCGGGTTGTGCGTGACCATGATCACCAGACGGTCGCGCGAAAGCTCCTTCAAGATCTCCATGACCTCGACCGAGGTCTGGGTGTCGAGAGCGCCTGTGGGCTCGTCGGCGAGGATGATCTCGGGGTCGTTGACGATGGCACGGGCGATGGCCACGCGCTGCATCTGGCCACCCGAGAGCTGGTTGGGCCTCTTATCGAGATGGTCGCCCAGGCCCACGCGGCGCAGGGCCTCCTCGGCGCGAGCCCGTCGCTCGGCCGCCGGCGCACCCGAGAGCAGCAGCGCCATCTCCACGTTGGCGATCACGCTCTGGTGCGGGATGAGGTTGTAGCTCTGGAACACAAAGCCCACGCTGTGGTTGCGGTAGGTGTCCCAGTCCTTGTCGCCGTAGCTTTTGGTCGAGCGTCCGTTGATCACCAGGTCGCCCGACGTGTACTGGTCGAGACCGCCGATGATGTTGAGCAGCGTCGTCTTGCCGCATCCCGACTGGCCGAGGACGCTCACGAACTCCTTGTCGCGAAACGTGACGGAGACGCCTTTGAGCGCGTGGACGACGGTGTCGCCCGAAGGGTAATCCTTCTTGATGTCTTTGAGCTCGAGCACGCAGGCTCCCCTCTGCTTACTTTTCAGTAGAAATAATTTGCCCTATCCTACCCCATATACGTAACAGTCTTTCTGGGGTTATGTCACCATGGCACCGACATCAATCCCTCGCAGCGGACACGATACAATAACTGCGAAACGTACACTATCTCCCACGGAGCAGCATATGGCAGAGTCGCGCGCAGAGCGCAGGGCCCGTCGCGCCCAGGCAGAGGCCGCCGGCACGGCAGAAAAGCAAGACAAGAGCGGAGCCGGCAAATCCAAGCACGCAAAAGCAAAACCCGCAAAAAAGGGCACTTCGAAAAGCGCGGATAGCACTGCCCGTGGAGACAAACACCGCAGGCAGCGAAAAAAGCCCGCACCCAAAGCAGCGGCTCCCAAAGCCTCGTCACGCAAATCCAGACGCATCGATGCCGACGGCCCCTGCCCCGTCATGCACGAATGCGGCGGCTGCACCGCCCTCAACCGCCCCTATAAAAAACAGCTTGCCGCCAAGCAGGCCGCAATGGAAGAACTCTTCGCCCCGATCTGCAAGCACGAGGGCATCGCCGTCGACCCCATACGCGGTATGGGCGCCACGTTCGGCGACCCCGGCAAATATCCGAGCCCGCGCGCATTTCGCCACAAAGCGGCAACGCCTTTTGCCCCCGGCAAAGACGGCGCCGTGCGTTGCGGCTTTTTCGCACGCGGAACGCACAAGATCGTCACCGTTCCCACATGCCCCGTCGAGGCGCCGGCGGCCCGCGCCATCCTCAACGGCATCGCCCACGAGGCCGAACGACTGCACATTCCCGCCTTCAACGAAGACAAGCATCTCGGCCTGCTGCGCTACGCCGTCCTGCGCTGCGGTTGGAAGACGGACGAGATCATGGTCACGCTCATCACCGCGCAGCGCGATCTGCCCCACGCGCAGGAATTCTTCAACGCCGTCGCCGCGCTCGACCCGCGCATCGTGACCGTGGCGCAGAACATCAACGGCCGTCCCGGCAACGCGATCCTAGGCGACGAGACCGTCATCGTTCGCGGACAGGAATGCCTGCGCGACCGCCTGTTCGATTGCGAGTTCGACATCTCCCCCACCGCGTTCTATCAGACCAATCCCCAGCAGACCGAGCTCCTCTACCAGATCGCCATCGACGGCATGAACCTACAGCAAGGCGACGTGCTCATGGATGCCTACTGCGGCAGCGGCACCATTGGCATCTGCGCCGCAAAAGATGCCGAGACGCGCGGCACGCACGTTATGCTGCTCGGAGTCGAGCGCAACCCGGCTGGCATCGCCGATGCCCGACGCAACGCCGAGCTCAACGGCCTTACCCGCAACGCCTGGTTCATGGCCGACGACGCGACCGACTACATGCTCGATGCCGCCGAGAACAGCGAGCGCGTGGACGTCCTTTCCATCGACCCGCCGCGCGCTGGCTCCACGCCGGAGTTTCTCGAGGCGGCCTGCGCGCTCAAACCGCGCCGCATCGTCTACATCAGCTGCAACCCCGCGACCCAAGAACGCGACCTGCATCAGCTGCTCGACGGCGGCTATCACCTTATCAGGCTCACGCCGGTCGACATGTTCCCCCACACCGATCATGTGGAGACGGTGGCCGTCCTCGCCCGAAAATAGCCGACCCCGGAGTGCACATATGCCGGCAGCGCTCCGTGCAAGAAGGAAGACACGAAGAGGGCTCAGGGAGGCTCGCCACCAGACCGGAAAGCAGCAAGCCCGCAGGCGCACTCGGTGCCTGCGGGCTCATTCGTAAGTAGCATTACACCGACGCTCTCGGCACTACCACAAACTTTCAAACTCAGACCTGCGGATACTCTGCCAGCCGCCACCGTCCAGATTGGGAAGCAACCGGTTCTCGAGGAACCAGCTCTCATCGCAGGGGTCGCAATAGAAGCGCCAGCCCGTACCGCGGTGAACGGGCTTTCCGCAGTTGGGACAGAGATACTTGTTATCAGGGTTCGTTCCCGTGTATTTGTAGAAATGTCCCCTTGCCTTGACCTTGCTGTATCCGCCCTGGACGCTCCCGAGCTCCTCGTCGGTCAGCTCGACCTGGTTCAGCTTCTTCTCGGTCATGACGTCTCCTTTCCGCCGTGCGCCGGGTCCTCGGTCGGATACGTCGCGTTGCGAATCGTTCCCGACTGTCAGCTATCACTATACGGAGCGAAGAGCATCAAAAGCGCACCAAAACGCAGCGCAACTCCCGTGCCTAGATCAGCTCGGTAAGATCGCACACGCCGGCCACGGCCATCTCGGCGAGCAATGTCGCGCGATCACGCGTGACGATCAGCTCGCGCGGAAAATGGATCTCGTCGAGCAAAGTGAGCGCATTATCAAACTTACCGATCGCCATGCCGATATGCGCATCGGTCGAAACGCCGATCCCTACCCCCAGCTCAGCACAGCGCTCAGCGATTCGGCGACAATCGCCAAAGCAAGCGCTCTTGGCACCATGCTCCAGACTATGGTTGTTGATCTCGATGATCTTATGCTTTTCCTTGGCGACGGTCAGTACCTCATCGATGTCATACGGTACGCCCGCGCGCCCCGTGTGCCCGAGCATGAACACCTTGGGGTTCTCAAGCGCACCGATATACATCTCGGTCGCCTGCGCCGTGGTGCAGCCTTCCGCAAACGAGCGGTCGTGCACGCTTGCCACCAGATAGTCGAGGTTCCATGTCACGCGCTCGAACAGCGAGCGGTCGTTCTTGAACGCGTTGCCGGCGATGTTGAGCGGCGTCGGGATATCCTGCCCGAACAGCTCGCCTTTCAAGCCGACGATATCGACCTCGGCGCCGCGCAGAACCGTGACCCCGCTCCATACACGCGGCCAGATATCCTGGTTGATAAAGAACTGGTAGCTGCGCAGATCCTCGGGCGCCGGCGTAGTCATAGCGCTCAAGTGGTCGGCCGAGCCCAAGACCTGAAGCCCGCGCTCAGCCGCCCAGAACACATTCTCAGAGATCGTAGAATACGCATGCTGCGAATACAGCGTGTGCGTATGGATGTCGCAGGCAAGTCCGAACGGCATATCTTCCCTCCAAAGCAAAATGGGACAAACAACTCTAACTTGTTTGCCCCATATCTTAAATAATTCGTACGACGAACGTCACATTACGCGCGATACTCCTCGGCGAGCTTTTTCCACGCAGGTAGCGAATTGACGATCGTCTCATGGCTCACGCAATAGCCCAGGCGGAACCAACCCTTCACGCCAAAGCTGTCCGAGGGCACGGCGAGCAGCTCATACTTTTCGGCGCGTTCGCAGAAGGCGTTCGCGTCGGGTTCGAGTGCCTTGACCCACAGATAGAAGGCTCCGTCGGGCTCGACATAGGTATAACCGTAGTCAGCGAGCGCCTCGGTGAGCGCCGTGCGGTTACGTGCATAGGCATCAACATCGCTCGGACAATCGATGCAGTCGATGATCACACGCTGAAAAAGCGCCGGGGCGCACACAAAACCCAGTGTACGAGCAGCGCCCGCCACAGCAGGCATCAGACGATCGGCCTGCGGGTTGGTGTTGGGCACCAAAACCCAGCCCACGCGCTCGCCCGGCAACGACAGCGATTTGGAATAGGAATAGCACACGATGGTCGCGTCGTAGATCGACGGCACCCACGGAACCTCGGCACCGTAGACGATCTCGCGGTACGGCTCGTCCGAAATCAGGTATACCGGGTTCTCGGGGTCGCGCTTGGCATTGACCTCGCGCAGTACGTTGGCAAGGCGCTCAAGCGTATCGCGGGTATACACGGCACCTGTGGGATTGTTGGGCGAATCGATGATGATCGCCGCCGTCTTATTGGTGATGGCCTTAAGAACGTTGCCCACGTTGATCTGGAAGGTCTCCTCGTCGGCCAACACCTCGACGCAGGTGCAACCAGCCTTCTCGATCCACACACGGTACTCGGGAAAATACGGGGCGACCACGATGACCTCATCGCCGGGGTTGGTCACGGCGCCCAGCGTGCAAGTGAGCGAAGCGGCGGCACCGACCGTCATAAAGACGTCCTTGCCCTCATAGTTCGTGTCAAAGCGGCGGTTGAGAGAATCGGCGACAGCAGCACGGCATTGCGGCAGGCCCGGTGCGGGCGTATAGCCGTGTAGCTGATCGCTCGGCAGCTCGAGCGATTTCTTGATCGAATCGGCAACGGCGGCAGGCGCGGGAACGCTCGGATTGCCCAAAGAGAAGTCAAACACATTCTCAGCGCCGATCTGGGCCTTACGCTCCAGACCGTAGCTGAAGATCTCGCGGATGATGGAGCTCTCCGCACCACGGGCGTACATGGTTTCGTTGATCATCGATACCCCTTTCACGCCGCATGCAGCGGCAGATTTTCGCACAGGGGTTATTGTACGCTTTAGCATGCCGAAGTACGCCATCGGTAATAAATAGCCTAAAACCAAGGGGGCTCCGATCCCTTCGGACCGGAACCCCCTTGTGGCCTTGCAGCGCTAAAAACCTACTGTTGGTCTTCGCCTGCATCCGCAGCGCCGCCATCGGCGGCAGCGCTGCCCTCATCCTCGTCCTCGTCGGTGACGCCATCCTTGCGCATGGCGGCCTCGGCAAAGGCGGCGGCATCGGCGGCAATCTCTTCCTCGCTCATCCGCGGCGCACGCTTCTTGGGAGCGCGCCCGGCCGCCTTGTCGTTGCGCTCCTCCTTGGCGGCAAGAATATCGCCCTCGCGTTCAAGGTAGCTTTCCCACTCGTTATCGAGCAAGGCGTTCACGGCATCGCCCTCGACCGTCTCGCGCTCAAGCAGCACCTTGGCCATCAGATCGAGCTGATCGCGGCGGGCATCCAAGATCTCCACGGCACGGCGGTGGGCTTCACGCATGATACGCTGCACCTCAACGTCGATGCGACGCGCCGTCTCCTCCGAGTAATCCTGATGGTCGGCGTAGTCGCGGCCAAGAAAGACCTGATGCTGCGCCTCGCCAAACACCTGCGTACCCAGCTCTTCGCTCATACCCAGACGCGTGACCATCTCGCGCGCCATCTTGGTGGCACGCTCCAAATCGTTGGAGGCGCCCGACGTGATGTCGTCGCACATGAGTTCCTCGGCCACACGGCCGCCCAAGAAAACGGCGAGCTCATCGAGCATCTCGTTCTTGGTCTTGAGGAAGTGGTCCTCCTGCGGCAGCTGCAGCGTATAGCCCAGTGCCTGGCCGCGGCTCACGATCGAGATCTTATGGACCGGATCGGAGTGCTCCAAAATATGCCCCACCAAAGCGTGGCCGCTTTCATGGTAGGCGATGGTGGTGCGCTCGGCCTCGGTCATCACGCGCCCCTTGCGCTGGGGTCCCGCGATCACGCGCTCCATCGACTCCTCGACTTCATCCATCGAGATCACGGAACGATGGCGCCGTGCTGCCAGCAAGGCGGACTCGTTGAGCAGGTTTGCCAGATCGGCTCCGGTAAAGCCCACGGTCATCTGAGCGAGCTTGTCAAATTTGACGTCCTCGTCCATCGGCTTGTTCTCGGCATGCACGCGCAGAATCTGCTCGCGACCCTTGACGTCCGGGCGATCCACCGTGACTTGGCGGTCAAAACGACCGGGGCGCAGCAGCGCCGGGTCCAAGATGTCGGGACGGTTGGTCGCGGCGATCAGAATGACCGACTCGCTCTCCTCGAAACCGTCCATCTCGACCAGCAGCTGGTTCAAGGTCTGCTCGCGCTCATCGTGCCCGCCGCCCAGGCCGGCACCGCGCTGACGGCCCACCGCATCGATCTCATCGATAAAGATGATCGACGGCGCTTGGGACTTGGCCTCTTTGAACAGATCGCGCACGCGGCTGGCGCCTACACCCACGAACATCTCGACAAAATCGGAACCCGAGATGCTAAAGAACGGTACACCGGCCTCGCCGGCAACGGCCTTGGCGAGCAGGGTCTTACCGGTTCCCGGAGGGCCCACCAACAGCACGCCACGCGGAATCTTGGCGCCGAGTTTGCGATAGCGATCCGGATCGGACAGAAAGTCGCGGATCTCCTCGAGCTCCTCGACCGCCTCATCACAGCCCGCCACATCGCTGAACTTGACTTTGGGTCGCGTAGCCTCGTTGGTCTTAGCGTTGGTCTTACCAAACTGCATGGTCTTATTGTTGGCGCCCATCATCTGGCGCAAGAAATAGACCATGATCGCGATCATCGCCACGGTCGGCAACACGCTCATCGCCAGATCGCCCCAGAAATTAGGATCGTTGGTGTTGACCACGAACTTGGTCTTGGGGTGCTCGGCCATAAGTTCGGCCAAAGAATCGCTACCGACATAGGTGGACGAGAAGCTCTTGAGCTCGCTCGTATCGCCCTTGTCCTTGCTCGCCTTCCAATAATGACCGGTCACGCTGCCGTCCTGCACCGTATAGGTCAAGTCGTCGACGCGATCCTGCTTGATGGCATTGACCATCTCGTTGGTAGCGAGCTTCACCGTGCTGCTCGAGTTGGCAAAACCCGAGCCCATGTTAAAGAACGCATATCCCAGCAACGCGCAGGCAAGCAGAAAGTACAGCCAGCCTGTGCGCGTGGGTCCCTTGCCGCCCGGCATGCCCGGAATCTTGGACTCACGGGAATCCTGCGGCTTTTTTTCGTTTCGGTCGTCGGGCATCTTACGAATAAACCTCCGGTTTCAGGATGCCCAGATACGGAAGGTTGCGGTAGCGCTCGGCATAATCAAGGCCGTAGCCCACCACAAAGGCATCGGGGCAATGGGTTCCAACATACTTAGGCGTGATAGCAGACTGACGGTTCTCGACGTCCTTCCACAAAAAGGCCGCGACCTCAAGCGAGGCGGGCTTGCGGCTCGAAAGGTTTTTCATGAGGTACTTGAGCGTCAGACCCGAATCGAGAATATCCTCGACGATCAGCACGTCACGGTCGCGGATATCGATATCGAGATCCTTGATGATACGGACGATACCCGAGGACTTGACGCCGTCACCATAGCTCGAGACCGCCATGAAATCGATGTTGGTCGGCAGCTCGATCTTGCGCATAAGATCGCCCATGAAGACGACGGCGCCACGCAAAACGGCGATCAGCACCAGGTCTTTACCCTGATAGTCACGGGTGATCTCTTCGCCCAGTCGAGAAACGATGCCCTCGATCTCATCCTGCGTGAACAGAACCTTCTCGATGTCCGGATGTTGAGAAGTCATGACAGCCCTTTCTAATGCCCGGGTTCGCCCATACTCCACCGTATGGACGCGAATTCCATATTTTAGCAGCGTACGCGGGCGCCCGCCCGGCTCGTTGCCAGGCGGTAACGAATACCGTTTGTATACACAGTCGGTACGGTGCTATCGGACGGGTACGCCCTTACGAGGCCGATGTCACGCGAAGCTTAAACGCGACGCGCGTCTGCCCCGTACATTTGAAGCGCTCATCGGCACGCACACCGGCCAGCCACACCACGGCGCCTCCCGGAGCCGTTCGCACCACCGGCACGTCGGCGCGCTCCCCTACCGGTATCCGCGCCTCGCCCAGCAAATCGGAGACCTTCTTGGACCTTCCCGACATGCCGAGCGGACACATCACATCACCGGGAACCGGCCCATCGATCCATAGACGAGCCCCGCGCGTCTCAGCTGGCACGACCCCGCGGGATTCCTCGAGCAGACGCGCGCAATCGCGCTCTGCAAACCCCAGTGCCGCCGCATCGACCAGCGCCGTCGGATCCCCCGAGCGCGTGAGCTCGCGGGCTACGGCCGCCAGATCCTGTCCAGGAGCCACCGGCACCGCCTCGGCCACTAGCTTACGGCCTCCCACAAGCCTGACCTCGCCGGGAACCGGAAGCCATGTCGCCACCAGATTCTCGCGCGCCTGCGGCAAACGCAGGGAGAGCGTATCGAATTCCACGCGTGCATCGATTCCCAACGGCAGGGTCACAGAGCCCGCCCCCTGCGCCACACAGGCCAGCACGCTCTCCACATGACGCATCTCGAGCCGCGCATCTGCATCCAGGCGCTTAACCGCCATGCGCACCATGCGACGCGCGATCACCACCTCGGCCGCCGCCAGACGTCGCGCATCAAGCACCAGAACGCCCTCGTCCTCCTTGCGTACACAGCTGCGCAGTGCCTGGCCCGCAAGTTGCGACAGAAAGGCATCCTCGTCGCCCAAGATATCGCACGCGGCGCTCACAGCTCCGCACACGTTGGGATTACGCTCCGAGACAAGCGGCACCACCCGATGTCGCACGAAGTTTCGCAAATACGTGATGTCGGCATTGGACGCATCCTCGCGCCAACTCTGTCCGTGCACCTCAAGATATTGGACCAACTGGGCATGGGTCATATCCAGCAATGGCCTCACGATAATGTTTCGACGACGAGGTATGCTCGAGAGCCCCGCGGGGCCCGATCCCTTGACCGCATTCATAAAGAACGTCTCGGTGCGGTCGGATGCCGTGTGCGCCGTAACGATACGCGCGGCCGTTCGCGGCGTTCCAGCCTCACGACTCAACGTGCGTACATAGCGCCTGGCCGCAGCATAGCGGACATCACGCGCCGCAGCCTCGAGATTCTGGCCATCAAGCTGCTCAAAGAAGGCGTGCTCCACACAGAGCGGCAGGCCATATTGCTCGCACAATGCACGGACAAAAGCCTCGTCTCCATCAGAAGCCTCGCCGCGCAGATGATGGTTGACATGCAAAACATGCAGGCGCTCGCGCGCGATGCGCGACGGCCCGCGTCCGTCCATCAAATCAAGCCTCGAAGTACACGCCATAAGAAGCAAAGCCGTCGAGTCAGCGCCCCCTGATACCATGAGCACTACGGGAGCCGCCGTCTGACCCATCGCTCGTACGTCCCGATCGCCGCCACGCCCGGCTCGATGGCTATAGTGCTGAGATACCGTCGGCATCGCTTCCCCTTTCAATTTTTTGCACACATTGTATCCGTTTGGAATCTCATGGCTCATCTACACTTCCACATACTCGGCAGCGGCTCTAAAGGCAACTGTGCCCTTGTCGAAGGGCCGCGCGGGCTCGTCATGATCGACAACGGCCTCTCACGCCGAGAAGTTCTGAAGCGCATGGAACAGCTCGATCTTCATGTCGAAGACGTTGCCGCGCTGCTGATCACCCATGAACATTCCGATCATGTAAAAGGGCTTCCCGTATGGTGCAAACATTGGCACGGCCCGCTTTACACCACTACGGGAACTGCAAGCGCTCGCGATAGTTTAAAGACGCTGCCTTTTGAAGAATTCGAACCAGGAGATAGCCTTGAACTTGCTGGGGTGCATATCGACACCTTCGCGACTTCGCACGATGTCGTTAATCCCGTCGGATTCAGATTCAGCACGGACGATGACGCCATTGGTTATGTTACCGATACGGGAGTCCTCTCTGAATACGCAATGAGTTTGCTTTACGATGTTCGCATCCTCGCGCTCGAAAGCAATCATGATGTATCGATGCTTCGATCTGGCAACTATCCCAGGTATCTACAGGAACGCATCCTGTCAGACCATGGTCATCTTTCAAATGACCAAGCAGCAGATGCCGTGCAGGCCCTCATCACCGGGCGCACCGAGCATATAGTTGCGATGCACATCTCGCAAGAGAACAACACACCCGCTACGGCGATCAAGAGCCTCGCTAGCGCGCTGCATGTAACCCCCGACAACGCCATCTGCTCCACAGCGACCCTGTATCGCAATAATGACAAATTAGCAATTCAGGCGGCCAGCCAATCACAACCCATAACGATCGAATAGGCAGATCAAAACAAAAAAGGGACTGGACCCAAAGGCCCAGCCCCATGCTCAGACATTTGAGCTCAAGCTAGTCGATTGCGATCTTGGTGACGTTCTTCTTCTCGACGATCTTGGGCACCGTGACGGTCAAAACGCCATCGGCATATTTAGCCGAAAGGCCCTCGCTCGAAGCATCCTTAAGATAGACACCACGGGTCGCGCTGTAAGACGTGAACTCCTTCTGAAGATAATTCTTGCCCTTGTCTTCTTCCTTGTCCTCAACGTTCACACTAATAGACAAACGGCCCTCGTTGAGCTCAACGTCGATGTCGTCCTTGGCAACGCCGGTAAAGTACGCCTTTACCTCATAGCCGTCACCCTTATCTTCGACATCAACCGGAAATGCCTTTGAAGCCAAGGGTGCCGTTGCAAGATCCGTCATGTCATCAAACAGATCAAATAGAGAATTTGCGGACGGACGGACACCGAAAACCGAACGATAAGGAACCATGCTTGCCATGACTACCACTCCTTTTTGGTATGTGCCGCGCCTCCTTCCGAGGAGGCGGGGGCTTCTTTGGACGTCTATATATGTTCCCCGGGAACGTGGTTCTATACATTACAAGTAAGATTTTTTAAGTCAGGTAAGATAAACAAACCTAAGTCTATATGACTTAGGTTTACCTTAAGGCAATCTAAATTTATGTTCCGGTTAAACGCAGTACACGCAAGCGGCGTACAATGACCCGGTAATGCAGACCTCATAGCACAAAAGGGTTCTTATGGACGAGCAGTTGCATCAACAGTCCCCAACGTCGGCAGATCCGGCGCAAAGCTCGTCAACCGGCTCATATCAAAAACGCAGGACGCACCATATAACACAGGCACCCATCAATGATGTAGAGCCCTCATACGTAACCCGCAATGAGTATCAAACGTTAGAACAGCTCAATGAAAGACGCAGACATATGGGTGTCGCCACCAACGATCCCGATTACCTCTCCGAGGCGCCTCTTTCTCAGAAGCAACGTGAACACGAACGTGCACAACAACACAAAGGCCAACGTGCACAACAGGTACTTACAAATTCAGCGCGCTATCTGCAGACACCAAAACCTGGCAGGTCAATATTTATCTCAACGCAAGTCAAACGTAAGCGTCAGCGTAGACACCTATTCATGGTGCTGTTCGCTCTCATTTTCATCGCTTTGATCACTTGTGTTCTGCTATTCAAATAGACGCAAGAGCGTCGCGTTCAAAAGGGAACTGTTTAATCAGCAAAGAATTAAATAATGAATTCGTCTCGGCCGAAAGGCCCCCGGAACGCAAAAAGGGAGGGGGAGGCGCTC
>DJRP01000016.1:43126-111646 GCA_002437815.1 Collinsella sp. UBA6357 | reverse complement strand
CACCAACTTTCTCGACACTACCTCTTCCCAGCTGTAATCCGCCCGAAAGCCCGAGGAACAGAAGGCCCGGCCTGGACATTCCCCTAAAAACATTCCGCAGCGCGAAAGCCCCTCGGCCCAAGCTCCGAAGGAGCAGGCCGAGGGGCTTTCATGCGCGAGGACGTTTTTAGGGGAATGTCCAGGCCGGGCCGACAGTCGCCACAGCGGCTTTCTATTACCCCGTGTTCTGGAGACCTGCCGAGACGCCGGTCACGGTCGAGAGAATCAGGCTCATGTACTCGGCCTTCTTCTCCTCAGCCATCTCGTCCTGGTTCATACGCACCTCACGCAGGGCGCGTACCTGCGCGATGGACAACGCATCGACATAGGGGTTACGCACACGGACGGCGCAGCCGAGCACACGACGGTGCTGCAGCGGCCATTCGTCGCCGACGATGGCAAGTACCCACTTGCGGGTGAGCTGCATCTCGGTGAAGACCTTCTCGGAGAGGTCCTGACGGTCGCCCAGATGCAGGTACATCTTGGCGATGCGCTGATCCGTCTTGGCGATCGACATCTCGATGTTGTCGATGAACGTGCGGAAGAACGGCCACTCCTTGTAGGCGGCCTGCAGCTGCTCAAGGTCGCCGAACTTCTCGCAAGCGGTGCCCAGGCCGTACCAAGCGGCGAGGTTGATGCGCGCCTGGCTCCAGGAGAAGATCCAGGGGATGGTGCGCAGGTCGTCGAGGGACTTGGCGCCCAGGCCGCGCTTGGCCGGACGCGAGCCGATCGGCAGCAGGCCGACCTCGGTCAGCGGGGTGACCCAGCTGAACCACGGCGTGAAGTCGTCGCTCTGCAGCAGGTCGAGGTAACGCTGGTGGCTGGCCTCGTTGAGCTGCTCAGCCATATCCCAGTACTTATGGGTGGTCTCGGTGTTGATCTTCTCGACGCTCGGCGCGGACTGGAGCAGCGTCGCCGCGGCGACGGACTCAACGTGGCGCTGGGCGAGCGTGCGGTTGCCGTAGCGGGCGAAGATGACCTCGCCCTGCTCGGTGAGCTTGAAGAAGCAGTTGACCGAGCCCTTGGGCTGCGCCAGCACGGCCTTGTTGGCCGGACCGCCGCCACGGCCCACGGCGCCGCCGCGGCCATGCATGAGCACGAGGTCGATGTTGTTCTTCTCGGCCCACTTGGCAATGCGCTCCTGCGCGGAGTGCAGGGCAAGCATGGCCGTGGTGGGGCCGGCGTCCTTGGAGGAGTCGGAGTAGCCGAGCATGACCTCCATGCGGCGGTTGGTCTGGGCGAGACGCTTTTGCACGACGGGCAGCGTGAGCACCTGGTCGAGGACGTCGATGCAACCCTCGAGGTCCTCGAGCTGCTCGAACAGCGGGATCACGTCGAGCTCTGGCACGTCCTCCTCGTGTGCAAACGAGAGGTGTGCAAGCTCGAAGACGTCCGCAATGTTCTGGGCGCTCTTGGTGAAGGAGATGATGTAGCGATGGGCCATCTTCTTGCCGTAGCGCTTTTGGATCGAACCGATCGCGCGGAAGGTATCGATGACCTCGCGAGTCATGGGCTGCAGTTCACCGTGGATACCGTGCTCGTGGATGTCCTTGAGCGCGCGCTCATGGACGATGGAGTGCTGACGGAACTCCATCTCGACCATATGGAAGCCGAAGGACTCGACCTGCCAGATGATGGTCTGAACGGGGCCATAGGCGGCGCGGACGGCACCGCAGGCGGCAAGGGAACGCTGCACGATACGCAGGTCCTCGAGGAACTCATCAGCGCTGTGGTACATGGTGTCGGCCACGCGACGCACCGTGGCGTTCAGGCGATCGGCCATGACGAGCATGACGGCGCGATGCGGCTCGTGCTCGGAGATGAGCTCGGCGCGGCTCGTATAGGCGGTGCTCATCTCGACCTGATGGTTCCACAGGTTCATGAGCTCGGGCGAGGGCTTGCTGTAGGTGGCCTCGAGCGTAAGAT
This sequence comes from Collinsella sp. UBA6357, assembly GCA_002437815.1. Classification (GTDB taxonomy): domain Bacteria; phylum Actinomycetota; class Coriobacteriia; order Coriobacteriales; family Coriobacteriaceae; genus Collinsella. The sequence goes on along the minus strand of DJRP01000016.1, from coordinate 109,681 downwards.
TGCGGCCAACGCGGCGACACTTCTCCTCGAGCTTGGAGACCATATGCGTAAAGTACTTGTTTGCGACCTCGCGGCTCACCTTGGCGGTGACGTTGGGGTTGCCGTCGCGGTCGGAGCCGATCCAGCTACCGGGATGGAAGAACGCCGGGCAGAGCGGCGGCACGGTGCCGGCCTTGTCACCAAGCACCCAGTCGTCGAAGCGACGATAGATAACGGGAATCACATCGAACAGCGTGTGGTCGAAGATGTCGATGATCGTATCGGCTTCCTCGACAGGCGTGGGCTTCTTGAGCGCGATGGGGCTCGTACGCACAAGGGCGTCGATCTCCTGGAGCATATGGCGCTCGTTCTCGACCAGGTCGGAGCCGCCCAGACGCGGGCGCTCGTCGAGCAGGTCGGCGATGCGGCGGATCTTGCCCTCGACGGCCTTGCGGCGCGCCTCGGTGGGATGAGCGGTAAAGACGGGATGGAACTCGAGCTTGTCGAGCAGTTCGTTGGCGCCCTCGGTACCGAGCTCCCCTACCAGCTGGTTGTAGGCGACGGTGAGCTCGTTGGCGGGATCGACCTCGGTCTCGGTCGACGCGCCGGCCTCGCGCTCGCGCAGGGTCGCCACGCGGTAGTTCTCCTCGGAGAGGTTGGCAAGATGGAAAAAGCTCGTGAAAGCGCGTACGATGACTTGCTGCTTGTCGAGCGGCAGGCTGTCGATGAGGCTCACGACCTCGCGGAACGCGACGGCCGTGGACTCGTCGGTCGTGGGAACGCCCTCGTCGTCGACGGCCTCGTCGGCGGCCCTGGTGCCGGGGTTGCCGGCGTTGGCGTCGATCTCGGCCGAGAGGATCTTGTCGAACAGATCCGCGATCTCGGGGTCGTACTCGTTGAGGACCTTGCGCTCCAGGCGCAGGAACAGCGCCAGGTTGTCACGCAACTCCTCGGGAATCTCGATCTCGGCGAGACGCTCCTTGTCCCCGCTGTTCGATCCGATTCGGTTGACGAAGCGGTTGACCACGGCGGTGGCGACGCGCGCCGCTACCCCGGGTGCGGACTGGTTGCTTAGGTTATCAGCCACGCTTCCTCCCATTCCTCCTACATCACGTTGAATGCGCTATTCATTATAGGCACTCGATTTACCCATGCGGCCCTGAATGCGCTTTAGCTCACAAAAGTATTTTCTGCATTGCAAGTGTTTTGCGCCCTAATGGTCGTATTTCTCGGTAGGCGGCATATACAAAACGGGGGTGTCTCGCAGATTTGCGAAACACCCCCGAAACATATCTTTCAAACACGACGCAGATGGTAAACGTTACCCCTTACAGACGTGCCTTGACCGCCTCGACCACATCGGCAAGATCTGCGAGGGTCTCGTCATGGGTCTGCATGTCGCGGACCTTGACCTTACCTGCCGCAAGCTCGTCGCCGCCAAGCACCAGAATGAGCTTGGCGCCCACCTTGTCGGCCTGCTTGAACTGAGCCTTGAGCGAGCGGCCCTGATAGTCGGCCTCGGTCACGATACCGGCCGCGCGGAGCTGCTGCGTGATGGCAAAGACGTTCTCGCGCAGGTCGCGTCCGGCGTTGGCCACGTAGACACACGGCGCCTCCTCGGCACCCAGGTCACCGCCGAAAGCCTGGAGCGCCAGGAGCGCCCGCTCGAAGCCCACCGCGAAGCCCACGCCGGCCGTGGGCTTGCCGCCCTCGAGCTCGACGAGCCCGTCGTAGCGACCGCCGCCGCCGATCGAGCCCACGCCGGCGCCCGGAGCCTCGACCTCGAAGACCGTGCGCGTGTAGTAGTCCAGGCCGCGCACGAGCGTCGGGTCCTCGACATACTCGATGCCCGCGGCGTCAAGGTAGCGCTTGACCTGCTCGTAGTGCTCGCGGCACTCGTCGCACAGGTTATCGCCCATAAGCGGGGCGTCCGCCATGATCTCGCGGCAATGGTCGTTCTTGCAGTCGAACGCGCGCAGCGGGTTGAGCTCGGCGCGCTCGCGGCACTCGTCGCACATCTCGTCCGCGTGATCGAGGATAAACTGCTTGACCTGCTCACGATAGGCTGGGCGGCACTGCGGGTCGCCCATCGAGTTAATGAGCAGGCGGAGCTTGGAAAGATCGAAGCCCAGACGCTTGTAGAACTCCATGAGCATGATGATGCACTCGGCGTCGGCCGCTGGGTCGGGTGCGCCCAACCACTCGATGCCCACCTGGTGAAACTGGCGCAGACGCCCCTTCTGCGGACGCTCGCCGCGAAACATGGCCTCGGCATAGTACGCCTTGAATGGCGTTGAACCCTGAGGCACCAGATTGTTCTCGACCACGGCACGCACGACGCCGGCCGTGCCCTCGGGGCGCAGGGCCAGGCGCTGCTTGGGCTTGAGCTTGGTGTCGGTGCCCTCCGTGAAGACGCGCTCCAGGTTGGCGCCCGAGAACACGCGGAACATCTCCTTGCGAACGACGTCGGTCGACTGGCCGATACCATGGACAAAGACATCGACCTGCTCGATCGCCGGGGTCTCGATGGGCCTGAAGCCAAACGGCTCGAACACGCCGGCCGCAATCTGCTGCATCTTTTGCCAGGCGCGCATCTCGGCGCCGATAAGGTCGCGGGTTCCCTCCGCCTTTTGTGCCTGCATGGGCCTACCTTTCATATGACTCGTCATAAACGCCTGCCATTATACGGCAGGCGTTTGGCATGGACCCCTGGCGAAAACGTCCGTCCACGGGCCCGCACCATCCGCCTTCCACGTAAACGGGCCGGCATCGGTTGGGGCGGAACGAGGGTATGGGAACTCGTTCCGCTCCGGCCGATGCCGGCCCAACAGTGTTCGCAGATTGCGCCTGAATTGCCAGGCAGCAGAAGCCGAGCTACTCCCCTGCCGCTACGCTCTTGCGCAAGCTGGCTGCCAGCGGCTCGGATACAAGCAGAAACGCCAACATCACGATCGAACAGACCAAACACACGATCCAGGTGCTCGCAAACGAGCCGGACAGGTCGAACAGCACGCCCGACAGAATCGAGCCCACGGTGCCGCCGACCATCTCGAGCGAGGTGATGGTTCCGGTAACCTTACCCAGATCGGTCATGCCAAACTGCTTTGACGCGGCGATCGTGGGCGTGATGGTGCCCATGCAGGTACCGATACCGAAGCTGATGGCGGCAACGATGGGGCCCGCATCGGTCGCAGGAAAGCACAGCGCCGCGCAGGCGACGATGCAGGCGATGGATCCCAAAACGTTGCCGAATCGCAAACCAAAGCGGTCATAGATGGCGCCGAGCGAGATCTTGGCGATCACGACCGTGACCATATAGACCGAAAGCACCGTGCCCGCCCAGACCGGATCATGCCCGCCGGTAACGATCTTGGTACCGCCCACGGTAACGCTCGTCATGTTGGTGACCTGATTGGGCAGGATGGCACCGTTGACCAGTCCCATGAACAAAAACGCGACCACCAACAGCCAAAACGCCGGGCTCTTCTTGATGCGCGCCCAACCCACGTTGACCTCGGGAGCCGCCTGCTCGGCAGCATCTTTGCCCGCCGTGACCGGTGCGTCGCCCGGGTTCTCGCCCAGGGGCTTGAGACCGATCTCGGCGGGACTCGTGCGAAACGAATAGGCCGTGATAGGCAGTGCCGCAACCATGCAGATGGCCGCAAGCACCAAAAACGCCGGGCGCCAGCCGACGCTCACGATAAGCGAGCTGACGATCGGCGAGAGGATGGCGCCGCCAAAGCCCGAGCCCGAAAGGGCGATCGAGATGGCAAGGCCGCGCTTCGCCGTAAACCAGTTGGCGGTAACCAAGCTGATGAGCAGGCGCGTCGAAGCCACGGCAAAGCAACCGGAAACGGCAAAGAGCACGTAGACCTGCCAAAGCGCACCCACAAAACTCATGCCGGCGAGCACGGTCGAGGTGGCGATGACCGTCAGCGAGCCGAGCACGCGTCCGCTCACCTTGTCGGCCACATGTCCGATCACAAGAGAACCGACCACGCTCACGACGGTCGAGATGGCATTGGAGATGTTGTATTGCGCAAGCGTGACACCCAGCTCGCTCACGATCAGCGGCTGAAACAGGCTCATGCAGTTGACAAAGATGGTGTAGCAGGTTGCCATGATCACAAAACCGGATGCGACCACGAGCCAACCGGGAAAGAATTTACGCTGCTGGGACATGGGCTACTCCTTGTTCGCGGTCCGGTCGGCAATCCAGCCCAAGGCAACCGATGCATACGCCGCGGCCCCGAGCGCAAGCTCGGCGTCGTCGAATCGTGCCTTGGGATGGTGCTGGGCAAAATGCTCGGTCGTATCGGCAGCCGCGGCGCCCACGGTAAAGTACGCGCTCGGGACCCGGCTTGAGATAAGGGCAAAATCCTCGGAAGCCATGGCATGAAAGAGAGGCAGGAAGGCAGCCCGGGGCAGCGCGGCGCCCACATAGCCGCGCGCCGCCTCGGTCATTCGATCGTCGAGCACGAGCGGTGGCACATCGGACAGCGTCTCGATCGTCGCCGGGGTGCGGTAGGTCTTGGCCACGCCCTCGACGACCTCACCGATACGTGCCTTGAGCGCCTGGAGCAGCTCGGTGTCAAACCCGCGCAGCGTGCCCTCGAGCACACAGGTGTCGGGAATGACGTTGGCCGCCTGTCCACCGGCGAACTTGCCGACGGTTAGCGCGACCTCCTTGGCAGCCGGGACCTCGCGCGCGATAAGCTCCTGCAGAGCAAGATGCACATGTACGCCCGCCGTGATGGGGTCGATGCAGATCTCGGGACTGGAACCATGCCCGCCCTTGCCCTGCAAGGTGATACGAAAGCCGTATACACCCGAAAGCGCCGGACTGCCATAGAGCACCAATCCCACCGGCGATTGGCTGTTGACGTGCATGGCAAAGGCCGCCTGGGGGCGTGGGTTGTCCAGCAGGCCGTCGGCGATGGCGGCGCGCGCACCGGTAAAGGTCTCTTCGCCGGGCTGGAACAGTAACTTGACGGTAGCGCCGGCCTCGACAAGCGCAGCCTCGCGAGCCTTGAGCAGGCGAGCGGCGCCCAGCAGCGCCGTGGCGTGCATATCGTGTCCGCAGGCGTGCATGCAGCCATTGGTGGAGGCAAAGGGCTCGCCCGACTCCTCGGTAACGGGCAGGGCATCCATGTCGCCACGGAGCATGATGGTCGTCCCCGCCTGCGCATCCGTGCAGGAACCGTCGCCCGCGGAGGCAGCAGCGGCACCGGCGCCGATCAGACCCACCACGCAGGAGCCCTCGACGAGCACGGTAAACGGGATGTCCATCTCGGCCAGGCGCGCCTGGACGTAGGAGCTCGTCTGCGGCAAATTATTGCCGAGCTCGGGAATCTGATGCAGATCGTGACGCCAGCGTGCAAAATCGTCGGAAAACGCCTGGGCCTCGAGTACAAGGCCGTCGCCGATGGCGGTCCGTGCCGCCGACGAGGTCTCGGGCGCTGGTTGCGGTTGAAAATCGGACAGAGCTTGTGCCATAGATGCCCCCATGTGTTTACGTTATCGCAGCAAGCACTCTATTGTCATAAAGTGCAGGGCTATCCACTTTAGGCAACCGGCACAAAAAAGCGGCCCGCAACCGCAAGCCGCAACAAGCTGTTTACACACCACCGTCGTAAGTGAGTGGACTTTTTAAAAATCGCAGCCTATACAGACGAAAGCCAACGCGTTTACCTGCGGATTTATCCACGCCGACCTTCCCTATACTCGAGCATCCCGTAAAAGTCCACTCACTTACGCTCCGAGCCATGCAAAAGGCCCCATACGCGTCGAAAAACCATGCGCAGAACCCCGAGAAGCGCCGTCTATCTGCGCGAGCGGCGGTTCAGAAAGCTGAAGTGCGTCTCGGAGAGCACGATCGATAGGAAAATCAAGGCAAAGCCGGCAATAAGACGCGGGGTCAACATCTCCCCGGCAAGCATCACCGAGAAAAACACGCCCGAAGGCGATTCCATCGAGAGCAGCAGCGAGCCCGTCGAAGCCGGGACGTGCGCAAGGCCCACGTTTTGGATTAGCAGCGCCGCGCAGGTGCAACCGATGGAAAGGAACACGACCACGCCGATAAAGCTCGGCGTCCAAATCGAGAGCGGTGGCTGCGTCTCGCACAAAAGCGACGTGACGAGGCTCAACACGCCGTTGCCCACGAACATCCAAAACGTGATGACGTTGATATCCATCGCTCGACCGTATTTGGACGCCACGGCCATCTGCAGCGCAAAGAAGATCGCGCCCGCGAGCGTGAGCACATCGCCCCCGTTGAAGGCCACGCTATCGAGTGCCACCAAGGCGATACCGCCCAAACAGAGCACCGCGGCACCCATGTTGTAGCGCGTGAGCTTCTCCTTGCTGATGATGCGGCTCATGAACGGCACCAGAATGCAGTAGGTCCCCGTGAGAAACGCGCTTTTACCGGCCGTGGTCTGATCGAGGCCGAGCGTCTGCAAACCATACGCCGCCCACATGAGCGCGCCCATCCCCAGACCGACGGCAAGGTTGCGCGCGTTGAAATGCGCCATGATGCGTTTATGGAACAGCAAGAACATGCAGGCGGCCGCCGGCAAAAAGCGGATATAGATGAGCACGAAGACCGGGATGGTGTCGAGCGCGTCCTTCATGGTGGTGAAGGAATAGCCCCAGACGAGCGCCGCCGACAACAGCAGGACCTTCCAGAACAGCGGCGAGCGCGCGCCCGCACCGCGGAACTCACCGGCGCCGCGATCCTCGCGCGCAACCGGCGTGTCCTCCATAGATTCGATCGTTGCGGATATATCGGCCACTCGGAACCCCTCGCTCGCATATCGGGCGTGGTGTCCGCACGCTCCCCCGCGTGCCGCCTCATGGTCACAAAAAAACAGGGCGCCCGGACCCCCGGTGCGCCCTGCAACTTTAGCAACAACCTCGCCGCCTGTGCAATCCACTGCACTAAAGCAAAGGGGACCTGCAATTGGGGACGTAGCAAAACAGCAGGTCTGCCGAAATCGAAATAGAAAGACCTGCTGTTTTGCTACGTCCCCAATTGCAGGTCTTCGGGTGTTGTTAGATGAGCTTGGTGCTCTCGAGCTTCTCGATGATCCAATCGTTGGCCTTGATAACGGGGCGGCGGAACACGACGCCCAACGCCAGCGACGGAATCAGATAGCTCGCCAAGATACCCAGCTCGATCCAGTACTCCATGTGGTAGGCACCGGCCATGGCGGCATGCATGGCGTTGATACCGTGCGTAAACGGCAAGAACGGGTAGATCGCCTGGAAGACAGGGCCGGTCATCTCGATGGGGAACGTACCGCCCGAGCCACCGACCTGCATGACGAGCAGCACCACCGCGAGTGCCTTGCCGATATCGCCAAACGAGACGGTGAGCGTGTAGACGATGTTGGAAAACACGAGGCTCGCCACCCATCCCGCAAGCATAAACTGCAGCGGGTTGTCGCACTGGATGCCAAAGAACAGGATGTCGCCGGCGCACACGAGCGTGGCCTGTGCCAGGGCCAGCAAACCAAAGAACAGGTAGCGGCCCAGATAGATCTGGTGCAGGCGCACGGGTACCAGCTCGTTGATAAGTTCGTCATCCACCGAGACCTTCATCATGGCCGCCAGCACGATCGAGCCCACCCACAGCGACAGAATCGTATAGAACGGGGCCATGGCAGAGCCGTAGTTGCGGACCGGGTAGATCGGCTTGCGGTCAAGAGACACCGGCGAGGCAAGGGCGTCAGCAAGGCCGTCGGGATCGTCCCCGATCAGCGACTTGATCTGCGCCAGGTCGCCCGAGGACACCGCCCCGTCGAGTTGATCCTTAAAATCCTGCAGCTTGCCGCTCGCGCTCTCGAGCTTTTCGCTCGCCTTGGTCACAAGCTTGCCGGCCTTCTGCAGGCTCTTGGAAAGCGAGCCGGAGGCGTCCGTAAGGCCATTGACCGCAGCGTCCAGATTGTCGGAGATGTCAGAGGCCGAGCTCACCAGACCCGAGAGAGTCTTCTTGAGCTCATCGGCCTTGGCCGTGAGCTGGGTGTCGTAATCGCCCTTAGCGTCCGCGACACCGCCCTTGGCCTGCGAGATCAGCGCCATCAACTCGGATTTGGTCTTATCGACATCGGCCATGCCGCTCGACAGCGAGCTTGCGGCCTTCGACAGGGAGTCGGCATAGGTCTGCTCGGTCTTGGCGATATCGTCGATAGAGCTCGCCACGGCCAGCAGACGCTCCTTGACCGAACCGTCATCGAGCATATGCGCGTTGACGCGAATCTGCTCGGCAAGACTGCTCGCCTCGGAAGCTCGCGAAGAGAGCTCCGAAGACGCCTGGTTGAGCTGGCTCACCGTGAGCTCGACATGCTGGCTGGCGGCCGCAAACGCGCTGTCTACCGAGCTTGTCACGCCATCGAGCGAAGCGGTGCTGTCCGAGATGGCCTTGTTGACGGCGGTCTTAGCACCCGAAAGCGCCGTCTTGACGTCGTCGAGACCGCTCTTGGCGTGCGTCATGAGCTGCTTGGTCGAGTCGGAGGTTGTGCCGTTGTCCTTGATGAGCGTGCCTGCCGAATCAAGCGAGCTGGCCGCGGAATCAAGGATCTGCGTCAGCGCCGCGGTGTTGTCCTTGACGTCGGACAGGCCCTGGACGCTGTCGCCGAGCGTCGATGAAAGGTTGGCCACAAAATTGGTCACCTGGTCGGATCCCATGTAGTCGAGCAGGTTGGCCGCCGTCTTGAGCGCGATAGACGAGACCGTCTGGGCAAACGACTCGTTAACCTGGCTCTGCACGGCCGTCGAACCCTTCTCGGTCACGATCTGGGCGATGGCGTTGGCCTTCTGGTTCTCGTAGAACTCGATATCGGCGTGCTTCACGTGCTGGGAAAAGAGCGTCATCATGTCGGAGCTGAAGCTCTTGGGGATCACCACGGCTGCGTAGTACTTGCCCGACTTGACGCCGTCGACGGCTTCGTCACGGTCGTCGACGACCGTCCAGTCGAAGCTGTCGTTGCCGCGCAGCGTGCTCGTCACCGTCTCGCCGATGTTGACCTCGACGGGAACAAGATCGCTCTCGTACCCTTTGTCGGTGTTGACGACGGCGATCTTAAGGTTACCGGTGTTGCCGTAAGGATCCCAACTTCCCGCGATGTTGAACCAGGCGTAAAGGCACGGAACGATGATGAGGCCGAGCACAACGACCAGGCCGATCACGGAATGCGAGACGTTCTCGAGGTCGCGTTTGAAGAGGTGCATGATCTTCTTCATTTATGCCTCACCTCCCTTGGAATGCTTACCGTGCGGAGCATCGTCCCCGCCCTCGCTCTTGAGATGCGTCCCCAAATGACGGCCCAGATGCGGCAGACGGCCCGTGGGACGGTCGTCATCACCACCGCGCTCCTGGGCGTTGAGACTCATGCGACGGCGGATGCCGGGAAGCGCCACCGTGTGCTCGCGCATCTCACGACGCAGGTCCTCGTCGGAGAGCGCCGAGATGCGCATCTGCGTGGCGAGGCTCGAGCGGATGTACTCGATGTTGATGAGCCATGCGCAGATGGCGATGACGGAGATGATCCAGATCACGAGCAGGATGATCTTGCCGTTGTTATCGATATCGAGAACGGAGCTCAGGATAAAGAGCAGCACCTGCACACCGATGACGGCCGCGAAGCCGCCCTTGATATAGGCAGGGTAGCGACGCTCGAACTCGACGGCATGGTCGATAAGGTCGCGACGATAGGACTCGGAATCGAGCATGATACGCATGGCCGTGCGCAGCGAATAACGCTCGCTCGGCATGTCGTTATGCTCGCAGATCATAAGACCCGTGGTGGCGAGCTGCTTGTCGAACAACAGATTGAGGTTGAGAAGTGCAGGACGCAGGATCACGCCGATGAACAGTGCGATGGCCAAAAAGACACCGAGCACGGCAAGGTTGAACACGTAGTTGTACGAGTATAGGCCGCCGATGGTCTCGCGCAGCAGGTTGATGCCGTAGGTAAACGGCAGCAACGGATGCAGCCACTGGAAGAACCCGGGCATCATCTCGATGGGGTACATGCCCGAGGATCCGGGAATCTGCACGATGACCAGGATGACGCCGATGGCCTTGCCGATATGCTTGAACGCCACCGACAGCGCGTAGATGATGTTGACGTACACGAACGAGATGGCCACGCCACCCAACACGAACATGGCAGGATGCAGGCACTGCACGCCGATCACCAGATCGCCCACGGTGACGATGACGGCCTGCAAGGCGCCCAGCAGCACGAGCAGCATCCATCGGCCAAAATAGGCCTGGCGCGCGGTGAAGTCACCGATCCCCTCGCGATCGACCTCGAGCTTGTATATGGCGATCAGCACGTAGCCGCCAACCCACAGGGCGAGGTTGGTGTAGAACGGCGCGATGCCCGAGCCAAAGCTCGCCACCGGATAGACGGCCTTCGACGTCAGCTCAACCGGTGATGCCATGAAATCGGAGACATCGTTGACATCGATGCCGAGCAGATCTGCCAGCTGCCCCATGGATTCAGAGGTCTGCAGCGCCGCGATATCGTTGGCGGCGCGATCGAGCTTTTCCTGGATTTTGGCCAACGAGGCATCGGTCTGCGAAAGCGTGTTCTTGGTCTGGGCAAGCGTGGAGTTGAGCTGTGCAAGCAGGCCACGGGCACCCGAGATGGTGGGATCGAGGCCCGAGACGACGCCCGTCAGATCGCCCGAAACCGCCGAGAACGAGTCGAGCCCGCTGGAGACCTTCGAGAGAACGTCCGAGTTGAGCGTGCCCTGGGCGTCACCCAGCGCCTTGACACCCGCCTGAACGGCATTGTTGATGCTGTCGCTGGCGCCTGCCACGCTCGACGCGTCGTTGCCCAGGGCGTCGCTTTGGGCGGCAAGGCCGTCATGCACGCCCTGCAGCTTGGCGTTTGCCGCCTCAAGTTTTTGGATGGCGCTGTCGATCGACTGGTTGAGGTTGTCGTTGCCCGTATTGCCAAAATAGCGCAACTCGTTGAGGGCCACGTTGTTCTTATCGATCACCGTCTGCAGATCCGAAAGCGAGGCGTCGATCTTGGTCTTGGCCGCACTCACCGTGCCCGAGAGCTTGCCCACCGCGGTGTTGACGCTCGCGGAGGTCTGGCCCAAAAGGACGCTCCCCTGCCCCAGCGCGCTCGACAGCGAGGTGTTGAGCTTACCGGCGGTGGTTCGGGTCTCGCCCAAAAGGTCGTTACCCTGGCTGATGGCGGTCTTGAGCGAAGGCAGCTGATTGCCCAGACCCACCAATGCGGCATCGGCCGAGGCGATGGCGCCCGTCGTGCTGTCGACCGCCCCGTTCATGCCCGAGAGCGAATCGCGCACCTCCTGCAACGTGGCGCTGGCCTCGGCCACCGAAGCCGACAGACTGCTCTGCGTATCCGAGGTTTGGTCTTTGAGATCAACGCCCATATTCTTGGCGATATCGGCAACGGTCTCGCTCACCGTCGAGACAAACGTCGAGTTGAGCGTCTGCTCGATCGTGTTGGCGCCCGTATCGGTCACCTTGGGCGCGATAGCGCTTTTCTTCTCGTTGACGTAATAGGTGAGCTTGGGCTCATGGAAGTTGCCGTCGAGCATGGAGAGCAGGTTGGACGAGAAGTTTTTGGGGATGACGATAGCCGCGTAATATTCCCCGCTCTCAACGCCCTCCTTAGCGTCATCAGCCGAGTCGACAAAGGTCCAGCCGAGCTGTTTGTTGTCCTTGAGCTGGTCGACCACCTGGTCGCCGGCGTTGAGCTCGCCCACCAGATCGTTTTGGGTGCCTTGGTCGTTGTTGGCGACGGCGATCTTGATGCCCTGGGTGTTTCCATAGGGATCCCAGTTGGCAACGATGTTGTACCACGCATACAGCGAGGGAATCACGCATACGCCGATCGTGACCACCAGGGCCACGGGGTTCACGAGCAGGCGTTTGATATCCCGCTTGAAGATCGCAAAAGATACCTTTGCGTTGGATAGTTTGCTGCCAAGGCTCACGCTGGAAACCGTCCATCCGTATCGTCATGAATCTGTCGTCAAGGCTTCATTGTACGGAGGCTGCAGCCAGCACGCGCGAACAATGACCTTCTTATAGCGGTAGCACTATACCCCGCTCAAAAATAAATGTACAGTTGTTCAGTAACTCGATTAAATGCTGGTAGAGAAAACACAAAGCCACCCCATTTTGACGCATCGCGTCACCGTGGGGCGGCCTTGTGACCGCTATCTAGCCGATCGTCTCCTCGTCCCCTGCAGACCGCTCCCGCCGCGAGCCCAGAGCGTCTTTTGGCATTTTGGGATCCGGATTACCGTTGTCGCCGATCAAAACCTGACCCGGCCGATACGGGCAACCTATCAGTTCCTCTTCCGAGGCCCCGGAATCCGATACGTCCGAGCTCGGAGAACCTTCTTCGCCACCGCGCCTCTCATCCCTTCGTCCCCGATGGGACTGATCGGGAGCTTCGGACACATCGAGAGGCACGCCCGCCATCATCGCCCGGGGACTAAATGCCATGTCGCCCACCTGCATGCGATAGGCTCGCGGCGTCACACCGAATTCATCACGGAATAGCTTGGCAAAATATCCGGCGGACGAGAACCCCGTCTGCGCGGCGATCTCCGCGACACCCATATCTTTCTCGCACGCGAGCATCGCCGCCGCACGCGAGAGCCGGTTGAGCGCAACATAGCGTACCGGAGAAACGCCCAGCGACCGCTTAAAGGCGCGCAGGCATTCACGCTCGCTCACGCCGCCCGCAGTCGCGATATCGGCGACGGTAAAATGCTCGGCCAGATGGTCCTTGACGAACATGCACATCAGATTGAGCCTGCCCGACTCGGCCGTGGGATTGACACCCTGATAGTGTTGAGGGCGCCCCATGACATCCCATACGGCATAGAGGCATCTTGAGAGCGCATCGCGAACGGTAAACTCGTAGCCTGGCTGTTTAGTCCGCTCGGCCGTAACCGCCTGCAGGACATGCTTGGAAAAGTGCAAGGGCTCGTCGGCGGCAAACGTGATATAGCGCGAGGCATCCCGGTCCATAATCGGGCCGACATAGCGGTGCGCGTAGACCGAATCGGGCATGCCGGCAACGATCACGGGGTTGAAGACCGCCGAGACGATGCGGCAATGCGGCAGTCCGACCACCATATGGCGGCTGCCACGGTTGAAGAACACGCCCTCCCCTACATGGAGTTCCCCCCGCTCGCCATTGACCTCAAAGGAGCAGGATCCCGATACGACCGTCAGAACCTCGAGATCATCATGCCAGTGCTCGGGCACGTATTGTCCCTTGCCGTCGCGCACGCTCTCGCAATAGCACGCGATGGGAAAGTCCGCCGTTCCATGGGGATTGAGTTCACGGCTCGAGCCGTCCATATTGATACAGGCGCCAATCGTCGGCCATGACTCAACCATAATGCAGACCCCCTTCTTTTTGTACAGCCGTTGCTTTTCTTTCCTATATTAGCGATAGCACGCCGCCTCTATGCCAAAGGGCTAGACCCCTCTCCATCAAAAAAGGGCGATGCCTGATACAGACATCGCCCTCATCGAGACATTCGGTCCGCGGCCTACATCAGATCGCAGACGGCAGCGGCAAACGCAACCGGGTCCTCGGGCAGAATACCCTCGACCAGCAGCGCCTGATCATAAAGCAGTCCGGCATACTGCTTGATCTTGTCGGTATCGCCCGCCTTGCTGGCGGCAGAGAGCTTGGCGAAGACGGGGTGCTTAGCGTTGAGCTCGAGCACGCGCTGGGTCTTGGGCATCCCGTCGGGGCCGCCCTCCGGGCCCTTCTGTAGCACCTTCTCCATCTCGAGCGACAAGGGGCCCTCGGTAGTAATGCACGCCGGCGCATCGGTCAGGCGCGCAGAGACCGCAACCTTCTCGACCTTGTCGCCCAGCGCCTCCTTCATGGTCTTGAAGAGGTCCTCGTTCTCCTTGGTCGCCTCCTCGGCATCCTTCTTCTCGTCCTCGGTCGCCAGATCAAGATCGCCGGTCGCGACGTTCTTGAGCTCCAGATGACGATCCTCGACCTCGGGCTCGGCGCCGTCGGCCACGGCCTTCTCGGCAGCCTCGCGCGCAGCGTCATCCTCGTAGACCTTGGGCATATCCTTTGCCACATACTCGCGCATGGCCTGGAACGTAAACTCGTCCACGTCCTGGGTAAGCAGCAAGACATCGTAGCCGCGGCCAAGCACGCCGGTCACAACCGGCATCTTGGACAGGCGCTCGCGCGAATCGCCGGCAGCGTAGTAGATGGCCTTCTGATCGGCGGGCATGTTCTTGGCATACTCGGCGAGCGTGATCATCTTCTGCTCCTTGGCGGACCAGAACAGCAACAGGTCGGCGAGCTCGTCGGCCTTCATGCCATAGCTCGAATAGATGCCGTACTTGAGGCCGCGGCCGAAGTTTTCGAAGAACTTCTCGTATGCCTCGCGATCGTTGTCGCGCATGTCCTCGAGATCGGCTGTGATCTTCTTCTCGATACGCTTGGAGATGGCCTTGAGTTGACGGTTCTGCTGCAACGTCTCGCGCGAGATGTTGAGCGACACGTCCGCCGAGTCCACGACGCCGCGCACGAAGTTGTAGTAGTCGGGCAGCAGATCGGCGCACTTCTCCATGATCAGCACGTTTGAGCTGTAGAGCGCCAGGCCCTTCTCGTAATCCTTGCTGTACAGGTCGAACGGGGCACGCCCGGGCACAAACAGCAGGGCATCGTACTCAAGGGCGCCCTCGGCGTGGAAGCTAATGGTGCGCGCCGGGTCCTCATACTCGTGGAACGTCGACTTGTAGAACTCGTCGTAGTCCTTCTGCTCCACGTCGGAGCTGCGCTTCTTCCAGATCGGCGTCATGGAGTTGATGGTCTCGAGCTCGGTGTAGTCCTCATACTGCGGCTCGTAATCGTCGCCGGCGTCCTCGGGCTTGGGCAGCTCGCGGGTCTTGGAGCACAACATCTGGATCGGGTAGCGCACATAGTTGCTGTACTGCTGGATCAGACTCTTGAGGCCCCACTCGGTAAGGTAGCGGTCATAGGACTCGCCCTCCTCGCCGTCCTTGCCGGGCACGTTCTCGCGCAGGGTAAGGATGATATCGGTACCGTGCTCATCGCGCTCGCCATCCTCGATCGTGTAGCCCTCAAGACCATCGGACTCCCACACATGCGCGGCATCCTCGCCATAGGCGCGGCTGACGACCTTGACGTGGCTGGCGACCATAAAGGCCGAATAGAAGCCCACGCCAAACTGACCGATAATGTCGACCGAATCGCCCTGGCTCTCGGCATTCTCGGTCTTGAACTCCTCGGAACCGGAATGCGCGATGGTACCCAGGTTGCGCTCAAGCTCCTCGGCGGTCATGCCGATACCGTTATCGGAAACGGTGATGGTGCGGGCATCTTTGTCGAAGCTCACGCGGATGGCGAGGCTATCCTGGTCGATCTTGACGCTCGGATCCTGCAGGCTCTTGAAGTTGAGCTTGTCGACGGCGTCGCTCGCGTTGGAGATGAGCTCGCGCAAAAAGATCTCTTTGTTGGTGTAGATCGAGTTGATCATGAGGTCGAGAAGCTTTTTGCTCTCGGTCTTAAACTGACGCATGCGCAGTCCTTTCCGTTGCCTTTGCCCGCAAAAAAGGCTCAGTCGCCCGAGCCGTTTGCAGACCTGCTATGTTCAGACTTAGATTTTATAACCCATAAGCGCGCATATATACAGCCGAGATAGAAAAATCGCCAAGCCGCCTAGAGCGGTTTAGCCATCCAAGCGTGAGGCTGCCCCTCGTCCTCATAGTCGACGGGAGCAATCTGGGTATAGCCCAGCGATGCGTAGAGGTTCGTCACGTACTCCTGCGCATGGAGCTTCATGAGCTTGGCACCGGCATCGCGCGCGGCCTGCTCCGCTGCCGCGATGACGCGCGAAGCCAAACCGTGATGGCGCCAAGCATCAAGAACGGCAACGCGGCCCAAGATATAGATGTCGTCCTCGTCAAGACCCTCGTCCCAGGCACTGCGGCGCGATTTGGGCAGATCGGGCGCATCGGCCCGCTCAAGCGGCTCGGGAAACGTCCGCGCACAACCCACGGGAGTACCGTCGACCCTAAGCGTCACGTGAATACAAGACGGCGCCTCGTCAATCGAGTCGAACTCATTCTCATAGCCTTGCTCATCCATGAACACCGCGCGGCGCACCGCAGCGGCATCTTCAAAGCGGCCCGTCTCGATCCGGATATCCATATCGACCTCCTCTAAAAGAAAGAGCGCCCCCAAAGGGGACGCTCAAATATCACAAGAATGATCAACGCGAATGCAGGCCGCGACAGGCATAGGTCTTGTTCGCATAGGCCAGGCAATCGTAGTGCCCCACATTATGGGCATCGCTGCCGATGTAGGTATACAGGTTCTCATCGAACATGCGCTCAGCCGGCTTTTTCTCGCGCCCAAAGCGACCGCCGTCCACAAAGTCGGCCGAGGCCTGCAGCTTGCAGCCCATGCGAACCAGACGTTTGGCCACCTCGATGTCGCGCTGTATAGCGTGATAGCGCTCCGGGTGAGCGATGATCACATCGTAGCCCATGCCTTGCAGCTCGTAGATCGTGCGCTCGTACTCCTCGAATTCGAGCCTTCCGGCGATCGTCGAAAGCTCGAGTAAGAACTCGTTGCTCCCATCGAAGTGAAGGTACGGCACCCATTCCATGCCGAGATCCATAAGCTTGGCATGGTTGACCTCAAAACCCATCTGCAACGGAAATCCGTCCGCATGGGCCTGCAGCAGCTCGAAGGCATCCCACATCTTGTCGTAATCAAAATAAGGGTCGCGGCAGTGGGGCGTGCAAACGATCTCGGTCACCCCCGCGCGCTTGGCCGCTTCCAGCATGGCCAAGCTCTCGTCCAGATCGCTCGCGCCGTCATCGACTCCCGGCAGAATATGGCAGTGAATGTCACGCATGATGCCAGGTCGCCTTAAACGCCGGCACGCGAGGAGTGAGCGCTTGCCCCGCCCGCAACGCGACCGCCGTCGTCCTTTTTAACCTTCTTACCGTCTTTGGTGTAGTAAGAATAGTAGTACTCGCTCGATTCGACCTCGCAGCAGTTCATGACCGTGCCGATGATATTGACCTTATCGGACTTCCTAAGCTGCTCGACGGCGTTCACGACCTCCTCGCGCTTGGTAAAGTTCTCGCGGATCACAAACAAAACGCCATCGGTGAGCGTGGCCAGCTCGGCCGCATCGATAAACGTGCCGACGGGAGGAGCGTCGAAGATAACGTACTGGAACTTTTCCTTGAGCTCCTTTACCAGCTTGGCAAAACGATGCGAGGCGATGATGTCGGCCGGATTGGGAATATGCGGCTCGGAATCGAGGAAATAGAAGTTCTTCTGACCCGTGGTGCCGACAGCCTGCTCGATCGTCATCTGCTCGGACAGCACGGCATAGAGTCCGCCGCGCGAACGCACGCCGAGCGTGTCGGCAAGGGAGCGACGACGCATGTCCGTCTCGACCAGCAGCACGCTCTTGCCGCTGGTGGCGATTGCCTGGGCAAGGTTGATCGCCACGGTTGACTTGCCCTCGTTGGGGATCGAGGACGTCATCGTAATGGTGCGGATGGGATTGTCCACGCTGGCAAATCTGATATTTGCGAGAAGCGTCTTGGCGGCGTTCTGAACGACCAGCTCGCTGGACCTCTTCTTTGCCATCGTTTACTTACCACCTTTCATGGCCGGGATGCGGCCGACAACGGGAATGCCCAAAAGCTGCTCGGCGTCCTCGGCATTGCGAACGCGCGTATCGAGCATGTCGACCAGAACGACGATCGCGACCGCGGCGAACAGACCGGCAAGGAAGGCGACAGCCACATACAGCAGGCGCTTGGGGCCGCTGGGGCTTTCGGGGGTCTTGGCCTCATCGATAACGTTGATGCTCTTGGCCGCATCGACGTTTTGGGCAACGGTGCTCACCGAGGCGGCCATGGCGTTGGCGACCTTCGCCGTCTCCTCGGCATCGTCACCCGTCACCGAGAGGGTGATGACGCGCGTGGTGGTCTCGGACGTAACGGAGATCTTGTAGTCGTCCAGATCTTCCAGGCCCAGTTCCTTGGCAGCACCGGTCTTGACGCTGCTGCTGTCCAGGAGCGTCGCGATATCGTTGGAGAGCATCTGGCTGGCCGACAGATCGCTATAGCTCGTCGACCCATCCGCGCCATCGGTCTTGGACAGAATGTACATGCTGGTCGTCGCGGTGTACGTGTCCTTCATAAACAAGACACTCCCGACGCCCATGATGAGCGCGCATGCGATCGGAAGCACGACAACAAGCTTCAAATGCTTCTTCAAAAGCTGGAATAATTCAAGCAGTGTCATTCGGTTGGCCTTTCCTCCCCCATATTTCGACAAAACTGTTCTCTATGGTATCGCATTCCACCGACGCGAATGCTTTCCATACATAAGCTACAGCTCGCAGGTTCTTGTTGCACAACAAACGGCGCGCACCGTAAACTATCGCGCCGCACGCCGTCCTAGAACATCTTTGGTTTTATGCGGGGCTAGCTCAGCTTTGGCTGCTCCTGGGCGGGAAACGTCACCGTGATGGTCGTTCCCACGCCCAGCTCACTCGAAAGTTTGATGTCGGCATGATGGTACAGGGCGGCATGTTTGACGATCGCCAGGCCCAGCCCCGTGCCGCCCCGCGCCTTGGAGCGGCTTTTGTCCACCCGATAAAAGCGCTCGAACACTTTATCCTGCTCGGAGGCGGCGATACCGATACCCGTATCGGACACGCGCACAAACGGCGCACCATCGGCGTCGGTACCGCACGCGATGGTGACGGTGCCGCCGGGACGGTTGTAGCGGATCGCGTTGCTCGCCAAGTTATAGATGAGCTCGTCGATCAGACGCGCCACACCCACGACCACCACCGGCGAGGTCAAAAGCTCGATGCTCACCTCGGACTGGGCAGCAACCTGATCCAAACGCTGCCCCACCGCATCGATCGTGCGCGCCAGCTCGATCGGCTCCATCGATCCTATAGGCACCGCCTCGCCCTCTGCCGAGCGCTCGGCCTCATCAAGATTGGAGAGCGTGAGGATATCGTTGACGAGCGCGGCAAGGCGCCCCGCCTCGCTATAGATGCGCCCACCGAACTCGCGCAGGTCGTCCTCGCCCTCGACCATGCCGTTGGCGATAAGCTCCGCATAGCCCGAAATGGCTGTCAGCGGGGTCTTGAGCTCGTGGGTTATGTTGGCGGTGAACTCGCGGCGCATGCGGTCGTTGTCGGAAAGCACGGCCATCTGGCGCTTGAGCTCTTTGCGCTGAGCCTCGATGCGCTCGAGCATGGGCACCATCTCGGCATAG
Organism: Collinsella sp. UBA6357; assembly: GCA_002437815.1. GTDB lineage: Bacteria > Actinomycetota > Coriobacteriia > Coriobacteriales > Coriobacteriaceae > Collinsella. The sequence continues at coordinate 90,368 of DJRP01000016.1, read as the reverse complement.
GCATGCTCGTAGCTGCGACGCGGATGATCCAAATCGACCTCCTGAAGCGGCTCGATGATGGCGCGCGATTCGCGGCGGGCCGCGACAAACGAGATCACGGCGCCAACGGCCGCTACCAGCAGCAACGGGCCAACAAGCTTGGATAGGATCGTGAGGGCTCCCGCCTGGGCCTGGGCCAAACGGATCACCTGGCCGTTCTCAAGACGCACCGCACGATAGAACATCACCTCATCGAGGGTTGAGCTCGCGCGCTCCGCCGACCCCTCGCCCTCGGCAAACGCCTGTTTGACCTCGGGACGGTCGCCGTGGTTGGGCAGCAGAGAGGGAGACGCCTCGTTATCGAAAGCGACCGACCCGTCCGGATCGATCAGTGTGATGCGCAGATCGTTGTAGCCGATCCCACGCAAATAGGAAACCGGATCCGCCTGTGTATCGAGCGCCTTGGCGATCAGGTCGGATTCGCGCATCAGGTTCTCCCGCGTGGAATCGGAGAGCGAGTTTTGCATGAACAGCGCCCCGACGACCGTAAAGCTCACGATGATCGCCATGGCGACCAGAAACACCGTTCGAAACACACGGCCCGAAAGCGTCTTTTTGCCCTCCGACATGCGGCTCCTTTGTTATTCGGATATATGCTTGTCCGTCTCGCCCGAAGGCTCGGCCATACGATAGCCCACGCCGCGCACGGTCTCGATCACGCCCGCGTGCTCCCCCAGCTTCTGGCGGAGCGTCTGCACGTGTACGTCGACGGTGCGCGAACCGCCGTCGAAATCCCAGCCCCATACACTCTGCAGGAGCGCCTCGCGGGTAAAGACCACGCCGGGCTTGCGCATGAGGTACTCGAGCAGATCGAACTCGCGCAGCGTGAGCTTGAGCGGCTCGCCGGCAACCGTCACCTCGCGATGGCTCGGCGACAGCACGATGTCGCCCACCTGCAGCACATCGCTCACCTGCTTGACCATGCCGCCACGGCGCAGGAGCGCGCGGCAACGGCTCGCCAACTCCATGAGCGAGAAGGGCTTTGTCAGATAGTCATCTGCACCGCCATCAAGCGCCACCACCTTGTCGAGCTCGGTGTCCTTGGCCGTGAGCATCATGATGGGCACCGTTGCCGTCAGGCGATCGGCACGCAGGCGCCGCATGATTTCAAGTCCATCGGTGTCGGGCAGCATGATATCGAGCAGCACGGCATCGGGTACGCGCTTTGCCACCGCGGCCTTGAACTCGCTATCGCATGAGAAACCCTCGGCCTCGATTCCCTGCTTGCGCAGGGCGTAGACCGTAAGATCCCTGATGTTGTCATCGTCCTCGACGTAATAGACCATTTCGATCACCTCATGCCTGCATCTTAACCCATCGCAAGGCAGGCGCCCTCCCTATCAGCCAAAGCGCCCTGTCAGATAGTCGGCCGTACGCGGATCGCGCGGCGTCTTGAACAGTTCGAGCGTCGGCGCATGCTCGACCAGCTCGCCCAGCAAGAAAAACGCCACCGAGTCCGAGATGCGCGACGCCTGCTGCATATTGTGCGTAACCACTACCAGCGTGCAGCTTCCCTTAAGGTCCATGGCGAGCTGCTCGATCACGAGCGTGGAAACCGGGTCGAGCGCGCTCGTCGGCTCGTCCATCAGCAGCACCTCGGGACGCACGGCAAGCGCGCGGGCGATGCACAGGCGCTGCTGCTGCCCGCCCGAAAGACCCAGGCCCGAGGTCTTGAGCTTGTCCTTAACCTCGTCCCACAGAGCCGCACGGGTCAGTGATTCCTCAACCAGCTCGTCAAGCGTCGCGTGGTCCTTGACGCCCATTCCGCGCAGGCCGTAGGCGACATTGTCGTAGATGCTCATGGGAAACGGATTGGGGCGCTGGAAGACCATACCGACGCGCTGGCGCAGGCGACAAGTGTTGTATTCGCCCATGATGTCCTCGCCATCGAGCTTGATGGAGCCCTCGATGCGGCAGTCCTTGATGTCATCGTTCATACGGTTGAAGCAGCGCAGCAGCGTAGACTTTCCACAGCCGGACGGACCGATAAACGACGTGATCTGCTTGTCGGGAATATCGATACACACGTCTTTGAGCGCGTGATGGTCGCCATAGTACAAATCGAGATGGTCGACCGCGAGCCTCACCGGGTCTGCCGTCATGCAGCGTACCTCCGCATCCAATGTTTCAACAGTGGCTTCGATGGTACCTGGCACGCTTTATGCAGCCGTGAGCTGATTGTCAGGAAACGGTAAAGAGAACAAGGCGCTGACGTCAGCGCTACGGGCGGGCTTGATCCTGTTGAGGCAACATGACCGTGAACACGGTGCGTTCGGCGTCAGACTCGCACGATATGGTCCCACCGTGAGCCGTCACGATCTCTTTAGCGATAGCAAGCCCCAGACCGGCGCCGCCGCGATTGGTGGCGCGCGCCGCATCCAGACGGTAGAACTTCTCGAAAATCACTTTGCGTTTGGCCTCGGGAATGGGATCTCCTTGATTCGAGATTTTGACACACGCGGTACCGTCGTCTTGGAGCCGTGCCGACATTTCGATCGTCGAGCCCTCATAGCTGTAAGCGATGGCATTTTTCATGATGTTGTTGAACACGCGCGCCATCTTGTCCCCGTCGATCAGCACGGTAATCGGCTCAGGGATATCGATCCTAACGTCCTTATGTTGTTCGGCAAGCGTCGGATAGAACTCGTCGGCAACCTGCGCGAGCAAGAAGCTCAGATCGACATATCCGCGTGTGAGGACGATATCGTGGAAGTCGAAGCGCGTGATGTCAAAGAACTCCTCGGTCAAGGCATCTAGGCGGTGCGCCTTGTCGAGCGCCACGCGCGTAAAACGCACACGTTGCTCTGCCGGCAGGTCCGTCGCCTCCTCGAGCAGGGAGAGGTATCCCACTACGCTCGCCAGCGGCGTCTTGAGATCATGGGCAAGATAGGCGACCAGATCGTCCTTGCGGCGCGCCTCGTCGCGCAGCGCCTGGCTCGCGGCTCGTTCGCGATCGCGCACGCGGTTGATGGCGGCCTCGACTTCCAGGTAGTCACCATCTATCCGATCCCAGTCATCGGGCCGATCGATCAGGCGATCTTGGATGTGCGCGGCAACCGCTTGGTCCGCGCGGTGCTCGCCCTGTTCAATCCCCAGGTAATACATGGCGCGACCACAAGAGAAGACGGCACAGACCGCAATCGCCAGAAAAAGACCGCAGATATTGAAAAGGTAGCCGGCATCGAAAAACACCGGGCCGCCGGCCCCGTTGAGCGCGACGGCACCGATCGCGAGCACGATTATCCAGGCCGCGCCACCGATGACGATGCAGCGACGTACGCCGGGATAGCGATCAAGCAGCAAAAAGCCGACAAGCAGCACGACCAGGATACCGACAATGTTATCGATGCCGACGACGAGCAGGCTCAGCACAAAGAGCAGCACCGTCGCAAGCAGTCGGCTGTCCGCCACGGCGCGTACGTGCTCGAATACCTCGTCCTTTGTCATATCCGCCCTCATCTACCCCTCGATGGTGTAGCCGACGCCCCAGATATTCTTGATGAAGCGGGGCTTTTGGGCATCATCGCCTATCTTCTCGCGCAGGTGGCGGATGTGCACCATGACGGTGTTGTTGGAGCTTGGCAGGAAGTCCTCATTCCACACGGCGCGAAACAGATCCTCGACCGGCACCACATGCCCGCGATGCTCGGCAAGATACAGCAAGATCGAATATTCGATCGGCGTGGTACGCACCGAGTTGCCGTCTACCGTCACCGTCCGCGCATCCTTGTTGATCTCGAGCCCATCGATGGAGACCACCTGTGAATCACCCGCCTGATCGCGGCTGCCATAGCTCGTGTAGCGTCGCAGCTGGGCTTTGACTCGCGCCATGAGCTCCAAGGGCTTGAACGGTTTGGAGACGTAATCGTCAGCTCCAAGCGCAAGCCCATCGATCTTGTCCTGCTGCGCATCACGGGCCGTAAGCATGATCACCGGATAGGTATGCCCGGCGCGGATGGTACGCAGCAACTCAAAGCCATCGATATCGGGCAGCATGATATCGAGGATCGCCAGATCGAACTCGCGCTCGAGAATCGCCTTCGCCGCATCCGCGCCACGGTACAGCACGCAAGCGTCAAAGCCCTCTTTCTCAAGATAGATGCCGACAAGATCGGCGATGGTCTTCTCGTCGTCGACAACCAGAATATGTGCCTGCATGAGCGCTCCTCTCCGGTTTCATTATGCCCGAGGATTCCTTCAACGCATCCGCGCACATAAAGCATGCAGACGCGTGGAGGTGCCCAAGCCGCGTAGGCGCATCGGTTCATCCGCGGCCTAAAATACACTTTGTGGGCACGGAAACCACCTAACACATCGCGGGATAGATATACTCTATAGACCCTTTACCGCTATCAACGAAAGCGAATCATCGTGACTTTCACTCGCCCCCGCACGTCCGGCCCGTTCCGCATATTTGTGGCAATGCTCCTGTGCAGCGTCGCCGTTGGCTTTGGTGCGCCCCGTCCGGTAAGCGCTCAAGTCCTCACCACCGACGATGTCTGCGGCAAAACCGCCGCAGCGCGCGCGATCGCCGAAGCCGGCCTGCCCGACATCGAGGCGGCAAATGCCTGCGTCATGGGCAAAGACGGCACCATCTACTATGGACGCGATGCTGACAAGCAGGTCAAGATCGCATCGATCACCAAGGTCATGACCGCCATCCTCGCTCTCGAGAATTGCAAGACCACCGAAACGCTCACCGTAAGCAGCGAAGCCGCAACCGTCGGCGAGTCCACCGCGGGCCTTCAGGAGGGCGACAAGCTTACCGTAGAGCAGGCCCTGCGCGGCTTGATGATCCCGTCGGGCAACGATGCCGCCATCGCGCTGGCAGAGTTTGTGGGGCAAAAACTCGATCCCAAAACCAAGGATGCTCAAAAGACGTTTGTGGCCGCCATGAACAAACGTGCCAAGGAGCTCGGCTGCACCAATACGCTATTCGAAAATCCGCATGGGCTCGATTTCGACGAGTGGGCCGGTAACATGCACTCAAGCGCCCACGATGTCGCGATCATGATGCAGACCGCCATGGCCAACGACACGTTCAGGCAAGTGGTGGCAAGCGACGACTCGTGGATCGAAGTCACCGGTGCCGACGGGTCGGACCATTCGCACAGCATGGACACACACAACGTGCTGTTGGGGCAGGACGGCAACATCGGCGGCAAGACGGGCACAACCGATGATGCCGGATATTGCTTTACCGCCGCCTACAGTGTCGATGGAGACGAGGTCTATACCGTGGTTCTCGGGTCGACCACGACCGACCAGCGTTTCACCGATACCGCCACACTCGCGAACTGGTACTACGGACATAAGAAGACCGTCGCCATCGCCAACTCGGACAAGAAGACCGCAAACGGAAACCCGCTCATGGCACGCATCGCCGAGAGCGACTGGACAGACAAGACCGTCGACGCCACGCTTGCCGACCCCAATGCGCAGGCAACGGTATTCACCCTTGCCGGCGATATCAAGGAACGCGTGAAGTATGACGAGCTCTCAGGGTCCGTCGCGGTAGGCGACAAGGTTGGCACGGTCACCCTCGAGCAAAACGGAGCGACCGTCGCCAAGATGGACCTCGTCGCCGACGAGGAGGCACGTGCACCGAATCCCATCGAATGGCTGCTCGTCAAGTTCGACCGCCTTGCCCGCCGTATCGAGAACAAGCCGCTCACCGCGCAGAGCGAAACGATCGCACAAGCCCCGGCGCTCTAGCGGATGTCACGTGCCCGTGATGGATTTAGCGGGCGATTCGCGTGGCGACGTACATTTTTGCGATTTGTGCATAAGGTTAGGACCCCGATTCGACTAACATTGGTCGAATCGGGGTCCTATTTTGTCTGTTGGCACTGATTTTATGCACAACAGAGGTGAAAATATGCAGTTTTAGCCGCTGCGCTCGTCCCTCTTTGGTTCAAGTCGTACACAAATCGGAAAAATGTACGGCACGAGAGAGACGGGAGCCGTAGCCCGAAGCACGAAGCCCAAAGCACGAAAGCGGAATAATCCCAAGAGCGAAAAAACCTAGCCAAAGAGTCTAAGTGAGTTTTCCCAGGCCGCCCGCGCGATGGTCTCCGCCGCCTCGCCCGTGCGATCGACCCGATCGTTGATCAGAGTGTTTGCCGTGAGGGAAGCCATGGCGGGCTCGCACTCGAGCCCGCGAATGGGTTCCGGCGCCATATAGGGACAATCCGTCTCGAAAAGGATGCGTTCGAGGGGCGTAGCAGCAAACGCCTCACGCACTCCGTCGTTGCGCTTGAAGGTGGCGGCACCGCCGTAGGCGATATAGCAACCGAGCTCGACAAAGCGTTCCATCGTGGCGCGATCCTCGCCAAAGCAATGAAGCACGCAACCGGCAGCAGGCACGCCCACCTCTTGAAGCACCCGGAGGGCATCGACATGCGAGGTGCGTTCAGCATCGTCACCCTCATGGCGCAGGTGCAGCTCGACGGGCACGTTATGGCGAACTGCGATCTCGAGCTGACGCGCCATGCACTCGATCTGCACGTCATGAGGGGCCGGGGCAACATCGTCGTCGTAGTCCATATGGTAGTCGAGTCCGATCTCTCCGATACCGGCGCAAACTGGGTCATCGAGCGCAGCCTCGATCTGGGCATGAACATCGTCGGTGTAGACGGGTGCGTCGTAGGGATGCACGCCGGCAAGGTACCTGATATGCGGAATCTCGTCACCGAGTGGCAGGACCTCGTGCCTGAGCCAATCCTGAAACGCCAGCACACTCATCTTGTCGCCGACAGGATCGATGAGCGTCACCAACAGCTCGACACCCGCACACTTGGCACGGCGCAACACGTCGGCGGGCGCCTTCTCCCAAAACGAAAGCAAGTGCCCATGCGTGTCGGCCAGCGGAGCCCAGGGCTTGGGGCACACGACGGTCTTTTTCTTTTTGGTGAACGTCACCGGCTCCGCACTATTTGGCATCGGAAAGCTCCTGTGCAAGGCGAACAAAATCGGAGACCGCGAGCGTCTCTGCGCGGGTCGTGGCAGAAATGCCGCTCGCAACAAAAGCAGCGTCGAGTGCATCCTTGGCAAAGCCGTTCGAACCCATGGAATTGCGAATAGTCTTGCGACGTTGCGCGAACGCGGCGTCGATGACGCGCGCGACAAAGGAACGGTCGACTCCCCCGGGCACCACGCCGTCCACGCGGTCGATGCGGACGACGGCCGAGTCGACGTGCGGTGCGGGCATAAAGCAGCGCGGCGGCACCTCGAAGCGCCCGGTAACCCGTCCATAGAGGCCGAGCTTGGCCGTGTAGCCGCCATAGGTCTTGTTGCCGGGGACAGCCGCGATGCGGTCGGCGACCTCCTTTTGTACCATCACCACGGCGCGCTCGAGCGCGGGCATGGTCTCAAAGAACTGAAGAATGATCGTCGCTGCAACGTTATAAGGCAGATTCGCCACAAAGACCGTAGGCTCGCCGCCCGATACCTGCTCGATCTGGGCCGGCGTGACCTTGAGCGCATCGCCCATGATAAAGCCGAAGTTGCCGTAGTCGGCCGCATGGGCATCGAGTACCGGCTCGAGCTCGGGGTCAGCCTCGATCGAGGTGACCCGGGCGGCATCCTGAAGCAGTGCCAGCGTGAGTGTACCGATGCCCGGTCCGACTTCGAGCACACGCTCGTCGCCCGCAAGCTCGGCAAGCTCGCAGATGCGCTCGATCACATGGTTGTCGATAAGGAAGTTCTGGCCGAGGCGGTGCTTGGTCGCGAGTCCAAACTCCTCCAGCAGTTCTCTGGTCGCCTTGGGATTTGCCAGGGGCGATGTCGTCATCATGTCCTCCTTGTGAGGTTGACCGTGTTCGGGTTTAGGGCTTTCATCCGGCGCTCGGACAGTCCTTCTCGCGGCGGACGAAAGCCCTCAACCCGAACCCCATCTCGCACGTTGCAGGAAATAACATAGCCCAGAGCAAACGGGCGGGCGACGTTCTTCTGTCGTCGTCCGCCCGTTGCTTTATCTGAGCATCTATCCCAGGGGGGGGTGACGCTGCCGCTGCGCCTACTTGCCCTCGGACTGAAGACGCGGGAACAGCGGATCGCCCTTCTCGACCGGCTGGGTGCCGGCGAGCTGACCCCAGGTGCAGATACCCTTGAGATCGTCGGAGCCCGCCTCGGCCTCGCAGGAAATACGGCGAAGCGCCTCGGCGGACGTCTCGGGCATAAACGGCATCAGCAGGTGCGCGGCGATGCGGATCGCCTCGAGCAGGTTGTAGATTACAAATGCGAGCTCGTCAGCTTTAGTCTCGTCCTTGGCGAGCGCCCAGGGCTCGGAGTCCTCGATGTAATGGTTCGCGGCATGGATGAGCTCCATGACCTCGTCTTTGGCGCCGCCGTAGTCGAGCACATCCATCTTGGCGGCATAGCGCTCGGCCAGGCCGTCGGCGATCTTGGCCAGCGGGTTGTCGAACGCGTCCGCGGACGCCGGCTTGGCAGGCGCGCAACCGTCGAAGTACTTGGCGCTCATATTGAGCGAGCGCGAGATGAGATTGCCCCAGCTGTTGGCAAGATCGGCGTTGTAGACCTGTTCCATGCGCTCGAAGCTGATGGCGCCGTCGGTGCCGGGCACGACGTCGGTCATGAAGTAATAGCGATAGCCTTCGACACCGAGCAGGTCGATGACATCGGCCGGCGCGATGGCGTTGCCGCGGCTCTTTGACATCTTCTCGGCCTTACCGGTCTCGGAGTTGCGCACGGTCAAGAAACCGTGGGCAAAAACGTGCTCGGGCAGGGCCTCGCCGATCGCCATGAGCATGGCGGGCCAGATCACGCAGTGGAAGCGGATAATATCCTTGCCCACGATGTGGAACTGCGCGGGCCAGCGGTAGGCGAGCTCGGCGCGGGCCTCGGGCGTATCGACACCGTAGCCCACGGCCGTCATGTAGTTAAGCAGCGCGTCAAACCACACGTAGGTCACATGGCCGTCATCGAAGGGTACCGGGATACCCCAGTCGAAGCTCGTGCGCGAGACGGAAAGATCATTAAGGCCGCCCTCGACAAAGCTCCGCACCTCGTTCATGCGAAACGCCGGCTGGACGAAGTCGGGGTGCTCGTCATAGAGCTTAAGCAGCTTGCCCTGGAACGCGGAGAGCTTGAAGAAGTACGACTCCTCCTGCACGCGCTCGAGGGGACGATGGCAATCGGGGCAGAGGTGCGCGCCGGGCGTGCCGTTCTCCTCGTCGCCCTTCTCGACCTGCGTCTCGGTAAAGTACGTCTCGTCAGGTACGCAGTACCAGCCGTCATAGCTGCCCTTATAGAGATAACCTGACTCCTTCATGCGCTCCCAGAGGTACTGCACGGCATGGTGCTGGCGCGGTTCGGTGGTGCGGATGAAGTCATCGTTGGAGATCTCGAGCTTCTTCCACAGGTCTTTGAAGTGCGGTGCCTGGCTGTCGGTCCACTCCTGCGGGGTCATACCGTGCTTGGCGGCAGCCTCGGCGACCTTCTCGCCGTGCTCGTCCATGCCGGTCAGAAACTTGACGTTATAGCCGGCAGCGCGGCGATAGCGCGCCTGGACGTCGGCGATGATCGTGGAGTATGCCGTCCCCAGATGCGGATCGGCGTTCACGTAGTAGATGGGCGTGGTGATGAAAAAAGAGGGCTTGGTTTGATCCATGCGGCCTATCCTCCAGATACTTGATGCATACGGAGATTGATTCTACCGCAACAGGGTCTATTCCCGCCCGTTTTGCATATCGAGCACAAGGGCATAGACGTCGCGTTTTTTGCGCGAGTACTTTTGGGCCAGACGCTTTGCGATTCCGGACGCCGGTTCACCCTTGTCGAGCGCATCGGCGATGTCGGATCGCAGCGCCTCCTCGGGGTCCGCGACGGCAGCGCCAACAGAGCCGCCCGACAAAGCAAACGACGCCTCCTCGGCTTCATCGGGAGGCGCAACCACGAGCGCAATCTCACCGCGAATCTCGTCGCGGGAGCGAAGCTCGTCTGCAACCTCGAGCGCCGTACCGCGCAAGACCTCCTCGTGCAGCTTGGTGAGCTCACGGCAGACGGCCACAGCGCGATACGGGAACACCTCGGCCACGGCATCAAGCGTAGCCACGATGCGATGCGGAGATTCATAGAAGATCAAGGCACCCGGCACCATGGACAGCCGTTGCAGACGTCGCACCCGCTCCCCGTGCTTACGTCCCAAAAAGCCTTCGAAAAAGAAATGGTCGCAGGGTATGCCCGAGGACACGAGCGCCGTCACACAGGCCGAAGGGCCCGGAATCACTTCGACGGGGATATCGGCATCCCGTGCCGCATCGACAAGCACCTGGCCGGGGTCGGACACGCTCGGCATACCGGCGTCGGATGCAAAGGCGATCGTCTCGCCCGCAAGCATACGATCGACCAGGCCCTGAGCACGGCTGGCTATGACATTCTCGTCGCAGCGGACAAGCGGCTTTGAGACCTCAAGATGCGACAGGAGCTTTGAGGTCACGCGCGTGTCCTCGCAACAGATGATATCGGCCGCGGCAAACGCCTGGTCGACACGACTCGACAGGTCGCCCAGGTTGCCGATGGGCGTACCGACCATATAGAGTTTTCCCCTGCGGATGTTATCAGCCGACATATCCACCTACTCGATCATGCCGCGCTCGAGCGTTCCGAGCGCCGCGCGGGCATCCCAGGCAGCGATGCGTTTCTCGGTCTTCCACGTCTGGAAGAACCAACCGGCAGCCGGGGCGAACGAGGCAAGCTGGTTGGCGATGAAGACGCGCTCGTATGCCCTGCGGCCCTCGGGCGTAACCGACGAGTTCGCAAACACCGCCGCACCCGACCATTCGCCCACCAAAACGGGAAACCCTGTCGAGACCGCCTCGGTGAGTTCGCGCTTGTTGCGAGAGATCGCCGTGGTAAGCCCACGTGGACTCGTGATATCAAGGGCCCTTTCATCGCGGTAGTGGTAGAGGTGCACATCCATATAGACGTTCTTGTACTTACCGCCACGCATAAAGTGCTTCCACTCCCCCGGATGACCCGAGGCGGAAAACACGACGATCTTGTCATCATCCATATGATTGCGGATCAGCTCGTAGGCATCCCGGTAGAAATTGCGCAGGTAATGGCTAGGTATGCCATCGGTCATGGTAAAGAGGTTCTTGCGCACGCGCATCTGCGGCGTATCGAGCAGCTCAATGCCAAGCAGGCTTTGGGCTTGCCCATAGCGCTCCGCGAGACGCTCGAGCACGTCGAGGGCCACGTGTCTGCCGTTGGTGGACGAATGCCATTCCGCGATCGATTCGGGCGTGGTCGGAGAATCGTTGGAGTCGCCCTGGCCTCCGGGAACCGTGGCCAGATCGAGCAGCACCTTGATATCGTATTTAGCCGCCCACTCGATCGCGCGGTCGATATAGTCCACGACCGAGATATACGATGCATCCGTCTCCTGCGAACCAAAGGCATACCACGGCACCGGCAAGCGAACGGCGTTAAGACCAATCTGCGCGATCCGTCGAAAATCATCCTCGCCGATAAACGTCTCATAGTGGTGCCGCATGCGCTCGTTGTATGCGGCGGTGCCCATGGCATTTTGCAGTTCGGCCGCGTTGGATGCACCGGTCGCGGCGTAGAGCGACGGAGTGACCCAGGGCTCGGGAATAAACCAACCAGAGAGATTGACGCCGAGAATCCTCTCCATACCTGCCCCCTTTTGCTATGCGGACCGTGCCGCTTCTATGTAAAACAACTCGATTCGAGTATACCCGTGCACGAGGACAAGAGGACAAAGGACGCATGAAGGAATGCAGAAGCGCCGACGCACCTTGTGGGTTCGGTTCCATGAGATATCGACGTATACGAAAAGAGCCCCTTTGCAGGGGCTCTGTTCATTACATGGTGGCGCGGAAGGGAATCGAACCCCTGACACGAGGATTTTCAGTCCTCTGCTCTACCAACTGAGCTACCGAGCCATATGTGGTGTGCCTTGTTTCAAGGCTTGATTAGTATAACCAAGGACTCATAAGAGTCAATCGAGAATTTTGAAAAATTTTTTACCGGCCTCGAATTGTCCAAACATATATTAGGCAAGGGCGCACAGGCCCGATTCAAAGTCCCGCAGAACCGACGCGCGCTCCAAAACGGCCCAGGCGCCGTCATGTGAGCACAAGCGCCAGGGACCGACATCCTCATGAAGGGCTAAAACGCGCCCGCCGCGATCGATGAAGGCGATGTCGAGGGGATAGGGCATAAAGCACGTATGCACCGACGAGCAGTTGGGAAACGCCATGACATGCGGCGCGCCGTTCGATGCGTACGGGGGCATACGGAGCACACCGATGAGACGAGCCGCAAAGGTATCGGCCACAAGAAACTCCGCCGGGGACCAATCCAAGGTGTTGAGGGCCCGGGCATAGGCGATATAGGCAGACGGCGCACTCACACGATCACCCCGGGGCGCCAGGGATCGATCGTCACGGCGCGCTCATGGGAAAGGAACGCCGGAGCTCCTAAAGATACGCCCGCGATCGACAAACCACTCGGCCAGGGCCTGTAACGCATCGTGCAGGTATAGGTACGAAGCGTTCCATCAAGCGAAAGGATGCCCTCGTCTCGGGCCGCCACCCCTTCTGCGCTCGTGACCTCGATCTCGAGATCGTAGCCATCCATAGCCGACTGAAGAACTTCTTTGACGCGCTCGCTCGCTTCGCTCAGCTCGCCGGTACCGTCGCCCTCGGGTGCTACCGCGTGGGCCAGAACGACATCGGGGGCCACGCGATCGAACCGCGCCGTCGCCGAGAGAAATACCATGATGTTGTAGACGATCAGGGCTAAAACGATCAGCACCGGTGCCACCACCGCCATCTCGACGGTCGCCTGGGCCAGTTCTTCACGCGCACGCATCATGGCTCCCCCTCAAAGGCGCCCGCCAGCGTGGGAAGGCCCACCGTAAGAGGAATGGATCCACCACCGGGAAGAGGAATCTCGGCCAGCGTAAACGTCGTCCCGTTCAGCGTCCGCTCGATCTCATATTGCATAGCGTCCGCGATCTCCTTGGGGTCAGTCGCGCCAAGCGGAATACTGCGCAGCGATTCTTGAACGTCTGACAGCGACCCCAAATCGGCGTCAGGGCTCTTGATGACGTTAGCGGTATCCGTGAGCACGGGCTTTCGCAGGCGAAGGTCGGCCGGCTGCAGGCCAAGACCAGATACGATGCCGGAGATGGTTCCACGAAACCACGATGCGATACCGCCCACGACGCCCCCGCCCAAATCACCGAGCAGGTCATCCATGAGAGCATCCAAGCTTCCCTGGATGTTTCCGTAACCGACAAGCAGCTGGCCCCATAGGCCCATGACGTCATTCAGCAGACCCGGAACGCCACCCGCGTCCGATCGATCAGCTAATGTCGAGAAGAACCGCGAGAGCACGTTGTTCTCGGCCGTCTGCTCATCAGGCGCCAAAACCGCCGCCGAAATTGCCCCGCGAGAGCCAAGGGCCGCCCGATCGTTGAAAGAGGACGTCAACTCATCGGGAGAAGAGGCCTCGCCCGAGACGGCAAAGGCGACGACACCGTTACGCCCCGGCGGCGCGATACGCGGGCGCGATCCCGAAAGCGTCTTGATGGCATCGGAAAACGCATCCCCCGCGCGCGACGCATCGTCCTCGCATTGACGCTCGAGCTCAAGCTCCTTGTTGCGACAGTCGACCCAGTCCTCGACGGCTTCGGTATATACACGTAGATGGTACTCAAAACCGTGCTTGAGATAGGAAGACCCCATTGGAGCACGACCAAGCAGGTCGCAGCCAAACCCGCATTCTTCACACAAGGGCTTGCCATCGTAATCGCCAACGCTCGCAAACCCTGCCGCCACCCCCTTCTGATATCCAGGGCATTCAACACCGTAATGGAGAAACATCGTCCCCCCATTACGGCTCACCGGCCAATCCCGTCTGTCATAAAGATCGCATTTGGGCAGATCGTCCGGTTCGCGCGGCAAAAGCGGAATGGTCGATTTTACGGTCGATCCGTTGTCGATAATTTGCGCATCCTCAAGCTCTTCAAGAGCAAAACCATAAAAGGCCATGCGAGCGGCATGTGCCGCTTGCGCGGCGGTGCTGTCATTATCGGGTCGATCATTTTTGATGCGTTCACGATAATAGGCTCGAGCGCGCTCGAGGCCGATCTTCGGATGCCACGAGATACTCGATTCGTATCTGAGGTTGGCCTCCCCGCTCAAGCCCGCCAACTTTCCCGCTCGCTCCCACATGCTTGAATTCTTACCGGTGTCGCCGCAATCCGCACGCCAGGCGCGCTCGTTGGCGTCGCTCGTCTCCTTCGAGGCCTTTTCGAGCTCTTGGGCCGCCCTGTCCAAATCCGCCGATATGCTCTCGATCACCTCGGTCGAAATCTGCGAGCCCTCGAGCGCAGCGAAATCCGAGGCAGAGGTGCGGGGCACGGCAAGCGCCGTCCCGACATAGGCCGTATCGTCTGAGCCCTGCGCCGCCATAACCTCTGTCGAACGCGTTGCGACCAGATACGGCAGGGCGTCCTCGAGCTTCGAAAGACCTTTCGACGCGCTTTTGGCAAACTCGTTTCTCGTCTTGATGATCTTGGTGCCCGTTGCGATCGTCTTTGCCGCCTCGGCATGGGCTCCAGGTATCAACAGACCAACCAGTCCGGTCCCCACCGCAGCAAATCCCACCAAACCCAAGCTCAGGATGCTGGCATCGATCACCGTGGCGGCCGTATGATAGCCCGATACCACATTGGCTCCCGCAAGCGCCCCCGCATCGGCCGTCACCTGCGTATCGCCAGCGCGCGACATGCTCCAAATCGCCGTGGCGGACGAGAACAGCAGCGTCAAGACGGCAAGCATCGCCACCGCAGCCGATAACGTGGTGTAGGCGCCGTCCTCGATAAACAGATCGATGCCGGTACGACCCATAAAACCGCCACGCGATCGGCGCGACGGCCCCGCGCCGCGACGCACCCTGCGCCCCAAAATGCGATAAATGCGCGCGCTAGTCCCACGAAGAAATCCACGAATCATAGCTTCCCTCCAACCATTGCGGACGTGACCGATAGGAAACCGAAACCTCGAGCCTGACCGCCCCGTTGGAAGTCGTCCCGGCCATCGCCGGAACAAATACCCCCAGCACGGGGAGAGGCTTGACATCGCCCGCGATGCTCACCGTCGATGAGCCGCCAGACGATGCCCGCTCCAGTTCGATATCCCATGAGAGCTTGCCGCCGGCATGGAAGATCGCGATGTCGGGGACGGCGGCCAGGCGACGGCGCGCGAACTCTTCGATATCGTCATCACCGTCCAGCTCGGTGGTCGTCATGAGCCGAGCCGTCTCGGCTGCCGCCGATTCCATGACGGAGCGTGTGTAGAGCATGCACACCGGCTGAAGGCACAGCAAAAGGACGGTCAAAAATGCCGGTAACAGCATGGCAGCCTCCACAGTCGACTGCGCGCAGTCCTCATCCAGAGACAGTCGGACAGCACCTCGAGAAGATTCGAGATCAATAAAGCGCGATATCCTTCGCGCCCGAGACGGCGTCGACAGGACCGGCGGCAGAGATGCCATGCGACGCGGCGCGCTCGACAAGACGGGTGAACTTGCCCTCGGCCCCCGCCCTCCAGACGCCACCAAGGGCAAGCACGACGGCCATGAATGCCACCGTAACGATGGCATACTCCACGGTCCCCTGCGCTTCTTCCTCGCCCAGAGAAATACGCATCTCACGGTCCCTCCGTCTCTTTATCGTCATCCGGAGCCAGTCTTACCACGGTCGTCCGACAAGCCGCATCGTCCTGCGTCGCCGAGCAAGTCACCATATCGACCCAGCCGCGCGCATCGCGCACGATGGCGCACCAGACGTTTCCCTTGATATCGAGATAGCCGCTCATGGCGAGTTGTGTGGTCGGCATCTGCTGGTAGCTCAGCAGGATGTCCTCGCCCACCTCGACAAGCGACCGATCTTCATCCCATGTATATCGGGCCGAAACGGCACCTTGCGTCCCTTCCTCCGACAAGGTGGCACCCTCTTCCAGATTCTGCAAAAAATCGCCCCGTGACGCATAGGCCCCCGAAGTGGACGCATCGGATTCCAGAGCGGCAGACCCTCCATCGACCTCACCCGAAACCTCGGCCGATCGCCGCCCACGGGATCCCTCGGTATGGCTAGCGCCCCAAAAAAAAGCTCCGAGAGTCACCAACAAGCACAGCGCAACGGCCAGAATCTCCGGATGACGCCGCGACCCTACAGCTTGTTGATGCCGTCGCTGATATCCGTCCATAACTCGGACACCTTGTCTTTAAACGCGATGATGGCGATGATGGCGATCACCACGAGCACGCCTACCAAGATGGCATATTCCGTCGTTCCCTGGGCATCGTCTTCGCGGCCTATCTCGCGCAGATGCGCCGCCATCGTGCGCGAAGCGACCGCCAGCTTTGCGACCGCCCCGCTCACCATCATGCATACTTTGCTCATAGCAGCCTCCTTACATCATCCCGCCTGCTCCCAGCAGCGGGCCCAATATAGACAGCAGCAGTGCCGGCAAGATAAGCGTGCCGGTCGGAATCAACAGCTTTACGGGCGCACGCTCGATCTGGCGCTCGACGGCAGCACGATGTGCGGCGCGGATCTCGCGGCCTTGGGCGGCGAGGGTCTCGGCCAGAGGCGCCCCCAACGCAAGCGCCTGTCCAACCGTGACGGCAAAGGTCTCCAGCGCCCTCACGCCCAAGTCGTGGGCCGCGGCCATGAGCTCGCCTTCGCGTGAACCCAAACCCATCTGCCACGCCATGCGTGCACGGTCCAGGCGCACCGCAAGCGCCGTCTGACGGTTGGCACAATAGATCTCGAGCGCAGCATCGAACGACATACCTGCCGTTAGGCCCAAGCGCACGACATCGATCATCTCGGAAACTTCCCCCAGTGTCGTCTTCGCGTCATCGTCCCGGCCTCCAAGCATCCGCAAGCGCGCGGCGATACCGGCGCCGATCGATCGCACGGCGGCGAACAGCAGCAGGGCTTCCTCCCGGACGGCACGAATCGCCCGGTCGCGTTGCTCGGCATCGGCGCCGAGCAACGCGTAGACGCAAGACGCGCAGCTCAACGATATAAGCGACAATATGAGCGTTCTCATAGTTTCACCTGCATGATCTTTCGAATGACCGCAAGAGCGGCCGCATTGAGGACAAATCCCACCGTCACCGCGAGAACCCCCGTAGGCGTTGAAAGGCCGCGCCTGAAGTCAGCCGAAAGCAGCGACAGCAGCAGCACCATCGCAGCCGGCATGGCGGCCACCATATGGGCCGACATACGCGCCTGCGATGTCTTGACATCCAAGCGACGCTTGAGCTCCATGCGGTCGGTGCACATAGAGGCCGCCTCGGACAGCAGCCCCGCAAGCGGCGCGCCGGTACGTTGCGACACTTTGAGCGACAGGGCTACCAACGAAAGCCCGGGCGCATCCAGACGAACCAGCATGTCATCGAGCGCATCGGTCGCCGCCACGCCGCACTCGATCGCGCAGGCGACGCGCACGAACTCCGTATGAACGGGTTCGGCGGCATGCGCCCCCACAAAACGCATACCCTGGGCCAGCGAATGGCCCGATCCGAGCGACATCGATAGCGCCGAGAACGCCTCGGGCATAGCCTCTTCCGCCGTACGGACGTCCTTTTTTCGCTGCGCATATGCACGAGCCGTCGCAACGGCAAACGGCGCAAGAGCCCCCAGCAGAAACCCAAGCACGGACATCGAAATGATCGCCAGCGCGACAGCCGCGGCGCAGACTGAAAGAGCAAGGGCCGCGATTCGCATGCGAGCGCCCTCGATAGCAAGGCCGAGACGGGAGAGGGGAAGACAGCCACACCAGGCGTCCGCAAGGCACCGCGCCCGCTCTGAGCGCGAGATCCCTTCCGGCACGCATTCCGCCACCGCATCGACCAGCCGTTGCATCGCAGCTCGCAGCGATAGCTTCCGAGACGACAGATCGGCACCGCAGGCAAACGACACCGAGCATGCCACCGCCCCACCTACGACGAGGGGCACAACGATCTCCATTCGTCCACCTCCTCTTGCGTCAGAGCGCCCGACCTGAGGCCCTCGGCGATAAACTCCGGCTCGCGCTCGAGCGTCCAGGTACGCTCGGCGGCATCGAAGGTGACATAGCGCTCAAGCTCGACACCGCCGTGCTCGCCCCGATGGACGCCCGAATACGACGACACGAACCTACGACCATCCGGATGCCGCTCGGACATCACGATGCCGTCGAGCGCCATGGCGATCTGTTCCTCGATCAGCTCGCTCGGCAGATCGATCCCGTAACGGGCGAGCAGCGTCAGGCGCACCACCGTCTCCTGCTCCGTTCCGGCATGTAACGTGGTGAGCGACCCATCATGCCCCGTGTTCATGGCCTGAAGCATGTCGCAGCACTCGGCGCCACGCACCTCGCCGACCACGATACGGTCTGGTCGCATGCGCAGGGCGTTGGTCACCAGATCGCGAATCGTCACCGCCCCCTCGCCCTCGATCGAGGCCTCACGTGCCTCCAGTCGAACGACATGCGGATGGTGCGCGAACTTGAGCTCAGCCGAATCCTCGATCGTCACGATGCGTTCCGCGGTCGATATCTCGCACGAAAGCGCGTTGAGCAAGGTGGTCTTGCCCGATCCCGTACCGCCCGCCACGGCCAGATCCTGTCTGAGCGAGACAGCACACGAGAGCAGCTGCGCGTACCACAACGGCAGCGACCCCAATCGGACGAGCTCGTCCAGCGAGCAAATACGGTCCGAAAACTTTCGTATGGTCAGAATGGGGCCGTCGATCGCCACAGGCGGAATGACGGCGTTGACGCGATAGCCCGATTTAAGGCGGGCGTTAACGATCGGGCTACGCTCGTCAACGCGCCTGCCGAGTGGAGAGATAATGCGATCGATAAGGACGCGGATGGCCTCATCGTTTTCGAATGCGCATTCCATGGGATAAATCACGCCGCCACGCTCGAAAAATGCCGAGTCACACCCATTGACCATGATCTCGGTCACCGAATCATCCTCGATCAGGCGTTGAAGCGGCCCCAGACCCACCACATCATCAAGGATCTCACCGATCACGCGCTCGCGATCGGCCGTCGCCAGCTCGTCAGCTCCCTGCACGTTCAAGGCGGCTTCCACAGCGGGCCTCAACTCGGTACGCGCGCGGTCCGTATCGTTCAGGCTGTTGATACGTGCCACTTCGCTATATCCGACGCGCTCCATAACCACGCGCTTCGCCGCGCGTTTGATATCTCGGCAGCGGCCCGCATCGACCGGGCCGCGCACAGCGGAGGCAATACCCGCCGCATCGACTCGCGCACTCAGGCTCATCGCGAACCACTCCCCTGCCGCCACGGCAGACGGATGCGAGGACGCTCACCGTGCGTCACGCGATCGGTCACCATATCGGTCCACGGGCCGACCGCGCACCCGAGCTCGATAAGCATCTCGCGAGTCGCTTCCCTCACGCTCTTGGCAAAGGCGCTCGTCTGCCCCACCGCCTCGTCAACACGTCCAAAGGCGAGCAGTGCCGAAAGCTCCTGTCCGCCATCGGCGATTCGGACCTTTGAGCTCAAAGCGCAGGTGAGCTCAAAGCGCATGGCGACCTCTTCGTCGGCGCCTTTGGCACCAAAGCGGTTGAACACCGCCGTCATCCGCGTGCGGGGCACACCCACACGGCAGGCAAGATCGATCGCGCGAGCCGCTAAAGTCGTCGAGGAGACGGCCCCATCACCAACAACCAGGCAGCGATCGCTCAACGCGACAGCAGCGGCCACGGCATCACCCCAAAAGACCGAGGTGTCGACAAAGATCACATCGGACTCGCGCCGCAACACATCGATAAGAAGTTCCACCGGACGCGCCATGAGTTCCGCGCGTTCGGGAGCCGCGACCGGCCCCCACAGCGTCACACCGGGAGCGGCGCGCATGGCGGCAGCGACCACGCTCGCCTCATCAAGCACGCCCGCGCCAGACGGCTCGACCAGCGAAGCCATATCAACAGGCACATCGACACCCATAAGGTCGTACAGATTGCCAAACATCAGATCAAGATCGAGCACGGCGGCACGCAGGCCCAATAGCGACGCCGCGTAGGCCATGGCGGCCACAACCGTGGATTTACCGCAGCCGCCCGATCCCGAAATCACGCTTATGAGCGGCGCGCGATGGCCGCAAGCCGCGGGCGACGCCTCGGCGCGCAGACCAGCAGACAGGTTTCCCGTCGGCTGGGCCGTGAAGTCTTCGGCCCGCCCCGTCGCCGGCGTTTGAGGGAAACCCTGAGGGTTCTGAAATGACTCCGCGGCACCCAACGGCGCTCCCGCAGCCGGAGGCGCATACCCTTCGACCTCGTCAAGCTCGTCCAAGAGATTGACGCCGTGGACATACCCCATCTCTTCGCTATATGCCACAGGCCGGTCCAGACAATCCGGCACATCCCGCATCACATCGCCACCATACGGATCCCGGGATTGCCCAACATGCTCGGTTACCGCTTGATAGGGACGCGGACCTCCTGTGGCGCGGGGCGCTCCCGGTCCCGCCTTCTTCAACGCGTGCGGCCCCTCCGGTTCCAACCGGGCAGGGCAAACCTTGCCCTCCGCATACGTTTCGGACATATCAGATGGCGCGGTGCTATCTTTGCCGGCCACCACGCTGCGAGCCGCCACGACCTCGGTCGCCCCGGCACGGAACAATCCCTCGATCATCTGTGGGTTGAGCTCGTCGAGCAGCACCACCACGCGTCCGCACCTGCCCTCGGCAGACAGACGCGCCACCGTCTCGCGCACATCATCGGCCCCATAGGATCCGGCCGAGATAATCGCCGCCCCACGTCTCGAGGAGAGCGCACGGGACATCGAAAGCAGACCTTCGAGATCTCCCACGCGCAACACCTGTGCGCCGGGATCACGCCCCTCGACCTCTTGCTGCAGAAGACCGTAATCGCCACATGCGCAGCACGCGAGCCATATCGTCCTCATCGCGTCTCGCCTCCGCTCTTCTTACCATCGGATGCCGCGGGAATCGTCAGGCTCACCGTGCCTCGGCCCGATGCGCACAACAGCTCCTTAACGTCTTCCGGGTCGACGGCCAGCGTCACCCATTCGACATGCCCCTCACGCGAGGCGTCCGCGTTTTCGCTGGTATCGATCACGCGAGCCCCGCACAGACGATCTGCAATGTCATCTTTTTGTACGTAGACATCAACGTAGCTGCCCGTGGTCGCCGCGCCGCCTACGGCATGCTCGGCATCGGTTGCGACCGATACGGCGACCTTGCCGCTCGGAACCTCGAGCGCGCGGCTCTCGGCTTTGGTATAGACCCCGCACACAACGGCATGTTTGGGAATACGCGAGGTGGTCACATCGCCGCGAATCGAACGCAGGTCGGTGGCGGCGTCGCGCGGAAGCAGCGAAGCGAGCCATTCCTCAGTCGCCACATTGGTCTCGTCGAGTTGCTCGCCCGCATCGATATCGCGTGTGGCGACGCAAACCTTGACGCGCTCGCCACCATATTTGGCAAGCGTCTCGGCCTGGGCGCGTTCAGCTTCCCCGCGAACCGAAGCTCCGTACGCAAAGCACAGCACGGCGGCAAGCACGCCCGAGAGCAGGCTGATTGCGATGCGTCTGGGCTTCTTCACGGCAGCCCCCTTCGGTCGAGCTGCGGGGCTCGTTGCCCCGCACCACTATTGTCTCGGGGCTCCAACGGCGGACGCTTGCGATTTCCATATCAAAATGCACGGTCAAACCAAACACAAGCACCCGGCAAACCGCCTGTGTCGGCCAGGTGTCAGCCCATGGTCAGTTGCTTCTTCCGGCAAGCGACAACAGCTGTTTCGGCATCAAAAAAGCCGTCTCCCGATCAGTTGGGAGACGGCTGTCATAGAAAAAATCAATCGAGGTGAACGTCCGGATCGAGCATCTGGGCGCTCACACGCATGGACGAGGCCAGCGAAAGGAACATTTCCAGACGCAGGGAGTCAATCTCGCCCGTGTCCTCGGCCTCGCGCACGGCGCACCCCGGCTCGTGCGTGTGGGTGCAATCGCCAAATCGGCAGGCATGCGACGCCTCGACGATCTCGGGAAAGGCACGGGCGAGCCCCCGCTCATGCCCCACGAGGGGCAGGCTCCGCAGGCCCGGGGCGTCGGCGATCACGCCGGCGTCGCCCGGCAGCGCCACCATGGTGCGGGCGACCGTGGTGTGGCGGCCCTGGTCGTCGCGCTCGCGAACACCGCCGGTCGCGAGTGCCTCGTGGCCGAGCAACGCGTTGAGCAGCGTCGACTTGCCGGCGCCCGACTCGCCCAAGATCATGGCGCACGACCCGGCGGGCACGCAGGCGCGCACCTCGTCGAGGCCGCGCCCCTCCGCCGAGCTCGTCACGATCACGCGAACGCCGGAACCCACCAAACGGTGCACGCATTCAAGATCTTCCGCAAGCTCATCCGCCCCGCAGCGATCGGCCTTGGTGAGCACGACAACGGGCGTCGCCCCGCAATCGAGAGCGAGCACGAGCGAGCGGGCGATACGGTCGAGCAGCACCTCGCCGGCGCCGAGCGCCTGCACGATGAGCACGGTGTCGAGGTTCGAGCACAGCACCTGATGCTCGCCGCGCGCACCGCCGCGCCACCGCTCGAAGCTCGTCCGGCGCGGAAGCACACACTCGATCACGCCCATGTCGTGCCCGGGCGCCCGGCGCACGGCCACGCGGTCGCCCACGGCCGGAAGCAGAACCTCCCCCTCGCCGCGCGCCTTGGCAAACCCCACGGCATGCTCGGCGCGAAACGTGTCGCCCTCGCTCGCCACGAGCGGGAACCCGCGGTCCAGGCGCACGACGGCACCCATCAGCATCTGCTCGGGCTCCTCAGCCGCTGCACAAAACGCCCGGTAGGCCTCCTGCTGAGCATCGTCGACAGGCAGATCCGCAAACGCGGGAACGTCGGTCAGGCTGTCGATGGAAGGAGCCTGCGCCAAAAGCTCGGCCGCCGAGGCAGAAGCCTCGCTCGCCTGACGACGACGCCGGTCGCGCTTGGCCCGCGCCCCCGTCGTCTTTTTCTTAGCCTTCGACCTCGCCTTTCCCACAAACACCTTCCCAACATCAAACAACACAACTGAACAGGAATTTTAACGTAATGTCCCGTCAGACCTGCCAAATGCTTCGGCGTATTCGTCGTCATCCATCCAATCGATGATGTCACCAGGCTTGCACCGGAGCGCTTCGCACATCGCCTCGAGCGTCGTAAAGCGGATTCCCTTGAGCTTTCCCGTTTTGATTCGGGAGAGATTGACGGGCGATATTCCTATTATCTCGGCCAATTCCTGCGATGAGATCTTACGGTCCGCCATCACGCGGTCAAGGCGCATAACAATCGGCACCGTATTACCTCCTATAGAATCTCGTCGGAATCTTCTTGTAACACCCTACCGTACTCAAAGACCCCCGCCAACGCAAAGAAAACGAGTCCGTAGGAAAGCGATTGAAAATCGAACTCGGGAAACACAAACTCGGCCTCCCCGAGGATTTCGCTATACGGCAACTGGAAAGTCGGCCACATGATGCTGACGATAGCCTTAAGAGACATCAATATTCCCGTAGTAACCAACATCCTCGTCTGCCACTTACCGAAGGGCCGACCGCCTCGCCTGACCTTCGCCGTCAGAATCGTAAACAAGAGGAACGTAGCAGCGTCGCAGAGCGTATTCACACTAAGCAGAAGAAGGAATCTCCCGCCATCAGCCGAGATTCCCTTTTCGAACAGCAAAGTCGCCATATGGCCAAACAGCACCAAGCAGGCCATGGCCTGAACCGCCAGGGCAATGCAGAAGACCGTTAGAAAGCCCGTCGTCAAACGAAGATAGGCATGCGAATCTTTCATCTCTCCACCTCGCATTTTTCTCTTCCATCGAGTTCATTGTACTTTTCCGTTCTGGCCTTCTTATCTGCAACCATTTACCAGCAAATTACTACCATTCACCTTTTAGACTCTATTTTTAATGTTTTATATTAAATATTTATAACTTAGAGAGTTTTGGGGGGACGAAATGAAAAGACAAGCTGCTCTTATTGTCACCTCGTTGTTGGTCTTTGTTATCCTTGCCTTATTGATTCAGCTTGACTATGGCTCAAGAACTATCTCGGTATCTGAACTCAAATCAAAGCTAGCGAATAGAGAGACGTTTATCGTCCAGATTGAACTGGAAGGTTGCCCGGCTTGCGATCAGCTCAGACGAGCAGAACGAGCGCTTTCGCCGGACATTAAGAACGGCATCGTCGCCCTTGCTGTTCCCAAGAATCAAAAGGAGACCGGCAGAAAGACACTTAAAGCGCTCTTTCCCTCATTTGAGTTCTACCCCTCGATTTACGCCATTTCAAACGGAGAAACAGTATCTGAGTTCGACCTATCGACTCTCGAATCGTTTGAAACACGTTTTACTGATTGGAGGTCAAAACTCAACAGCGCAACAAGGGCAAGCTAGACCTAAGGAGAGAATTATGCTGCGCAACGTTCCCATAAGCCGCAAATCATTTATCGCAAGCGCAATCGCGCTCTGCACACTCACGGCGTCGCCGAAGCAATCCAAAGCCGAGCCCCTCGATGTGGATTTTTCCTCTCCCGAGGAATACGTCGAAGCCATCAATGAGTCGGGTGCCGGATGGACAACCTATGCACTAGACGCCAACGGCGAGATGTATGTCGTTACCCAATTCGAGTATCTTGCAATCAATGACCAGGAATACGAGACGCGAGGACTGGGGCAATGGATTGTAAAAATCGCCGTCTATATCGGTAAAGCCCTAAAAGGGTATGTTGAAGGTCTCGTAATCGATGGCATTATTAAGCAAATCACAGGAAAATCCGGTGATTACTGGGTCAGTTACGCAGCTAATCAACTTCTCGGACGACCTGTTCCTGCCGGGAACGTTTACCGGCTCCCTTGCAGCGTGTATCCCCCCAACTCCGGAGAATACGTACGCTGCATCAACGGCTAGGAGAAAGCGATGATCTCCGTTATCATTGCCCCTCTTTTAGGCGTATGGGGCATCCAGTACTTCTTAAACAAGAAATGGCTCTGGGGATTTGGATGCATAGCGATAACGGTCACATGCCACTTCCTTTGCATCGTCGTAAAAGCATGTTGGCCCAGCGCTATCTCGTTTGGAATCGCATTGCTCAGCTCAGTCCAGCTATTCGGGCATAGGAAAGGACTGTCCTTCTTCAAAGCCCTTACCTCAGCGCCGCTCGCGCTGCAGATCTACTGGGGTGTTATGGCTGTCATCATCTTCTTTATGCCGCAAATTCCCTACGGCGAAATGACAGGGTTTGGATTCTATTAAACCAGTCCCGACCACACGGTCTAATCCCACAAAAACGAGCCGGCCGGGCAAAGCCCAACCGGCTCACACACTTTTATTTAGCTCCCCCACCACGCGGCGGCGGAGCGAAGAGCGTCATCGTAGGCCCGCCCGCCGGGAGCTGCTTGTCAGGCGCGACCTTTGCGAAGCAAGCGGGAGTGCATGGCAAACGGCGCAGGCGGACAGGCCGGCGGGATAGGCTAGCGCTCCACCGCCCGCATGA
This sequence comes from Collinsella sp. UBA6357, assembly GCA_002437815.1. Taxonomy (GTDB): domain Bacteria; phylum Actinomycetota; class Coriobacteriia; order Coriobacteriales; family Coriobacteriaceae; genus Collinsella. The sequence continues at coordinate 64,743 of DJRP01000016.1, read as the reverse complement.
TGGCCTTGTACACCTCAACCAGCGGAATAATCAGGAACGCGAGCCCCAGCGCCGCGAGCACGCCGCGCAGCTCAAGCGTCACCGGTCCAAAGAACATGTTGGCGAGCGTGGGCTGTACGGTCACGATCACCGTGAGCACGAGCGCGAGCAAGGCGCTGCCCCACAGCCACCAGTTCTGCTTCTTCATCGTGAGGAGCGACGCGCGACGGCTCCGCATGTTGAAACAGTGGAAGATCTCAACCATGTTGAGCGTGATGAAGGCCATCATCACGCCTTCCTCGTCGGCCGCACCCGCGATCATGTCGGCGATGTCGATGTAGCCCATGTCGAAGTACACACCCACAAAGAAGCTCGCCAGCACGAGCGCCGTGATGATCAGACCCTGGACGATGCAGTCGAGACCCATGTGACCGGCAAAGACGCCGTCCTTGGCGTTGCGGGGACGGCGACGCATGACATCGCCCTCGGCCTGCTCCATGCCCAGCGCAAGCGCCGGGAAGCAGTCCGTCACGAGGTTCACCCACAAGAGCTGCACCGGCTGGAAGATGGTAAAGCCGATGAGCGTGGCGATGAATACCGAGAACACCTCAGCGAGGTTCGCCGACAGCAGGAACTGGATCACCTTGCGGATGTTGTCGTAGATGCGGCGGCCTTCCTCGACGGCGCCGATGATCGTTGCGAAGTTGTCGTCGGCAAGAACCATGTCGGCCACGTTCTTGGTGACGTCGGTGCCGGTGATGCCCATCCCGACACCGATGTCGGCACGTTTGATGGACGGCGCGTCGTTGACGCCGTCGCCCGTCATGGCCACGATCTGGTCGCGAGACTTCCACGCCTCGACGATGCGCGTCTTGTGCTCGGGCTGAACGCGGGCGTAGACGCCGTAGTCCTCGATATGCGCGTCGAGCTCCTCGTCGCTCATGCGGTCGAGGTCAGCGCCGGTGAGTGCCTGGCTGCGGTCGCTGACGATGCCGAGTTGTTTGGCGATGGCGACAGCCGTGTCGATGTGGTCGCCCGTGATCATGACGGTACGGATACCCGCGTCGTGCGCCTCGCGGATGGCGTCGGCCACCTCGGGACGGACGGGGTCGATCATGCCCGAGAGACCGCAGAACACGAGGTCGTGCTCCAGGTTCGTCGGTGAGCAGTCGGCGGGTGCATCGGACCAGGTGCGACTCGCCAGCGCCAACACGCGCAGGGCCTCGTCGGCCATGGCCTTGTTGGCGGCCACGAGCTCGGCACGGCGCGCGTCAGTGAGCGGCACGACCTTGCCGTCTTCGTAGATATGGGTGCAAAGCCCCAGTACCACGTCGGGCGCGCCCTTGGTGTACTGCTCGTACTCGCCATCGAGGGTCTCGACCACGACGGACATCATCTTGCGGCCGGAGTCAAACGGCGCCTCGCCCACGCGCGGGTGCTCGACGGCAAGCCCGGTGAGGCCTGCCTTGCCCGCGTCGTTCACGAGCGCGCACTCGGTCGGCTCGCCCACGGCCTCGCCGAGCTCCTCATCCCAACGGGCATCGGAACACAGCGCCATGCCGGCGAGGAACTTCTCCTCGGGCGCGGCGAGCTCGTGCTTGACGACCGTCATCTTATTCTGCGTGAGGGTACCGGTCTTGTCGGAGCAGATCGTCTGCGTACAGCCGAGCGTCTCGACGGCGCTGAGCTTGCGGATAATCGCCTGGCGTTTGGCCATCTTGGTCACGCCGAGCGACAGCACGATGGTCACGACGGCCACGAGGCCCTCAGGGATCGCGGCGACGGCGAGCGACACGGCGACCATGAAGGTGTCGAGCAGGGCCGTCGGGTCGGTAAGGACGTTACCCACGCCATGGCGCACAATGTCAACGCCAAAGATCACGACGCAGATGACGATCACCATGATGGTGAGGATGCGGCTGAGCTCAGCGAGCTTGACCTGGAGCGGGGTGAGCTCCTCCTTGGCCTCGGCGAGGGCGCCGGCGATCTTGCCCATCTCGGTGTCCATACCGGTGCCCACCACGACGGCGCGGCCACGGCCGTAGACCACGGTGGAGCCCATGTAGCACATGTTCTTACGATCGCCGAGCGGCACGTCGTCGGCGCCGGCGGCAAGCTCGATAGCCTCGGTGTGCTTCTCGACCGGCACGGACTCGCCGGTGAGCGCGGCCTCCTCGATCTTCATGCTGGCGCTCTCGAGCACGCGGCAATCAGCCGGCACCGAGTCGCCCGCCTCGAGCATGATCACATCGCCCGGCACGAGCTCGGCGCTCGGCAGGTGCACAAGCTTACCGTCGCGCAACACCTTGGACTGCGCCGCGCTCATCTCCTGCAAGGCCTCGAGGGCTTCCTCGCTTTTGGCCTCCTGGACCACGCCGAGCACGGAGTTCACGATAACGACGAACATGATGATCGCGACGTCGGCGAAGTCGGGCTCGCCTTTGACGAGGCCCGTCGCCGCGCTGATGAAAGCGGCCACGATAAGCATGATGACCATCGGGTCGGCCATCTGCTCGAAGAAACGCTTCCACAGCGGCGTCTTCTCGGCCTCCTTGAGCTTGTTGGGGCCGGCCGTCGCCAAGCGCGACGCCGCCTCCCCCGAACTCAGGCCGAGGTTCTCGTCGACACGTTGGTCTTCGAGCACCTCGGCCGCAGAGGACAGGTATTCCTTTTGCATATAAAGAGTCCCCTCCTGGGAATCGGGCCACTCAGCAGATTGATGCCCGATCATAATTCCCAGGAGAAGGGCAAGGGCTCATCAAGGCTGCCGTGCTGAGCGGCAGTTGATAGTGGAGCTATGGTACCCCAAACGCGCGGAAGAACACACCTGGCCCAAATACGAAACACATATGCCCGAGAGCCGAAAATACCTTAACTTTTTTTGGTAAAACGTTTTTACCTGCGGCAAAGCGAGAACTGGGATAACAGGCACGTCAACGCGTTACATGCGCTTGATAAAATTTTTTCTTATACATTTCTTTCGCACTTCAGGCGCTCCCAAATCGGTATGCGGTCGATTTTGCCGGATACGCGGTAGTTCGATTCGCTATAATCGTCTCGGTTTTATTTCTTATGGTTTATCTATCAGCGCAAGACGATGTCAGATGGAGGTCTGAATGTACAAGCGCACTAAGATTGTATGCACCATGGGTCCCGCCTGCGACAGCGACGAGACCATCCGCGAGATGATCAAGGCAGGCATGAATGTTGCCCGCTTCAACTTCTCGCACGGTTCCTACGACGAGCATCACGGTCGCATCGAGCGTGTTCGCCGTATTTCCAAGGAGCTCGGCATGCCCGTCGGCATCCTGCTCGACACCAAGGGCCCCGAGGTCCGCACCGGCCTTCTGGTCGACGGCAAGAAGGTCGCCGTCAAGACTGGCGACAAGATTGTCGTGACCGCTCAGCCCACGTCCGAGGATTTCCACGGCACCGCTGAGCACATCTCCCTCGACTACCTCGCCCTCCCCTCCGAGGTCGAGAAGGGCTCCCTCATCCTGATCGACGATGGCCTGGTCGCCCTCGAGGTCGAGTCCGTCGACGGCCAGGATATGACCTGCGTCGTTAAGAACGACGGCTTGATCGGCGAGCGTAAGGGCGTCAACATGCCCAACGTCAACATCTCGCTGCCCGCCATCACCGAGCGCGATCGTCAGGACATCCTGTTCGGCCTGACTGAGAACATCGACTACATCGCCGCTTCCTTCATCCGCGACGGCGAGTCCGTCCGCGGCATCCGCAAGCTCTGCCGCGAGAACGGTGGCGAGCATGTGACGATCTTCCCGAAGATCGAGTGCGCCCTCGGCGTCGAGAACTTCGATGAGATCCTCGAGGCTTCCGACGGCATCATGGTTGCCCGTGGCGACCTTGGTATCGAGATCAAGCCCGAGCTCGTCCCGCACATCCAGAAGGAGATCATCGCCAAGTGCAACGCGGCTTACAAGCCCGTCATCACCGCCACGCAGATGCTCGACTCCATGCAGCAGAACCCCCGTCCGACCCGCGCTGAGGTCGCCGACGTCGCCAACGCCATCTACGACGGTACCGACGCCGTCATGCTGTCCGGTGAGTCCGCGGCCGGCAAGTACCCGGTCGAGGCCGTCAAGATGCAGGCCAGCATCGCTCTTGAGACCGAGAAGTATCTCCCGGCTCACGCTCCGCTCGATATGCCCAAGGGCGCTCATGGCACGCGTGTCGTCAACAACGTCGTCGGCATGTCTGCCGTGAACATGGCAACTTCCGTCGGCGCTAAGTGCATCACCGTCCCGACGACCACTGGTCGCACCGCCCGTCTGGTGTCGCACTTCCGTCCCAATATGCCGATTCTTGCCTTCTCCCGTCACGAGTGGGCCGTTCAGCAGATGATCATGTACTGGGGCGTCATCCCGCATCAGGCTGCTATTACGCAGGGCACGGTCAACGGCACGATCGTCAAGGCGATCGAGACCGCCAAGGAACTCGGCTACGTTGAGACCGGCGACCTCACCGTTGCCACGGCCGGTGATCCGCGCATGAGCGTTCAGCTCGAGGACAAGGTTTCCTCCACCAACGTCGCTTACGTCGCTCAGGTGCGTTAAACCACCCTGCGCCTAGTAAGCTAACGCAGAGTTAACGTCAAGAGGACCGGAAGGCTTCGCCTTCCGGTCCTCTTTTTTGTCTCGCGAGGCCGCAAAGCGCACCCTGAATCCCGAAAGCTATCGAGACAGCTGGGGTTAACGCAACCGTAGCACCTCAAATACCGGCAAAATATCTCCTTGCAACGATCACGCACAACATAGCGGACCGCTGATAACCACCCGATGGCGAAACCCCATTCGCGATGATCGTGCCAAAACGATTTATCACTTCGAAGTAATCCAGTAGTTTCAGAAGTATGCGGTTTAATTTAAACCAGCCAGGTACAAGCCGTTCAAAGTTGCCATTTCCCCTGATAATATTTAGCAAATAGCGGCGTCTACTCGAGCCTTTGAGATTAAACCGCATACTTCTGAACTGACGTCGGTACTTTCAACAATTTTTACGTTCAGTTCGGAGGTCTCTATGGATTTATCTCTCTGCGGACAGACTGCTTTTGATTTTTACCGCATACCGCCACAAATTCTTGGACTCTATCCTTCAATCACGCCCGACGTTTCTGATCCAAAATGTAGATTACTGCAACGAAGCCCGATTATTGACGACCTATTCAATAAACCACTTCACAGAATCGTTCGGACCCGCAAACAAATCGGATCACGAAAGCTCTTCACCTCGCACCTCCTGACGCATGAAGCGCCCCCAGGGGCATTTCGGGAAACGGAGCATGGATTCGAGGTTGCTTCACCCGAGTTCACCCTGCTCAATCTGGCGACCATGGCAGAGCCGCATGAACTCCTCATGGCAACTTATGAGCACTGCAGCACCTTTGCCGTGTTCAGGCCCTGCGAGCGTGCCCAAGCGCAACTCGACGAGGCGATTCGGCTCAAACTTATTAACAAAAACGATGGCTGGGAGCGCGTAAACGGCACCACCGGCTCCCCTACCGATCTGTGGAAGCGCACTCCCCTTACCGACTTAACCGAGCTTAAGAATTTCGCAGCAAAGGCCGCTGGCACGCGCGGTATCAAGCGTCTCCGTTGGGCAATCGATCGTATGTCGGGCATCACGGCATCGCCCTTCGAGGTTCAAACCTCGATGCTTCTCTCGATGCCTCGCAACGAAGGCGGTTGGGGTATTCCGATTCAAAATAACGCCCGAATTCCCTTAACCGGCGACGCGAGAAAACTTCATGACGCCACCTGCGCCTATGCGGATATCCTGATCGAAACAAACACAGACAGTCTCGGGCTCGTAATCGAATGCCAGGGCCGCTCCGTCCATGATAGAGAACAGGCGGCTTTATCCGATGCGGAGCGCGCAACGGCACTCACAAGCATGGGATATGACGTGGTTCAAATCACGTACAAGCAAATTGAAAGCCAAGCCAGCGCAAATAGCATCGCCAAGCTTATTCATACAAAGGTAGGACTGGAATTCAAGCCCAAATCAAACGATGAACTTACGGCTGAGCTCGATCTACGCCGTCATATCCTCACCGATTGGAGCGATCTTCTAGTGTGAGGGCTCCTGTCCAACGCCCTAGCGGCTTTCGATAAGCGGCGTCGCCGGGGCATCGGGCGAAGCCAGACGCCACTCGAAACCCGCCGCCGCAAGTTCGACGACCTCGCGCGCTGTTGCATCGAAGAAGTCCTCGGTAAGCAGGCGATAGGGCGGATGGTGTGAATCGCCCTCGTTCTCTCGGACAATCTCGTGCATTACGCCGATCGTCTTAAGCACATACTCTTTGGGGATTGAATACTGCGGAAACCGCGCCGCAGCGGCATATAGGCGGTCTGTCGCGCGGGGCACCGAAACGATACCGAGTGTTTTGCCAAACCAGTCGAAATCGCCCTGCTTCTTGATGCGAAATTCCTCGCTCGGCTTACCGCCGTGCGCTTCGAGAAACTCGTTGACGCGCGTGTTCCAGACGTTATCGGCCACAAGATGCGACCATACACCCAAGGTAAGATCGAGAACGGACTGGGCGACATCCTCAGGAGCGACGGAGAACTCGCTGGCAGGCGGTTCGGGGATCGGGTCGGCATCCTCGTAGAAGCGCGGATAGTGCACGCGGTTGAGGCGCTCACGCTCCTCCTTGAGCGACGTGGACGCGGCGGGGGCACCCGTGCCCGCATCGACCATGAGCGGAGCAACATACGTGTTCCAGAACTCCTCCTCGCGCGGTTTGGGAATAGGCTCCGGCTTGGCAAAATGTGTCACGCGATATGGAATGGGGTCGACGATGCCGGGAACCATATAGCCGACAAAGATATCGGGCACGACACTGCCGAGTAAAAAGGCATTTCGGTCGCGCACTGCCTCGGCAAGGGCCCCGTCGAGTCCCAACAACTGCTCGGTATGGGCGATGTGTATATTCCAACTCGGCATTGCCTAAGACCCCCAAATCCCGACGGGCTTCCAAAGTACGCCGCTTTGCCGTTCAATCGGCGCTCACGCACCAACGTGCGCTTCGCCCCTCTTTCACGACAATCTGACGCACCCTGAAAGCCCGTACATGCTGCTTGAAAGCAAGCTCGATCGATTTCGAGCTTGATAAAGTATACGCCGCGCGCAGGAACCCGATCCCGATGGGCGATTTCGACTGCGCGTCCTTTGCCGAAGGCAAGGAAGAGCACAGCGAGCATCACAGGAGATCGGGCTCCGAACGAACAGATCCTACCCGCGGACCTCGCCGCCGGTCGCCTTACAGACCTTGGTCACGACCTTCTGATGGGCCTTCTCGACCTCTTCGGAAGTGAGGGTGTGGTCATCGGACTGATAGGTGAGCGCGAACGCCATGGACTTCTTGCCCACGCCGATGCGCACGGGGTCGCGGTAGACGTCGAACAGACGCACGTCGCGCAGCAGTTTGCCGCCGGCGCTCGCGATGCGACGCTCAAGATCCTCGCAGGTCACCGCATTGTCGACAATGATAGCGAGGTCGTGCTCGACGGCCGGGAACTGCGAGAACTCGTGGTAGTTTTCCTGGTTGCGGGCGCCCTTGATGAGCTTGTCGAGGTCGAGCTCGAACGCCACGACAACCTGGTCGATATCCATGGCCTCGCGGGCCTCGGGATGGATCTCGCCGACCCAGCCGAGCACGGTGCCGCCTGAGAGGACCTCAGCGGCGCGGCCGGGCTGCAAAAAGCCGTAGGCCTCGCCCGTGGCCGGACGGAAACGCACCTTCTCGATGCGCAGTTGCTCAAGCAGCTCCTCGACAATGCCCTTGCCGAAGAAGAAACGCAGCTGACGGTACTTCATATTCCACGCCTGCTCGGCCCATTGACCCGAGAGCACACCTGCAACGGACTTGGTCTCCTTGGGCAGGCTCGCGTTCTCACGACCGTGGAACAGGCTGCCGATCTCGTAAAGATGCACGTTGGAGGTGCCGTGTGCCTCGTTATAGGCGACGGATTGCAAAAGGCCCGGCAGCAGCGAGCGACGCATCTCGGTCTGCTCGGCCACAAGCGGATTCATAAGTACGACGGGGCAGCCGCGGCCCTCGGCGGACATGTTGATCTTCTCGAGATCGCCCGGAGCGGCAAACCCGAAGGTCGTGGTCTCGTTGAGGCCGCAGGCGCGCAGGATCTCGCCCACTTTGCGGGTGAGCTTCTGCTCGCGCGTAAGACCGCCGATGTGGTTCTTGGCGGCGGGGATCGTCGCAGTCACACGGCCCATGCCCCACAGGCGCAGAACCTCCTCGATAAGGTCGATCTCGCGCGGCAGATCGGGGCGGAAGCTCGGCGGCGTCACGACGAAGTCCTCGCCATCGCGCTCCACCGTGCAGCCCAGACGCGCGAGCGAACGCTCGATGAATGCGGGCTCGATGTCGGCACCGCTGATGGCATGCACGCGGGCCAGGCGCAGCTTGATGGGCTCGATGGTCTTGGGTGTGGGGTACACGTCCACATAGCCCGGCGCGACCTCGCCACCGGCGAGCTCCTCGATAAGCGCACACGTCACGTTGGCAACGTCCACGCAACCGGTCTCATCGACCTGACGCTCGAAGCGGATCGAGGCGTCGGAGATCAGCGACAGATCGCGGCTCGTGTGCGAGGTACGGCCGGCGTTGAAGCAGGCGCTCTCGACCATAACGTCGACGGTATCGTCCTCGATCTCGGAATCCATGCCGCCCATGACGCCGGCAAGCGCCACGGGGCGGTTACCGTCGGTGATAAGACCCATGCCAGCGTCGAGCGCGCGATGTTCTCCGTCGAGGGTCTGGAACTCCTCGTCCTGGCGGGCAGCGCGCACGACCACGCGACGCTTGCCCTCCTGCTCGGCGAAGGTCGACAGGTCGAAGGCATGCAACGGCTGACCGGTGAGCATCATCACGTAGTTGGTGATGTCGACGATGTTGTTATGCGGGCGCACACCCAGGGCGTTCAGGCGCTTGACCATCCAGTCGGGCGACGGGCCGACCTTCACGTTGCGCACGATGCGCGCGACGTAGCGGTCGCAAAGGCCCTCGTCGGCGATCTCGACGGAGATCTCGTCGGCCGTGGAACGGCCGGTCTCGGCCTTGATCTGGGGCAGCTCGACGTGGAAGTCGCGGTCGAAGATGGCGCCGGTCTCGCGCGCCATGCCGATCATCGACAGGCAGTCGGGGCGGTTGGGCGTGATCTCGCAATCGAGCACGGTGTCGCTCGAGCCCACGTACTCGGCGAACGGCATACCAACCGGCGTGTCCGCGGGAAGGATCATGATGCCGGAATGGTCGGCAGAGAGACCGAGCTCACGCGCGGAGCAGTTCATGCCCATGGACACGACGCCGCGAAGTTTGCTCTTCTTGATCTTGACGTCACCGGGCAGCACCGCGCCGATCATGGCCGTGACGATATGGTCGCCGGCCTCAAAATTCTGAGCGCCGCAGACGATCTGCAGCGGCGCGGGGTTGCCGTCGGCATCCAGGTTCTTGTCACCCACGTCGACGGAGCACACATACATGTGGTCGCTATCGGGGTGCGGGGTCTTGGTGAGCACCTTGGCCGTGACCACGTGGTCGAAGGACTCGCCCACCGTGTCGATGGCCTCAACCTCGGTGCCAGTGCGGATATATTCGTCCGAAAGGGTCTTGGGATCCTCCGGAAGATCGATCATCGTCTTGAGCCAGTCGTATGAAACTCTCACTTGATTACTCCTTATGAGAAAGAAATTCCTGATAGAACGGGTGATTTAGAATTGGTTCAAGAACCTCATATCGCCCGTCATGAGAGTTCTGAGGTCGGGCAGGTCGTAGCGCAGGGCCGCGACGCGCTCGGCGCCGATGCCGAAGGCGAAGCCGGAGTACTTCTCGGGGTCGATGCCACAGTTGATGAGCACGTTGGGGTCGACCATGCCGCAGCCCAGGATCTCGATCCAACCGCTGTGCTTGCAGAAGTTGCAGCCCTTGCCGCCGCAGACATGGCAGGACACGTCAACCTCGCAGGAAGGCTCGGTGAACGGGAAGAAATGCGGGCGATAGCGGGTCTTGCGGTCCTCGCCGAACATGCACTTGACGAAGTAGTCGAGCGTGCCTTTGAGGTCACCGAAGGTAATGCCCTCGTCGACGACCAGGCCCTCGATCTGGTTGAACTGCGGCAGATGGCAGGCGTCAGCCGTGTCGGGACGGTAGACGGTACCGGGGCAGATCATGTAGATAGGCGGCTTTTGGGCCTCCATGGTGTGGATCTGCACGCCCGAGGTCTGGGTGCGCAGCAGCACGTCGGACTCGCCGTGGGCGTGGGCCTCGGGATGCGCGACGCTGCCGGGGTTGTTGTCGACCACGTAGAACGTGTCGCGGGCCGAGCGGCTCGGATGATCCATGGGGGCGTTGAGCGCGGTGAAATTGTAGTAGGAGGTATCGACCATGGGGCCGCTCTCGACGGTGTAGCCGATGCCGCAGAAGATATCCTCGGCCTCCTCGATGATCTGCTTGATCAGGTGCTGGTGACCGATCTGTGGGCGCACGCCCGGCAGCGTGATATCGACGGCCTCGTGCTCGAGCGCGTGCTTGAGGGCGGCGGCCTTCATCTCGGCCGTACGCTCCTCGAACATGCCCTCGATCATGGTGCGCATCTCGTTGGCGCGTTTGCCCATCACGGGTCGGTCTTCGGGGGCGAGCTTACCCATCATGCGCATGAGGCCCGTGATGCGGCCCTTGCGGCCGAGAAGCGCGACGCGCGCGGCCTCGAGCTTCTCGGCATCGTCGGCACTCGCGACGAGCTCCTTTGCCTCTTCCTCGAGTTTGACCAGATCGTCAATCAGACTCATATCTTCCCTTTCCTCTATGCGCGACCCGAGCCCATCGTGGACGATCCGTTGAGAAAGGTCCCAAGGATCATCACGCCCATGTGGGGCCGATGCTCACGTGTCGCCGCCCGTTTTCGGCAACAAAAAACCGTCCTCGGGCTCGAAACTTGCCCAAGGACGGTTGGATTCCGCGGTACCACCTTGTTTGACGCGGCGGATGTTTGGCCCGCCGTGCCCACTCTGCGCCCCTTATCGCGAGGCTCACGGCTTCCCTACTGAGACGGCTAATCCCCGCCCGTTGAGGTTGCTGCTCGGGAGTGAACGTTCTGCCCTTGCCTCCGCAGGAAGGCTTGCAGCCCCTGACCTTCCCTCTCTGAGCGGCGACGCGGCGGACAAAACCCTCTCCGTCAACGCATTGGGCTATAGGATAGCACAGAAATCAAGGGGATGCGCACGCTGCGACACCGCTCATTGGGTACAAGAAAAACGTTCATGCACGTTCGCCGTTTGGCCCCTTGACCCGACGGCATGCGAGATTGGGATCACCCATGGGCAAAGAAAAAAAGAAGGATGCCGCGAAGACACGGAACAAGAGCAAGGGTATCAAGATCACACTCGCCAAACCCGGTTCCTCCACCAAGGCCATGAAAACCGAGAAGGCAGTAAAGAAGCTCCGCAAACTCGAAGACAAGCTCTGGACCCGCGAGTATCTGCTCAAGATCGCCGAGTTCGACGGCGCCACCGTGGCTCCCGCCAACGGCGCCGCCGCTCGCGCGGACGCCATGGGCGCGCTCGCTGGCGAACATCACAAGCTGCTCACCAAAGACAAGTCCGTCGAATTGGTGACACAGCTGCAAAATGACGCGCTCGTCACCGACAAGATCAATGACCCGCAGCTGCTCGACGAGATTCGGGTGCTCGCCCGCGATCAACGCGAGGCGAGCGCCATCCCCACCGAAGAGGCCGCAGCATGGACCCGTCTGACTTGCGAAGCCGACGCCGTTTGGCACAAAGCCAAGGCTTCAAACGATTGGGCGAGTTTCGAACCCTATGTCGACAAGATCGTGACCGAACTCAAGCATCAAGCAAAGCTCATGGACCCATCCCGCGACCCCTACGATGTTTGGCTCGACCAGTATGAGCGAGGACTTTCGACTAAGACCTTTGACGCGTTTTACGAGGAGGTCAAGGCAACGGTGGTGCCGCTCGTGGCTGCCATCAACGAGCACGGCGAGCAGCCGAGGGCCGATTTTCTGCACGCCTCTGTGCCAGAAACCGCCCAGCGCGCCATGAGTTTCGACCTCATGGAACTTGTCGGCCTGAATCTGGCAGACACCACGTTGGCCTTTACGGAGCATCCCTTTAGCGAGGGCTTCGCCACCGGCGACGCACGCATCGCCACGCACATCTACGAAAACGATTGCATCTCCAACGTCTACAGTATTATCCACGAGGCCGGACATGCCGCCTACGAGCTTGGCGTCAACCCTGCCTATGCCCGTACCTGCCTTGCGGGCGGCACCTCGATGGGCATCCACGAAAGTCAAAGTCGTTTCTTCGAAAACACCGTGGGTCGCAGCCGCGCCTTTATGGGGCCGCTGCTGCATGTGCTGCGCGATCACGCGCCCGAAGTCTATGGCGGCGTAGACGAGAACGAGCTCTACCGCGCCGTCAACATCGCTCGGCCTTCACTCATTCGCACCGAAGCCGACGAGCTCACCTACCCACTCCACATCATGGTGCGCTACGAGATCGAGCGGCTCCTGTTTGCCGGCGAGGCAAGCGCTAAGGATGTTCCCACGCTATGGGCGAAATTCATGAGGGAATATCTAGGTGTCGAGGTTCCCGACGACTCCCGCGGCTGTCTGCAGGACACGCATTGGAGCGGCGGATCGTTTGGATACTTTCCCACCTACGCGCTCGGCAGTGCCTACGATGCCATGTTCGTACCAGCCATGTGCCGTGACGGCGTAGACCTTAACGGCGCTTGCGCTAACGGCGATTTGACACCCGTTCGGACCTGGCTTGCCGAACACATCTGGCAGTGGGGTCACGCCAAGGATGCGCCGGAGCTCATCGAGAACGCCTGCGGTCAGCCTTTCAACGCACGCTATTACTGCAGCTACCTCGAGGACAAGTTCACCGGCCTGTATAACCTGTAGCAGACTGCCGTCCCGAGGCTCCACGGGCTTCGAAGCATTCATGAATCGCTCCTCATATCCAAAAAGTGGGATTCGTGAGTTATGTGATTAATTTAGTGACAGCGAATTAGCGTCTCAGACAAGCGTTTCCACTCGCCAATTGGAAAAATAATCGCCCCTGGTTGAATCCATTGTCCAACCAAGGGCGATTTTTAGGTCCTAGAAACCAAAATGTGATGCTACTAATTTTGTGACAGAACTCACAGACCCCACTTTTTGGATATCGTCTCCCTAAACCTTCGCTACAGGGCCTCGAGCGTAGCGGCGATGCGCCTCATGGCAACATCGGCTTGCGCCTGATCGGGAGCCTCGGTCAAAACACGAATCACCGGCTCGGTACCGCTCTTGCGCACCAGCACGCGACCCGTACCCGCCAACTCCTTTTCAGCCTGAGCGATGGCGGCTTGCACGCCCATGTTCTCAAGCGCCGCATCCTTATCGGCCACACGCACGGCAACCTGTGCCTGCGGAAACAGTTTACAGGGGGCCGTAAGCTGAGAGAGCGTCTCGCGTTCAGCACGAATGACTTCCATCACCCGCAAAGAGGTCATGATGCCATCACCTGTGCGCTCGATATCACCAAAAATCGTATGACCCGTCTGCTCCCCGCCCAGGCTATAGCCGCCCTCGCGCATCTTGGCGTACACGTTGCGGTCGCCCACGCCACTCGGCACGGCCGACAGCCCGGCGAGCTCGAGAGACTTGACGAGACCAAAATTGCTTGCAATCGTCGGCACCACGGTACCGCCCGACAGACGCCCGTGTTTGTTGAGGTACACGCCGCACACATAGAGAATCTGATCGCCATCGACCACGCGTCCGCGCTCGTCGACAGCAAGGCAGCGATCGGCATCCCCGTCATAGGCAAACCCCACGTCGAGCCCCTGCTCCACCACATGACGCTGTAAACGCTCCATATGGGTCGATCCACAGTCGACATTGATGTTGAATCCGTCGGGGGCGGCGTTGATCACGCGCACGTCGGCTCCCAGCGCATCGAAGACCGGCTTGGCGACCGAGCTTGCCGAACCGTTGGCACAATCGATACCGATCTTCACGCCCTGCAACGAGAAATTTGCACTCGCGATAAGCGATGCGATATAGCGGTTGCGGCCCTGCATGTAGTCGACCGTCGCGCCGATATGGTTTCCCGTGGCAAGCGGAACCTCGCTCTTGCCATCGATGTAATCCTCGATGAGAGCGAGCACGTCCTCATCCATCTTGTAGCCCTCGCTATTAACGAGCTTGATGCCGTTATCGCCGTAGGGGTTATGGCTCGCGCTGATCATGATGCCGCAGTCAAAACAACCTTCGACCGTTTGATGCGCCACGCCGGGCGTTGGAATAACATGCAGCATGTAGGCGTCGCCACCGCTTGCGACCAGGCCGCTCACCAGCGCCGCCTCGAACATATAGCTCGAGCGACGAGTATCCTTGCCCACGATGACGCGAGCCTTGGCGCCGCGACGGGCACCGTAGTACCAGCCGACGAATCGACCGATCTTATAGGCATGCTCAACGGTCAGGCCGACATTGGCTTCACCACGAAATCCATCGGTTCCAAAGTACCTCATGTGATAAACCCTCTCATAACAAGAAAAGGCGTCTCGCATACGAACGAGGCACCTTTTCCAACCAAAATGACGAATCCTACTCGGCGTCGCCTTCGCGGGCCGCCTGACACGTCGGCGTCATGCTTACCGTCAAGTCCTTGCCATCGGCATCCTGTGAAGTCGTTACGGAATAAGTGATCGTGCACGTTTCCTCTGGTAAAAGATCGACGATTCCAAACTGGACATCGAGGCCATTGTGCTTCGCTGCCGTAAGAGCCAAATTGCTACCGTTTACCTGAACGTTACTGATCGAGCCGCCTGCCGGAGCATAAAGGTAGACACCCAATCGCTCATCGCCTCGGTTGGCTATCTTTCCGTCCACATAAACAGAATTTGCAACGTAGTCCGGCATGCTGTCGACCTCGCTGTTCTTGAGCGTATTGGTCAGCGTGACCGTCATCTGGTAGGTGGTGGTACCATCACCCGACTTCGTACCGACTCCAGCTTTCGCATCGAGGTTAAGGTACCAGTCGATTTTCGAGAAGCTGTAGTTGTTGACGTAAACGCCGGCGACGGGGTCGGCCGACAGATCGTCAGCAGAGGGCAGAGCGGCGGCGATGCCCATCTCTTTAAGAGCGTTCTCCTCCTGCTCGTCACTCATCCAAGCGATAAAGCGACCCTGCTCGCATCCCTTTTTGAACACAGAAACGAGCTGAACCATGTCGGCATCGCCGATACCGTTGACGACCTTGTCGAAGGCCGCTCCGGCAACCGAGGCGAAGATACCGTCCGTCTCGGCGACCGGGTAGTTCCAGTACACGTCGTGCATAAGAACCTTGGCGGCGTTGGAGCCGTCGACGACCGTTCCGTCGGGAAGCGAGACGCTACCGACAAGCCCCAGCAGATACTGCAGGAACACGGGATCCATGGCCACAACGCCATCGATATGCTGGTCCTGGTCGATCTCCCAAAGCTGCGCGGCCAGTGAGGCGCCGCGGGGGAAATCCGGCGTGTACAGGGCATCACCCGAGTTGGTCCCCATATGATGGGTGATCGTGTTGAACAGCGTCTCCTCTTCATCGGAGATCGGCAAAGCCTGATCATCGCTCAAAGAGGTCGCCGCCTTAAAGTCTCCGATCTGCATGGTGCCGTCGGTAACCGAAATGACGCCCTGCGAGCCGCCGAATCCACCGCGCGCACGGATCTCGACGTTGTTCTCGGCGATCACAAGATAGTTGCGCGTCTGGCCGTTAGCGCCAAGCATCTGCGGCAAAACGGGAGCGACCTTGCTCGCCGCATCGACGGCGCTGTCCAGAACGGCAAAGCCGTCCTTTGCGGTATCGACAAGCTTAGTCACCTTGTCGATATGGGTCGGGCCGATCGCCTGAACCTTTTCGTTGGCATCTTTAAAGGCATCCGAGGAATCGGCGAGCGAGTCGGCGATCGCCTGAAACGCAGACACGTTCACGGTGCCGCCCGCCTGGATCAGCTTACCGGGCGTAGCCTGTGCCAGCTGTTTCGATACGGGAACGAGTCCGTCGGAGCAGACTTCCGAAAGCGCGGAGACCAACGTCCTCGCAGCGGAGACGTCGCCGCCGACAACGGGGATAAAGGACGCTGCCTGCCAGACCGGGCTGTCGGTCTCGCTCCGAATCGAAGAGCACAGCTCATCGATCTGCTCGACATCACCGGTAAGCGACGAGAAGTCGCCCGATGTCAGGCTGTCCTTCATACCCGTCATGAGCCCCATGGCCTTTTGCGCGTCCGCCTGGACCTTTTTGGCAGAGTTGAACAGCATGAAGCCGCTCACCCCTCCTGCGACCAGCACGACGGCAACGATCGCGGCGACAACGATCGCAACGGTCTTCTTCTTACGGCGACCCTTGCGGTGACGATGTTTCACAAGCCCCTCGTCGGTATAGCTGGTCGAAGAATCACCGGACCCGTAAGGAAGATTGAAGTCGAAATACTCCTCTTTAGCTCCCGACCCCTGGAAAACGTCATCGCTTTGGCTCGAAAACGGATCATCAGAAGCAGGCTTGTCCGCGTCCAGAGGAGGTAGGGGCTCAAAGGAGGTCTCGGCAGTGCGAGGTTCGGGTATCTTGGCGGGGCCACCGGCCGGAATCTTCCTTCTGCCCGATGTCGCAACGGCATCACGCTTCTTGGACTGCTCGTGCAGGGCAACAAACATCGCCGTTTCCCCAGGATTCGAGCGCGGCGTCGGCTCGTTTTTCTTCGGTGACGAATTCATCGGGGGGCGCTGACCATCGTCGCCCGTATTCTTGAAATGATTTCCGGCCATGAAATGAGGCTCCCTATGCAAAATTGCTATTAACGTTAAAACTTTACTCATAACAAACGTTCATATGCGCCGATTCAGCAATTCTCCGCATGAATCCGTCCCGCTCAAGGCGTCCGCAGCGCATATGCTGCCGTCATACCGTCAGAAACATCATCACGATAATCATGGCAAAGCCGATAAGGTCAGTCGGCAGAAACACCGTTCCCAGCATGATGGCGCTCGTGATGGTGGCCGAGACCGGCTCGACGGTGCCGATAAGGCTCGCGCGCACCGACCCGATATCCTTAACACCTTGCATATACAACATATAGGCCAAAAAGGAACCGACGATGACAAAAACCGCGAGCGCCTCGATACCGCTCGCATCAAGTGCGGGCATATGGGCCCAAGGCTGCACGAAGACACTCGAGACGACACCGGCCGTGAGCATGGCCGATCCGGTGACGATCGGGCTGCCGTACGTAGGCAGGATCTTGGCGGGGATCACTGCCATGCAGGCCGCCGAGACGGCGCACATCAGACCCGCAACCAAGCCCTCGGGAGAAATCGAGAGGCTCGTGGGGTCGCCGCCCGTGGCGATCAGGAATGTTCCGCCCAGAGCCAGCGCGATACCGAGCACCTCGCGGGGGCGCGGCGCCCTATGCGAGATCACGCAGGTATAGCCCAAAATGATAACGAGCTGCAGGCATTGCAGCACCGTTGCGGTACCGGCGTTGGTAAGGCGAACGGCAGACAGATAGCAGAACTGGTTGAATAACAGCCCAAACACCGTGAACAGCAACAATTGCCTGCGATCGGCGGGTGTGGTCCAGATCTTTATAAGACGGGCGCGATCGCGCGTGAGCACAACGGCCATGAACAGCAAGCCGGCAAGCACCTGGCGCGTGCTCATGAGCCACAGCGTGTCTACGTGGTAGGTGTCGAACAGGTAGCTGGCACTCGTGCCCGAGAATCCCCAGAAGGAACCGCCCACGAGCGTGGCCAGCACGCCAACGAGCATTTTACGTGTCGAGGCATCGTTGAGCCGATCGCGCCACGCCTTGCGCGTGCGCCGGCTGAGCTCATCGGTCCCCTCCGGCACCGGAAGCATCTCATCGTTCTCGCCGCGCACTCCGCTCATCCCGCTCCTTCGAAACACATTCGCAACATATCTTCAGTGCGACCCACCTTACCACGCCCCTGCAATTGGGGACGTAGAAATTTAGCAGGTCGGGCACATCGAGGCACAGACCTGCAAAAACGCTACGTCCCCAACTGCAGGTCAGTCGTTGTTACGGCGCTTTTGTTCGCGGATCTGCTCGATGGCGTCGCGCAGGGCTGCCTCGTCCTCGGCGCGGGCGACATCTTGTGTCGTCTTGACCAGACGGCGAATCTCCAAAACAAGCAGGATCACAAGCGGCAGCACGATCAGCGGAAAGAACAGCAACGGGTTGGCAAGCAGCGACACGACCACGCCCAACGCGGCCGATATGAACACCACGCGCCCCACCACGTTGGCCGCCGGCACCGGATCGGCATCCTCGGCCTCGTTGGCGTCTCCTTTGGTGTGGTACACGGGAGAGCCATCCGATGCCGTATCGATCGAAACGATACGGTGTGTGTTGAGCGATCCGTCAAGCGCTTCGTCAGTCGAATGGAACGTGATGATGTCGCCGACTTCGTAAGCCCGTGACGAATCCGTCTCCACCACGATCAGCGAATGCACGGGAATCGCCGGCTCCATCGAGCCGGTGAGCGTACGCATGAATCCATAGCCCATGATGGTGGGGATCTCGCCCGCCGGCGTGAACACGCAACGCAGCAAAACCACGAAGGCGACCATGATGATCACGGTCGCCAACACGTTGACCGCGCGCAAAACGTATTTCATCAACGACCGCTGTCCTCGTCCGAGGCGCCTTCATCGTTTCCACCGGCAGCCCCATCACCCGCGGCGTCGTCGTTTTCGCATCCCGGTTTCTCCTCGCCACGCAGACGAGCGAGCAGGTAGCGCGAAAGGCTGTTGCCCTCGGCACGACGCTCGGCACGGTCGCGATCGCGTTCGGTCTGTTCGAGCTCGTGCACCAGCGAGGAAATACGCTGCTGCATCTCCTCGCGCACGCTCGCGAGCTCGGCCTCGTGAACCCTTTTGGCCGCAGCGACCTCGCGCTCGATCTGACGTTCCGCCTCTTCGCGTGCCTCGGCGATGCGCTGATCGGCATCGGCGCGCGCCTCTTCGGCGGCACGCGTCGCGGCGTCGCGGCCGGCCTCGGCAGCAGCGATCTTGGCACGGGCGGCCGTCTCAGCCTCATCGCACGCCGAGTCGGCGGCGATGCGAGCGGCGTCGATGGCGGCATCGGCGGCCTTTTGAGCGGCAGCAACCTTCGCCTCGCCGTCGGCAATGGCGTCGGCAAGCTTCTCGTCCGCGGCCTTTGCGGCGGCCTCGGCCTGCGATCTGGCCGCAGCGGTATCCCGCTCGGCAGCCAACTTGATCTCCTCGATCTCCAACTCGGCAGCATCCAGCTTGGCGCGCACGCCGGCGAGCTGCTTCTCGGACGCCTCGCGCACACCGGCGAGCACGGCGGCATCGGCCGCTTTGGCAGCGCGCAGTTCCTCGTCGGCCTCGGCCTCCTTGGCGGCGTAACGCTCTTTAGCCACATCCTTGAGCTGTTCGATGCGTTTATCCGCGGACTCCCTGATGTTTGCGACCTTGGCTTCGGCATCCGCATGGGCCGCCTTGACCTCAGCCGTCGTCTCGGCGCGCAGACGCTCGAGCTCACTTGCTGAATCCTCGCGCAGACGCTCCAGCTCGCCCTCCGCCGTCTTCTTGCCCTCCTCGGCATCCTCGAGTGCATCGCGCAACTGGTCGGCATCGGCTTCCGCGACTTGCGCGCGCTGCGTAAGGGCCATCTCGCGCGTCTTGGCCATATCGAGCTCGTCGGCAAGATCATCGCGTTCATCCGTCAGGGCGTTGACTTGAACCTTCCAAGCCTTAAGCTGGCTTTCGAGCTCTTCTGCGCGCGCCCTGGACTCCTCAAGTGCCTTTTCGGCCGCAACCTGCGCCTCGGTGACTTCTTCCACAAAGACGCGGCGTACCTCGACGTCGGGGATATCGGGGCTGTCGACCTCGACCTCTTTGATCTCCTTGACAAACTTGGGCGCTACCGGATCGTGTTGTACGCGATCGAGTTCCTCGAGATTGCGATCGTCTTCGGTCAGACTCTTGAACACCGCATAGTTGTTGATGAGGTTGGTATACATCTGCACCATGTACTCATCGTCAAACGCCATGGCCTGCTCTTGGACATCGATGTTGTAGCCGACCTTGTCATAGCGCTCCATAAACTGCCACAGCTGATAGCACTTGCGGTAGTTGGGATCCTTCATGATGAGGTTGGTGCGCTGAATCGGGCTGCGAACCTGGGCGCATCCGTTCATGATCTGGCAAAACGATGCATTGCGCAGCGCCATGACAAGGCGGCGCACGCGGTCGATCCGCATAAAGACGTCCATGTTGTCGGCATCGTTCTCAGCGAAGCTCTGACGGTTCTTCACCGTCATCTCCACGTTGTACTCGATCTCCTCGTAGGCGTCATCGATCTTGCTGTGCATTTTGAAGCGGTTGCGAATCTCGTTGCCCGTCGACCAGAAGATCACATCGGTACGCTTATCGACAAACGTCAGCAGACGCTGGATCAAATGGTAGATAAAGCGGTTCTCATACAGATCGTAGGTCTCGACGGTGTTGACATTCAAGATCTTGGTGGGATGCACGCCGCCGTCATCGCTCGGGGCCAAAAACTGCGTATTCTGACTCAGATGTCGCACGCTGTCGGCGCTGATCTTTCGAGCGAGCGAGACCGGTACCACCTCTTCCTCGGTGGTGATAAACCGGCGAGGTTTCTCAATGATAGTGTTGATGGCGTCGAGCGAATCCTCAATCATGCTGATCCACTCCTCGTCCACCACCTTGACGAGCTCCTCGCGCTGCTGCTCGATCGTGGTGTCCGAAGCCTGCGCCATCTCAAAGAGATACCGGAAGTAGCGGTCGTCCTCCTGGATGGGTTCCATCTGCTCGGAAAAACTGTTATAGAGGTCCTGAATGGTATCGGACATGAAAGGGTCCCCTTAGTACATGTTCTGGATGCGCTGCAGGTACATGATCGAATCGGGTAAGCCGCCCTCGCCAAAGGTCTTCTCGATGTACTCGATAAGGCCCTTCATCTCGTCGCGGACGAAGCTCACGTTCATGGACTCGAACTTCTTGAGCACCTTGCGTGCGATGATGTAGTCCATGCCACCCAGCTCGGTGCCGCCGCACGCCACGTAGACCGGAATAAAGTCGTACATCTGCTTGATGATACGGTTGCCGAAGGCGAGCTTGAAGCGCGTCTGCAGGTACTGGTCGAGCTTGTGCATCTTGTCGAGCACCTCATCGCTGATCACGTACTGCACCTTGGCTTTCTGGAACAGGTACTGCAGGTGCTCGGCCGTCACGTGCACGCGCTCATGCGGCTCGCATTCGAAGGCGTCGGCGCGCTCGTTGAGCTCGATGGGAATGGCACGGTCGTAGACCTTGTCCGTGATGGTGAAGGTCGAGTCGTCGTTGTTGGCCGTGCCGATAAACCACAGGCTGTCGGGGATGGTGATCTTGCCGTCGTGCAGCCCCTTGGGGTCGCCCTCCCACTGGGTGGGCACCAGGTCGAGTACCCACTCATCGTGGCTCGGCATCTCCAGCACCGATAGGATCTCGGCAAAGTAGTACTCCACACGGGCGAGGTTCATCTCGTCGAG
>DJRP01000016.1:11330-43066 GCA_002437815.1 Collinsella sp. UBA6357 | reverse complement strand
AACTCCGTCTCGTTGAAGCGCTTGGAGAACTCGTTGAAGTAGCCGAGTACCTCGGTGCGGTCGCGAAAACTCGGCTGCACCGAGACGATGGTCGCAGGGTTATCGAGATAGCGACTGAAGCTGTAGGGCAGCGAGGTCTTACCGGTACCCGAAATGCCCTCGAGAATGAGCAGCTTGGAGGCGGCCATACCGGCCACAAAGCGTCGCACGATCTCGGGCGTGTAGTAGAGCTTCATCTGGCTGCATGCAAAATAACGGTAGTCGTCGACAAAGTCCTCGAGCGAGATGTCATCGTCATATTGCGGCGGCGTCCAGTCGCGATACTTGAGGTCGACGAGCGAAAGCTTGGGAAAACGGTTGGCCTGCGCGATCTCGCGCTCCTCGGCGAGCGTCTTGGCCTCGACCGTGGCCTTGGCCATGGCCGCGGCGGCATCGCTCACCGAATCGCCGTCGAGCGACAGCGATGCCGCGCCCACGGCCACGGGGGCCGTGACTCCCTGGGCGGCTGCAGCGGCTTTACCCTCGTTGAGCACATTGGCCACCGTCGGCAGCTCGTCATCGGTAAGCGCAGAGGCGCCCATGTAGGGAATGCGCTTGGTGCCGCCCATGGCGTTGACCTTGAGCGCCAACAGCTTGTTTTTCTCGTCCATGAGGTCGAGCACCTGCTTGTTAAGCCGACCGATCTCGCGATACAGCGCCTTGTTGGACGTATCGTCGTGCTTGAGCCGACGGTTGATGCGATAGCGATGGACCAGGATGGCGATGATGAGCACCGGCACGGCGATCAGCATGGCAAACAGCACCACCGCGCCGATCTTGCCCACGATATCGAACGTGGTGAAGTAGGTCAGGAAGATGTTGAAGTAATCGATCCAGCCAAACACGAGCAGGTTGAGCAGGGAGCTCACCACGGCGACTACGTTGTAGACGACCTTTGCCAGCATCTCCCAGGCAAAGCCAAGAAACTCACTCACTGTCGTCGCCCTTCTGGTCCTTGGTGGCCAGCGCTGCCTCGGCCTCTTCCTTAAGACGTTTGGCCTCGGCAAGCTTGGCCTCGGCCTCGGCAAGCTGCGAGGCGGCATCCTTTTCGGCCGCGGCAGCGGCACCCGACTCGGCATCGACGATCGCCTTGGCGGCAGCGAGGCGATCCTCCTCGGCCATGGCGCGCTTAAGGTTCATGCCCACTACGATCAGGTGATAGACCTGATAGATAAAGAACAGGAGCATCGGCAGCACGATCACGATCAAAAATCCCATCGAGCTCGACAGGAAGTCCATGACCTGGCCCAGATGGGGTACGGCAAACAGGTATTTGCCCACGATGTCGCCGTCACTGATCACATGCGTGTCGACCACATCGTTGTTATCGCCCTTGGTGGTAAAGCTGCGCATACCGTTGACCTCATCGATCGTGGCGATGCGGTGGGTGTTGAGCGCATACTCGTTGTCGATGATCGTGTGGAACGTCACGATATCGCCCACCTCGAGCTGAGAGGTGTCGCATTTGTGGATGAAGATGAGGTCGCCCTTGTTAAAGGTGGGCGACATCGAATCGGACTGCACGGCCAACGGCGTGAAACCGGCGATATCGGACACGCTGCCGTCCTCGCGCGTGGCGAGCGTGGTAAACGCGTAGAGCGCCGCCACGAGGATGATGATCCACATGATGACGCTCAAAACGACAGATGCGGCCTTCTTTACTGTCTGCATATCTTTCCCAACCAATGTGTCCGACACCACTTGCATGCACCGTCATCGGTGCAGATACCATTTACTCGTCCTCGATGCCTTCAAAGCGCATCGATACGGAATAATCGGCCCCCTTAAGCATATTAGTGCAATTTTCATCCGTTCCCTCGAGCCATATGCGAACGGTTACCGGCTTGTCGACCTCTTCGACAAGGCCAAACATGTCGCTCGCGCTCGTGGCGGCGTTCGTATCGAGCCCAAAGGTCGTGACCGACCCGCTCGTCTGGGCGCCCGCCCCCGCATGGGGGTTGTAGACCCAAGTCCTCCCGTCGGCGGTAAAGCTCATGCGCATCGCGCTCGCCATGCCATCCGTGCTGGAGCTGAACCGCGTACCCGAGGCTCCATCGTCCGCGTCCTGACCGGTCAGGCGCACCGTAAGGTCTTTCTCACTCATAAAGTGCAACGTGAACTCCAGATAGGCGCCCGTCGACGCATCCGCCGCAGAACCGTCCTCGAAGGTAAAGTTCTCGTAATCGCTTGTGGTCACGGGCTGCAGCTTGGACGCATCGATGTCCACGCCCTTCTCGCTCGCAATCCGGCTCGAGATGGCATCGAACCCGAGCGTATGAACATACTGGTCAAACGAACCATGTGCATCAAGATCGAATCGCAGCGCCCCATCGGCGTTGGCGTCGAGCATGAGCATACGGGTCTTGGCGCTATCGGCGATCGAGAACCAGGCAAACGTGGCCATGGCGATCGCCACGAGCGCAAACAGCGCAAGAACCACCGTGGTGGTGAGCCTATGGCGCAATTCCTCGTTTTGCGACGCACTCGCGACATGGGCTCTTTTCATCCGCCGGTCGGCCATCATGCATCACCATCCAACGTCGCATAGAGCCCCACGTGTAAGGTCCCCGCACTCTCATAGAGGTAATCGGCGCTATCGGGATCGGTGCCCTCGATATAGAAGTACACGTCCAACCGATAGGTCTGGCCCAAGGCGAGCGTGGCGAGCGCTTGCGAAGGTCGCCCGGCGTTCTCGTCTGTACCCATCACGTAGGACGTAAAGTCTTGCTTGACGTCGCCTGAGCATGCGAGCCGACCGTCCCGCCAGCCCAAAAGCATACCGTCCGCATAGCCCGCGAGGCCAGTTGGGGCCGTGACGGGATGCTCGGCACGGTGCCCTCCATCAGAACCATCGAGCTCGAAGATATCGCGTGCGAGCACCTGCCCACCACTCGAGATCTTGATACCCACGCGCGCCGCACGCAGCAGCGTGGCATCCGCCCCCTGGGGTATAAGCGAGCCATCAAGATAAAGGTTGACGTTGCCGTTGACTTTAGAGGACCCATCGCCCACAACCTGCGGCCGCAGGTCCACCCAGCCGTGAAAGAAATGCTGGCCATCGGTCGCCTGCTCAAAGTAGGCGGCCTCGCCGTCGGCATTATTCTGCAGGCACTCGGCAAAGCCATCGAGGTCAAACGTCGATACCGGCGAGAGCGTAAGGTCTTCGGGCGCATTGGCGGCAAGCGCCACGTCCCCGCTCGTCGACCACGCTCCGGTATCCGCATCGCCCATCTGCAGCACAAGCTCGGAGGTATCGGAACGTACCGTAACCGAGTTGGTATCGACCTTCATGTTGCTGGTAAACCAGGCATAGGTAGCCACGCCGAGCACGGCGGCAATCGCGAGCGCCACGAGCGCAGCATAGACCCTGCCCCATCGGGAGATTGGCTTTTGCTCGCCCGCTTTTCGCCCTTGGGCAGCATCGTCGCTTTTGAGCATCGTATCTCCCTCCTCTACGCCTTGGACGCCGCGAAGGCAAACGCAAGCGTGAGGCTTCTGGCCTGCGCCTGGGTGATGCAGTTGGCGTCGCAGCCTTCCATGTATACAAAGTAGCGTACGCTTGCCACCTCGTTCGCGGCCAGTGTGCAGATAGGCGTCGCTCCGGCACGCGCTGTGGGTGTATCGCCGGTGCCATCCATGGTGTAGGCACTCACCGCATGTGCGGGATCGGACGCATAGGACCACGACGAGCCCGACCCCTGCACCACCACGTTATCCTGCGCCGTGGTGCGCTGGCTCGCGGCACCTGCCGTATTGCCCAGATCATCGCAGGCAAAGATATGCGCCTGCGTACCAGCCTGTGTCGAGATGATAAAACCGATGCGCAGCGCCGCGAGCAGCTGCGCATCGTTCGTCACGCTCATCTGCCCCTGATAGAGGTAGATATTGAGCGCGTTGGCGCCGCCCTTGAGGTACAGCTCGCCCGTGAGCGCATAGTCCCCGAGCGATGTGGTGCAGTCCTTATAGTCGGTCGTGATGCCGGCAGCGTTTTGGAAGGTACCGCGCCAAAAACGCGTGAGGTCGGCCGTCGATATGGGGTACAGCGTCTTGTCGGCATTGGCAAGCGCAACCGTCGTATCCCACGGACCAGAGGAAGAGAGGCCGATCTGCAGATCGGACCCATCCTCGCTCACGGTATGGGCGACCGGCGTCACGTTGGTGAACCGTGAGTTGCTGAACCAGGCAAACGTAGCCGCCCCAAGCGCCGTCACCAGCACGAGCATCCATGCGGCGACCGCGACCATGCGGCGCCGCGACGAGACGATCTGCTGCAGATTCGAAGTCTTCATGGATCCCCCTAGCTCCGCTTGCCCGCAAAGCGCAGCGCAAGGGATTGCAGGCTCGTGGCAGCCAGGTTGTTGGTGCAATCGGGATCGCACCCCTCGAGCCACACATAAACATCCACCTGCACCGGAGTGCTCAGGCGCTCACCCTTGGCGGCCGCCGGCAACGTGCAGATCTTGGTCGAGGCCGGCTTGAGCTCTATCTTTCCGGTATCCTCGTCGTACTCACAATAGTTATCGCTGGTAAGCGGCTTAAACACCACGGTCTTGCCGTCGGTACAGGTGCTGTCGAGTACGCGAAGATCCTCTTCGTCCCCTTGTCCATCGAGCGTGTTGTAGCGGCGTTCGGGGTTATGCTCGCCCGAAAGCTCGAAGACATACTGCCCCGTCACCCCGCCGCCACGGCCCGGCTCGTGCACCACAAGCCCCACCCGCAGCGCAGTCGATATGGGATTTACGGGATCCTGCTCGCTAAAGTCGATGCCAGAGAGGTAGACATCGGTCGCTGTCGAGCTGGTGGCGAGATAGAGCGAGGTCTTGTAATAGTCCGAGCGCTCGGCCGGGCCAAACAGGCTCGCGAAAAGAGAGCTTTGCGTGGTCCCGCCTGTAAAGCCCGTAACCTTTTGAAATCCATTGAGCACGTTATCGGTCGAGACCGGGTTCAGCAGCCCCGAAAACGAGAGGCCTGCATTGGTCTTGTACTCGCCGTCGTACTCGCTGCTGATAAGAAACGTCACTCCCGTGCCCGCGGCCATCTTGACGTCAGTGATATGACGATTGACGTTGTAGATGTACCAGGCATACGTCACCGCGCCGGCAGCGAGGATCGCCACCAGCAGCGTAACGAGCATCCGGTTGAACTTTTTTCGCAGCGCACGTGAGTCCGGCAAGACCCCTCCCCCATGCCAGATAAACACAACATGAACAGGCAGGTTAAGCCCATAGTATTTCAATGATACGCGATTTTTAACGTGACCCTTTCCCATACTGAGGAGAAATTGAAGACGACTTTCCAAAAAGTCCTTTACAGCACCTGTACGCTCCGCTATATTATCCCTTGCGCATTTGCGCACCCCTTGATTCGGGCGTTTAGCTCAGGGGGAGAGCGCTTCCCTGACACGGAAGAGGTCAGAAGTTCAAATCTTCTAACGCCCACCAACTTGATTCAGGCGATCGGGAATCCGGTCGCCTGTTTTGTAATCTATGGCTTTTGATATTGCAGTCTCCTTTTTGAGCCAGCTTCATGCGACGCGATGTCAACAGCATTCGATATCTAACAAAAAAGCCCCCATTGCTGGGAGCTCTTTCAATCAATGGTGCGGGCGAAAGGACTTCCGCGTCTCCGCTTCGCGGATCCACACCGGCTTCGGTCACCTGTCGGCGTCCTCGCCAGCTCGCTACAAACGCTTACGCGTTTGCTTGACGCTCGCTCCTTCACAGGTTCAAGTCCCCGCAAGGGGCAGATACTAAAAAAGCCCCCATTGCTGGGAGCTCTTTCAATCAATGGTGCGGGCGAAAGGACTTGAACCTTCATGAGATTGCTCTCATACGGACCTGAACCGTACGCGTCTGCCAATTCCGCCACGCCCGCGTGCATTTGTAGATATTAGCGGAAACTTTCAAGTCTGCAAAGGCTTTTTTGAGTTTTGGGCCAAATTCACGGCCCTACCTGCCCCGCGACGCACGGCAGGAGCCCGCCGCGGTAGAATGTCCCCCACACGGCACGCCAAGAAACACACCTCAGACACACAAGGAGCCGCCGTGAGCTTTGACGAAACAGATTATCCCGTGGGCGCGAGCGCGCCGCAGGCAGGCGAGGCGCCCCAGGCGCCCGAAGAGATCCTCTTGGGCCGCTACCGCGTCCTCGCGCGCCGCGGGACCGGCGGCTTCGGCACCGTCTGCACCTGCTGGGACACCGTGCTCCAGCGCCGCGTGGCCATCAAGCGCATGCCGCTCTTCTCGACCAGCCCGGACGCAATCCCCGCCTCCACGCCCGACGAGGTGCTCAAGGAGGCGCGGACCTCGAGCCTGCTCGCCCACCCCAACGTGGTGAGCGTGCTCGACTTCACCCAGGAAAACGGCTATGCCTACCTCATCATGGAGTACGTCGACGGTCTGAACCTCGCCGAGCTTTTGGCGCGGGTCGAGGACGGGCGGCTCACGGCCGACGAGTGCGCCCACGTTTTGACCTCCTGCGCCCGGGCCCTGGCCTTCGCGCACGAGAACCGCGTCCTGCACATGGACATCAAGCCCACGAACATCATGATCGACCGCATGGGGACCGTGAAGATCGCCGACTTCGGCATGGCCGAGCTCGGCGCGGCGGCGGGCTACGGCGGGGCGCGCGGCGGCACCGTGGGCTACATGCCCCCCGAGCAGATCGAGGGCATGCTCGTGGACGAGCGCGCCGACGTCTTCGCGCTCGCCGTCGTGATCTGGCAGGCGCTGACCGGCAAGAACCCCTTCGCGGCCGCATCGGCAGCCGCGTCTCTTGAGAAGATCCGCCGCGGGCCCCGGCTCGCGCACGCGAAATCGGCGACCGTCCTCGACCTGGATGCCGAGGACGACCTGGTCAGGGCCCTTGCGCCCATAGCATCCGAGCGCACGACATCGGTGGACGAGCTTGCCTGCGAGCTCGTGCCCAAGCTAGGCGACCCCACGGCGGGCCAGGCGTCCCTGGCGGAGCTCGTCGCGCAATCCGAGGAGGATGACCAGACGGCCGAGGTTCCTTGGTCCCAGCGCCACATACCTCTATATATGAGGCTCCCCGGCCTGTGGGGCGCGCTCGAGCGCGCGCTCCCCGCGCTCTGCGTGCTGCTGTGCGCCTGCGTGGTCATGCCGGCGTTCGAAGGAATGACCTGGGAGCTCAAGGCCGCCGTCACGCTCGCGGGCTGCGCGCTCACCGCGCTCTGGCCCCCGGCTGCGGTCGCCCTCGCGGGCGGGGCCGGCGTTTGGGCCGTGGCGACGACATTGCCCACCAGCGACTCGTTCGTTCTCGCCTCGCTCATAGGCCTCGCGCTCCTCGCCTGGTGGGCCGCGATCGGCCGGCTGGAGGGCATGGCCTCGGTGAGCGTCCTGGCACCGTGGGCCTTCGCGCAGCCGCTGGCCGGCGCCCAGATGGCGGGCTTCTCGCTCGACCCGGCGGAGGCGCTGGCAACCGGGGCCTTCTCGTTCCTCATGGGCACGGCGCTCTGCGCGTGCGCACAGGCGGGCTACGCGGCCTCCGGGGCCGTTCCCGTGATCGTGGCCGCGCTCACCAGCGCCTCCACATGGGTCATGGCGGGAGGCGCCGCGGCGGCCGCATGGTCTTCTTCGCTCATAGCGATGAGGGGGACGGTCGCCTCGGGGATCGTGGGCCAGGCGGTCGGCCTCGCCTGCCTCGTGGCTGCAAACTACCTGAAGGTCAGAGTGGAGAATGGCGGTATATGGGGAGCCCCCGAATGGGCGGCATGCCTCGTTGCGCTAATCTGGTTTTGTTTTATGTGCATTTTGACCGTCCTGAGAGGCCCGCTCACGCAGGGCCAGGAAGGCGAGGACATCAATGAGCTTCCTTAACGAGTTCGAGAGCCGCATCGGCTCCGTCTTTGGCGCGGCGCCGCAAGGCTACACCGAGCCCTTCTCATTCAAGAAGCTGGCCAAGCGCGCGGCCCGCGAGATGGAGAACGAGACCTACGAGATCGACGGCGTGGACACCGCCCCGGCGCTCTATACCGTCCTGGTCTCGGCGTCCGACGACTCCCTCATGCGCCCGCTCTACCAGAAG
The DNA here is from genome assembly GCA_002437815.1 of Collinsella sp. UBA6357. Taxonomy (GTDB): domain Bacteria; phylum Actinomycetota; class Coriobacteriia; order Coriobacteriales; family Coriobacteriaceae; genus Collinsella. Next base: position 34,981 of record DJRP01000016.1, on the reverse strand, counting down.
ATCTGCGCGGAGACCGCGGCGTTCGTGTCTGCCGAGGCCGGCAAGAAGGGCTACAGCTTCGTGGGCGACCCCCTCGTGCGCTTCATGGTCGACCCGCAGCTCAAGAGCGGCAAGTTCGCCGTCTTCGCCGAGAACATCGATGCCCGCACCTTGGCCGACCTGCGCGCCGAGGAGCAGGCGTTCCTGGGCGCGAACGCGAACGCGAGCGTGGGCGGCGCCGCTGGCCGCGCGGCGAGAAGGCCGCAGTCCCAGCAGGCCCCCGCTCCGCAGCGCCGCGCCGCGGCTCCCGCGCCCACGCCCGCGCCTCAGGCCGCACCCGCGCCGGCATCGGTGGCCACGCCCGTCCAGGCCCCAACGGCCGCTCCCGCTGTTTCCGGCGCGGCGAACGTCGCCGCGGCCGTGAACGCCGCGAACGCCGTCTCCCCCCTGCCGGTCGCAGCCTCCTTCGGCGACTCCGCCGGCCTCGCCGTGATCCCGCCCTCCTACGACTACAACGACGCCGCGCCCATGCCGGTTGCGTCCTCGACCTCCTCCACGCCCATGCCTGTTGCCGCGGCCCCCATCGTGTCGCGCGCCGCGGCGCCCGTGCCCGTGACCCAGCGCCGAAGCGTCCCGCTCGTGGACCTGCGCCGCGGCGTGGGCGCGGACGCGGCCGAGAACGTGGTCTCCGGCGCCGCTGCCGGCGCGAACGCCGAGGTCGCCGCGAGCGTCGCCGCACAGGCCGAGGTCGCGGCCCAGGCGCCCGACCCGTTCTCGAACCCCGACCCCTACGGCGTGGGACTGGGCGGCGCGAGCTACCCCGCTCCCCCCGCTGCCACGTGCCTGCTCATCGACCGCCAGACGGGCCGTACCTTCACCGGCACCGCCCCGTCCACGATCATCGGCCGCGAGCGCAGCCAGGCCGGCATCGTCCTGCGCGACCCCAACGTGAGCCGCCGCCACGCCGAGCTCCGCTACGACGGGCGCGACTGGCACATCTGCGACCTGCGTTCCACGAACGGCACGCTCGTGAACGACGTCGACGTCGACGAGTGCGTCCTTCGCGACGGCGACCTGCTCACGCTCGGCCTCGTGAACCTCGAGTTCAGGGAGAACCGCGCATGATCGACCTCGTGCTCTTCATAGGGCGCGTCGTCCTGGTCGTCGTGCTCTACCTGTTCCTCTTCGCCACGATGAAGACGGGCGTGGGGCTCGTGCGCGGGCAGCGCCGCGACTCCGCCATCTGGTCGATCGACGTCGAGAAAGGCACGCGCACCCTGCGCGGCCTGCACGTCGACATCCTCGGCCCCGTCATCGTGGGCCGCTCCCCCTCCTCCGACATCGTCGTTGACGAGCCGTACGTGTCTTCTTCGCACGCGCGCTTCACCCTGCAGGGGCCCGCGCTCGTGCTCGAGGACCTGGGCTCCACGAACGGCACGCTCGTGAACGGCCACCCCATCACGCAGGCCGTGACGCTGCGCGACGCCGATGAGGTCCAGGTGGGCGACACCATCATGAGGGTGAGCCGCGGATGAGCTCGGACGAGCTGACAAACACGGCTGCCGACCAGACGCCCCCCGTCGAGATCGTGAACGCCCCCGGCCGCGCCGAGATGGCCGTCGAGGGCAGGACCGGCGCGGACGTGGTGCAGGGCGCAAACGAGTTCATCAGCTGGGGCTCGCGCAGCGACGTGGGCCTGGTCCGCGGCCACAACGAGGACTCCTTCCTGGTGCGCGCGCCGCTCTTCGCCGTGTGCGACGGCATGGGCGGCCACGCCGCGGGCGAGGTCGCGAGCGCCATCGCCGTCCAGACCATCGCCGAGAAGGCCCCGGCCCAAGCCGACGAGGTCCGCCTGGGCGCCGCCGTGGAGGCCGCCAACATCGCCGTGATAAAGGGCGCCGAGGAGGGCGTGGGCAAGCCCGGCATGGGCTGCACCGCCTCCTGCTGCCTCATCGAGCAGAGCCGCATGGCCGTCGCGCACGTGGGCGACTCGCGCATCTACCTGCTGCGGCACGGGACCCTTGTGCGCGTGACCCACGACCACTCCTACGTCGAGGAGCTCGTGGACTCCGGCCAGATCACGGCCGACGAGGCGCGCACGCACCCCTCCCGCTCCATCATCACGAGGGCCCTCGGCTCCGACCCCGACATGTACGCCGACCACTTCACGCTCGACGTGGCCAACGGCGACCGCGTGATCCTGTGCTCGGACGGCCTGTCCAGCATGATCCCCGACTCCCAGATCGAGGCCCTCGCGGTCTCGAGCGCGACGCCCCAGCAGGCGGCCGACAACCTTGTGGCGGCAGCCCTCACCGCGGGCGGCGCGGACAACGTGACCGTGGTGGTGGTCGACGTCCTGAACGACGGCAGTGCCGAGAGGAGCCGCAAACACCTGGCCAAGCGCGTGGGCATGATGAGCGGCATCCTCGTGGGCGTCCTCGCCGTCACGTTCGCGATCGTCGTGGCCTTCGTGCGCGGCGAGTGGTACCTCGGCACGAACGGCGACACCGTGGGCATCTACCGGGGCGTGAACTCGAGCTTCATGGGCATCAGCCTGTCGAGCCTCGTTGAGACGAGCGCCGTTTCGGTGAGCGACCTTCCCTCCTCGGTGCAGGACCAGCTCAAGCAGGGCATCCGCGTCTCGAACGAGCAGGCGGGCCGCGAGACCTTGAACGCCTACCGCGCACAGATCGACAGCGAGAAGTCCGCCGCCGCGAGCGTCGCCGACGACGCCAAGTCCGAGGGCACCCCGGGCGAGGCCGTCTCGGCATCCGGCGCGGACGCGGGCAAGGGCCCCGCCGCGACGAACGACGGCGCGGCGCCGCAAAGCAGCGAAAACAACCAGAGCAGCCAGGAAGCAGGTGAGTGACATGCCCAGAAGAAGGCACCGCGCGATGAGCCGCGCACAGGCCCAGCAACAGCGGATCGCGGCCTCCGTGATCGAGGAGGGCCGCGGCTTCTCACGTCGCCACACCGAGCTCTTCTTGCTTATCCTGGGCGCCATCCCCGTGCTGCTCCTGTACTCGATGTACGTCCTCAACTCCGGGGCGCAGCTCGGCCTCGAGACCCTCGGCGTGCCCCTGGGCCTCTTCTTCGCGTTCGCGCTCGCGCACCTCGCCATCCGCAGGCTCGCGCCGGCGGCCGACCCGGCCATCCTGCCCATCGTCTTCGTCCTCTCGGGCATAGGCATCACGTTCCTCACGCGGCTCAAGCCCGAGCTCGCCGTGAACCAGGTCATCTGGCTCTTCATCTCGGTCATCGCCATGGTGGCCGTGCTCGCCTGCGCCCGCAACTTCGAGAAGCTCGCGCAGTACAAGTACACGATGGGCTTCGTGGGCATGTTGCTGCTCCTGCTCCCCATGTTCATCGGCACCGAGAAGGGCGGCTCCAAGCTCTGGGTCTACATCGGCGGCTTCGGCTTCCAGCCGGGCGAGTTCGCGAAGATCCTCATCGTGCTCTTCTTGGCCTTTTACCTGGCCTCGAACCGAGAAGCGCTCTCTATCTCCATGCGGCAGGTCGGCCCCTTCAGGCTGCCCCGCCTGCGCATGCTGCTGCCGCTGTTCATCATGTGGGGCATCTGCCTGCTCCTGGTCATCTTTGAGCGCGACCTGGGCAGCGCCCTGCTCTTCTTCATGTTCTTCGTCATCATGCTCTACGTCTCGACCGGGCGCGTGAGCTACGTGCTGGTGAGCCTCCTCCTGCTGGCCGTGGGCGGGACGTTCTGCTACTTCGTCTTTGGCCACGTGCGCAACCGAGTGAACATCTGGCTCGACCCGTGGTCCGACTCGGCGGGCGGCGGCTACCAGATCGTGCAGTCGCTCTACTCGCTGGCAGACGGCGGCTTGGTGGGCACGGGCATCGGCAAGGGCCTCCCCAACCTCATCCCCGTCGTGGAGTCCGACTTCATCTTCAGCGCCATCGGCGAGGAGATGGGCCTTCTGGGCAGCTCGGCCGTCCTCATCCTCTTCCTGCTGTTCTGCGTGCGCGGCTTCGCGACCGCGGCCCGCGCCAAGACCGACTCCGCCGCCTTCGCGGCCGTGGGCCTGACCTCGGCCATCGGCATCCAGGCGTTCCTCATCGTGGGCGGCGTGACCAAGTTCCTGCCGCTCACGGGCGTGACGCTGCCCTTCATGAGCCAGGGCGGCACCTCGCTTCTCGCGAGCTTCATCGTCGTGGGCCTCTTGCTCCGCGCAGGCGACGACGCGACCGGCCACGGCGTCGAGCTCTCCGCCGCCGACCCCAACGCCTCCACCTCCGCGTTGCTCACGGGCCTGCCCGTGGCGGGCGGCGAGGCCGAGAAGGCCCGCGAGGTCGTCCACGGCAGCCACGCCCGCGCGCACTTCAAGGTGCAGTCGGCCGAGTCCGGCGTGCTGGGCCGCGTGGCCCTGGGCAAGCGCCTGACGGCGTTGATCACCGTGTTCTCGGTCCTCTTTGCCGCGCTCATCGCCAACCTCACCTATGTGCAGCAGATCGACGCCTCGCGCATCCAGTCGCTGCCGAACAACAACCACACCATCGCCAAGACCGCCTACGTGCAGCGCGGGGCCATCGTGACCTCGGACGGCGTGACCCTGGCCGAGAGCCTCCAGCAGGCCGACGGCACGTACCTGCGCAGCTACCCCATGGGCTCGCTCGCGGCGCACACGGTGGGCTACATCTCGACGCAGTACGGCACCTCCGGCATCGAGGCCACCATGAACGAGACCTTGACCGGGCACGCCGACTACTCCGACTGGCGCAGCGCCCTCTACTCGCTCGCGGGCGTGCAGGTGAGCGGCTCCACGGTGAGCCTCACCATCAACTCGCAGATCCAGAAGGCGGCCGAGGCGGCGCTCGACGGCTATACCGGCGCCATCGTGGTCCTGAACCCCAAGACCGGCGCGGTCCTGGCCAAGGCGTCCGCCCCCACCTACACGAACGACGACCTGGGCGAGATCGTCTCGTCCGGCACGGGCTCGCAGATGCTCGACCGCGCGACGCAGGCGCTCTACACGCCCGGCTCCACCTTCAAGGTCGTGACGCTCTCCGCGGCGCTCGACTCCGGCTCGGCCAAGCTCGACGACTCCTACAACGGCCCGTCCACGCTGAGCATCGGCAACGCGGACGTCACGAACTTCCAGGGGGTCGATTGGGGCGAAATCAGCCTCAAGGACGCCCTGGCCGTGAGCTCGAACACCGTCTTTGCCCAGGTGGGAAGCAAGCTCGGCGCCGAGAAGCTCGTGAGCTACTCCAATGCCTACGGCTTTGGCCAGACGCTCGGCCTCGACTTCTCCTGCTGCGCCTCGCTCATGCCCAAGCCCTCCGAGATGACGGAGTGGGAGACGGCGTGGGCCGCCTGCGGACAGCCCGTGGGCCAGCATGAGAGCCCGGCGGGCCCGCAGGTCACCGTGATGCAGAACGCCGTCGTGGCCGCGGCGGTCGCGAACGGCGGCGTGGCGATGAACCCCTACGTGGTCGACCACGTCCTCTCGCCCGAGGGAACGACCGTCTCGACCACGCAGCCCAAGTCGCTCGGCCAAGCGGTGGGCGCCGACGCCGCGAGCAAGACCAAGGAGGCCATGCTCGCCTGCGTCGAGAGCGGCTCGGGCACGAGCGCCCAGGTCTCCGGCACGCGCGTCGCCGGCAAGACCGGCACCGCCGAGGTCGAGGGCGGCAACGCCAACTCGCTCTTCATTGGCTTCGCGCCCTACGACAACCCCACTCTCGCTATCTCGGTGTGCGTCGAGAGCAACGGAAAAGACGTCGAGGGCCTGGCCGCCACGATCGCGGGCAAGGTCATGGCGAGCACCCTCGCCATCCAGGCTGCGGGGGCGGGGAACTGATGAAACGACCAGACCACATCCGACCGCGCGGGCTCGCAGGCGCGGGGCAACGGGGCGCATCGGCGCCGACCAGCAGGAATTCGAGCGGCGGGGGCCGCATTCACGATAGGAGAGACGATGCCAGGTAAGGTTCTCGGCGGAAGGTACCAGGTACAGGACAAGATCGGGACGGGCGGCATGGCCACCGTGTTCCGCGGTCGCGACGAGGTCCTGGGCCGCACCGTCGCCATCAAGACGATGCTGCCCCAGTACGCGGGCGACCCGTCCTTCGCCGCGCGCTTCAAGCAGGAGGCCCAGGCGGCCGCCGCGCTCCAGAGCCCCTACATCGTGAGCGTCTACGACTGGGGCAAGGACGGCGACACGTACTACATCATCATGGAGTACCTGCGCGGCACCGACCTCAAGAGCGGTATCAAGAAGCACGGCGCGCTCGACTGCAAGAAGGTCGCGCAGATCGGCTCGCAGATCGCCCAGGCGCTCTCGGTCGCGCACCGCCACGACATCATCCACCGCGACATCAAGCCGCAAAACATCATGGTGCAGCCCGACGGCAACATCAAGGTGATGGACTTCGGCATTGCGCGCGCCAAGAACAGCCACCTCACCCAGGACAACTCCGTGCTGGGCACCGCGCACTACGTCTCCCCCGAGCAGACGCAGGGCAAGGAGCTCGGCCCCACGACCGACATCTATTCCCTGGGCATCGTGATGTACGAGTCCGCCACGGGCCAGGTCCCCTTCCAGGGCGACGACGCGATCACCGTGGCCCTCAAGCAGGTGAACGAGCAGCCCAAGCCGCCCTCGCAGCTCAACCCCAACGTCGACCCGTCGCTCGAGGCCATCATCCTCAAGTGCATGCAGAAGGACCCCGCAGCCCGCTTCCAGACCGCCGAGGAGCTCAACCGCGCGCTGCGCGACTACCTCGCCGGGCGCCTCTCGGCCGTTGCCGGGGCCACCGCCGCCACGACCGCCCTCATGGGCGCCGCGGTCACGAGCACGCTCGAGCCCGGTCAGGGCGCGACGGCCGTGACGCCACGCATCCAGCGCGAGAACCGCTACCGCCCGCAGTCCGCGACCGAGGAGGCCGCCGAGCAGGAAGAGGAGCAGGCAAAGAAGCACAAGCGCCGCGTGGTCATGGGCGTCGTGGGGGCGATCGCCCTTATCGGCGTCGTGGTCGCGGTCGTCTTTGCGCTCATGAACTCCGGCAGCAAGACCTTCCCCGTCCCCAACCTCGCGAACATGACCGAGGCCGAGGCGCGCGAGGCCATCGAGAAGGACGGCCACTTCAAGGTAGGCACCGTGACGCAGACCTACGACGAGAACGTGAAGGAGGGCTACGTCGTCGACCAGAACCCCAACCAGGGCCGCGAGGTCACCGAGGGGTCGAAGATCGACTTCAGCGTCTCCAAGGGCCCGCAGCCCGCGGCCACGGTGACGGTCCCCGACCTGACGGGCATGACCGTCGAGCAGGCCGAGGCGGCCCTCGCCAACGCGAAGCTCAAGGGCAAGGCCGGCGACTCCGAGGCGAGCGACTCCGTCGACGTGGGCAAGGTCTGCCGCCAGAACGTCGAGGCCGGCACGAACGCCAAGGCGGGCGACACCGTCACCTACTACCTCTCCAGCGGCCCCGAGTCCGTCGTCGTGCCCAACGTGGTAGGCGACTCCGAGTCCAGCGCGCGCAGCACGCTCGAGGGCAAGGGCTTCACCGTGAAGTCCACGACCGAGAACTCCGACTCCGTGGCGAGCGGCACCGTCATCCGCACGAGCCCCGGCAACGGCGAGACCGCGGCCAAGGGCGCGACCGTGACGATCGTCGTCTCGGCCGGCCCCGCCGACAAGCGCATCGACGTCCCCTACGTCGTGGGCGAGTCCTATTCCGAGGCCAAGTACGACCTCGTGAACGCCGGCTTCAACGTGACCCTGGCCAGCGGCTCCTCCGCAAGCGGCACCGTGACCTACCAATCCGTGACCTCCAAGGCCGAGAAGGGCACCACGATCACGCTCACCACGTCCGGCGGCTCCTCGAGCGGGAGCGGGAACTCGGGCAACTCCGGCAGCAGCTCGACCGGCAGCGGAAGCGGGAACTCGGGCAGCAGCGGATCCGGCAACTCCGAGAGTTCCGGTACCGGATCCGAGTCCGGCAGCGAAAGCAACCAGTAGGCAAGACCCGTAGGCTCACGCAAACGACCCCCAAGCTTCCAGCGGCTTGGGGGTCGTTTTTCTTGCTATAAAGAAGGGCCGCGGCAGCAGGCGGGCACGGTCGAAGCTATGCGACCTTCTTGCCGCCCATATAGGTCGCGGCGACGGTGAGGTCGGGGTTGAGCACGTTGAAGTCGGCGGCACGGCCGGGCTTGATCGAGCCGCAGGCCCCGTCGATGCGCGCAGAGCGGGCCGGGACCTCGGTGCCCATGCGGATGGCCTGCTCGGCCGTGGCGATGCCCCAGTCGCAGACGTTCTTCACGACCTCGGCCATCGTGGCGACGGAGCCAGCGAGGTTCGTCGCGTCGCGCAGGTAGCAGGCGCCGTCGCGCATGACGACGGGCAGGCCGCCGCTCATGTACTCCCCCTCCGGCATGCCGGCGCAGCCGAGCGCGTCGGTGATGAGGACCACGTGGTCCCACCCCTTCGAACGGACCACGGCGGCAATGGCGGCGGGAACCACGTGATGCCCATCGCAGATGATCTCCGCATAGGTCTCGGGCGTCGTCATGGCGCAACCCACGACGCCGGGGTCACGGTGGTGCAGCCCGCGCATGCCGTTGTAGGTGTGCACGAAGCACGTGGCCCCCGCGTTCACGCCGGCCATCGCCTCGTCGTAGGTCGCGTCGGAGTGGCCGATGCAGGTGACGATTCCTTCCGCGTCGAGCGCCGCGATATAGGCGGCCGAGCCGTCGCGCTCGGGCGCGAGCGCGGACTTACGGATGCGCCCACCGGCCGCAGCCTGCCAGGTGTCGAAGAGCTCCTTGCTCGGGTCGATGAGGTGGGCCGGGTTCTGGGCACCCACGTGCTTGGACGTGAAGAACGGGCCCTCCAGGTAGATGCCGGCGATGTGGGCGCCCACAAAGCTCGCGTCGCGGGCCTCGTCGGCGTCCGCGATGGCGCGGCAGGCGTCCTCGATGGCCTTGGGCGACTCGGTGAAAGTGGTGGGCAGCCAGCTCGTGGTGCCGCGGCGGGCGAGCTCGGCGCTCGAGGCGTTGATTCCCGCGGCGTCGCAGTCCGTGGTCGCGTGGTTATAGAAGCCGTGGATGTGGGTGTCCACATAACCGGGCGCGACCCACTTGTCCCCAAGCTCCACGACCTCGGTGCCTGCAGGCGTCTCGGCTGACCACTCGCCGAACTTCCCATCGCTCACGGTCAGGTACCCTCCTTGCCTCAAGACTCCCGGCAAGACGAACTTCTCGGCATGGATCGCGTACGAGCTCATGTGGGCCTCCTAGGCCTCGAGGGAATGAATGGGCGCGCCGGGCGGCGCGTTGTCCCCTACCATATCCCATTCGACACGGTTTGAGACGGGGCCTGCCGGCCGATTTCCTGGACATGGTTTTAGGTACAAACAGTTGTTCTTTTTTGTCCGTTTGTCCTCTATACTATAGAACACGGGTTCGAGAGCAGAGGAGACAACAGATGGCTAGAGGAGAATTTCGGGTGCCTGTTGGCGTCACCCTGAACGTGGACAGGACCGGCAACGTCAAGCCCACGTCCATCATCTATGACAAGAACAGGACGTATCGCGTGTTGAACGTTCTCAGCAGGCTCCGCGCACAGGATCCGGAAACCGGCGAGGTCGGCTGGTGTTATACCGTGCAGATTCTCAAGCCGCCGCTCAATATGGACACAACACAGCGACGCCTCTATCGCTTTGGGCCCAAGTGGTACGTCTATCACCAGGGACGTTACGATTTGCCGGCAGCGTAACCGCGGCATCATCAAATTGTTGCGACACAAAAAAGCAGGTCATCGGGTCAACCGACGACCTGCTGTTGTTTCTGGTGCCCCCGGGCCGATTCGAACGGCCGACACCCGCTTTAGGAGAGCGGTGCTCTATCCCCTGAGCTACGAAGGCATGGAAACTGATTTTAGCACGACCGAGCGAAGACGGGGCACCAGCTACTCGATTCTGGGCACGAAGCTCGCTGCATATATTGGGAGGTACGTTCGATGCCCCTCACTTTCGACATTTCCGTCATATAGGACCACAGCATCATCTGCGTCGCCCGCCGCAATCAAGCCGCTCAAAGCGCTGTGTCTCTTATAATCCTTTCCGGATTTGACCTCAATTAACCTTACCCGGCCTGTGTGTTGATCCTCTATAACGAAGTCGACCTCGCCGCGTTTCTTTGAAGAATAGTAATGGGGCGTTACTCCCTGCGCGAATAGCTCTTGTGCGACAAATGCTTCGAATATCGAACCGTAATTTATATTCGCCTTGCCGGTAAGCACCTCAAGGGAAACATCGCCCATGAGCCTTGAAGTCAAGAGGCCCACATCGTTGGGGAAAAACTTGAACGATGCCCTATCCTCGGCAAACAAAATCGGGTAGCTGACATCACCAACGCGCGTCGCTTCTATGGCAACGCCAGCCGCAGTGAGCCAATCGAAAGCGGTCTCGAGGTTTGCAAAACGCAAGTTCTTCTCAATTCTCGCATACTTAAACCGCTTAGACGGAGAGTTAAGCTGCGCAGGAATTGCATCAAATACCATTCGTATCTGACGAGCTTCAGTGAGATCTTCAACATACTTGCCGATATCGGCGCGGTACAGCTCATTGATACTCTCTTGAATTCGGCGAACAGGGAGCATCTGAGATAAATCAAGGTAGCTCTGCACCGCGTCGGGCATACCTCCTACCAGCAAATACTCCCGAAAGCGTGCCAAGAAAGCATCGTGAATGAACTCGGGAACAATCTCTCGCGAGAGGATTTTCTCCTCCATCTCATCCCAAACCGCATCCGAAATGCCTCGTGCCGCAGCATACTCCCTAAAAGTCAAAGGATACATCGCAGTCGTGCTAAGAAATCCGACGGGAAGCGAGCGCACATTCACGAAAGCTTCAAGGCCAAGCAGCGAGCCAGAAAGGATCACGTCGAGCTTGAGCTCACCTACGAGGAACTTTATCCAGGTAATCATATCCTTGCACTCCTGGATCTCATCGAGGAACAGCAAGGTGTCTCCCGGCACCATCTCCTTACCTGTAAGCACCGATAGCCTGAGCAGCAAATCCCTCGTATCGCGAGCATCCGAAAGCGTTTGGATTGCCGTCGCGTTCTCATAAAAGTTAATCTCGGCGAACGATCTGTAGTTCTTTGCGGCAAATTCTCTGATGAGCGTCGTTTTCCCGACCTGACGCGCACCCATAACCATAAGAGCCTGGTGCGTCTTATGTGATTTCCAGTCTTCAAGGGTTTTGAGAGCCATCCTGCTAATCATGAATACTATTCCTTTTATCAGGCCGTTTACGGTTTTCCAACTGATTATAGGTAGCAGTAGTTGCGTTTTCCAACCAAAAAATGGTCGATTAGGCTGCGTTTTCCAACCGTAAATGAGCTCTAGTAGTTGCGTTTTCCAACTTCTGAAGACAGTCACAGCATATAAAACCCGGCCGGGCACGTGGCTCGACCGGGTTTTCGAACGCTTGCGCGACGTGAAACACCAAGGGCTACTTGGACTTCTTGTCGTCCTTCTTCTTGTTGGCCTCCTCGGCCTCGAGCAGGACGGCAGAGGACACGAAATCGGCGACCTGTTTGTCGTTCATGCCCTGGAGCTTGCGCTCGGCGGCCTTTCGGAATGGGCGGCGCTTGACCAGGTCGTAGATGAACGCGCCGATGATGAAGGCGTACGCGAGCACGAGCGTGACGATCGCGCCGATGCCCTGGGCAGTGGTGTACTGCTTGGAGGCGTCGGGGTAGATGTAGGCGAGCGCGAGCGAGGCGAGCGTCATGGCAAAGCCGATGCCCAGGAGGATCCACCAGGTACGGTCGGTCTTCTTGTAGGCACCGTTGCGGCGCAGAATGATGTCGTACGCACGGTTACGGGCATCCTCAAGGGCACGCTCCTCGGCGCGCGCGGCCTTCTTTTCTTCCTTGGTCAGGGGAATAGTCGACTTCTTGCGCTCGCCCTCCATGCGCACGGAGGCAGCGGCCTCGCGGGCCGGCTTGGCGTTGGCGGCGGAGGACTTGGAGGGGTTCAGCGGGTCGTATGCGGGGACGTCGCCGTCCTTCTTGGCCTCGACCTCCTTCGCAGCGGACTTCTTGGTCAGGTTGTCGACGTTCTCTTTGGCCTCGGAGCGGGCGCCGTCGATCGTGTCACGCAGAGACATTAGACTCCTTTGGGCTTGAACTCGTTACCGGTGATGATCTGGAACGCCTCCTGGTAGCGCTTGGAGGTGCCCTCGATCACGTCCGCCGGGATGCGGGGCGGCTCGCCCTGCATGTTCCAGTTGGCACGCAGCCAATCGCGGACGTACTGCTTGTCGTAGCTCGGCTGCACGTGGCCCTCGGCGTAGCCCTCGGCCGGCCAGAAGCGGCTGGAGTCGGGGGTCAGGCACTCGTCGATGAGCGTGAGCTTGCCGTCGATGAAGCCGAACTCGAACTTGGTGTCGGCAATGATGATGCCCCTCGTGGCGGCGTACTCGGCCGCGGCCTTATAGATGGCCAGGGATGCATCGCGGAGCTGGGTCGCGATGTCGGTGCCCACGATCTCGCAGCAGCGCTCGAACGAGATGTTCTCGTCGTGGTCGCCGAGCTCGGCCTTCGTGGAAGGCGTGAAGATGGGCTCGGGGAGCTTGGAGGCCTCGGTGAGGCCCGCGGGGAGCTTGATGCCGCAGACGGTGCCGTCGGCGTCGTAGGTCTTCTTGCCGCTGCCGGTGAGGTAGCCGCGGACGATGCACTCGATGGGCACCGTCTGGGCCTTCTTGACCAGCATGGAGCGGCCGGCCAGGTAAGCGGAGTACTGCTGGTACTCGGCCGGGAAGTCCGCGGGGTCGCAGGAGATCATGTGGTTGGGCATGAGGCCCGCAAAGCGCTCGAACCAGAACGCGCTGATGCGCGTGAGGATCTCGCCCTTGTGGGGGATCTCGTCGGGGAGGATGAAGTCGTACGCGCTGATGCGGTCTGAAGCGACCATGAGCAGGCTGTCGCCGCAGTCGTAGATGTCGCGCACCTTGCCGTGAGAATCCGGACGCATCTGAATCTCGGACACCGTAACCTCGCTCTCGATGGTTGGCGACTCTGACACGTCGCCATAAAATTGCACAACGCGATTAAGTATACGGCAAGAAGCAGCGGCGATTCGCGCCGGGCTGCACTCCTCGCACCCCCTGCAAAATGAGACATCTTACGGCCGATTTATGTCTCAAAATGCAGGGGGGCGGAGATGGTGAGCAGCGTTGATACTGGCTCAGGCCTACGGTTCCTTGATCGCCTGCGCCAAGTTGCGGCGCTTGCGGTTCTGCGGGATGCGCAGGGTAAAGACGGTCCCCTTCCCCAGCTCGGACTCCACGATGATTGTGCCGTTATGGCGGTCGACGATCTCCTTCGTGAGCGAGAGGCCCACGCCGAGGCCGCCGCTCACGCGCTCGCGGCTCACATCGGAGCGCCAGAAGCGGCTGAACGTCTGCGGGATGTCCTCCTTGGCGATGCCGATGCCCGTGTCCTCGACCGAGATGAGCACATCGGAGCGGTCCTGCTTGACCGAAACCTTCACCCAACCGTCCGCGTCGGTATAGCGCATGGCGTTGCTCATGAGGTTGACCACGGCCTCCCGAATCATGTCGGGGTCGATGTCGGCGTAGAGCTCGCCGTCGGACGTCTCGTCAACAAAGCGCAGGTGGAGGCCCTTCTCGTGGAACAGCGCGTGCTGAGAAGACACGAGGCTCTTCATGAGGTAGACCACGTCGGTGCGCTCGGTCTTGAGCTCGGCGGTGCCGTTCTCGAGGCGCGAGAGCTTGAGCATCGCGTCCACGAGGCGCGACAGGCGCCTAACCTCGGACGCCACGGTCTCGAAGTGCTCGTCATCTGCCGGCAGCACGCCATCCTGCATGGCCTCGACCGTCGCCTGCATGGCCATGAGGGGGGTGCGCAGCTCGTGGGCCACGTCTCCGGTCAGCCGGTGCTCGAGCTTGAGGTCGCGCTCGAGCGAGGTCGCCATGTCGTCGAAGGTCTCGCCGAGCTGCCCGATGTCGTCCGAGCCGCTCACGCCGGAGCGCGCGGTGAGGTCGCCGTTGCGGATCTGGCGGGCGGTGTTCGTGATGCGCTGAAGCGGGCGCGCGAGCTTCTTTGAGATGAAGTAGCCCAGGATGCACGCGAGCACGATGCCCACGCACGCCGCGATGGCGATGGCCCAAAACGAGCTCTGCTTGAAGGCGGCGTCCGACTTGGTCAGCAGCGCGTCGGAGCCGTAGGCCCACAGGCGCACCGTGCCCACCTGGTTGCCGTCCGCATCCGTGACCGCGGCCGAGACCGAGGAATCGGCGCCGGTGGGCGCAAGCGACGTCTTGCCGGCGGGCGTCACGGCGTCGCTGTCGGCGACGGACTTCGTGGGCGCGGAGACCCCTCCGTTGGCGGTCCACGTGTCGTCGTAGAGGATCGTGCCGTCGGAGCTTATCACCTGCACGCCCACGTCGGAGCTGAAGGAGGAGGCGGCCGAGGCCAGGCTCACCACGTCGTTGCTCCACCTGCCCTCGCGGGCGTACCCGGCCGAGAGCGAGTCTGCCGTGGAGTTGGCCATGGACTGCATATTTTGCCTGGTATAGGACGAGAACTGCCCGCCCCATACCACGGCCAGGACCACGCAGAAGATGAGCGCCATCATCACGGCGATGAGCGTGAACGCCACCGACATGCTGGTCGAGAACGGCGTCGCCGCCGCCGGCTTGGGCTTGAGCGTGTTCCACGTACTACGAGACGAGGGCTCCTGAGAGCCCTCGCCGTTGTGCACGTTCTTTCCGATGACGAACTTAGCCGCCAAAGCTGCCTCCTACTTTGCCTCGGCCTGCTTCTCGGGCGCCTCGAAGCGGTAGCCCACGCCGTGGACGGTATAGAGCCAGCGCGGGTTGCGCGGGTCGTCGCCCAGCTTGGCGCGGAGGTTCTTCACGTGGGAGTCGATGGTGCGCTCGTAGCCCTCGAAGTCGTAGCCCAGGACCTTCTCGACGAGCTCCATGCGCGTATAGACGCGGCCCGGGTAGCGCGCGAGCGTGGTGAGGAGCTTGAACTCGGACGCGGTGAGGTCGACCTCGGAGCCCTCGACCAGGACCTTGTGGCCCGAGATGTCGATCACGAGGTCGCCGAAGTCGAGCACCTCGAGCGCGGGCTCGGTCTCGGTGTGGGCACGGCGCAGCAGGGCGCGGACGCGGGCCACGAGCTCGCGCGGGCTGAATGGCTTGATGAGGTAGTCGTCGGCGCCGAGCTCCAGGCCGATGATGCGGTCCTCGACCTCGCCCTTGGCGGTGAGCATGATGATGGGCACGTTGGAGGTCTCGCGGATGGCGCGGCACACGCGCTCGCCCGAGAGCTTGGGTAGCATCAGGTCGAGGATCACGAGGTCGAAGGAGTGCTTCTCGAACTCCTCGACGGCGCTCTGGCCGTCGCCGACGCCGCGGACGATGTAGCTCTCGCGCTCGAGGTACGCCGCGACGGCGTCGCGAATGGCCTTCTCGTCCTCAACGAGCAGAATCTTCTTTTCATCTGAAGCCATATTGGCCTCCTTGCATGCGTTTGTATAGATTGTCTGCTTTTCTTGCGAGCATAGATAAGGTTAGTTTACCCCACAGAGGGGCGCGGCGCGTCAGCCATTAAGGCGGAAGGTGCGAACCGTAACGGAAGCGGGGTAGCCCGTGTCGGCGTCCTTGACCGTGGCGAAGGTCACGAAGAGGTCGCACTCGCCCATGCGCGCCGGGTACTCGCCGTAGTCGACGGCGCGGTCCTGCGAGACCAGCGTCGAGTACTTCTGGTCGGCGGTGTTTATCACGGCGTAGCTCGAGCGGCTCTTGATGACGTAGACGTTGCCCTTGCCGGCGGGGCACTCGGACGGCTCGCGGTCGAGCTTGACGAAGTCGCCGCTGCTCGTGCCTATATACGTGCCCATCTTGGAAAGAAGACCGCCCGAGCTGTAGGTCGCCTCGACCGAGACCACGAACTTCTCGCCCACGCGGGTCGCGCGGAACGGCTTGACGCCCGAGGGCATGACGAGCTCGTCGACCCTGGTGGACAGGTTGTCCGAGGTCGAGTAGGCCTCGATGCCGTAGTAGGTGCCCTCGCTCGCCTTCACGCGCGGGGTCAGGATGCAGCAGTCGCCCGAGATCGTGGGGCGCGTGGCGAAGCGGCCGGGGGACTCCACGGCGGCGCGCGAGTCCTTCTCGCCGGCGTTCCACACGTAGCAGACGGACTTCTCGGAGGTCTTCTTGCCGCTCAGGGAGGGCTGGACCTGCCAGATGACCTTGTTGCCGGTGGCCGTGAGGGGCGCCGGGTCGTAGTCCGAGTCTGCCTCCCAGAGCTTCTGCGTGTCGCCCGTCAAGGCACCCGCCGAGAAGCGCGACGCGTAGAGCGCCCAGCCGCGCGATGCGATGTCGAGCTCGACCCAGGCATAGACCTCGTCCGAGCAGGCGACGTCGTAGATGACCGTGGTCGTTGCCGGCCCGAGCGGGGCCGAGACGACCTCCGCGAGCTTGCCGGACTCGGTCGAGAGCGCGGCGGCCTTCACCATGGGCAGCGCCGAGGAGCCGGCCGAGGTCGCCGGGATCCACGTGCCCTCGGCCGGGCGCAGCACCGTCCCCAAAGGCAGCGAGTAGGTCGCCTCCAGGGTAAAGCCCTCGCCGTCCGCATACTCGTAGGGCGAGCCGTCGGCCGTCACGTCGACGGCCGAGTCGGAATCCACGACCACGGGGTCGCCGGTCGTCGACTCGGACTTGTGCGAGCAGCCGGACGCCACGCCGACGACCCCCGCGACGACGCCCGTCGCCGCGGTGGCCTTGAAGAAGTTCCGCCTGGTGAGCTTGGGGAAGCGCATGGCTCTGCCGTTAGTTCGAGCTCGGCTGGGCCTCGCCCGAGGCGATGGCGTCCATGGCCTGCTTGAGGGCGATGGAGAACTGGTCGGCGCAGGAGGTCTTGCGCGGGCCGCAGGTGTTGCCCGCCAGGGTCTCGGCGACCTCCTCGGTCGGGCGGCCGGCGACGAGCTTGCCGATGGCCGCGAGGTTGCCGGAGCAGCCGCCGTCGAAGCTCACGTGCTCGATCGTCTTGCCGTCGTCGGAAAGGTCGATATGGATCATGCGCGAGCAGACCCCGCGCGGCCTGAAGTCCAGGTGCTGCATAGTGTTTCCTCTCTCCTCTTCGTCGTCCCAGTATACCCACCGCCCCCGCATGCCTAAATTTGGGGACAGGTTCGTTTTTTGCTCAAATGAGAGTATTTGGGGACAGGTTCGAAAAATGCTCAAATGAGTAAATTTCGAACCTGTCCCCAAATTTGATCAGTTGCCGAGAAGGGCTAGAACTCGAGCTGCTCCAGGCGGTCGAAGACGACGTCGACGCGGGTGAGGAAGCTGCGCGGGTCGAAGATGGCGTCGAGCTCGGCGGGCTTGAGCTTGCCGCAGCGCGGGTCGGCCTCGATCTTCTCGCGGAACGTCGTGCCGGGCTCGCACTGCTGGACCTCGCGCCACGTGGCCATGGCGTTCTCCTGCACGATCTTGTAGGCGTCCTCGCGGGTGATGCCGGTGTCCACCAGGTGCAGCAGCACCTTGGAGGAGTAGATGAGCCCACGGGTCTTGTTCAGGTTCGCGAGCATCTGCGCCGGGTAGAGCACAAGGCCGTCCACGATGCGGATGAGGCACTGGAACATATGGTCGAGCGCGATGAAGCTGTCGGCCTGGGCGACGCGCTCGGCGCTGGAGTGCGAGATGTCGCGCTCGTGCCACAGGGCCACGTTGTCGAATGCCACCTGCGCGTTCGCCTTCACCACGCGGGAGAGGCCGCAGACCTTCTCGACGGTGATGGGGTTGCGCTTATGCGGCATGGCCGAGCTGCCCTTCTGGCCCTTGCGGAAAGGCTCCTCGGCCTCGAGGGTGTCCGTCTTCTGGAGGTTGCGGATCTCGGTCGCGATGCGCTCGCAGGTCGCGGCCGTCGTGGCGAGGACGCCGGCGAGGTAGGCGTGGTGGTCGCGGGAGATGACCTGCGTGGACAGCGGGTCGTGCGTGAGGCCCAGGTGCTCGCAGACGTACTCCTCGACGCGCGGGTCGATGCTCGAGTAGGTGCCCACCGCGCCGGAGATGGCGCCGAAGGACACGTTGTCGCGGGCGTCGCGCAGGCGGTCGAGGTCGCGCTTGAGCTCCCAGGCCCAGCTGCCGAACTTCATGCCAAAGGTCATGGGCTCGGCGTGGATGCCGTGCGTGCGGCCCACGCAGAGGGTGTCGCGCTCCTCGAAGGCGCGGCGCTTGCAGATCTCGCCGAGCTTCTTGCAGTCCTCGATAAGAAGGTCGGTCGCCTGCACGAGCTGGTAGCACAGGGCCGTGTCGCCCAGGTCGGAGGAGGTCATGCCGTAGTGGACCCAGCGACTCGGCTTGGGCTCGCCCTCGGGCACGTCCTTATCGATGTAGGAGCCCATGTTCGTCAGGAAGGCGATGACGTCGTGGTTCGTCACGGCCTCGATGGCGTCGACCTCTTCTTTGTTGAAGGCGGCGTGCTCGCGGATCCAAGCCGCCTCCTCGCGCGTGATGCCGCTCTCGCCGATCTCTGCGTGCGCCTCGCAGGCCAGCACCTCGATCTCCTGCCAGACGGCGTACTTGTTCTCGAGCGAGAAGATGTGGCCCATTTCCGGACGGGTATAGCGGTCGATCATGCGATCCTCCATTTAGGTCGAGGTTGGCGGCACTCTGACACATGCGCATATGGGTTCAGTATACGGCCCAGAACGAATTTGGGGTCGGATACCAAGTTAATTTGGTATCCGACCCCAAATCGCGGGCGCTACTCGGACAAGGCCTTTTGGGCGGTGTCCAGACGCGTGGCGTCCTCGGTGTGCATCGTCATGGACTGGAAGCGGTTCTGCATGAAGTCGTCGTTGCAGTACTCGGCAAAGAACTGCTCGACGGGCGTGATGGGCTCAACACCGCTCGATCGCTCGAACCAGCAGTCAAGGCTGCCCAGCGTGAGCAGGCCGTTCGCCATCATCAGGACGGCCACGACCGTGGTGAGGCCGTAGCGGAGCTTCCACGGCACCACGTTCACGACCTTGAGCATGACGGGCAAGAAGACCTTGACCCACACGAGGCCCAGGATGCCCCAGATCACGAGGAACATCGTGGACGTGCGGCCGCCCGAGATGACGGCGACCGGGTCGGGCATGCCAAAGATGGTGTAGTCGCTGTAGTCCCAGGCCGTGACGCCGAAGGACAGCTTCATGAAGAGGGCCGTGAACCACTCGAAGCCGCCGCCCACAATGGCCGAGACGACGAACGTGACGACGGGGTTCTTGTACAGGCGGTTGAGCGCGAGCGTCACGAGCACGGCGCCGAAGCCGTAGATCGGCGAGAACGGGCCGATGAGCAGGCCGGCGCGGTCCTCATAGACGCCGGGGTCGACCACGGTCATGTGCCAGATGATCTCGAGCACGAGGCCCAGGATGCAGCAGATGAAGAAGATCCAGAACAGGTTGAAGAAGTCCAGGCGCAGGTACCCCTTGCCGGAGGCGTCGCGGCCGAGCATGCCGCGCGAGGCCGCGTCCATGTCGGACTCGTACTCCTCCTCGCGCTTCTCTTCGCGCTCGGCGCGCAGCGTCGGGTCGATGCGGATGGAGAGCGAGATGAGGATCGCGATCTGCACGAGCGAGCCCACGACCCCGGTATTGAAGCCGCCGAGCATGTACGCCACGACGATCTGCGTCACCTCGATCGCCACGAGCCGGCGCGACCACAGGGCGATGTTCCTGCGGCGGAGTTTGCGCAACGCCTTGCCCAGGCGCAGCGTGAAGAACGTCGAGAGGACCATAAGGACGACCTGCACCCAGAGCAGGACGGTCGACAGCGTGGAGCTTGTGGCCTCGAGGCCGACCCCCATCGCAAGGGCAAGCGGGAGGACGATGAGCGTGAAAATCGTTCCCAGAAGCGAGAAGACGCCCAGGATGGTGAGCGCCCAGCCGTACACGCGCAGCGCCAGGTCGAGCTTGGAGCGGGGCGCGTCGCCGGGCGCCGGCTGGTCGACGGGAGCAGTCGCGGCGGCCGGCGCAACCGCGGCGAGCTCTTCCTCGGTCTTCTTGCCTATATTGAACATTCGTATCCTTCCGACCGGGCCCTGGGGCCCATCGTCTATCATCAATAAACCGCGCGTAGAAGCGCATAAAACCTCATTTTAGCCAAGAAAACCGAGGCCCTCCCGTGAAGAAGCATACGCACCGCCTCCGCACCGTCGCCATAGTCGTCGCCGCCGTCCTGCTGCTCGGCCTCGGCACCGTGCACGCGATCGTGCAGTACCGCCTTGAGCAGGCCCGCGCGGGCGTGGGCGCCGTGAGCGCGCCGAGCATGCCCGTCGCCATCGAGGGGACCACGAACGCGGACGGCCGCATAGAGGCTCACGCCGACTACACGAGCATCGCGGCGGACGACGGCGCGGTCGTGCACTCTGACTTCACCTGGGACGACGACTGGTTCTTCGCCGACCCCACCGTCTACAACAACGACCTCGCGCGCGCATGCAGCGTGCTGAGCGCCGTGGCCATCTCGGAGTCCGAGTACTACCAACGCGGCTCGACCTCGCCGGCCTACATGGAGAACCTGCTCGCCCAGCTGGGGTTCGAGGAGATCTCGAGCGCTTCTTACCGCTACCGCAGCGAGGTCCTCGACGAGATCGCCAACGCTTTCACGCCCTCAGGCACCGACGTCACCGCATACTCGATCGCCTCGAAGCACCTCACGGACAGCGAGACGGGCGAGAAGAAGCTCCTCCTCGTGGTCTCGGTGCGCGGGAGCTACGGCACGGAATGGCTCTCTAACCTGCGGATGGGCTTCTCGGGAGGGCTTGCCGAGGGGCTCGACACGGGCAAAGGCGACCACGAGGGCTTCAGCGCGGCGGCGAAGGAGGTCGCCGATGCCGTGCTCCAGCACATAAGCGACCTCGAGGACGAGACGGGCGAGGAGATCGACCTCAGCAACGTAGCGCTGCTCGTCACCGGTCACTCGCGCGGGGCGGCCACGGCGAACCTCGCGGCGGCTTACCTCGATAATATTTCGAACGAATGGATCGGCGACCCAGATGCCGGCGATGAGTATTCCGGCTGGTACCTGCATGCGAGCAACATCTACGCCTACGCGCTCGCCACGCCCGAGGTCAGCTCAAACGAGAATTGCCACGACGCCGGGTACGACAACATCTTCAACATCCTGAACCCGTCCGACATCGTGCCGAGGGTCCCGCTCGAGGCCTGGGGCTTTGAGCGCTACGGGCGCGACCTGTGGCTTCCGGAACCTGGTTGCGACGGCTTTGACGAGAAGTACGAGCAGTTCAAGGCGGCGTTTGAGCAGGACATGGGCTGCGCGAGCAAGTACGACCCCGCGGACGCCGCGAGCGTCGACGCGATCGTGTCGAAGATCTCTTCTCAGTCGCCGACCATCGACGACTTCATGACGCCGCTCGGCATCGTGCGCGGCATGGGCGCGATGGTCATGGGCCATGACCCCGTGCGCATCCTCCAAGGCCACGCGCCCAACACCTACATCGCCTGGCTCACCGTGATCGACCCCTCCGACCTGCGCACCTCTCGCTGACCTCCCCGCCGCGTTCCCATGTTCCCGTCACCGAGCCTGCAAAATGAGACATAATTCAGACTCAGGATGTCTTGTTTTGCAGGGGGGGGGCGATACGCGGCTCTTGACGGAACCTCTTCGCTCAAAAATCTCGCGAATTGTGGTCCCAAATCGAAGTCATCCAAGTACACGGCCTCTATCGATTCATAAAAGCCCAGGTAGAACGCTAGACAACTTAAACGCTACTTGGCGAATCGTATTTCATCACCACAATTCGCGTTATTTTTGAAAATCGGCTTCTCGTTACTGGGGAGGAACGACGTGAAACGAAATGTATGTCTGTTCATCCTTCTTTGCTGTCTGCACGAAGCCGCGCTGCTCACAAAGGCTGCGTCGCGAGGCGAATCGAGCGCATATATGCTTAACGTATCCGGAACCTTGTCTGCAATCGATCCGGACGCAAACACATGCACGCTGACGGTCAACCCACAGGACGCCGAAACCCATGGCCCCACATTGACCTTGCAATTCCGGGATGGGGTTGCATTCCGTGCTGTTCAGCAGAGGTTCGCTATAGGAGACGAAATCACCGTCTTGTTCGATCCGCACGACAAGCAAGAGGAGCTCATCTACCCCCATTCGGTGAACCCGTACGAAAATCCTATGAGCTATGACCCACAGGCAACGCACCCCTTCCCCGCAAAAAAAGACATAGTGAGGGGTCAAGATGTCTCATTTTGCAGGTGGGAAAATTGGGGACAGGTTCGCGAATTACTCATTTGAGTAAAAAACGAACCTGTCCCCAAATTTAGTCAACGGTGACGTGGTTGCCGTTCACGTGGACGCGGCCGGCGGCAAGAAGACCGACGACCTCGGGATAGAGCTCGTGCTCGACCTCGTGGATACGAGCCTCAAGCTCGTCGACCGTCCATCCCTCCTCCACCGCAATCGGCCGCTGGGCGATGATGGGCCCGCAGTCGTACTTGTCATCGGCGAAGTGGACCGTCACGCCCGTGACCTTGACGCCGTAGTCGTAGGCGTCCTGGATGGCGTGCGCGCCCTTGAAGCTGGGCAGCAGCGCCGGATGCAGGTTCACGATGCGATTAGGGAACGCCTTGAGCATCGGCTCGCGAACCATGCGCATGTAACCGGCCATGATGACGTACTCGCACCCGGCCTCGGTGAGCGCCGCCGCGATCTTCTCGTCCGCGGCAAGAGGATCGGCGTACTCGGACTTCTCCATCACGAGCAGCGGCAGACCCGCGGCCTGTGCGCGCTCGATGCCCGCAACACCCGGCCGGCTCGAGACCACGAGCGCAATCTGCGCGTTGAGCGAGCCGTCGGCGATGCGGTCGATCAAAGCCTGCAGGTTCGTGCCCGAGCCGGAGATGAGCACGCCGATCCTCAACGGCTCACGCCCCGCGGCAACCGCGTCCTCGTCGTCCTCGACCAGGCGGCACACGCCGCCCTCGCAGCACCAGTGGCTCATCGATAGGTCACCTTGCCCTCGCCCGGCACGCACTCGCCCATCACGAACGGCTCGAAGCCCTGTTCGCGCAGCTTGTCCTCGACCTCGGCCTGGTCCTCGGGCGCGCAGATGATGCTCATGCCCACGCCCATGTTGAAGGTCTTGTACGCCTCGTCGGGCGTGAGGCCGGCCGCGCGCACCATGTACGGGATCACGGGCGGCATCGGCCATGCCGGACCGTCCTCGCCGCCGCGGTACACGACCGCGTCGACGTCGGCGGGCAGCGCACGGTTAAGGTTCTCGGTGATGCCGCCGCCGGTGATGTGCGCCATCGCGTGGATGGGCGCGCCCGCGTGCAGCGCGGCCACGAGCCCGCCGGCGTAGATGGTCGTCGGGCGCATCACGGCATCGGCCAGGCTCTCGCCGCCCAGCTCCTCCAGCGGCTCGTTCAGCTCCTCGACGGTCTTGCCCTCGATCGCGACCTTGCGGACGAGCGAATAGCCGTTGGAGTGGATGCCGGAGCTCGGAAGGCCCAGGATGACGTCGCCCGCACGGACCTTCTCGGGGCCGATCATCTTGGGACGGTCGACGACGCCCACCACGAAGCCGGCGAGGTCGTAGTCGTTGGGGTTCATGACGCCGGGGTGCTCGGCCATCTCGC
>DJRP01000016.1:0-11307 GCA_002437815.1 Collinsella sp. UBA6357 | reverse complement strand
CGCCGCCCACGAGCGCGCAGCCGGACTTCTTGCAGCCGTTCGCGATACCCTTCACGATCTGCGCCACGTGCTCGGCGCGCAGCTTGCCGATCGCCACGTAATCCAGGAAGAAGAGCGGTTCGGCGCCGATGGGCACGACGTCGTCGACGCACATGGCCACGAGGTCCTCGCCCACGGTGTCGTGGCGGTCGAGCAGCTGCGCGATCGCGAGCTTCGTGCCCACGCCGTCGGTGCCCGAGACGAGCACCGGGTCCTCCATGTCCTTGAACCCGGCCATCGAGAAGCACGACCCAAAGCCGCCCAGGCCGCCGATGACCTCGGGTCGGTTCGTCTCCTTCACCGCATCCTTAATGGCGTCGACCGCACGGGCGCCCTCGTCCACATCGACGCCGGCGTCGGCATAGGTCACGTGCTTGGCTTGCTCGGTCATGCTAGTTCTCCTTCTGTGCGTCGTTCGTTGCGGAGGCGTCGTCCGTCGAGGCCTCGTCGTTCTTCTTTGCAGAGAAGCCCGCGTCGGCCGCGGAATCCGCCATCTCGAGCACCTGCTCGGGGTGCATGCGGGACAGCTCGCTCGCCGTCTCGAGGTTGTGGGGCTTGTAGCCGGGGAGGAACTTCTCCTCGTAGAAAGACTTGGGGATCTCGACGGGATAGTTGCCGTCGAAGCAGGCTTTGCAGTAGCCCACCTCGGGCACGCACCGCATGAGGCCGTCGAGCGAGAGGAACCCCACGGAGTCGGCGCCGATGTGCTCGCGAATCTGCTCGAGCGTCATGTTCGCCGCGATGAGCTGGTCCTGGTCGGCGGTGTCGATGCCGTAGAAGCACGGCCACTTGACCATCGGCGAGGCGGAGCGCACGTGGACCTCGGTCGCACCGGCGTCGCGCAGCAGCTGCACGATCTGCGCGGAGGTGGTGCCGCGCACGATGGAGTCGTCGACCATGATGAGGCGCTTGCCGGCCACGACGTCCTTGAGGGCGTTCAGCTTGAGGCGCACGCCGCGCTCGCGCAGCTCCTGCGTGGGGGCGATGAACGTGCGGGCGATGTAGCGGTTCTTGATGAGGCCCGTACCGTACGGGATGCCGGACTCCTTCGCGAAGCCCTCCGCGGCGGGGTTGCCGGAGTCGGGCACGCCGATCACGAGGTCGGCGTCGGCGGGCGTCTCGCGGGCGAGCTCACGGCCCATGTTGTGGCGTACGCGGTAGATGGACATGCCGTCCTTCACCGAGTCCGGCCGCGAGAAGTACACGTGCTCGAAGATGCAGTTCGCGCAGGCGCGCGGCGCGCAGCCCATCTGGCTCGAGAGGCCGTCGTCCGAGACGCGCACGATCTCGCCGGGCGCGACCTCCCGCACGTACGTCGCGCCCACGGTGTCAAGGGCGCACGTCTCGCTCGCGACGACCCAACCGGCGCCGTCGGGCAGCTCGCCCAAGACGAGCGGGCGGATCCCGTGGGGGTCACGGAAGGCGTAGAGGGCGTTCTCGCGCACGAGGACCATGGCGTAGCCGCCCTCGAGCATCCGCATGGTGTGCGAGATGCCGGCGCGCAGGCTGTGCCCGCGCTGGGTAAAGAAGCCGATGAGCTTCGCGGCGACCTCGGAATCGGTGTTCGAGCGGAAGGGGACGCCCATCTCGATGAGCTCGTGGCGCAGCTGGTCGAAGTTCACGAGCGTGCCGTTGTGGGCGAGCGCGATGATCACGTCGTTGATCATCGAGAGGTGCGGCTGGGCGGATTCCCAGCCCTTCGCCCCGGCCGTGCCGTAGCGGCAGTGGCCGCAGGCGACCTTGCCGGGCATGGCGGCCAGGTCGGCGTCGGTGAAGACCTGCGTCACGAGGCCCAGGTCCTTGCGCACGAGGACGGTCTTGCCGTCGCCCACGGCGATTCCCGAGGAATCCTGGCCGCGGTGCTGCAGCGCGTGGAGCGCGAAGTACGTCATGCGCGCCACGTCGCGGCCGGGGGCCCAGATGCCAAAGACGCCGCACTCCTCATGGAGCTTGTCGTCCCCCTCGGCCGGCGCCGCCGGCGAGGAAACCGGCACGCTGGTGCTTCTCGCCGCCGTTTCTAGATGTTCGAACTTCTCTGACACGAAGATCTTTTCCTCTCGGTAGCGGTGTGTTGATCGTCGCCCTATCCCTGGCTCGAGTCCTTTGGCGCGCACACGAGGATGACGCGACCGGTCTCGTTGCCGGTATAGCTGCAGGTGCAAAGCGAGAGCACCCGATCGGAACCTTCTATGGCCGCCTGGGCATCGCTCGCCCGGGAGCTCGAGCGGGCCAGGAGCCCTTGGAGATACTCGTGGAACGCGTCGGCGGACTCGAAGTCGAACGTGCGGGCGTCGGTGTCGTCGCCGTCGGTTTTGTACACAAAGAGGGGCCTGAGCTCGTAGGTCGCGTCCGGCGTTACGTACCAGACGGTGTCCACGCTGTCGAGCGCGGCCTGGTTCTCCATGTCGGCCACGGCCTTGAACATGGCGCCGTTGCGCAGGTGGTGGCCATAGACCATGGTCTGCTGGTCCTGCATGCCGGGGGCCGCGTTCTCACAGTCGAGGAAGACCTGGCCGCCCAGGGAGCGGTCGCCGTTCGCGTCGGTGTGGAGGTACTTCTCGTTGTCCGAGGATTGGAAGACCGGGAAGTTGACCACAGTGCCGGGTATCTGGACCCACGCCACGGCCTCGGGATTCAGGGCCTTCAGGGCGGACCAATCTACCTGCGGCGCATTGGAACCGGAGTCGTCCACCGTCGCATAGGCCGCGAGCTTCTCGTTCACGACGTCCTGCTGGTGGTACTGCCACTGGTTGTAGCCCCATAGGCCGGCCGCCACCAGGAGCAGCGCGATGCCTATGGCAAAGAGGACCGTCGAGAAGACCTTCGCTCGCCGACGGCGGGGGTCGCGGCTGTCCTTGATGTCATACGGGTCGACCTGCGGGTCGCGGCGCCTGTGCGCGCCGGTGCCGGTCCCGGACGTTCCCACGACGGCGCGGTAGCCCACGGCCTGGCCGGGCGCGGAGGCGCTGGCGTGGCTGTTTGACGCGGGGGCGTGGTAGGACTCGTCGCCGCCGCGGGTGCGTCGCACTGGGGCCGAGGGGCTGCGCAAAGAAGCGCGGCCGGGCTCGTCGGGTTGTTTGAAATGAGCGGGCACTGCTTCCTAGCCCTCCGCCATCTCGCGCTTGAAGTCCTCGATCACCTTGCGGTACTCGGGCATGGTCGCGCCCAGGATCTGGGTCGCGTAGATGGCGGCGTTCTTCGCGCCGTTGATGGCGACGCAGGCCACGGGGACGCCGGAGGGCATCTGGACCATGGAGAGAAGCGAGTCCATGCCGCCGAGGTCGGAGGTCTTCATGGGGACCCCGATGATGGGCAGCGGGGTGTAGGCAGCGACGACGCCGCCCAGGTGAGCGGCCTTGCCGGCGGCGGCGATGATGACCTTGATGCCGCGGTCGGCGGCGGAGGCGGCCCACTCGTGGACCTTGTCCGGCGTGCGGTGGGCGCTCGCGATCACCAGCTCATAGGGAACGCCCAGCTCATCGAGCTCGGCGGTGCAAGCCTCCATTACAGGCATGTCGGACTTGGAACCCATGATGATTCCAACGAGCGGACGATCGACGGACTGTGCCACGAGCTTCTCCCCTCCGCGCCGCAAGGCGCCCTTGGACTGCTTGCTGCAAGTCTTCAGTATACGTTGCCCGCGCGGAAATTTGCCACAGGTTCCCTTCTCGCAACGTTGAGCACTTTTGGGGACAGGTTCGAAATTTACTCATTTGAGCATTTTTCGAACCTGTCCCCAAATACTCTCAAATGAGTAAATTTCGAACCTGTCCCCAAATTTGATCAGTTGTGGGAGGAGCGCCAGAGGTCGATGTAGCGGCCCACGCGGGCGCGGTCGATGCGCTGCGCCTCGGTGTTGGGCAGCGAGGACAGGAACTGCTTGCCGTAGCGCTTCGTGACGAGGCGCGAGTCCGCGAGCACGAGCACGCCGGAGTCCGTCGAGCTGCGGATGAGCCGCCCGGCAGCCTGTTTGACCGAGATGACCGCCTCGGGCAGCGAGTACTTCCACCATGCCCGCTGGTCGCGTGCCTCGCGCTCGCGCACAAGCGGGTCGTTCGGGCTCGCGAAGGGCAGCTTGGGGATCACGACGCAGCGCAGCGTGTCGCCTGCGGCGTCGAACCCCTCCCAGAACGACCTCAGGGCCAAGAGAGACAGTTTCTTGTCGGCCACGAAGCGGTCGCGCAGGCGCCGCGCGGAGGCGCCGCGTCCCTGCTGCTCGAGCGGGATGCCCGCCTCGGCCAGGCGCGGCGCGAGGTCGTTGTAGACCCGCTCCATGTCGCGGCGGTTCGTGAACAGCGTGAGCACCGATCCGCCCATCGACACGTGCACGTCGTAGAGCAGCTCCTCGAGCGCGTCG
Source organism: Collinsella sp. UBA6357 (assembly GCA_002437815.1). Classification (GTDB taxonomy): domain Bacteria; phylum Actinomycetota; class Coriobacteriia; order Coriobacteriales; family Coriobacteriaceae; genus Collinsella. The sequence continues at coordinate 6,911 of DJRP01000016.1, read as the reverse complement.
ATATAGCCGCGCTCGTTGGGAGCGGGCATGTCGGGGCACACGACGACGCCCATGTTGCCCTGGTAGTCGAAGCTCGAGTCGAGCCGCAGGTCGCGGTGCATGTCGGGCCCCAGCCGGTCCAGCCCAACGGCGGCGTTGAAGTGCGAGAAGTCCTCTCCCACGGCGATCGTCGCCGAGGTAAAGACCACGGAATCCATCTCGGGCAGCCAGCGCTCGGCGAGGTCGGCGCCCACGTCGAGCTTCTCGGCCACGAGCTTCTCCATGTTCAGGCGGCGCTTGGAGCGGCTGAGCTGCGCGCTATACGCATACGACTCGTCCGGCTCCAGGCACACGAGCCGGATCCCCTCGAGGAAGGACGCCAAGAAGCGCGCCGACTCGGAAAGGTCCGCCGCCAGCCGTGCGTCGGTCTCCTTGAGCGCGGTCACGGCTTCGGCCAGCTCCTTGTGCGCCTGCTCGAGCACGCCCGCGGCCTTCGCCGCCGCGGCCTCGACGGCTGCCCATTCGTCGCTCTTGCGCACGTCATCGTTGATCCACAGCGTCATGAGGTCGTAGCCGCCGTCCGCCCGCGCCTGGCCCACGAGCTCGTGCACCGCCACAAAGAGGTCGGCGCTCGCCACCTGCGCCCGCGCCAGGGTGACGGAGGCCTTGGTAAGAAGCCCTGCCACGAGCGTCGAGTTGTCTAGACGGGCGCTTTGGGCGAGCGCCGTGTGGATGACGCCCGTCTTGGTGCCCCCAAGCAGCTCGAACGCCGTTTGCGCCTCGGAGCCCGAGACCTCCACGGCCCACTGCCGCCTGGCCTCGGCCTCGAAGGCGTGCGCCTCGTCCACGACCCAGTGGCGGATGGGCGGCAGGATGTTGCCCTCGGCCTCGACGTTGCGCAGCAGCAGGGAGTGGTTCGTCACGACCACGTCCGCGCAGGCGGCGCGCTTGCGGGCGCCGTGCAGCAGGCACTCGTGAGGGAAGTACGGGCAGCGGGACCGCAGGCACTCGCCCGAGGTCGTCGTGAGCATCTGGCGCGGCACGTAGCGCCACCGGATGCCCAGGGCATCGAGGTCGCCGTCCGGCGACTGGCACGCGTAGGCGTAGCAGACCGCCAGCGCCGTGAGCATGTCGCCCGCCACGGCGTTCTCGGACCGGCCATCGCGCGCCGCGGCGGCGACCGGCAGCTCATCGCGCACGGCGCGGTCCATGCGGTGCAGGCACGGGTAATGGTCATAGCCTTTGAGGCTCGTGAACTCGAGCCCTTCCGGCAACGCCTCCGCCAGCGCGGGCAGCTCATGGCTGACGAGCTGGTCGGTCAGCGCGTTCGTCTTGGTAGCGACGCCCACCGTCACGTTGTTGCGCTGCGCATAGAGCACCTCGGGCAAGAGGTACGCGAGCGACTTGCCCACGCCCGTGCCCGCCTCGATCGCGCGGTGGGTCGAGGTCTTGAGCGCGGCGGCCACCTCGCGCGCCATGGCCTGCTGCTCCGGGCGCGACTCGTGGCGCTCGTACATCCGCGCGGCCACGCCGTCCGGCCCCAGCTCACGTGCGAGCTCTTCTTCGCTGGGGACGCTGCGGCGCCCCTCGATGTCGTTCGCGTCCAGCCGCACGTGGCCCGTCTCGGACTGGATCATCTGCGCGCGGACCGCCTTGAGCGAGAAGCGCGTGCCCTCGTCCGCCAGCGAAAGCCCGCGGAGCACCGGCCGGTAGGCCCAGTCGACCTCAGGGTGCATATCTGCGAGGAAGCCAAGAAGCCCCTTCGGCAGGTCGCGCAGGGCGCACAGGATGATGCGCCACATCCCGCACAGGGCATCCACGTCGTCCGTCGAGTTGTGCGTGACCGCCGCGCAGCCAAAGGCCGAGGCCATGTCGGCCAGGCGGTGAGAAGAGAGCCGGGGCAGCGCGATGCGGCTCAGCGCGAGCGTGTCGATCCAGGTTGGCGAGACCTTGCCGCCGCCGGGGACCGCCTCCACGAACGTGCGGTCAAAGGTCGCGTTGTGCGCGAGCACGGGGGCGCCTGCCACGAACTCGGCGAGCGCGGCGACGGCCTCGCGGTCTCTCGGGGCGCCCTGCACGTCGAGCTGGCTGATGCCCGTGAGCTTCTGGATCTCGGGCGGGATGGGGCAGCCGGGGTCCACGAACGTCTCGAACCGCTCCACGACCTCACGGCCTCGCAGGCGGGCGGCGCTGATCTCTATGAGCTTGCAATCCTTGAAGCTCAGCCCCGTGGTCTCGGTGTCCAGCACCACCACGTCGTCCTCGAGCAGGCCAAAGTCCTCGACCTGCGCGCGCTCGGCGAGCTGCTGGTAAGAAGCCCGCACCGTCGCGGGCGTTCCCGGCAGAATCAGGTCATCGAGGGTCGTGCTCTGGGACATGGTGTTCCTCTTTCTCATGGCAAGCGACGCAAACGGGGCGCCCACGGCTCGGCGCGGCGCCCCGTACGTGCTTCTTTGTAAGTGGGCTATCGCTCGAGCGCGAGCTCGATGAAGCGACGGCAGAGCTCGGGGAACTCGATGCCGCCGTGGCGCGCAGAGTCGGGCAGGAGGCTCGCCTCGGTCATGCCGGGGATGGTGTTCGTCTCTAGGATCACGGGTTCGCCGTCCTCGGTCACGATGAAGTCCGACCTCGAGCAGCCTGCGCAGCCCAGGGCCTTATGCGCCGCCTCGGCTAGGCGCTGGGCACGGGCATAGACCACCGGGTCCAGGCGCGCGGGGATCACGTGGTGCAGCTCGGCGGGCTCGTACTTGACCGTCGCGTCGTAGAAGTCGGCGCCCGTCACGACCTCGACGATGGGAAGCGCCTGCGGCTCGTCGTTGCCGATCACGGGGACGGTTATCTCGGTCCCGACAACGCATTCCTCCACGAGCACGCGCTCGCCGCCTTCGCCCGCGAGCTCGATAGCCCCGCGCAGCTGCACGCGCTCCGTCACGCGCGTGATGCCGAAGCTCGAACCGTTGCCCGACGGCTTCACAAAGAGAGGAAGCCCCAGCTCAGTGACGACCTCGTCGATCTGCTTCTCGCTCAGCTGCGCCCCAGCGGGCAGGTCGATCCCCTTGGGCGCACGGATACCGGCCTTCGCGTAGAGCACCTTCGCGACCTCTTTCTCGGTCGCCGCGGCGCTTGCCAGCACGCCCGAGAACGCGTAGGGGATATGTAGGATCTCGAGAAGCCCCTGGATGCAGCCGTCCTCGCCGTAGCGGCCGTGCAATGCGGGGAACGCGACATCGTAGCCGCCGCGCGAGATCTTCTCCACGAAGCCTTCCTCCGCGATGTCGAGAAGGTCAACCTTCGTGAATCCCGCGTCGAGAAGCGCCTGGCGGCACGCGGCGCCGGATTTGAGCGAGACCTCGCGCTCATCGGACCATCCACCCGCCAAGACCACGACCTTGAGGGCCACGAGTTCTTCTCTGTTCATGCTGCTCCTTAGCCAGATGGCCCCCGTACTGCTAGACTCATCTGGCACAGAGGCATATTTCCTGTTGAGAGGATACTCCACCGCAGGGATAACTCGTAGACGGGAGCAACCATGGACACTACAAATACCCCTAATTCCTCCACCCCCATGCGCGACCTCAAGACCATGACGCGCGGCGAGCTCATGGAGCTCATGTCCTCCTTGGGTCAGCCGAACTTTCGCGTAAAGCAGGTCGAGGACTGGATTTGGAACAAGAACGCTTCATCTTTTGATGATATGACCAACCTGCCCAAGTCGTTGCGCGCAGAGCTTGCGGCTCATGTCACACTCGGCGGCGTGGAGGAGGTCGCTCGCCAGGTCTCCGACGACGGCAGCCGTAAGTATCTGCTCAAGTTCCCCGACGGCGCGAGCGTCGAGTGCGTCGGCATGCCCAACGGCAAGAAGCTCGCCGTCTGCGTCTCCACGCAGGCCGGCTGCGCCATGGGCTGCGCGTTCTGCGCCACGGGCGGCGCCGGCTTCACGCGTTCCCTCACCGCCGCCGAGATTTACGATCAGGTCATGCACGTACGCGACGATTTCGACACGCGCGTGACCAGCGTCGTCTTTATGGGCCAAGGTGAGCCGTTCATGAACTACGACAACACCCTCGCTGCGCTCCGCAAGCTCAACGACCCCGAGGGTGCCGGCATCGGCGCACGACACCTCACGGTCTCTACCTGCGGCATAATCCCTATGATCCGCAAGTTCTCAAAGGAGCCCGAGCAGTTCACCCTCGCCGTTTCTCTTCACTCCGCGGTCCAAAAGACCCGCAACCTTCTTATGCCCGGCGTCAAGAAGTACTCGCTGCTCAACCTTTATACCGTGATGGGCGAGTACGTGGACCGGACAGGTCGTCGTCCGACCTACGAATACGCGCTTATCCGCGATGTGAACGACACCAAGGAAGAGATGGACGCGCTCTGCGACTTCTGCCGCGACACGCTTGCCCATGTAAACATCATTCAACTCAACGAGGTGCCTGGCTCCAAGCTCAAGCCCTCCACGGATCACCGTGCGGAAGATTTTGTCCGTGCTTTGAATCGCGTTGGCGTGGAGGCCACGATCAGGAATTCGCGTGGTTCCGATATCGATGCGGCTTGTGGTCAGCTTAAGCAGAGGCTTTCTTAGCTATTCATAGCTTCATCTAAGTAGTAGGGCTCGAGGGATTTCATTTCCTCGAGCCCTTTTTCATTACTTTGATTGTTTCACGAGAAACACTTCGGATGATTATAAACTAGTACATATGTTCTAGTATCCTAGTTTGTCCCAATCATTCTTTGTTTGCTGGACGTTCGTCAAAGAATCACTTTCAACAACAAACTCCGAGCGCTGGACATTGATTGCATCATTGAGTTTTGTGTACGCGGAACCAGTTGTGTTTACAAGCTTCTCCACGCTCTGCTTTGCAGCATCAGAGAGAAGCCTGTCGTACAGGAGATATCCAGCTGCAACAACAACGCAGCCGCTGACTATTTTGTGTCGCAGCTTCATTACTGTTCGCCATCCATACCAGTCAGCTTCTCAACGAGTTCGGCAAGATCTTCCTCAGAGTTGAACTCGATCTCAATCTTGTTCTTGCCTCGTACATTCTTTACTTTGACATTGGTATCCAAAGCTAATCTCAGCTGTCGAGCAGCACGCTTAAATGACTGAGGCGTCGGAGTCCGATGTACAACTTCCTGCTCGGTGACAGAAAAGAGCGGTGCAAGATTTTCTGTCTGACGCACCGACAATTTATTGTCTACAACCTTTTTCGCAAGCTTGATTCTGCCTTCCTCACTCGGGACCGAAAGAATCGCTCGAGCGTGACCGGCAGTGATTAAGCCTTGCTCTACAAACTCTTGGACCTCTTTGGGAAGGTCGAGCAGACGAAGTGTATTCGTCACAGCAGAGCGAGATTTGCTCAAGAGCTTAGAGACCTGCTCCTGCGTGAGGTTTCTTTCTTTGATGAGCTGTCTATAGCCTCGAGCTTCTTCCAGTGGACTTAGGTCGGATCTTTGGAGGTTTTCAATGAGAGCTAACTTGAATACCTCGTCATCACTGATGTCCTTGATGATAACCGGCACTTCTTTAAGCCCAGCTAGTTTAGCGGCTTGATAACGACGCTCACCAGCAACGATTTCGTAGTTCATCCCTTTCTTGCGAACAAGCAAAGGTTGGAGAACCCCATTCTGAGAGATCGAATCACTGAGCTCAGCAAGCTCTTCTGGCTTAAAGAGTTTACGGGGCTGATCTTTGTTCGGAATTATTTTAGAAAGGGGGAGCGTTGAATCGGGTTCCATCGCAGCTGTTTCAGCCTCTGCAGTACCCATTAAGGACCCCAAGCCCTTACCAAGAGCTTTTTTAGCCACGTCTTGTCACCTCTTTAGCAAGTGAACCGTAAGCAAGCGCACCCTTGCTCACACGAGCATACTTAACTACCGGCATTCCAAAGCTCGGAGCTTCCGCGATTTTCACGTTACGTGGAATTACCGTCTTAAAGACCTTGTTGCCGAAGTAATTACGTACCTCATCCTCAACCTGCTTAGATAGCGAGGTGCGTGTATCGAACATCGTCAAAACAACGCCAAAGATGTCAAGGTCGGGATTGATATTCTTTTGCACCATCTTCATTGACTCAAGAAGCTTTGTAACACCCTCAAGCGCGTAATACTCGCACTGAATTGGAATAAGGACGTACTTTGCCGCACAAAGAGAATTGATGGTAAGCAGACCCAGAGACGGCGGGCAATCGATAATGACGTAATCGAACTCTTCAACGACTGGTTTAATGGCTCTCTTTAGCACTTCTTCACGCGACATACGCGAGACAAGCTCAATTTCTGCACCAGCAAGTTGAATTGTCGTAGGAGCAACAAACACGTTTTTACAGCATGTATCTTGAATGATCTCTTCAATAGGTACGTCATTCATTATGACGTCGTAAATATCATTCTCTAGCTCTTCTTTTTCGATACCAAAACCCGAGGAAGAATTCCCTTGAGGGTCAAAATCGACGATTAGAACCTTCTTTTTAAGCTCAGAAAGCGCTGCTGCCAGATTTATCACTGTCGTTGATTTACCTACGCCGCCTTTTTGGTTAATGCAGGCAATTACTTTTGCGGGTCTATCGGGAAATCCGCGTTTTCCGTCGTGAAAGCTCACGAGCCCTCCCTGAGTCGCTATTTACATCAGCTCTATCATACGCATTACCTGCTGATATTCCTATGCGTATCCCTGTTTCACGTGAAACATTTTCTGAATTTGACCACTTTTGTTTCACGTGAAACATCCGGTCAAGTAAATAGCCCAAATGTTCCACGTGAAACAGTACTCAAAGATGTTACTGACCAAATAGCTGGTGATAGGCATCATCTATACCGAGACAAAGTTTCACGTGAGGATTCTTTTAACTTAGTGAGGTTTCACGTGAAACGTTGAAGTCTAGATGAACATCTCCATAAATTTGATCCCTACTGTTTCACGTGAAACAGTA
>DJRP01000029.1 GCA_002437815.1 Collinsella sp. UBA6357 | reverse complement strand
CACCAACTTTTTCGACGCCATCTTAGCTTCGCCCTCTCCCTTCTTAGACTCGCCTTTGTCGCTTGGTAGCGCCTGTACTCCCTGAGCATGTCCACGCGTTCGCCCAGCGCGTCCGCTTTCAGGCTTTCGTAGCATGACGGGCACACGCCCATTCGGTAGGCGTGCTTGTGTCCGCCCTCTCTCAGCCTGTGCAGCCCGCAGAGGGGGCATATTCCGCCCAATCTTGGGCGCATGGTGATTGTTACGCCCATCTTGTCCGCTTGGCTCCTGACTGCGTTCTCAGAGCGCCCAAGAGCCATTGCGAGCATTATGTAGCCGTCTGGGGCGTGCGCGATTAAGTATCTGCGCTCTTCGTCCGTCCATCGCTCCCCGTTCCTCGGCGCTCTGCCCGATTCGTCACCTTGCATGGCTACGTCAAGACTCGATGGGTGGGCGGTGTGCCGCTTGCGCTGCGTCCCCGCGCCCGCTGCTTTGCGTTCCAATTCCCCTCGTTTCCGCCCGTCTGGGGGCACTCGCCGCTAATATGGTCGGGGAGAGAGGAAGAGGGCCACGCGGATGGTCTGCCGCCGTTTGCCCAGCTAGATAGCTTACCGCCCCTCCCCCTATCTTTAGAGTGCGGCCCGCGTCTACTGCTCGTCCTCGTCCGGCTCGATAAAGCAGTTGTACGCGGGCAGGTACCTGAGCCTTACGGCCCCTTTCTGCCCCTGCCTGTTCTTCACTATGTTCAGCTTCATGTCTACAATCCCGTCATTGTCTGTCTTGGCGGTTGTTATCTCCGTGACGGTCTGTGGCAGGTACGCGGTCTTGCTGTTACCGCTCGCGTTGAACATGCTTGGCGTCTTCGAGCGTGCCGCTTCCTTGGACATGTCGCTTATGACGATAATCGGTATTTGTAGCTCTTGGGCCGCGCTAGAAAGCATCTCGATAACCGCGTCTGTCCTCTGCGCCGCATCTCCATTGGCGTTGCCGGGCGCCACGGAAAGGCGTTGTAGGTAATCGACCACGCAGAAACGTATATTATCCGCCCAGCTGTAGAGGTATATAAGCAGCAACTCAACCTCATCGCCGCTTGGTTTGCGCCCGACTATCCTCTCTTCGTCTTCTTCAAGGTTATAGTATGAATCGGGGTGTAGGAGTCCATACGCTTCGTCCATGTTTCTCTCTACAATTTTGCCCTTTCCTTCGTGGTCCCTGTACGTGATGGGCTTTATCCCTATCAGGTTCCCCAGCTCCGCAATATGCCCCGTTGCGTACCTGTATCGCATGTCGCTGTCTAGCAGTGCTTTGACCTCCCCGCGCCTGCTGTCTTTCGGTTTCCAAAACTCTAGTGCGCTGATATCGCTATTGCCTGTCAGCAACTCGTCAGCTTTCTTCGCTGCCTTCAGGTAGCCGCCAATAGCGGGCGATTCGTCTACCAGCTTTTTTAAGCCTTCTACGGTGCGCACGATACTCGCTGACGTTTCCGCTGATACCCTACCGTCCTTTAAACCTTCTCGATAAGCATCGATGTTATGTACTAGTTCGTCTGGTAGCTTTTCCGCCAAGTTGCCAAGTTCGGTCAGTGCGCATTTGTATTCGAACGGCTCAATACACAGTTCATTGCTGTGTAGCATCGACACGCAGCTAGCTAGGCGGGCGTTTACCTCCACTTCGTCCATGTCCAGCCCCCAGTAAACGATTCGCTCGTCAAATCTTGGCCTGTCGGTCTGTGCACTCGCAAGGCACGCGAACAACGCTAGGGCCGTCTTGCCCTCTGACGGCCTTGCGGTGATTAGGTGCAAGCCGGGGCACAGTCCGCCGCCCAGCGCGTTATCAAGTACCGCAATCCCCGTTCTCACGCGGGGAACGGGGGCACCCACTCTCGTTGCGATTGCCCGTTTCAGGCCGTCCAGCCATTCGAGGGATTCGATAGCGTTCTTTCTTTCATCATCGGTGGGCGCACATTCGTTTTTCGCTTGCGCCGCGTCCGCTGCTCTAGCTTCGACCATTTTTATTCCTTTCATAGTGGTTTTTGTCGGTAGGGGCGTCCTCTGGTTTGGTTTGTCCATAAGCGTCTTGGCGGGTCGCGTGTATTTTTAGATTTTTGAATAGGAGAGGGCGATAGCGACCACGCGACATAAGGAGCGTGGGCGGATAGCGCCCCTTCTTCTCTTCTTATGGGGGGTTCAGTGTGAATACCCTACAAACGCGTCCAAAGGGACCCTTTGCAGTGCCCCCCTTTGAACCGTAGGGGGTTCCAGCCGAATACCCTTTGTATCTTTGTAGGGGGTTCCAGCCGAATACCCTATAGCGCCGCCCGCGTGGAAACGCCACTAGCTATCGCTCCGTGATTTTCCCTTGCGGGCCAAGCTTAAAAGCTCTTGGGGCGTCACGTTTCGCTGTGGTTCCTGCTTCTTGTGGGCGGGTCTGGGCTTTCCCACGCCCGCTGATTTACGTTCCGCCTTTTTGCGCTTACGTGAGGTCGTGTCGGGCGCTATGGGCGTGTCGGGCATTATGTAGTACTCGCTCGCCCTGCCCTTGTGGCCCGAGCTTTTCAGCTCTAGCCCCCTTATGTTCCGCCCGCGATTTGGGTCGGTCCCCTTCAATCTCGTTATGGCGGTCTTTACGCCTGACTCGCTGCACCCGGCGGCTTTTGCCAACTCGGCGCGGCTTCGCCACGCGTATTTTCTGCCCTGCTCGTCCTCGTAAGTGAACTGGGCTAGGGCAATGAGGATAAGTATCTCTTTGGTCGTAAATCTGTTGTCGGCCCACGCCTGCGCCCACGCTTGGTAAACCGCTGTGAATGGCTGTTTTGTTGCCGTCTCCATACGCTTTGACCATTAAGCCGCAGTGCTTGCGCCGATGTAATCGAGCAGTGCCGCGCGGTTGATGCGCCACATGCTCATGACCTTCACCGCTTTGAGTTGGCCCCTTTCGCACATCCGCGTCACGGTACGCTCGTTGCACGATAGAACCGCAGCGGCCTGTTTTGCCGTCACGACCAACTCACCTGAGTTCATAACGTGGTCAATCATTTCGGCGGTGGTCTGCTTGGGCTGGGTGCAACTAGACATTTCCATACCTCTTTCGTGGTCGGTTGCTTCCTGCGCTATTACAGTCCGCATCGTATGCCGTATTCGGTATGGCTGTTTTAGTCGCTACGCTGCCGCGCGTTGCGCATCAAGCGCAACGTTGTTATTGCTTGTGTCGGTATGGATGCCTGTGGTTCGCCCCTCGGTTTGTATGGGACGGTGTGGGGTCCTCACCGTTCGGGCGTTGCGCCACATATGCAACGTCAGCCAATTTTCTCCAAACGCAAAGCTACACGTTTCCGACATATCTGCGCTTTGGCTAGCGTGCGAGTTTCCGTTATTGCTGCCCTGTCAACCTGTTAACAAGCTGCTCTATCAGCGCTAAATCGCTGTCGCTGAGGGCGTCTAGAGCTTGGGAGATTCGCATTACCGTTAACTCTTTTCCCGTCATAGGCGGTAGTTCCATTACGTTTTTGTCTTCTAGCGCTTTAATGAGCCGTTGCGCAACCTCGTCCGTTGACCTTGCTGGGTTCGCGCTTGCCGACGCTACCGCGCCCAATATATTGAGCGCCCCGGCTGCGTCACCTCTGGTTAAGAGACACGCATTTTTAAGACGTCTGGTCAGCGTAGACGCTGACACGTTCATCTCTTGCGCTACATTTCGGAGAGATAGGCCGTAATGGTCGAATACATCAAAAAACGCCGCCTTTACGGCGCTATCGTCAAGCCACTCCGCCGCCATCTCTATGCTGTCGGCTAGGTTCTTTTCAGCCATGGTGCCGCCACCGTCCAGACTTGCCCGAGTTAAAGCTGGTAGTTGCTCTAGAATGGGCATAGATTCCGCGTCTGCCTGATTGCGCGGGTCGATACTCAGACGGGGCGCTGTCGTTGAACTGCGCCCCGTCTGCCCTCTATTCTATATGGCTTTCGTTCGTTCGAACCGCCCCCGTTGGCCTTGCCTTGGCTATGGTCCCCTCAGCGTGCTTTATCTCCGCTTCCAGCAGCTCCGCTATATCTCTCAGGTAAAAGCCCTCTAACGATTCGTTGCAGTCGAATTTGCCCATAAGCTCAGTCACAACCGTAAGCCGATACATCGAAAGTGACAGGTCGCTCAGCTCGCTATCCGCGAGACTCCACATTACGGTTTGTGCGGGGGGGGGTTGTTCCAGCGCAGTTGTTCGTCTCGTCCATGTTTTTTGCCTTTCTTCTAGTTGTCGGTCCCCGTGCGGCCCAGCTCTATCACCGCGCCGTCTTTCGCGTGTTGGGCAACATCCGCCATATATGCCCGCTCGACCACCATGGCGCCGCGCTTCTTGGCTTCATCGTCAGCGCTTGCGTAGGTGTTGAGGGTCATGGCCGCGTTGGCGTGGCCCATCATGCTCGATACCGTCTTTACGTCCGCGCCCGCCGTTATCGCTGCCGTGGCGAACGTGTGCCGCAGGTCGTGGAACGTGGGGCGGTTGCCCTCGGTGCCTATCAGCTCCAGTGCGTCCGCCGCGATGCGCCAACGGTGCGAAAGGTAGTGCGGCTGCATAAACGAGCCGTCAGCCCCGCCCGTTACGAACATATCCCCGTTGAACGGGTTCCCCAGCTGTAGGCACTGGGCCTTGGCATCCGCGTAACGTGCTTTCAGCATCTCAAACACGATGGTCGGGATAAACAGCTTGCGCCGACTGCCGCCGTTCTTGGGTTCCTTGATGTACCACTTTGAGCCGTCCCGCCCTATGGTGCGCTCGATGCTCAGCGTCTGGCTATCGAGGTCAACGCACTTCCACATCAGGCCGCATATCTCGCCCTCACGTAAACCCATATAGAGGGCTAGGGCGAACCCAACGTTTAGCGGCTTGGCAGGGTCCAGCGCGATGAACTGAGCCGCCTTGGCGCGTCCCGCCGCGTCTAGGGCGTTGGGGTTGCGATGGACCTGCTTGGGGTTCTTCACGCCGCGCGTGGGGTCCTTAACGAGCCTGTCGCGGTCCACCGCCTGACGCATGGCAGAGCGTAGGTTGGTTAGGCATTTCTTCACCGTGGAGGGTGCGTAGCTCTTACCGAGTTTTGTAACCCACTCCGCCACATCGTCCGGGGTCAGTTTGTCCAGCTCTATCTTGCCGATGGTCGGCGCTATATGCGTGTTGAGGATGCGCCTAAGCTCGTTAGCCGATGACTTCTCGATGCTGTTGGCACGCTCTTCAACGTACTTGGCGAAGTACTCGGCTACCGTCTCGTGGTTCTCTGGGGCCTGTTCCGCCTGCTCGTTGAGCATTTGGCGGATGCTCTCGGCTTCTAACAGCGCCGTGCGTTGTGCCTGCACAGAGGGCTTGCCGCCGCGTCCTTTGCCGTGGCCCTCAGTCTTCAACGTAACGGTTTTCTGCTTGCGCCTGCCGCCCTCGTCCCTGTATGGGAATACGGCCCTCCACTTCTCGGCGGTAATTTCGCCCTTTTTGTTCCTTGTAACGTACGCAGTTACGGACGGTTTTCCATACTTCTCCGCAGGTAGAGCGCTTGCAACGCTGCTATTTTCCATGTCACACCTCATGTCACACTCATGTCACAACTTGCGTTGACTGAACTATAAATCATGGACTTTTTAGACGCAACAGACGGAATAGCCGCAGGTAGAGCGTCTGTGTTTTCGCAGGTAGACGGCTTAGGTTGATATGCCGTGAAACTTCCAAGCTGATGACGCGGGTTCGATTCCCGTCGCCCGCTCCATTTGAAAGTATTACGGCTCTGTTCCCCTATGGGAGCAGAGCCGTTTTTTCATCTGGACTCGTCTGAAATCTGCACAGCTTGTTGCGGTAAACGGGCTGAATCTGTTCAGATTTCAGATGAGCGAGGGCTGGGGGAGTGCAGCCGTCTTAAATCTGCACAGCTTTAAGTGCTGCACCGCTGAAAACTGTACAGATTTCAGACATGGCCGGGCAGACGCGGCCGGGCAGACACGGCCGTGCCAAACGTGGTCAAAATAGGCTAACGCCCGGCGCGCTTGAGGCGGTCGATCGTCGAATCGGTGCGGTGGGCGCGTTCCTCGGCCGAATCCTCGGCATCCTGACGCTGTCCGACTCCCGATGTGCCGCCCTTGCGCTTCTTGTCGCGAAAATCGATCACGCCTTGAATGACCGGTTTGCCAAAGCTCACCACATCATCGTTGTAGATGGCGGTGCGGGCCACGAGCAGGCAGTCGGTGAAGTCGAGGTGCGTGCGGCCGAAGAGCTTGATAGCCAGTGCAACCACGGTGGGTTCGTCGACCATGACATCGTCGAGCAGGGCCACCATGGCGCGGGCGATCTCGATGCGCGGCACCTTGTAGACGTCACGCAGCGTGACGATCGCGCGCGTGATGATCTCGGGATAGACGCGGGCCGTGCGGGTGGCGATGACCTTGGCCGCACGAGGGGAGAGCACGTCGTCATCGTCGAGCAGGTAGCGCAGGATGACGGTCTCGTCGATGATGGTGCTACTCATGGGTCACGACCTCCTCGGGGGCGTGGACGGTGTCCTCCCGCTCAACCGCCAGATACTCGATCCAGGCATTGCGTTCCTTGGAACGACGGTTAGGATCTCCGTATTTTTTGAGCGAGCCATAGGCGTGCGTGCCGTCGGCGGAGCGGACGGCGATCGGCTGAAACGGCAGCTTGCGCATCAGGATGCTCTGCGCTACAAACAGACGGACCGCTTCGGCCAGCGACGTGCCCATGGCATCGTACAGACGCTCGGCGTGGGCCTTGTCCTCTTCGCGAATCCTTACCTGTAAGATGGCACGCTTCTGTGACATATAGACCCTCCCATGTGTAAATGCGCAGCGAAAACCGCCTGTATCTCAGCTCGCATAGCATTGAGGGCGAAATAGGCACAAGTTATCCACTGATAACATGACTGTAATACAACCTCTATGGTTTCTGCAGATAATTTTCACCTTAGTGACATACGTAAGACACCTGTATTTATATCTATTTAAGAATAATGATGACCTGCGATAACACCTGTTATACATACGTATATACAGCCTGCAGTTCAAGTTTGCTACGGCTAACCCCCTACTATAAGTCTTGTATTTTGCCGAAGGATTCTGCCTCAAGCCCGATTCGCCGCGGGCGTGTGGCGGCCGGTCGCAGCGTCACGGGCGATGCTGCGTGCATGATCGACAAGGAATCGCGGCAGGGGATTCAAGGAGGGAGTGAATCGTATGAGCAACAAGAGAGTCGTCGCGGACTCGTCGCGCTGCATCGGGTGCGGCACCTGCATGGCCGCCTGCATCGAGGCGCACGATATCGATGGCAACATCGCCGCCCCGCGCCTGCGCGTCACGCGCACCTATGACATCTCCGCACCGGTGGCCTGCCACCACTGCGAGGACGGTCCGTGCGCCAAGGCATGCCCCACGGGAGCCCTGTTTTTCGACGAGGAAAACCATCGCATCGGCGTCAACGAAGACAACTGCATCGGCTGCAAGAGCTGCGTGATGGCCTGCCCCTTTGGAGCGGTTACTGTCGTCAGCAAGCAGGTGCCCGTCCTTATGGGCGACGTGCAGGTGGGCAGCCAGACCAAGAGCTTCGTGCTCAAGTGCGACCTGTGCGTCGATCGACCGGGCGGCCCGGCATGTGCCGCGGCGTGCCCGACCAAGGGTCTTATGCTCGTGGACGAGGAGAAGCTGGCCGATCTGGTCTCAGAGCGCGCCACGGCCTCGATCGAGCAGTAGGCACCGTGCTCAAACGAATGCATACCAAGTAATCAAGACATAAGGAAGGAGGGTGTCATGGAGAAGCATAAAGTGATCTGCCCGTACTGCGGCGCCGGTTGCCAGTTCAACCTCCTGGTCCAAAACGGCCAGGTCGTGGGCACCGAACCGCTCAACGGCGTCACCAATCAAAGCGAGCTGTGCCTCAAGGGCATGAGCGGCTACGACTTCATCAACGACACCAAGATTCTCACCCCGCGTCTGCTCCACCCCATGATCCGTCGCCGCAAGGGCGCGGACTTCGAGCGTGTGAGCTGGGACGAGGCACTGGATTTCACCGCATCCAAGATGCAGGCCATAATCGACGAATATGGTCCTAACGCCATCATGACCACCGGCTCCTCGCGAGGCGGCGGCAACGAGGCGAACTACGTCATGCAGAAGTTCACGCGTGCGTGCATCGGCACCAACAGCGTGGACAACTGCGCCCGTACTTGACACGGTCCTACAGTCCTCGGTCTGATGGACACGGTTGGTTCAGGTTGCATGTCCTGCTCGATTCCCGGTATGGAGGATGCGGGCTGCATATTCCTGTTCGGTTATAACCCTGCCGATTCGCACCCGATCGTCGCAAGGCGCATCGTGCGAGCCAAAGAAAAGGGTGCCAAGATCATCGTCGCCGACCCGCGCCATATCGAAACCGCGCGTATCGCCGATATCTACCTTCCGATCAAAAACGGTTGCAACGTGGCGTTCCTCAACGCCTTCGCCAACTGCTTGGTCACCGACGGTCTCTACGACAAGGAGTTCGTTGAACAACACACCAACGACTTCGACAAGTGGTGGGAGACCATCAAGAACTACACTCCCGAATTTGTTCAGGACATCACGGGTGTCGAGCCCGAGTTGATCCACAAGGCTGCCAAGATGTACGCCACGGCGGAGCCCTCTGCCATCATCGGCTGGGGCATGGGCGTATGCCAGCAGAAGCAGAACCTGAAGACGGTGCACACCATCGCCTCCATCGCCTGCGTCGCCGGCCAGATCGGCAAGCCTAACTCCGGCCTCGCGCCCGTGCGCGGCCAGAACAACGTCCAGGGTTCCTGCGATATGGGTATGCTGCCCAATCTCTACCCCGGATACCAGAAAGTCACCGACCCGGCAGCGCGCGCCAAGTTTGCCCGCGCCTGGGGCGTGCCCGAGGAGAAGCTCTCCCTCGAGGAGGGCTACAAGCTCACCGACCTGGGTCACCTGGTCGAAGAGGGCAAGGTGCACTGCTTCTACAACTACGGCGAGGACCCGGTGCAGACCGAGCCCGACTCCGCGGGCATGCGCAAGACGCTCTCGGAGCTGGACCTGTTCATCTGCCAGGACATCTTCATGACGCAGACCACCATGATGGCCGACGTCATTCTGCCTGCCACCTCCTGGGGCGAGCACGAGGGTGTCTTCACCGCTTCTGACCGTAGCTTCCAGCACTTCGACGCGGCCGTTCCGCCCAAGGGCGAGTGCCGTCACGACTGGGAGATCTTCGCGGACCTGTCGACGCGCATGGGCTACCCCATGCACTACAACAACACCGAGGAGATTTGGAACGAGTGCATCGAGCTGTGCCCGAACTTTGTGGGCGCCACCTACGAGAAGATGGCTCCCGAGGGCGGTTTTGCCCAGTGGCCCGTCAAGTCCAAGGACATCGACGACCACGGCACGCCCGACATGTTCGCCGGCGGCAAGTTCACCACCAAGGACGGCCGCGCCAACCTCATGGCACACGATTGGGAGGCGCCCTCCGAGCTTCCCGACGATGAGTACCCGCTCATCCTGTGCACCGTGCGCGAGGTCGGCCACTACAGCTGCCGCTCGATGACCGGCAACTGCAAGACGCTGGCGCTGCTGGCCGACGAGCCCGGTTTTGTCCGCATGAATCCCGCGGACGCCAAGGCGCGCGGCATCAAGAACGGTGACATCGTCTCCATCCAGAGCCGCCGCGGCCAGGTATACAGCCGCGCCGACATCTCCGACCGCATCAACAAGGGCACGGTCTACATGACCTACCAGTGGTGGATCGGCAAGTGCAACGAGCTGACCATCCACAAGGTCGACCCGGTCTCGCACACCCCCGAGGACAAGTTCTCGGCTTGCCAGGTGAGCGCAATCGCCGACCAGGTGTGGGCCGAGGGCGAGGTCGAGCGCCAGTACACCGAGCTCAAGCAGGCCCTGGTCGACGCCACCGCGCCGCAGGACATCGAGCCCGGCGCCGCCAAGTTCGACGACGAGACGCACGTCAACCAGATCGTGTAGCTTCGTCCTCGTTGGCTTTTAGGGCCGGGTGTTCGCCCCTGCGACGCCCGGCCCTCCAATCTTTGAAAGGAAGTGGGGATGAACCGCTTCATCGACATCAACCCGGAGAGGTGCATCGGCTGCGGCACATGCCAGTCCGCCTGCGCGGATGCCCACCGGATGCAGGGTCTTCAGGACACGCCCCGTCTGGCGCTCGTGAAGACCGAGGGCATCTCAGCTGCCCTTGCCTGCCACCATTGCGAGGGTGCCCCCTGCGCCGAGGTCTGCCCGGTGAATGCCATCGAGCACGATGGCGACCGCATCCACGTGAAGGAGCAGGAGTGTATCGGCTGCAGGCTCTGCGCCATCGCATGCCCCTTCGGTGCCATCCACCCCGACGGTACCTCCATCGCCGGCGTCGCAGGCATGTGCGACCCGACCCCGTCCTATCCCAAGTCCCTGAGCAGTCTGCTCACCTGGGCTCCCGGTCAGTACACATGCGCCGTCAAGTGCGACCTGTGCGCCTTCGACCCGGCCGGTCCCCATTGCGTGGCGGCGTGCCCCACGTCGGCCCTCACCGTCATGGGCGGCGAGCTCGACCGCGAGGTCGATGAGGCCAAGCGCACCCGCTCGATCGAGAACGGTCCTGCCATCGACGTGCAGTGTGTTGCCGAGGGGCTTTCCGAGAAAGCAGAAGGGAGTGTAGTAAATGGATAGCATGACTCTGTTCTTGGCATCGCTCGCCGTGTCCTGCGTGGGCGCCCTTGCCTCGCTTTTACTCATCAAGAGCGACAATGCCGCCAAGACGGCCGGCTGCCTTATCGGCGCCGTCGCCGCGGTGCTCTCCTTCGTGGGCGGCTTCCAGGCGGTGCTCGGCGACATCACGTCCGTCGACACCATCGTGTTCTTCCCGTTCGCGCATTTCCAGCTGCTTCTCAACCAGCTGTCCGGCCTCTTCGTGATGCTCATCTCGGTGCTCGCGTTTGCCGGGTCCATCTACGGCCTCAACTACTTCGATGAGTACCCGGGCAAGAAGGGCCGCGCCGGCTTCTTCTTCAACACCTTCGTCGCGTCCATGATGCTTGTCATCACGGCTGACAACGTGTTCTGGTTCCTCGTCGCCTTCGAGCTCATGTCACTGACCAGCTACTTCCTCGTCGTGATCGAGGAGAACGAGCAGTCGGTCCACGGCGGCTGGCTCTACTTTGTGATCGCGCACGCGGGCTTCGTGCTCATCATGGCGAGCTTCCTCACCATGACCAACTATGCCGGTGGCTCGTTCGCCTTCGCCGACTTCCGCGTGACCGAGTTCAGCCCCACCGTCGCCTCCGTGTGCTTTGTGCTCGCGTTCTTCGGATTCGGTGCCAAGGCCGGTATCATCCCGCTCCACGGGTGGCTGCCCAAGGCGCACCCCGAGGCGCCGTCCAACGTGTCGGCCCTCATGTCCGGCGGCATGATCAAGATCGGTATCTTCGGCATACTCAAGGTCGCCCTCGACCTGCTCTCCGCATCGGGCGTCCAGGTCTGGTGGGGCCTCATGGTCATGGTCTTCGGTGCCATCTCGTCGGTCCTCGGCGTGGCCTTCGCCCTGCAGGAGCATGACATCAAGCGCCTTTTGGCCTATCACTCCGTCGAGAACATCGGCATCATCCTGCTCGGCGCCGGTGCCTCCATGGCCGCCATGGCGCTCGGTCAGACCGGCATCGCCGTGCTGGCGCTCATGGCCGCCCTCTACCACACGTTCAACCACGCGATGTTCAAGGGCGAGCTCTTCCTGGGTGCCGGTGCGCTGCTGTATGCCACGGGCACGCGCAACATGGAGAAGATGGGCGGTCTGTTCCGCCGCATGCCGGCCACGGCCATCTGCTTTTTGATCGGCGCGCTCGCCATTTCGGCCATCCCGCCCTTCAACGGCTTCGTGTCCGAGTGGTTCACCTATCAGTCGCTGTTCAACGCGGCCATGCAGGACGACAAGCTCGTCATGGTCGTCGCCGTGTTCGCCGCCGTCGCACTTGCCATCACCGGCGCCCTCGCCGTCACGTGCTTCGTCAAGGCCTACGGCGTCTCCTTTGCCTCCGCGCCCCGTTCCGAGGCCGCTGCCAACGCCAAGGAGGTCCCGGCCCCCATGGTGTTTGCCCAGGGCCTGCTTGCCGCCATCTGCGTTCTGCTCGGCATCGGCGCTCCCGTGATCGCCCCCGTCCTCATCGACGTGGCCGCATCCGTGCTGCACCCCTATGGTGGCGTCTTTGCCGCCGAGGGCATGGAGCTCATGAACCAGTACTCCGGCGCCGCCACCTCCACGCCCGCGATCGCCATCGCGCTCGTGGTGCTCGTGGGTCTTGCCTGCGGCTACCGCAAGCTCAAGACCGTCGGCCCCGTCCAGAAGTCGCAGCCGTGGGCGTGCGGCTATGCTCCCGACGAGCATATGCCCGTCGTCGCCACGACCTTCGCTTCCGAGGTTTCCTGGTTCATGCAGCCGCTCTATACGCTGCGTGACCGCTGCACCGCCGTCTGCTGGGCCATCGCCCGCTTCTTCCAGAAGCTCACCGGTGTTGCTGAAGGCCTCGAGCCCCTGCCCGACAAGGTTCTCGTCGACGCCCCGCACAAAGGTGTCGAGAAACTCGCCGACCTTGCTACCAAGCTCGAGGGCGGCAACTACAGCATCTATATCTGCTACATCGTCGCGGCGCTCGTGGTGTTCCTCGTGCTCGCCGTCCGTATGGGTTAAGGAGGGGAGAGTATGGACAACATCGTACTTGCCGTGTGCCAGGGCGTGGTCGTCATGGCCGTGGCGCCGTTCTTCTCCGGCCTTGGTCGCGTGATCCGCGCCAAGATGCACAACCGTCGCGGCCCCAGCATCATGCAGGACTACCGCGATCTCGCCAAGCTCTTCGCGCGTCCCGAGTCCCAGAGCGAGGATGCGAGCTTCGCGCTCCGCATCATGCCGCCGCTGTTCTTCGCCGTCGCCTTCATGCTCGCGATGGGCCTGCCGCTCTTCACGGCGCAGAGCCCCGTCCCGGTCTTCGGTGACGCGATCACCATCATGTACAGCCTGGCGCTCGCCCGCTTCTTCTTCGCCCTGTGCGGCGTCGATTCCTCGAACGCCTATGCCGGTATCGGCGGCGTCCGCGAGCTGCTCATGAGCGTGCTCATCGAGCCTTCCATGCTGCTGGCGCTCTTCGCGACCGCCCTCGTGTGCGGATCGACCGATATCGCCACCATGGGGCAGCGCGTCTGCGCGGGTGCCATCGACGCCCCCGTCGCCGTGATCCTCGCCGGCATCGCCTTTGCGCTCGCCTGCTATATGGAGCTCGGCAAGCTGCCGTTCGATCAGGCCGAGGCCGAGCAGGAGCTCCAGGAGGGCCCGCTCGCCGAGCTTTCCGGCCCGTCGCTTGCTATGGCCAAGCTCGCCATGAGCATGAAGCAGGTCATCGTCGTCGCCTGGTTCTGCGCGATCTTCGTCCCCTGGGGCGAGCCCGCGACCCTCGGCGTCGCCGCCGTGCTCGGTGCCGTCATCTTCTTGGCGAAGTGCCTCATCGACTTTGTGATCTGCGGTGTGATCGAGAACTCCGTGTCCCGTTCGCGCTTCAAGGTACTCGGTAATCAGACTTGGGCCGTCGTTGGCATCGCCGTTCTGGCGTTCGTCTTCGTCATCGTCGGCGTGTAGAGGAGGGGAGATTCATGCAACTTCAAACCAGTCTGTCCCTTCTCGGCTTGGTGGCAATCCTGGCGCCCATGGTGGGCTCGCTCATCGTCGCGTTTCTGCCGCGTCCGTACGCCAAGTGGTCCTCGTGCCTGGCGGCAGCCGTCGCCACCGTGGCCTCCGTCGCCCTCGCGGTGACCTATGCCAACGCCGGTTTCCCGGAGCTTTCCGTACCGTTCGTCTCCTTTGGTAAGACGCTCGTGCTCGGCTTTGTCTTCGACCGTATGTCGACCCTGCTCGCCCCGGCGTTTGTGGGTATCGGCCTGCTCGTCGTGATCTACTCGATCCCGTATATGAGCCAGGACAACCGCGAACATCCCGACCTGCCGCGTCGTCGTTTCTATGCCTATCTGTCCACCTTCATCGGCGCCATGGCCGGTCTTGTGTACAGCTCGACTCTCGTGGGTCAGCTCGTCTTCTTCGAGATCACGGGCGCCTGCTCCTGGGGCCTCATCAGCTACTACATGACGCCCACGGCCAAAAAGGCCGGCATGAAGGCCCTCATCATCACGCACATCGGTGCACTGGGCTTGTACCTGGGTGCCGCGGTGCTCTTTGCGAACACCGGCACGTTTGCCGTCACAGCGATCGCCGGGCTCGACCCCATGGTCAAGACCGCCGTGTTGCTCATGGTGCTCTTCGCCGCTTGGGCCAAGTCCGCACAGGTGCCCATGTACATGTGGCTGCCCTCAGCCATGGAGGCCCCGACGCCCGTCTCGGCCTACCTGCACGGCGCCTCGATGGTCAAGGTCGGCGTGTGCGTCTTCGCCCGCGCCCTCGTCTCGGCCGGCCAGATCCCCGAGATCGTGGGCTGGGTCGCCATCATCGACGCCATGGTCACGATGCTCTTCGGGTTCCTCATGTACCTGCCCCAGAAGGATATGAAGCGTCTGCTCGCGTTCTCGACGATCGCGCAGCTCTCCTACGTGTTCTTCGGTTTGGGCCTTTCGGTCTTCGGCAGCCAGCTCGCCTTCGACGGCGCCGTCTGCCACATCTTCAACCACGCGTTCGCCAAGACCCTGTTCTTCCTGATCGCCGGCTCCTTCTCCTTCACGCTCGGCACGCGCATGCTCCCCAAGCTTCGCGGCATCGTGAAGAAGTACCCGATCTCGGGTGTGGGCTTCGGTGTCGCGGCGCTCGCCATCGCCGGCGTGCCGCCTATGAACACGTTCTTCTCGAAGTTCCAGATCATCGCCGGCGGCTTTTCCGTCGGTGCCGGCAACGTCGCGATCCTCGTGCTCGTGTGCATCATGGTCGCCGAGACCGTCGCCACCTTCGCCTGGTTCCTCAAGTGGATGGGCTATTGCCTGCCCGGTGAGCCGAGCGAAGTGGTTGCAGCGGGCGCCCCGCTGCCCCGTGCGATGGCCTTCGTGTTCGTCGTACTCATCATCATGGTCATCGTCAGCGGCCCGCTTTCGGCCAGCTGGATCGGTTAGGAGGTAGATTATGGGTTACCAACTCGTCAACTTGCTTGGCGGCCTTCTGATCGTCACCTCGACCATGGTCGTCGTCAGCAAGTCGATCAAGAACTCGATTCGCTGGTATGCGGTGCAGTCCCTGGTGCTCGTGGGCGTTCTTGCCACGCTCGGCGTGGTCACCGGTGCTTCCGAGCTTCTCACCTGGGCCATCTCGGCCTTTGTGACCAAGGTGGTCGCCGTGCCGCTTATCCTCAACTACACCTATAAGAAGATGGGGGAGCCGAGCGACTCGTCGCTCACGCGCGGCGCCAAGCCCGCGTGGACCATCTGTCTCATCGCTGTCGAGGTTGCCATCTGCTTCGCCGTCGTGTCTCAGATCTCGCTGCCCACGGCAGAGGTCGCCACGCCCGCGCTCGCCATCAGCTTCGCCCACTTCTTTGTGGGTCTGTCCTGCATCATCACGCAGCGCAACATCATGAAGCAGATCTTCGGCTACTGCCTCATGGAGAACGGCAGTCACGTGACGCTCGCGCTGCTGGCGCCCACCGCTCCCGAGATCGTCGAGACCGGTATCGCCACCGACGCCATCTTCGCCGTCATCATCATGTCCGTCGTCGTGTTCAAGATCTGGAAGAAGTACCAGTCCCTTGATAGCCACGACCTGTCAGAACTGAAGGGCTAGGCACATGGATACCTCCACAATGCTCCTTGCACTCGTAGCGTGCCCGCTGGCCCTGTCGGTCATCATGGCCATCATTCCAAAGACCGCGTCGAAGGCCGTCTTCGAGCTCTGCCACATGGTGTCGGCGCTCGGCGTCCTGGTCGGTTCCGTCTCGATCGCGCTTCCCGTCTTCGCCGGCGGCGACGAGATCTGGGCACTCGATCCGTGGTTCCATGTCGACGCCCTGGGTGCGCTCTTCGTACTCATCATCGGCATCATCGGTTTCTGCATCGCGGTCTACTCCGTGGGTCTCGTTCGCCAGCTTGTCGATGACGGTGTGTACGGACCCGGCCAGATCAAGCAGTACTATGCGTTCTACAGCCTGTTCCTGTTCACGATGCTGCTTGCCGCCACGACCAACAACATCATCATCATGTGGGCGGCCAT
Organism: Collinsella sp. UBA6357; assembly: GCA_002437815.1. Lineage (GTDB taxonomy): Bacteria > Actinomycetota > Coriobacteriia > Coriobacteriales > Coriobacteriaceae > Collinsella. The sequence goes on along the minus strand of DJRP01000029.1, from coordinate 28,312 downwards.
CGAGGCCACCACGCTCGCCTCGGCCTTGCTCGTCGCGCTCAAGAACACGCGCCACGCTCTCGAGGCCACCTGGAAGTACATCATGGTCTGTACGGCCGGCGTGGCTTTCGGCCTCTTTGGCACGCTGCTGATCTACGCCAATGCGGCCGATGCCATCTCCGATCCGCACATGGCGGCTTTCCTCTCGGGCATCCTGCCCGAGGCCGACAAGCTCGATCCCACGATCGTGCGCCTGGCCTTCGCCTTCATCGTGATCGGCTTCGGTACCAAGGCCGAGGTCTTCCCGATGCACACCTGGATGCCCGATACGCTCTCGCAGGCTCCGGGCTCGATCTCCGCCCTGCTCTCGGGCGTCGTCCTCAAGTGTTCGATGCTCATCATCATCCGCTTCGATGTGCTCGCTCAGCGTGCGATCGGTGCCGATTTCCCGCACCTGCTGCTGCTTATCATCGGCGTCCTCTCGATCGTCGTATCGAGCTTCGCGCTCTTCGCGCAGAAGGACATCAAGCGCAAGCTCGCCTACTCCTCCTGCGAGAATGCCGGCGTCATCATGCTCTGCCTTGGCATCGGCGGTTCTCTCGGCATCGCCGCGGCCCTGCTCCACAGCATGTTCCACGGCCTCGCCAAGTCGCTTTGCTTCTGCCTGACCGAGAACGTCGAGCATGCTTACGGCACCCGCGACCTCTCGCAGATCAAGGGTATCGTCGAGCGCGCTCCCATCACCGCGGCCCTTATGGTCATCGGCTTTTTGGCACTCGCCGGCTTCCCGCCGTTCGCGATGTTCATCTCCGAGTTCATGACCTTTGTCGCGGCCTTTGCCGCCGGCAGCCCTTGGTGGCTCGTCGTCATCGTGGCGCTCGCGCTCACCGTGGCCATCAGCGGCCTGACGCGCGTCGTCATCACCTCGGTCTTCGGCAAGACGCTGCACGAGCCCGTCGACACCGAGCATCGCGAGTCGAGCGTGTGGATGCTCGTCCCCGAGGCGCTGCTCGCCATCTGCCTCATCTGGTTCGGCCTGGCCACGCCTGCGCCGATCGTTCAGGGCGTCGAGAACGCCGTTTCGATCGTGTGCGACAGCTCCGTCGAGGAGCTCCATGCCGCCCCGATGTTCCGTGAATTCTTCGGCTCCGAGACCGCTCAGAGCGAGGTGGAGTAACCAATGACACAAACTACCGATAACAAGGTGTACGCCCGCCGCTGCGAGAGCCACGTCGAGGCCCTGCGCGCCGCGGTTCCGGGCTGCATCGAGAAGGTCGAGTGGCAGTGCGACGACCAGCTCACCATTACGGTGAAGCAGGACAAGCTGCCCGAGGCCGTCCATTACCTGTACTACGAGCGCTACGGCTGGATCCCGGTCATCGTCGGCAACGACGAGCGCTCGCTGTGCGGCCGCTACGCCGTGTACTACGTCATCTCGATGGAGGGAGAGGACCCGGGCTGGGTCACCGTCCGCACCGAGGTCGATCCCGCCAAGATGACGTTCCCGAGCGTCACGCCGTTCGTTCCCGCCTGCGTGTGGGGCGAGCGCGAGCTGCGCGACATGTTCGGCCTCATCCCCGAGGGCCTGCCCGACCGTCGCCGCCTAGTCCTGCCCGACGACTGGCCGAGCGGCCTGTACCCGCTGCGCAAAGACTCGATGGACTACCGCTATCGCCCCGCGCCCGCGAGCGATATGGAGAACTACGAGTTCCTCGCCGACACCAAGGGCAAGGAGACGACCCTCGTCCCCATGGGTCCTTTGCACATCACGTCCGACGAGCCCGGCCACTTCCGCCTCTTCGTCGAGGGCGAGACGATCGTCGACGCCGACTACCGTCTGTTCTACGTGCACCGCGGCATGGAGAAGGTCGCCGAGACGCGCCTCAACTATGACGCCGTGACGTTCCTCGCGGACCGCATCTGCGGCATCTGCGGCTGCGCCCACTCGGTTGCCTATGCCGAGTCCGTCGAGCGCGCCCAGGGCATCCACGTGCCGCTGCGCGCCCAGTACATCCGCGCCATCGTGCTCGAGGTCGAGCGTCTGCACTCGCACCTGCTCAATATCGGCCTGGCGTCGCACTACACCGGCTTCGACTCCGGCTTCCAGCAGTTCTTCCGCGTGCGCGAGAAGTCCATGGATCTGGCCGAGAAGCTCACCGGTCATCGCAAGACCTACGGCCTCAACGTGATCGGCGGCGTGCGCCGCGATATCCTGGCCGAGCAGAAGATGGACACGCTGCGCATCATCCATCAGCTGCGCAGCGAGGTCCAGGAGCTCGTTGACGTCCTGCTCTCAACGCCCAACTTCCTGGAGCGCACGAGCGGCATCGGCATCCTCGACCGCAAGATCGCCCGCGACTTCTCGCCCGTCGGCCCGCTCATGCGCGGCTCGGGCTATGCGCGCGACGTGCGCTTCGACCACCCGTTCGACGGCTATCTCGATCCCGACATCCAGAAGATGCACGCCGCCACGGCCGACACCTGCGATGCCTTCGGCCGCACGGCCGTCCGCATCCAGGAGGTCTTCGACTCCATCGACATGATCGAGACCATGCTCGAGAACTGCCCGTCGGGCCCCATCCTCACGCAGGACTGGGAGTACACCCCGCACAAGTGGGCCATCGGTGCCACCGAGGCCCCGCGCGGCGAGGATGTGCACTGGGCGATGCTCGGCAACAACCAGAAGTGCTACCGCTGGCGCGCCAAGGCGGCCACCTACAGCAACTGGCCGGTCTTGCGCTACATGTTCCGCGGCAACACCGTGGGCGATGCGGCGCTGATCGTCGGCTCGCTCGACCCGTGCTACTCCTGCACCGACCGCGTGACGATCACCGACGTCAAGTCCAAGACCGACCGCGTGCTCGACAAGGAGCAGTTCGAGACCGTCTGGCGCGACAAGACGCCGCTCGAGGGTCCCGGCACCCCGGCGGCCCCGCTCGATGAGGAGGCGCTCTAGGATGCTGAAACTCTGGAAGGTCAACGCCAAGGCGGGCGACGCGACATACAAGTACCCGTTCGCCCCCTTCCCGACCAACAAGGACATGCGCGGCAAGCCCGAGCACGACCCCGAGCTCTGCATCGCGTGCGGTGCCTGCGGCGTCGCCTGCCCGGCCGATGCCATTCGCATGGATACCGATCTTGCCGAGGACACCATCACCTGGTCGATCGACTACGGCCGCTGCATCTTCTGCGGCCGCTGCGAGGAGGCCTGCCCCATGGAGGCCATCAAGCTCACGGAGGAGTTCGAGCTCGCCGTGGGCAACAAGGCCGACCTCACGAGCAAGAGCGTCTACACGCTCGAGCACTGCGAGCGGTGCGGCAAGCCCTATGCCCCGCACAAGGAGATCGACTACGCCCGCCGTCTGCTGCAGAAGGCCGGCGGCATGGAGGCCGAGCAGGCCGCCCGCACCGTGGGCCTGTGCCAGGAGTGCAAGCGCGAGCTCGACGCCCTGCGCGCGGCGTCGGCGGTCAAGACCGGCAACGCCCACGGCATGCTTCCCAACGAGACCGCCAAGTCCGGCGAGCCCCAGGGCCCGGGCATGGAGTACCTGGGCGGCCACGGCGTGAACCCGGCCTACATCGACCGCGAGCTCAACCCCGATGCGCCCGAGATCCCGGCCGGTCCCGCGCCCGTGGAGGGTATCATCATGGACCTCGACAAGAAGGAGGAGGAGTAACCGATGGCTGAGCCTACGCTTTTGCCCGAGCGGCTGCAGTACCGCCCGACCAAGATCGAGCTCGACGAGAGCATCGAGAAGGCCAAGGCGACCCTTCTCAAGAAGATCAAGCGCTCCGTCTACGTCTACCGCGTGGACTGCGGCGGCTGCAATGGCTGCGAGATCGAGATCTTCGGCTCGATCACGCCGGCTTTCGACGTGGAGCGCTTCGGCATCAAGGTCGTGCCGTCGCCCCGCCACGCCGACGTGCTGCTCTACACCGGCGCCGTGACGCGTGCCATGCGCATGCCGGCTCTGCGCGCCTTCGAGGCGGCGCCCGATCCCAAGATCGTGGTGTCCTACGGCGCGTGCGGCTGCACGGGCGGTATCTTCTACGATAACTACTGCGTGTGGGGCGGCACGGACAAGATCCTGCCGGTCGACGTGTACATCCCCGGATGCCCGCCGAGCCCCGCGCAGACCATCTACGGCTTTGCCATGGCGCTCGGTCTGCTGGACCAGAAGCTCCATGCCGAAACCACGGTGGAGCAGCCCGACGAGCAGGCCGAGATCCTGCATCCGGGCGTGCCCTACAAGCTGCGCTGCGCCATCGAGCGCGAGGCCCGCGCCATGAGCGGCTATCGCTACGGTCGCGACCTGGCCAACGAGTTCATGGACACGCTCGAGGGCGCGCCCAAGGGCGACATCCGCGGTGCCATGGCCCTGCTCATCGACAAGCAGGAGGATCCGCGTCGCGTCGAGGTCTACTCGGCGCTGCAGGATCTGGTGCTGGCAGGGGGTCGCTAAGGTGGAGCTCCAGGACAAATCTGGATACTTCGCCGGTCCCGGCATGCTGGGCGGCACCTTCGACGACGCACGGCAGGCGACTGCCGCGGCCGCCGAGGGCGCCCAGCCCGCCGGGGCCGCACCCGCGGCCGACCAGGTGGTCTTCTACGAGCTCACCCGTAAGTTCGTGGAGACCGAGGAGGACGTACCCAAAGAGGCCTGCGACGTGCTGTACTACACGCTCGCCGTGGGCCACCACACCGGCGTGCTCGACTGCTTCGAGCCGCGCCTGTCGGTGCCGTCGAAGGTGTTCTTCTCGCTGATCGACGCGCTGCCGGAGGGGGAGGCCAAGAGCAAGTTCGAGGCCATCCGCTCCTTTGGCGAGTGCCAGCTCGACAAGGCAGCCGTGCCCGCGCTTCTCGAGGCCTGCGACGCCCTGCTTGACGAGCGCGGATTCCGCGGCTCGGCCAAGGCGGGCATCTCGGTGTTCGACGACGAGTTCGGCCTGCATGCGCAGCAGGTGGCGTTTCTCATGAAGTTTCGCGACCTGGTGGAGCGCGTACGCGACGTTGCGGGCGTTTATCTCACGGGGAGGCTTCAGTGATGGGACACCTGGTGGACGGGCACGTCAACGGCGCCCCCTTTGCGGGCATCGTGCTCACGGCAGGAAGCGTGCTGCGTGCCGACGACGCCGCGGGCCCGGTGCTCTCCAAGAAGATGGAGGACGAGCCGATCGCCGGCTGGTATACCATCGACGGCGGGCAGACCCCCGAGGACGATATCGTCGAGGTCAAGCGTGTGAGGCCGCCGCGCCTGGTGCTCGTGGACGCCGCCGACATGGCGCTGCCCACGGGCACGATCCGGCTGCTCCGTAAGGAGGACGTGGCACGCAAGTCCATGTTCACGACGCACTCGCTGCCGCTATCGATCCTCATCGAGGAGATCGAGGCGAGTTGCGACGATATCGTATTCATCGGTATCCAGCCGGGCGACACGGAGTTCTACGACCCCATGAGCCCCGAGGTCTTCGATGCCGTCGACCGCATCTACGCGGCCGTGGCGTCAGGCGACTTCTCGGTCTTTCCGCCGCTCCATGAAACACAATAAGGCAAAGGGATATCCTCTTTGTCTTATCTGAACTGAAAGAAGTGATAGTTATGGCAGACAAGAAGGCGGAGTATCCCGCTCCCGACTGCCTAGCACCCGCCGCGATCGAGGCAAAGACCGAGGCGGCCGGCGTGACCAAAGCCAACCTGCCCATCGCGAAAGCCTTCGTCCTCGCGATGTTCGCCGGCGCCTTCATCGCGTTCGGCGGTCTGTTCTTCACCGTTTTCCTTAGCGATAGCATGCTTACGTGGGGCCCGCAGCGCATCGTGGGCGGCTTGTGCTTCTGCCTGGGCCTGGTGCTCGTGCTGGTGTGCGGCGCCGAGCTGTTCACGGGCAACTCGCTTATGGTCTGCGCGCTCAAGAGCGGCAAGATCAGCTTCTCGCAGATGCTCTCCCGCTGGGTCGTCGTGTGGCTCGGCAACTTTGTCGGGTCGCTGCTGATCGTGTTTCTCGTGTACATGGCCGGCATCTATAAGCTCAACGGCGAGGCCGTCGCTGCCTCTATGGTGAGCATCGCCGCCGGCAAGGTCACGCCCGACTGGATCACGATCTTCTTCCGCGGCATCCTGTGCAACATCTTCGTGTGCCTGGCCGTGTGGATCGGTACCGCCGGCAAGACCGTCGTCGACAAGGTTGTGGGCATCCTGCTGCCCATCTCCGCCTTCGTCGCCTGCGGCTTCGAGCACTGCGTTGCCAACATGTACTTTTTGCCCATGGGTGCCGTGATGCACGCGTGCGGCTACGGTGCCGATGTCGCCGGAGCCGATGCCCTCAACGCCGCGGGCATCGCGTTCAACCTGTCGGCCGCCACGCTCGGCAACATCGTGGGCGGTGCCCTGCTGATCGCGCTCGGCTACTGGTTTGTGTACGCCAAGAAAGAAAACTAGTCTGTAGCATCGTCGCATGAGCCACCGCGGACGTTGTCTGCGGTGGCTTTTGCTTGTTGGAAAAGGAATGATCGAGATGGCATCTTCTGAGAGTGATGGTCGCGGCGTCGTGACCACGTGCGGAGGCTGCTATGCCGATTGCGCCTTTCGCGCCGTTGACGAGGGGGGATCGGTTTGTGCCGAACTACCCGTCGCGGGGCATCCCTGTGAGGCACGGGCACTCTGCCGTCGTGGTCGTCACCGCCTGCATATGCCGTTTGACGAGGAGGACCGCATCCTGCACCCCCTGCGCCGTCGCGATGACGGGCGGGGCTTTGATGAGATCGGTTGGGACGAGGCGTTTGAGCAGATCGCCGCACGTCTGCTCACGATTAAAGACGAGCAGGGTCCCCGTGCGCTCGGTATGACGCTCGGTGTGCCGTCGTTTGACCGCTACTGGGCGCAGCGCCTTATGCACGCGCTGGGGTCGCCCAATATCTATGGTGCGGATGGCGCCTGCGAGGTGAGCCGTCTTACGGGTTGGGAACACAGCCTGGGCTACAGCCCCGCAACCGATTTGGCGCATACGCGCTGCGTGATGTATCTGGGCCGGTCGCTCGTCGACTCCTCGACGACCGGCGCCGTGGACGCCCTCAACGCGGCCCGCGCCCGCGGTGCCAAGATCATCGTCGTCGACCCGCGCCGCAGCGGCTCGGCGGCGCTTGCCGACCGTTGGCTGCGCGTGCGTCCGGGATGCGACCTGGCCCTGTTGCTCGGCATCGCCCATGTCCTGATCTTCGAGAAGCTGTATGACGCCGCGTTTATCGACCGCTATACCACGGGATTCGATGAGCTGGCCTGCGCCGCGCGCGCCTGGACCCCCGCCTGGGCCGAGGCGCTGTGCGACGTGCCGGCCGATGCCATCCGTGCGACGGCGCGCGATCTTGCCGCTGCGGCGCCGGCCGCCGTGGTCGATGCGGGGTTTCACGGCGGCATCGGCATCGCGTACGCTAACAGCACCCAGACGGCACGCGCCATTTGTCTGGTCGATGCCCTGCTGGGCTGTTTTGGCCACGAGGGCGGCGCGCTCAATCCGTCCACGCCACTTGTGCTCGGCGATCTGGATCCCGAGCGCTTCCCGGCGCCTGCCGTGCCCGCCGAGCCCAAGTTGGGCTCGGAGCGGTATCCGCTCGTCGACCCCGTGCGCGGCCTGTGCACCACGGTGGGCCAGTCGATCCTTGCGGGCGACTTGCGTGGCCTTATCGTGTACGCGAGCAACCCCGGCGCGGGCTACGGCAACGCCGAGGCTTGGCTCGATATCCTCAGGCGGCTCGATCTTTTGGTGACGATCGACATCCGCATGTCCGAGACGGCGCGCGCGAGCGACTTTATCCTGCCCGATGTTACCTACCTCGAGGCCGATCGCGGTGTGGGCACCGCCAGGGGGCGCAACGATGCCCGCGCCTACTATCGCGGGGCCGCGTTACCTGTGCTTCATGCGGACACGCGCCCCGGCTGGCAGATTTTTACCGGCATCGCGCGGGCATGCGGGCTGGGCCGTTACTTCGATTTCACGCCCGACGATCTCGCAGCCGCGCAGATCGCACCCTTCGGCATCGACCTTGCCGAGCTCAAATGCCGCGGGTGGGCCGATACCGGCGCCGTAATGCCCGAGCGCACGGGCGAGCCCGTCATTACGGTTCCCGGCGGCAAGATCGAGCTCGCGAGCGCCCTGTGGGATAAAGCGGGCCTGGGTCGCGTGCCCGGTTGGATCGCCCCCATGGTGGAGCCGCCCGCGGGCATGTTTCGGCTGATCAGCGGCAACCGTCCGTTCGAGTCACACACCTCGCGCCGCTTGGCCGAACAGGGTGCCGCGGCGGAGGGGGCAGATCTGGGCAGCGTGCAGATGAACGTCGACGCCGCCGACGAGCTGGGCATAGCCGACGGGGAGGTGGTCGAGCTCGTGAGCGAGCTGGGCTGCGACCGCGTGCGTGTCGAGACCACCCCCTATCTGCATCCCGCCTGCATCTTCACCTCGTCCGCCCCCGGCGGACGTTCGGGTGCGCAAGCGACCGTGCGCGAAGGGGTGACGGAGCTGGGCGTGGGCCCGCTCGACCACACGCCGCTGCGATGGGACCCCCTCACGGGCGCGGCGCTCACGCAGGAAAACGCCGTACGCGTCGAGAAGATCCCCGTGCGCGGTGGCGCACCTGCAATTGGGGACGTAGCAAAATCGCAGGTCTGAGAAGATCCCCGCGCGCGGGGGCGCAGCCCAAAACCCGTCAAAATCACCCTGTCCCTCGACGGCGGGTGTCCCGCATAATGTCGAGTGTTCAAACGTATCATCTGAAAGGTCCGCTATGAGCGATAAGCAGCCATTGAGCGACGAGGTGCGTGCCGGCCTGCGCGCCATCCCCGCCGTCAACGATCTTTTGGCCGAATGGCCCTGCGTCAAGGCCGTCGGCGAGGTGGGCGATGCCGTGGTGCATGCGGCGATCGCCGCGGAGCTCGAGGCCGAGCGGGCCGCGATCCGCACCGGTGCCGCCGCGCGCACCAAGCGCGAGCTGGTGCTGTCCATCGCCGAGCGCGCGCATCGCTCGTCGCTGCCCAGCCTGCGGCCCGCGATCAACGCGACGGGCGTCGTCGTGCACACCAACCTGGGACGTGCCCCGCTGGCTCCCGAGGCCGTGGCTGCCGTGGGCGCGGTGGCCCGCGGGTACAGCACGCTCGAGTACTCGACCGAGACCTGCTCGCGCGGTTCGCGTCGCGAGCATGCCGCGAGGCTCCTGCGCGTGCTCACCGGTGCCGAGGACGCGCTCGTGGTCAACAACAACGCCGCCGCGGTGTGGCTCGTGCTCGCGGCGCATGCGGCGGGCCGCGAGGTCATCGTGAGCCGCGGCGAGCTCGTCGAGATCGGCGGCAGCTTCCGCATCCCCGATATCATGGCCGCCTCGGGCGCGCGCCTGGTCGAGGTGGGTGCCACCAACCGCACGCATCTTGCCGACTACGAGCGCGCCATCACGGCCGATACCGCGATGATTCTCAAGGTGCACCCGTCCAACTACCGTATCGAGGGCTTTCATGAGGAGGTGCCGGCGACCGAGCTCGCCGCGCTCGCCCGCAAACACGGCCTGGTCTTCTATGAGGACCAGGGCTCGGGTGCGCTGGTGTCCGACGAGGTGCTCGCCCGCGGCGGCGAGGGCTCGACGCCCGCCTCGATCGCAGCTGGGCTCGATATCGTGAGCTGCTCGGGCGACAAGCTGCTCGGCGGCGCGCAGGCGGGCATCATCCTGGGCCGTCGCGACCTGGTCGCGGCATGTGCCAGCCACCCGCTCATGCGCGCGCTGCGCCCGGGCAAGCTGGCCCTGGCGGCGCTCGAGGCCACGCTCAGGCTCTATCTGGACGGGCCGGAGGCCGCGCACGCCCGCGTGCCCGTGCTCTCCATGCTCAGCTGCCCTACGGTCCGGCTTGAGCGTCGTGCCCAGAAGCTCGCCGCGCTTATGGAACGCGCGCTTGCCGACGCCGGTTGCGCCGAGGCCGTCGCGCTCGAGGTGCTCCCGGACAGCTCGACGCCGGGCGGCGGGTCGCTGCCCACCATGGAGCTTCCCACCTACTGCGTCTCGGTTGCGCCCCGGGAGGGCGAGATGGGCGTCGATGAGCTCAAACGCGCCTTGGTGCAAGAGCCCGATGTGCCCGTGGTGACCCGCGTCGCTCACGACCGCTTGCTCTTTGACGTGCGTACGCTGATCGGCGAGGGAGACCTGGACGCCGTGGCGAGCACGTTTTCTGCCGTCGTGGAACGGAGGTGCCGCGCATGATCGATCGCGCCGATCTTTTTGAGTGCCCGGTCATCGTGGGCACCGCGGGCCATGTCGACCACGGCAAGTCAGCCCTGATCGAGGCCTTGACCGGCAAGAATCCCGACCGGCTCGAAGTCGAGCGCCGTCGCGGTATGACGGTGGAGCTCGGCTTTGGCGAGCTGGCGCTGCCGAGCGGCCGTCTGGTGGGGCTGGTGGACGTCCCGGGCCACGCGCACTACCTGCGCGCCATGGTCCAGGGCGCCACGGGCATCGACGTCGCGGTGCTTGCGGTGTCTGCCGTGGAGGGCGTCATGCCCCAGACGCGCGAGCACGTCCATGCGCTCGAGCTTTTGGGTGTGGGCCATCTGGTGGTGGCGCTGACGATGGCCGACCTCGTGGACGGGGAGATGCTCGAGCTGTCCGAGCTCGACGTTGACGATTTTTTGTCCGGAACCGCTTTTGCCGGGGCCGAGATCGTGCCCGTCTCGTCGGTGACGGGGCAGGGGATCGACACGCTACGCGCCGCGATCGACCGGGCCATCGATGCGTTTCTGGCTGTCCGCGCCGGGCTGCCCGCGCGGCCCGGCCTTAAGGCCCGCCTTCCCATCGACCGCTGTTTTTCCATCAAGGGCGCCGGTACCGTGGTGACGGGAACCCTGTGGGATGCGCCGATCGCGGTGGGTGATGAGCTGGTCGCCCTGCCGTCGGGGGCGAGCTGCCGCGTGCGCGGCATCCAGGTGCACGGTGATACGTCGCAGGCGCTGCCCGGTCAGCGCGTGGCGCTCAACCTCGTGGGCGATGACGTGGCCGACCTTCCGCGTGGCGAGATGCTGTGCGCCCCCGGTGCCGGCACGCAGACGATGCGCCTTGTGGCGCGTCTCACCTATCTGGGGCGCGAGGGCGCCAAGCCCGCCGTGCTCGAATCGGGCGCCCGCGTCCATGTCATGGCGGGTACGGCCGAGGTGCTCGGACGCATCATGCTCATGGAGGGCGAGGCGCCGATCGCGGTCGGCGAGACCCGCACCGTCCAGATTCGTCTGGAGCAGATGCTGCCCGTGCGTTCGGGCGATCGCTTCGTGGTGCTGTCGTACTCACCGGTCGCGCTCGTGGGCGGCGGCGAGGTGCTGTTGACGCATTGCCGCCGCTCGCGCGAGCTCACGCAAGGGGAGCGCGGGCTGCTTGACTTCCTGACGGCGCACGATCGCGCCGGAGCGGTTGCGGCCTGGCTTGGCGAGCAGGTGTTGCCCTCGCCTGCGGCTGCCGTGGCCCGCGCGCTCGATCTGGGCGAAGCCGAGGCGCTCGAGCTGCTCGAGCGCCTGGTGGCGCAAGGGGACGTGGCGGTTATGGGCGATGCGGAAGATGCGGCCTTCTACGCCGTGCCGTCCGTGCTCGATGCCGCGCTCGATCGTCTGGCGACGACCCTCAAGGACCTGCATGCGGCCGCTCCCAAGCAGACCGGCTTCACGCCGGCCGAGGTGGCCCACGTGGCGTGGCCCGGCGCCGACGACGCGCTGTCCGCGGCGCTGTTCGACGCCGGTTGTGCGCGCGACGTGTGTGCCCGCGAGGGCTCCGAGGTGTTCGATCCCCATTCGGCCGCTGCCGCGGCCCGTCTGGTGGGCGAGGCATGCGGACGCATCGTGGCGCTGTTGGACAAAGCCGGGCTTGACGCGCCGACGCTTCCCGAGGTGGGCGAGCGGCTGGGGCTCGATCGCGACATCATGACGCGGGCTCTGCGCGAGCTTTCGCTCAGCCGTTCGATCGTCAAGGTCGAGCGCGACGTGGCGCTCTCGACGTCGGCCGAAGCCCATGCTCGTGAGCTCGTGGCCGCGGCGATCAGCGCGGCCGGGGGAGCCGCGACCACGAGCGTCCTGCGCGAGGCCCTGGGGGTGTCGCGCAAACGGGCGATCAGCATTCTCGAGCATCTGGATGCTGTACGCTTCACGGCGCTCGACAAAGACGCCGGCGGCCTGCGCACGCTCAGGTGACGCGGGCTTTGGTACAATACCGCCGCATTTGGGAACGGATGGGCTCCGGTGGGCTCCGCGGTCCTCAAAACCGTTGCGAGGCGTGAGAAACGTCTTGGATGTGTTCGATTCACATACGTTCCCGCCATCTGCTACCAGCGCTTTTGCAAGACGTGGCTTAGCCGCGTGGCGCAAAGGCGCTGTTTTTGTACCGATGGGGCTTCCTGCCCCGCAACCTTTACACGTCGTGATCCGAGCCATCGGATCGCATGATTTGGCACCTGCAGAAGGAGATCGGACCGTATGACGACCGTAAGACGCACCGGCCTTTCCTGCGTCGTCCAGGCGGGCGGCCGCTCGTCGCGCATGGGGCGCGACAAGGCTTTGATGAGCTTTGCCGGCGAGCCCTTGATCGAGCGCGTGCTCGCACGCCTCGCGCCGGTGGCCGCCGAGCTCATCGTGACCACATCGCGTCCCCACGAGCTCGCCTATCTCGAGGATCGAACCTTCTGCGGCCTGCGCCCCCGCGTCGTCGGCGATATCGAGGGTCCCGCTGGCGCCATGCGCGGCATCGCGAGCTCCCTCGACGCGGCATGCAACCCGACGGTCGCCGTCGTCGCCTGCGACATGCCGTTCGTGTCCGCGTCGCTTATCGCTGCCCTGGCAGAGCACACGGAGGCCCAGGGGCTTGACGCTTGCGTCCCGCGCACCGAGCGCGGTCTGGAGCCCCTTTGTGCCGTCTGGCGGCGCGATGCGTGCCTGTCCGTTGCCCGCGAGCTGCTCGAGTGCGATCGACAGCGCATCCGTTTTCTGGTCGACGGCGTGCGGGCGGGCTATCTGCTCCAAGACGATATCCTTGCGGCGGCAGGCTCGCTCTTGTGCTTTGAGAACGTCAACACGCGTGAGGAGTTCGCGATCGCCGAATCCCTCGCCCAACGAGAGGAATCCCATGACCGATAAGACCTGCCCCGACACCGGGGACGCCTGCACCTGCTATGACGACGAGCCCTGTACCTGTGGCTGCGGGCATTGCGGCCACACGCCCCAGGAGGAGGCTGCCGCGGCGGCGTACCGCGAGGCGCATCGGGCCGAAGCCGCCGCGCGACCAGCCGGCGAGGAGCCCGAGCGCAAGATCATCGTGAGCTTCGACTCCACCTTCGATGTCATGGAGTGCGAGCGGCTGTGCCTTGAGGCGGGCGTGCCGGGGCGTATCGTCCCCTTGCCCGGTTCCATCACCGCCGGTTGCGGCCTTGCCTGGTCCATGCCGTTTTCGGGCGATGCTCTGGCCGCCTTCCGCGGTGCCTGCGAGGGTCGGGTTCAGCCAGCCGACTACCATCAGCTCGTCATCTAGGGCTCCGGTAAAAGAGGGATCGGGTTGACGCGCACCGCGCTGTAACAGGTTCGAAATACTTTGCGTGCGCCCGTTCTGGTATATCTGGCCTTGACCTGCGCTGTCATCAAATCGAAACAAACGGGGCGTGTGCGGGTCGAAACTTTATCGCAATAAAGGAGTACCATCTCACATCGAGAAACGCACTGCTGCCGGTATGGGGCGGCAGGCGCACGAGTGGTTCCTGACCAGTTGGAGGAAGCATGAGCTACACGCAGAAGGTCCTCGACGACCTCAAAGCCCGTTATCCCGAGCAGAAGGAGTTCCTGCAGGCCGCGACCGAGATTCTCGGCACGCTGCAGCCGGCCCTCGACGCTCACCCCGAGTACGAGGAGGCCGCGATCCTCGAGCGCCTCGTCGAGCCCGAGCGCATCGTGATGTTCCGTGTGCCGTGGGTCGACGACTCCGGCAAGGTACAGGTCAACCGCGGCTACCGCGTCGAGTTCAACTCCGCCATCGGGCCCTACAAGGGCGGCCTGCGCTTCAACCCCACGGTCACCCTCGGCATGCTCAAGTTCCTGGGTCTGGAGCAGATCCTCAAGAACAGCCTGACCACCCTCCCCATGGGCGGCGGCAAGGGCGGTTCCGACTTCGACCCCAAGGGCAAGTCCAACAACGAGATCATGCACTTCTGCCAGTCCTTCATGACCGAGCTCTGCCGTCATATCGGCCCCAACACCGATGTTCCCGCCGGTGACCTGGGCGTCGGCGGCCGCGAGGTGGCCTACATGTTCGGTCAGTACAAGCGCATCCGCAACGAGTGGACCGGTGTCCTCACCGGCAAGGGCCTCTCCTTCGGTGGTTCGCTCGCCCGTACCGAGGCCACCGGCTACGGCCTGGTCTACTTCGTGGACGAGTACCTCAAGTCCAACGGCGACTCCTTCGAGGGCAAGAACGTCGTTGTCCACGGCTCCGGCAACGTGGCCATCTACGCCGTCCAGAAGGTCGCCCAGCTCGGCGGCAAGGTGCTCGCCTGCTCCGACACCCACGGCTGGGTCGAGGATCCCGACGGCATCGACTACACCGTGCTCGAGCACATCTATAACAAGAAGCGCTCCGGCCACGACAAGGGCGTCACGCTCGCCCTGTACGTCGACGAGAAGCCCAACGCTACCTGGCACGAGGGCGACGGCCGCGGCGTGTGGCAGCTTCCCTGCGACATCGCGCTGCCCTGCGCTCGCGAGAACACCCTGCACCTCGAGGACGCCCAGGCGCTCGTCGCCAACGGCTGCAAGGTGGTGGGCGAGGGCGCTAACATGCCCACGACCATCGAGGCCACCGAGTACTTCCAGAAGAACGGTGTCGCCTTCATGCCCGGCAAGGCTGCCAACGCCGGCGGCGTGCTCGTGTCCGGTCTCGAGATGAGCCAGAACGCCGAGCACCTCAGCTGGACCTTCGAGGAGGTCGACGGCAAGCTCGAGCAGCTCATGCGCGGCATGTTCCACAACGTGGACGACACCGCCAAGAAGTACGGTCACGAGGGCAACTTCGTCATGGGCGCCAACATTGCCGGCTTCGAGAAGGTTGCGGATGCTATGCTGGCCCAGGGCGTCTGCTAAAGGGTGACTGACATATTGCGTGACATCTAGCAGATTTTGGGTGCCATGTACGGTCTAGAATGGACTTCCTACCGGTTAGGTGGGGAGTCCATTTTTTGTAACGATTGGGGGAGCCATGGAGCTCATCAAGAATATCGAGAAAGAGACCGTGTTCGAGTTGGCGGGCGCCGTTGCCGCCGAGGCCGGTAAGGTCAACAGCCTTACGCTTTCGCAGACCCCGGCCGCCAAGGTCACGCTGTTCGCCATCGACGCCGACGAGGGCATGTCGAGCCACGCCGCTGGCGGCGACGCCATGGTCAACGTGCTCGAGGGCACCGGCGAGATCACCATCAACGGCGTGGCGCACGAGGTCCACGCGGGCCAGAGCATCGTCATTCCCGCCGGGGCCCCGCATGCGGTGCGCGGCGTCACCGCGTTCAAGATGCTGCTCGTCGTGATCCTTCCGCAGTAGGGGGTCGCGATGCCTTTCCGCAACCTGCCGGTCAACGAGCCGGCCGCGCTCGCCTCGCTGATCGAGGCACGCCCGGGCCAGGTTTCGTCCATGTCGCTCACGGCGTTTGCCGATCCCGTCTCCGCCACGCTCTTGGCCTTTTCGGCAGGCGAGAGCGTCTCGGAGGAGCGGTATCCGGGTGACATGCTCTATCTGGCCGTCGAGGGCTCGCTCGATATCGTCTTCGCCGACCGCCGCATGCGCCTGCACGCCGGCGAGGTGCTGCGCGTTCCCGCCCAGGTCGAGCATGCCGTAGAACCCGCGGGCGCCGCCAAGCTGCTCCAGATCGGCCTTCCCGCCTGATCGACACCGATACGTGCATCCTACGCAAAATGGTCCCTTTGCCCCTGGCACTTTGGGACCATTGATGCGTGCAGACTACGCGAAATGGTCCCTTTGCCCCTGGCACTTTGGGACCATTTGCTACCATCGGGGTACTGTGCACAAAATGGTAGATAGGGGAGACCGTGCTCACATTCGGTAACTACGTCCGTGTTGGAAACGCGGCCGAAGCTTATGAGCTCCTGCAAAAGAACCGCAACAACAAAATCATCGGCGGCGGCATCTGGATGCGCCTGGGCAGTCGGCGCGTGGCGACGGCGATCGATCTTTCGGGCTGTGGGCTCGATCAGATCGAGGAGACCGATGACGAGTTTCGCATCGGCGCCATGGTCACGCTTCACGAGCTCGAGCGCCATGTCTCCTTCAATGCCCTGACGGGCAACGTGTTCGAGTTCGCCGTCCACGATATCGTGGGCGTGCAGCTGCGCAACACCGCCACCGTGGGCGGCAGCATCTACGGGCGCTTCGGCTTCTCGGACGTGCTGTGCGCGTTGCTCGCGCTCGACACCTACGTCGAGCTCACCGGTACCGGTCGCGTGTCGCTCGCCGAGTTCTGCCACATGGGCTACGTGCGCGATGTCATCGAGCGGATCGTGGTCAAAAAGCACGAATACCGCGCAAGCTACGAGGCCGTGCGTAAGGCCGCGACGGATTTTCCGAGCCTAAATGTCACCGCCGCGTGGTGGAACGGTGCCTGGCATGTGGCCGTGGGCGCGCGTCCGCTTCCGGCCGCGCTTTTGGTGGGCGAGGAGTGTGGGCTGGTATCCGCATGCCCCTCTGAGGCCGAGCTGCGTGAGCTGTCAGAACGCGTGCGCGAGCTCTCCTATGGCTCCAACCTGTGGGGGTCTGCCGCATACCGTCGCCAGATCAGCGCCCCGCTCGCCATCCAGGCCGTGCGCCGTGCGGCGGGCATCGAGCTTTCGGCCGCGCTCGCCCGCGATCTCGAGGCCGTACGGATCCCCAAACATGCCACGGACGAATTCTCCTGCCGCCGCGTCGCCGGCGTCGACCCCGCGGAGGTGCGCTAATGGCCGCCAAGATGTTCGACCTCTCCTTTACCCTGAACGGGCGCAAGATCAAGACCCAGGTCGCGCCCGATACCATGCTGTTCGACTTGTTGCGTGACGAGGGCTGCGCGTCGGTGCGCTGCGGCTGCGAGACCACCAACTGCGGCCTGTGCACCGTGTGGCTCGACGAGCGCCCCGTGCTCAGCTGCTCGGTGCCCGCCCTGCGCGTCGAGGGCCGCGCCGTCACCACGCTCGAGGGGCTGCGCACTGAGTCCGCCGGCCTTGCCCGCGCCATGGCGGCCGAGGGCGCCGAGCAGTGCGGCTTCTGCTCGCCCGGCCTCATCATGAACGTGCTGGCCCTCGCCCGCGCCGCCAAGGACGACCCGTCGCTCGTCGCCACGCGCGAGGAGCTCTCGCGCAACCTGGCCGGCAACCTGTGCCGCTGCTCGGGCTACGAGAGCCAGATGCGCGCCATCGTGCGGTATCTGCGCGAGGTGGGCGTCGCGGTGGGCTTCGAGGCGCCCGAGACGCCTGCCAACCGCACGAGCTCCGACGGTGTCTCGTACAAGCAGATTACGGCCAGGCAGCCCAAGAAGGACTCGAAGGCGCTGCTCGAGGGGCGTCCCGTCTATACCGATGACCTGGTGCCCGCCGGCGCGCTCATCGTCAAGCTCAAGCGCAGCCCCTATGCACGCGCCAAGATCCGCTCCATCGACACCAGCCGTGCCCTCAAGGTGCCGGGCGTCGTGGGCGTCTACACCTATAAGGACGTTCCCCAGCGTCGCTTTACCATTGCCGGCCAGAGCTATCCGCAGCCCTCGCCCTACGACCGTCTGATCCTCGAGGACATGGTGCGCTACCAAAACGAGGAGGTCGCGATCGTCGCGGCCGAGACCGATGAGGCCGCCGAGCGCGCCCTCAAGCTCATCAAGGTCGACTACGAGGTGCTCGAGCCCCTGCTCGACTTTACCCAGGCGCTCGACAACGACATCGTGGTGCATCCCGAGGGCGACGTGACCTTTATGTTCCCGCAGGGCGGCGACGTGGCGCGCAACCTGGTGTGCAGCGGCGTGAGCGATTACGGCGACCTGGACGAGGCATTCGCCCAGAGCGACATCGTGTTCACCCGCACCTACACGAGCCAGGCCACCCAGACGATGCCCATGGAGACCTTCCGCTCGTTTGCCACGACCGATGCCTTCGGGCGCATCTCGGTCACCTCGTCCACGCAGGTGCCCTTCCATGTGCGCCGCATGATCGCGCAGGCGCTCGATATCCCGCAGTCGCAGGTGCAGGTCATCAAGCCGCGTATCGGCGGCGGCTTCGGCTCCAAGCAGACGGGCTGCAACGAGATCTTCACCGCCTTCGTGACCCAGCAGACGGGCCGTCCCAGCTACTGCTGCTATACCCGCCAGGAGAACACGACCGCGGGTAACGCGCGTCATCAGATGCAGATGACCGTCAAGATGGGCGCTATGAACGACGGCACCATCACGGCCATCGACCTGCACACGCTCTCCAACGCCGGCGCCTACGGCGAGCACGCCACCACCACGGTGGGGCTCTCGGGCCATAAGTCGCTGCCCATCTACAATCACGTCAAGGCGAGCCGCTTTAGCTGGGACGTCGTCTACACCAACACCGAGCGCGGCGGGGCGTATCGCGGCTACGGCGCCACGCAGGGGCAGTTTGCCGTCGAGAGCGCCGTCAACGAGCTGGCCGACATGCTGCATCTCGACCCGGCAGAGCTGCGCCTCAAGAACATCGTCCGCGAGGGCGAGACCATGCCGCAGTACTACAACGAGAAGCTCAACGCCTGCGCGCTCGATAGGTGCGTCGAGCGGGTCATGGACATGAGCGGCTGGCGTGACAAGCCGCTCGCGCGCGACCTGGGCGACCGCGTGCGTGCGCTGGGCATCGCGCTCACCATGCAGGGCTCGGGCATCTCCAACGTCGACATCGGAGGCATCGACCTGCGCCTCGAGGAGGACGGCTTCATCACGCTTTCGACCGGCGCCACCGACAACGGCATGGGCGTGGACACCATCCTCGCCCAGATCGCGGCCGAGGAGCTGGGCGTGGAGAGCTCGCTGATCGTGGTGCGCGGCGTCGACACCGACCTGTCGCCGTTCGATGCCGGTTCCTACGCGAGCTCGGGCACCTATGTGACGGGCATGGCCGCCAAGAACGCCGCGACCGAGCTCAAGGGCAAGATCTGCGCCAAGGCCGCCGAGATGTGGGGCGTTGAGGCCGATGACGTGGTTTTCGACGGCCAGTACGTGCGCCTGGCCGACGATCGCGCGGCGCGCGAGACGGGGCGCTTTGTGGGCCTGCGTGACTTTGCCAACCTGTGCGTCAAGAACATCGAGGGCGGCGACGCGCTCACCGCGCACGCGAGCGCCTGCTCGCCCGTGTCGCCCCCGCCCTTCATGGCGGGCGTGGCCGAGGTCGATGTGGACAAGGCGACCGGCAAGGTCACCGTCGTGGACTACGCGGCGGCTGTCGACTGCGGCACCGTCATCAACGAGGCGCTCGCGCGCGTCCAGGCCGAGGGCGGTATCGCCCAGGGCATCGGGCACGCGCTCTACGAGATCGTGGACCACGACGGGCGCGGCCGCCTGCGCACGGGCAACCTCATGACCTACAAGGTGCCCACGCGCCTGGATATCGGGCAGATCCGCGTGGCCTTCGAGCCGAGCTACGAGCCCACCGGCCCGTTCGGCGCCAAGTCGATCGGCGAGGTGGTCATCAACACGCCGCTTGCCGCCGTTGCCTCGGCCGTGGCTCACGCCACCGGTCACCAGGTGCGCAGCCTGCCCATCACCCCCGAGAAGGCCCTGCTCGGCGAGTAGCCTGCCTTCCCGCCACCCCAAATGATCCCAAAGTGCCAGGGGCATTGGGGTCATTTGGGGGTCGCCGCGCCGAGGTTGGTCCCAAAGCCCCTGGCACTTTGGGACCACTTGAGGGGGCGGCGATGGTGAAATTGCGATGGGATGTTTTCTCTGCTATCATCCCTATTCTGTGCGTAAAAGCGGGCGTGGCGGAATTGGTAGACGCGCCAGATTTAGGTTCTGGTGGGATTCCCGTGAAGGTTCGAGTCCTTTCGCCCGCACCACGCGCAAGCGCCGGCCCCGTGCCGTCGCCCACCTTTGTTACATAAGGCTCCAGCACCTTTCGTAAGCTGGGTTCATATGAGGAGGATCTGTTGAACATCACCGCTTCTGACGTCAAGGACGCCAAGCTCACCGCCACGGTCACCATCCCGGCTGCCGACGTCGACGCCGCGATCAAGAAGGCCTACAAGGACGCCGCCAAGAAGTACCGCTTCCCGGGCTTCCGTTCCGGCAAGGCCCCCCGTCCGGTCATCGATTCCGCCCTTGGCGCCGAGGCCACGCTCGCTCAGGCCACCAACGACCTGATCGGCGACTCCGAGCCCGTCGTTCTCAACGAGCTCGACATCGTCCCCACCAAGCAGGGCGATTACAAGGACATCGAGCTGGTCAAGGATCACGAGGACTACACCTATTCCGTCGAGTTCTCCCTGCGTCCGGTCGCCGAGCTCTCCTCCTTCGACGCCGTCGAGATCGAGATGCCCCCTGCGGAGGCCACCGAGTCCGAGATCGACGCCCAGGTCGAGATGCTGCTGAGCTATCACGCCACCTTCGAGGATGTCGAGGGTCGTGCCGTCGAGGCTGACGACTACGTGACCGTCGACATCAAGAACGTCAAGGATGCCGAGAACGTTGAGGGCGAGGGCCGTCTGCTGGCCATGGGCGCCGACAACATGCCCAAGGAGTTCGACGAGGCCCTGCTGGGTGCCAACGTCGACGACGTCAAGACCGTCACCTGGACCGATGAGGCCGAGGAGGGCGAGACCGCCGCGGAGCACACCGTCGAGGTCACCGTCAAGGGCATCAAGGTCCGCAAGATGCCGGAGCTGACCGAGGAGTTCGTCAAGGAGTCCTTCGGTTTCGACGGCATCGACGCCATGCGCGACGCCATCAAGCTCGAGCTTAACCAGGACAAGGAGTCCAAGCTCCCGGCCCTCAAGGAGAACCGCGCCGTGGCCGCTCTCGCTGAGCGCCTGCAGCTCGACGAGATGGACGCCGACTACGAGCAGTCCGTCTTCCAGGAGCTCGGTCAGAACTTCCTGCAGAACCTCTCTTCCCGCGGCATGACCCTCGACACCTGGCTGCAGGCTTCCGGCCTCACCAGCGATCAGTTCATCGCCGACCTGCATCGTCAGGCCAACGACGTGGCCCGCGAGTCCCTGGCGCTCGACGCCCTGGCCCGTGAGCTCAACATCGAGGTCACCGAGGACGACGTTACCGCCGAGTTCGAGAACGCCGGCGTCAAGGACGTCGAGGCCTCCAAGGCCGAGTTCATCGCCGACGGCCGTATGCCCGCCGTGCGCGAGTCCATCCGCCGCTCCAAGGCTGTCGATCACCTGGTCGAGAACGCCAAGGTCACGGTTGTCGACGAGACTGCCAAGGACGCCGAGTAACTCTGAGCGTTTTGCCTGTCTGGGCTTATGAGTCCGCACGATAGGGTAAAGTGATAAACCGGATTGCCGGATGTGCGCGTACGGTGCCTGACTCTGTTCAAAGTCGGCACCGTACGTCTATCTGTAACCGATATTTGGCCACGATAAGAAAAGGAGACCGTATGATCGGCAGGATCGATTCCGCCCTTGTGCCATACGTGATCGAGCAGACGCCGCGAGGCGAGCGCAGCTACGACATCTACTCCCGCCTGCTCAACGACCGCATCATCTTCCTGGGCGAGGAGATCAACTCGACGACCGCCAACCTCGTCGTCGCCCAGCTGCTCCACCTCGAGAGCCAGGATGCCGAGAAGGACATCTCGCTCTACATCAACTCCCCGGGTGGCGAGGTCTACTCGGGTCTCGCGATCCTGGACACCATGAACTTCATCAAGCCGCAGGTCTCCACCATCTGCGTGGGCATGGCCGCGTCCATGGCCGCCGTGCTGCTGTCCGCCGGCGCCAAGGGCAAGCGCTTCTGTCTGCCGCACTCCAAGGTCATGATCCATCAGCCCAGCGGTGGCGCCCAGGGTCAGCAGACCGAGATCGAGATCGTGGCCGAGGAGATCAAGAAGACCCGCCGCGAGCTCAACCAGATCCTGGCCGACGCCTCGGGCCAGCCGATCGAGAAGGTTCAGGCCGATACCGAGCGCGACAATTATCTGACGGCCGCCGAGGCCCTCGACTACGGTCTGATCGACCGCATCGTCACCTCGCGCGATCTTGGTTCTAAGGAAGCCTAGAGCATGGCGCAGGATACCTATCACGGCCAGTTCGACGAGAACGGCGATCCCATCCGCTGCTCTTTTTGCGGCAAGGAGCAGGGGCAGGTGCGCCGTTTGGTCAAGGGCCCGACCAACATCTATATCTGCGACGAGTGTGTCGCGGCCTGCTCCGACATTCTCGAGGAGTCGCTGGCTTCAGACTTCATGGATGCCGCGCGCAGCGGGCACCTGCCGGGCTTTTTGAACGGCCATGCCCAGGCTGCGTCCGAGCCGGCGCCGGCCGCTGCCGAGGACTTCGAGGTCGAGCCCGATGCTCGCCAGGTGATCACCCACGTGCCCACGCCGCACGAGATCTATGACGAGCTCTCGGCCTATGTCATGGGCCAGGAGGACGCCAAGCGCGCCATGTCCGTGGCGGTCTACAACCATTACCGCCGCGTGATCGAGGGCGGAGCGGCGCTTTCGGCCTATGACGAGGCCAGCGGCATGGCCCCGCAGACCGATGCCGATCTGGACGACGTGGAGCTCGCCAAGAGCAACATCTTGCTGCTGGGCCCCACGGGCACCGGCAAGACCCTGCTCGCCCAGACGCTCGCGCGTATCCTCGAGGTGCCGTTCGCCATCGCCGACGCCACCGCCCTCACCGAGGCCGGCTACGTGGGCGAGGACGTCGAGAACATCCTGCTCAAGCTCATCAACGCCGCCGACGGCGACATCGAGCGCGCCCAGGTGGGCATCATCTACCTCGACGAGATCGACAAGATCGCCCGCAAGGCCGAGAACCTCTCCATCACTCGCGACGTGTCGGGCGAGGGCGTGCAGCAGGCGCTGCTCAAGATCCTCGAGGGTACCGTGGCGAGCGTGCCGCCCACCGGCGGCCGTAAGCACCCGCAGCAGGAACTGCTGCAGATCGACACGACCAACATCCTGTTCATCTGCGGTGGTGCGTTCGTCGGCCTTGACAAGATCATCGCCGACCGCGTGGGCAACAAGGGCGTGGGCTTCAACTCCGAGATCGCCGGGCCCGCCTCGGTGGACGAGAACGATCTGCTGCACCAGGTGCTGCCGCAGGACCTCAACGCCTTTGGCATGATCCCCGAGTTCATCGGCCGCACGCCGGTCATCACGCAGACCCAGGCACTCGATGAGGATGATCTGGTGTCGATTCTGACCGAGCCCAAGAACGCCGTGGTGCGCCAGTACCGCAAGATGTTCCAGCTCGAGGACGTGGAGCTCGAGTTCGAGGACGCCGCCCTGCACGAGATCGCCCGTATGGCGCTTGCCCGCAAGACCGGTGCCCGCGGCCTGCGCTCCATCTGCGAGGACGTGTTGCAACAGACGATGTTCGATCTGCCGAGCGAGGAGGGCGTCGCTAAGGTCATCGTGACCGAAGCCGCCGTCAAGGGCGAAGAGCAGCCCAAGCGCATTTTCGATTAGCCTCTGATATCGAGGAACGAGTCAGCCCCGGCCACGAGGTCGGGGCTTTTTCTATATAGACTAACCAGCGAGATGCCTGTGCTATTCTATGTGGTTGTTCGAAGCAAGTCCTTTTTAGGCTGAAATTGTCGATACCTAAGGGGAGCTCGACGGCGAACTTTTCGTAGATTCCGCACGAGCAGAAGGCGCCAGTGGCGCCTTCGTAGCGAGCAGGACCTGACCGAGCGAAAAGTTCGCCGCCAAGTTCCCCGGAGGGACAGGGAGAGACATATGGAAGAGATGCCCAAGACGTATGATCCGGCGCAAAACGAGCCGGCGATTCTGCAGAAGTGGCTCGATGGCGGCTACTACAAGCGCCGCGCGGGCGTGGGTGACTGCACCGTCACCATCCCGCCGCCCAACGTCACGGGTAAGCTCCACATGGGTCACGCCACCGACGACTCCATCCAGGACGCCATCATTCGTATGGCCCGCATGCGCGGCAAGTCCACGCGCTGGGTGCTGGGCACCGACCACGCCGGCATCGCCACGCAGACCAAGGTCGACAAGAAGCTCAAGAGCGAGGGCATCAGCCGTCTTGAGATCGGGCGCGACAAATTCGTCGACGCCTGCTGGGACTGGACACACGAGTACGGCGGCATCATCGTCGAGCAGATCAAGCGCATGGGTTGCTCCGTCGACTTTGATAACGAGCGCTTCACCATGGATTCCGACTACGCCGAGGCCGTGCGCAAGGTCTTCTGCGACTGGTATCACGACGGGCTCATCTATCGTGGCAAGCGCATCGTCAACTGGTGTCCCAACTGCACCACGGCCATCTCGGACGATGAGGCCGAGTACCATGACGAGAAGGGCCATTTGTGGCACCTGCGCTACCCGCTGACCGAGCCGGTCAACGGCCAGGACTACATCGTCGTCGCCACCACGCGCCCCGAGACCATGCTCGGCGACACGGGCGTGGCCGTCTCGCCCAAGGACCCCGAGAAGGCCGCCTTCGTGGGCAAGACCGTCATGCTGCCGATCGTCAACCGCGAGATCCCCATCTTCTCCGACTACCACGTCGATGCCAACTTCGGCTCCGGCTTTGTCAAGGTCACGCCGGCCCACGACCCCAACGACTACGCCATGGGCCAGGCCCACGACCTGCCGCAGATCAACATCTTCGATGAGCACGCCGTCGTCGTCGAGGGCTACGGCGAGTTCACGGGCATGAACCGCGACGAGTGCCGCGAGGCCATCGTCAAGTGGTTCGACGAGCATGGCCTGCTCGACCACGTCGACGAGCTCGATCACTCCGTCATGCACTGCTACCGCTGCGACTCCGCGCTCGAGCCCTGGCTGTCCGAGCAGTGGTTCGTGGCCGTCGACAAGCTCAAGGGGCCGGCGCTCGACGCCGTCAAGAGCGGCAAGGTCACCTTCCACCCGGCGCGCTGGACGCAG
Source organism: Collinsella sp. UBA6357 (assembly GCA_002437815.1). Lineage (GTDB taxonomy): Bacteria > Actinomycetota > Coriobacteriia > Coriobacteriales > Coriobacteriaceae > Collinsella. Next base: position 3,221 of record DJRP01000029.1, on the reverse strand, counting down.
ACCTACACCACCTGGATGGAGAACCTCAAGGACTGGTGCATCTCGCGCCAGCTGTGGTGGGGTCACCGCATCCCGGTCTTCTATTGCGAGGACTGCGGCTGGGAAGACGCCCTTATGGAGGACACCGATGTGTGCCCCAAGTGCGGCGGCCATCACGTGCATCAGGACGAGAATGTGCTCGACACCTGGTTCAGCTCGCAGCTGTGGACCTTCGCCACGCAGGGCTGGCCGCAGAAGCCCGGTGAGCTCGAGGGACATCATCCCACCACGGCGCTCGTCACCGCGCGCGACATCATCGCGCTGTGGGTGGCCCGCATGGTCATGAGCTCGCTGTACTTCTTGGACGAGGTGCCGTTCAAGGACGTCGTCATCTATCCGACGATCCTTGCCAAGGACGGCAGCCGCATGTCCAAGTCCAAGGGCAACGGCGTGGACCCCATGGACCTGATCGGCATGTACGGTGCCGACGCCATGCGCTACAACCTGCTCACCCTGTGCACGACCAACCAGGACGTCAAGTTCGACGCCAATATCGATAAGAAGACCAAGAAGCTCATCGACAGCCCGCGCACCGAACAGGCCAAGAGCTTTGTCACCAAGATCTGGAACGCGAGCCGCTTTTTGCTCATGAACATGGAGGGCTACACCCCGGGCGAGCCGGTCGTCGAGACGCCGGCCGACGCGTGGATGTTCAGCCGTCTGGCCAAGGCCGTCAAGATGGTCACCGAGGGCATCGAGAACTACACCTTTGGCGATATGGCCCGCGGTGTGCAGCAGTTCTTCTGGAACGAGGTCTGCGACTGGTACGTCGAGGTCACCAAGGCCCGCTTGAAGGGCGAGGGCCGTCTGCAGGCGCAGCGCAACCTCATCTTTGTGCTCGACACCTCGATTCGCCTGATGCACCCGCTCATGCCGTTTGTGACCGAGGAGATCTGGGACAACATGCCCGCGAGCATCCTCGACGTCGACCCCGCGACGGGCGAGACCAAGCGTGCCGAGGCACTCATGATCGCCAAGTGGCCCGAGCCTGCCGACTACGCCAAGTACGTGGACGAGGACGCCGAGCGTGCCTTTGAGCTCTGCCGCACCGTGGTCTCGGCCGCCCGCGCCACGCGCTCTCGTTATCGTCTGAGCCCCAAGGCCGCGCTCGATGTGGTCGTGCGCGCCGCTGCCGAGGATGTGGAGAAGCTCGAGAGCCTGCGCTCCACCATCGAGCCGCTCGCCAATGCGTCATCGCTCGTCATTGCCGCTGATGTCGAAAAGCCGGCCGCGAGCATCGCCGTGGTGGACGGTGGCGTCGAGGTTTTTGTGGTGCTCGAGGGCAAGGTCGACCTGTCTGCCGAGAAGGCGCGCCTGGAGAAGGAGGTCGCCGCGGCCGAGAAGGAGCTTGCCGGCTGCGAGAAGACGCTCGGCAACCCCGGCTTTGTGGCCAAGGCGGCGCCGGCCGTGGTCCAGAAGAAGAGGGACCGTGCAGCCGAGCTCAAGGAGACCCTGACGGCGCTGCGTGCGCAGGTTGCGGACTTCTCGTAAGTTGTCCTGGGGGACGCGGCCACGCGCTTTACTCGCTACTTCGGACAGTCCTGCGCAAGACGGAGAGCACATTAAGTGCTCTCCTTTGCGTGCGGAACTCGTATCGAGCAAAGCGCGTGGCCGCTCCCAGAATGCTTACGAGCTTGTCTGTTTCTGGCTGGGCTGGGCCTCTGTGTTGGGGGCTTGAGCTTAGCTGCAAGCGGATGAGGCTGAAAGGCGTTTGCTCGTTATGGGCACTTTGGCTCGTTATCGGCAAATGCTGTTGCGTTATTTGATTGAGAGGGGCTCGTTGTTGTTCGGGCCTCTTTTTCTGTATTGGGGTGACTTTGGGTTATGGCTAAGCGGTCTGGTTTGTATTCGGTGCCGTTTGAGTATCCGTTGCTTTCGTTTGATGAAGCCGTGGCGCTGGCGGCCGATACGGGCAAGATCTCCGGTGTTGCCGGTCCTTTGCTCGAGACCGTTGTCGATATGCTTGATGAGCTCGAGCGGCCCGACGAGCACTACGACTGCATCCAGGTGGCCGGCACCAACGGCAAGACGTCCACCACGCGTTTTTCGGCCGCCATTTTGCGGGGCGAGGGGCTTAAGACCGCCCTGTATACGTCGCCGCAGCTGGTGCGGTATCCCGAGCGCATGGAGGTCGACGGACGCGTGGTGAGCGACGAGGCGTTCGCCCGCGGCGTTTCTGCTGCCGTCGAGGCGGGGCACCGGGTAAACGCTGCGCGCGCCGCGGCGGGGGAGACGCCCTACACCATCACGCCGTTCGACCTGTTGACGGTGGCGGCCCTGGTGGTGTTTGCTCTCGAGCGCGTCGACGTCGCGGTGCTCGAGGTCGGCATGGGCGGCCGCTGGGACGCCACGAGCGCGACCGATCCGGTGGCCGTGGCCATCACGGGCATCGGGCTCGACCACACGCGCATCCTGGGCGATACGCTGGCCGCCATCGCGGGGGAAAAGGCCGCCGTCATCAAGCCGGGCCGCATCGTGGTGCTCGGCGAGAGCACGCACGAGGCGAGCGTGCAGCGGGTCATGGACGATCGCTGCCGTGCGTGCGGGGTCGTTCCGCTCGTGTCGTCGCATGTGCTCACGCATCGGCCCGAGTCGCTCGACGATACCTGCGAGTTCGTGTGCGCCACGTCGCGTTTCCACTACACCTGCCGGCTGCATAAGCCGACCTATCAGCCGCAGAACGCCGCGTGCGCCATCTTTTTGTGCGAGGCCTATCTGGGGCGCGTGCTCGATCGCGATCAGCTCCAGGCTTCCCTTATCGGTTGCCCCACGCCGGGGCGCTTCGATGTGCTGCGTACCGATCCGCTGCGCCTGATCGATGCGTGCCACAACCCGCAGAGCTGCGAGAACTTTGTGGCGGCGCTCGACGAGATCGACCCGTGCATCGAGCGCCGTCCGACGCTTCTGTGCGCGGCGCTTTCCGACAAGGATGTCGCGGGCATCGTGGACGTGCTGGTGCCGGCGTTTGCCCGCGTGATGGTCACGCAGACGGCCAGCGACCGTGCGCTGCCGGCATCCGAGCTCGCCGAGCTGGTGGGGGACAAGTGCGTGGCCGTCTACGACAGCGTGCCGGCCGCCATCTCGGCCCTCGATGCCGCTAACGAACCCTTCATAGCCGCCGGCACCATCACCCTAGCCGGCGAAGTCGCCGCGCATTTTTAGGACGGGGTCCACAAACACAT
>DJRP01000033.1 GCA_002437815.1 Collinsella sp. UBA6357 | reverse complement strand
CAAGGGGTGGGCGATGAGGGATTCGAACCCCCAACCTTGTGCGTGTAAAGCACCTGCGCTAACCGTTGCGCCAATCGCCCGGAGGTTTATCAGTATAGCGGAGCTCGTGCTGTCATCATCGGTAATCCATAAGACTGCCGATGAAACGTTTAATCTCGTTTGGATTCCTACGCCGCTTTAGGCTCCTCGTCGATGAAGAAACGCTTATACCAGATGAGGAACGTGAGTGCGGTATAGATCTTACGCTGATTGAGCGCGCGGCCCTCAAAATGGTCATCCAGGAGCTTCATGAGCACGTCGGTATCAAAGAACTCGGATGCCCACGGCGCAGTGAAGTATTCCTTGACATAGTCGTAATACTTCTGTTCACGCAGCCAGAACTTGACGGGAACCGGGAAACCGACCTTCTTGCGCGTAGCCCACTCATCAGGCAGGGTTCGGTTGGCGGCATGGCGAAGCACGAGTTTGCAGCCTTCTTCGTTCACGCGATAACGCGCCGGGATATGCTCGGCAAACTCCATGACCTTCTTGTCGAGGAACGGGACGCGCAGCTCGAGGGAGTGTGCCATGCACATCTTATCCGCCTTGAGCAGGATATCGCCCGGGAGCCACATGTTCATGTCAAGGTACTGCTTCTTGGAGAGCTCGCAGAAGTTGGGGACCTGCTTGTAGTAGGTAGCGCACATCTCGGTAGCGTTGTTGCCGGCGTCATAGGCTGGCTTGAGCACGGCGTCGACCTCTGAAGGATCGAAAACCTTTGCTTGACCCACGTACCAGCGCTCGGGCACCTCGGCGCACTTGGTTAGGAAGTTGTGGCCCTTGAAGTAGGGGAGGTGCTGGACGAGCGAGCCGAGTGCGCGGCGCACACCAAGCGGCACGTGTTTTTTGAACGAGCGCATCTCGGGGGTGTCTTCATACCACTCGTAACCGGCGAAAAGCTCATCGGCACCCTCGCCGGAGAGCACGACGGTAACCTCTTTGGATGCCATTTCGGCCAGGTAGTACAGCGGCACGGAGGAGAGGTTGGATTGCGGCTCGTCCATGTGGTATTGAATATCGGGGAGCGCGTCGAAGAACTCGTCAGCGGTGATCATCTTACGGACGTTCTTGATACCGAGCTTGTCCGAAAGCTCGGCCGCATAGTTGGTCTCGTTGAAGTTCTTGTAGTCGAAGCCGACGGAATAAGTGGTATCAGGCATCAGACACGCGGCAATGTAGCTGGAATCAACGCCACCCGAGAGGAAAGAGCCGACTTTGACATCGGCGATGCGGTGTGCATCGACGCTCTCGTGTACGACTTGGTCGCACTCGTCGACGTACTCGTCAAACGTTTTGGAGTTGTCATCGGAGAAGTCACAGTTCCAGTAACGCTGGATATCCATCTTCTTGGACTTGAGGTCATAGGTAAAGCAGTGTGCTGGCGCCAGCTTGTACACGCCCTTGAAAAAGGTCTCCTCCGTGGCAGGGAACTGGAGCGTGAGATAGGGACGTAGCGCCTCGTGATTGACGGCCTTCACGAAATCGGGGTGGTCGAGGAAGCTTTTGATCTCGGAGCCGAAGAGCAGGTTGCCTTTGGCTGTCTTGCAGTAATAGAACGGCTTGATGCCAAAGATGTCACGCGCGCCGAAGAGCTTGTTCTTGTTCTGGTCGTGGATCACAAATGCGTACATGCCGCGCAGGCGGTTGACGAGATCCTCGCCCCATTCCTCGTATCCGTGTACGAGGACCTCGGTGTCGGCGTTGCAATGGAACGTGTATCCGGCCGCTTCGAGCTCGTGGCGAAGCTCCTGGAAGTTGTAGATTTCGCCGTTGAAGACAATGGTGACGCTACCGTCTTCATTGGACATGGGCTGAGCGCCGGCCTCCGTGAGATCGAGGATCGAAAGACGACGGAAGCCGAGTGCAACGTCGCCGGCGATATGCTGGCCGCCCATGTCGGGACCGCGGTGGATGATCCTGTCCATCATTGAGCCGAGCACTTGCTCGCTTCGCTCATCGCATCCGGTAAAGCCGACAAATCCGCACATGCAAAGATTCCTTTCCCGATACGTCCGCGGCATAGACCTCGCGGACGGTCTGAGGTCTTGTTATCGTCGAATATCAATCTTCCATATGATGAACGTTCATATGGGCGGAGAGCCCCGCGTGCCCTGTTTGCAATTGAAAAACCATGCGTTACACGCGCGGATGCAACGCATGGTTCATATGGGACTATCGGTGCGAGCGTGCGGCAAGCCGGCGTTCGACCTTGGTCACGACATGGATGAGCGGGATCGTAACCACGAGGTAATAGAGTGCGGCGCAGATATAGGGCGTGATGTTGCCCGTGGTCGCGGTGAGGTTCTTTGAGAAGAGCATCAGCTCCATCACGCCGACGCTCGAGAGGAGCGATGTGTCTTTGTAGAGCATCACGAATTCGCTGGTCATCGTGGGGATAACATATCGTACGGCCTGCGGGATCACGATGCGGGCCATGGTGTGCGACCAGGTCATGCCGAGTGAGAACGCCGCCTCATGCTGTCCTCTCGGCACGGCTTCGATACCGGCGCGGAAGATCTCGGCCAGGTAAGCCGAACAGTTGATGGCGAGCACGGCGATGCCGAGCGGCAGGTTGGGTACGTTGAGACCGATCATAGGCAAGCCGAAGAAGGCGATGTAGATCTGCAAAAAGAGCGGGGTTCCGCGCAAGACGTTGATGTAGGTCACGGCGATTCCGCGAAGCCAACGGCGGCGGCTCATCTTCATGAAAGCGAAGACGAGCGCTATGGGCACGGCGAGCGGGAATCCGATGACGGTGACTCCAAAAGCAATGCCCCAACCTTGAAAGAGCGATGCGATGGAGGTAACGATGATCTGAGGTTTGAGGAACATCCCTAAAAACGGGTTCGCATTCCACGCCGCGACCCAGGGCTGGGCGTCGAGCCAGCGTACGGCCGACTGCACGAGCGTGCTTTGGGAAACGGAGATCGTGGGGGATTGCGGCAGCTGGTGGATGTCCCCATCCGTGGTGTAGGAGCCATCGATGGCGTATGCGCCGGCATTGCTGGGAAATACGACGCCCGATACCGTGATGCGGATGTCCGAGCCGGCCGGGACGGTGTCTTTGAGCGTGATGACAAGTTTGGAACCCTTGAGCTTGCAACTTGAGGCGACTTTTGTCTTGTTGAGTTCTGAGATGATTTCAACTTTGGCCGATGTGTCCTCGAAGGAGCCCCCGTCTGGGAGGGAAAGCGTGACGGCCGAGAGTGCGCCCTCATCGGTGCCGACTGTCGCCTCCCAGGTGAGGCGCGTCGCGATGCCACCGAGCACGGCTGTCCCGCCATCTTCGTTTGATTTGGCGGTGGCGGACGTCACCTCGAGCGTAGAAGGTGCCGTGGAAGAGCTCTGCGAAGCTGAGGCATCGTTGTCGCTCTTGGTCGAGTCCGAGTTCGATGGCGCGGTCCCAAACCATTTCTCGTACAGCTTGTCGTATTCGCCCGATTTTTTAATCTTGGCGAGTGCTTTGTTGATCGCTTTCGTGAGCTGGGGGTTGTCTTTGCTCACGGCGATGCCGAATTGCTCGCCGGTGACGACCTCTTTGATAATCTGCATGTCGGTGAAGGAGTTCGAGACCATCCACTGCTCGACGGGGAGGTCGCAGACGACGGCCTGGCACTGTCCACTCATGACGGCGGTGAAGGCGGCGGTCCAGTCATCGAAGTTTACAGTGGTCGCCTGGGGCAGGTGCTCGACGGCCCATTCCTCTGACGTCGTGCCCGACTGCACGGCGATCTTGACACCCGAGGCGTTCAAGCTATCCGTCGTCTCGAATCCGCTCCCCTTGGCTACGGCAACGCCTTGGTTGGAGTCCATGTAGCTATCGGTGAAATCGACTTCTTTCTTGCGTTCTTCGTTGATGGTGATGTTGCAAGCGCCTACGTCAGTCTTAACGCCCTGTTTGACCATGGGGATGATGCCGTCGAACTTTTGGGCCGGCAGGTAGTTGAGCTCGAGCCCGAGCTCCTTGGCGATCTTTCCCATGAGCTCATAGGTGAAGCCCTGATCGTTGCCGGCGTCGTCGACGTATTCGAAAGGAGGCGTCGCAAGATCGCTCGCGACCGTGAGCTTGCCGTTGCTGACGAGTTTGTATGGGGTTGAATCGTCGCTGCCGCTAGAGCAACCCGAGAGGACTCCTGCCGTGGCTGCCAAGACAAGGGTGACGATGAAGGTGACGATACGGTGCGCCGTGCGGTTTTTGCGAAGAAGTTTCAAAAAATCAAACCTTACGCTGTGTCGGATTCGTTCGGAACGAAGGTATCACCATATGCGAGCTGCATGTTTCTCCGCTCTTGCGGGGAAAAGGATCACTTCTGGCGGAATTATCCCGCAAATCTCCCCGACACATAAGGTCAGAGGGCATATTAGGATGGAACATGCTATATCTGATAACCGTTACAGCCCGATTTCGCCTGTTCTCTACCTTAAGGTCGGGCTATGTTTGAAGGGGAGCGATCTATGCCCACGGCACCATCGGAGCGCCATCGTCTCGATTTCTATATCGATCTGCTTGCGCGCGAGGGTCTTGTCTCCTCAGTTGCCAATGACCAAGAAGATCCGGTCATCGGGTTTGCCACGGATGATTCGCGTGAGGTCGGGCCCCAGACGCTTTTCGTCTGCAAAGGCCGCGCATTCAAACGCGAGTACCTGGTTTCTGCTGTCGAGGCCGGCGCCGTCGCCTATATCTCGGAGACCGACTACAACGTCGACATTCCCTGCGTACTCGTGAACGACATCCGTCTCACGCTTGCCGTCGTTGCCGATGCTTTCTTCGGCCATCCCTCGGGAAAGATCAAGGTTTGCGCCTTCACCGGCACCAAGGGCAAGACCACATGCAGCTACTATCTGCGCGGGATCCTTGCGAACGAGGCGCGCCTCACCGGATGTCATCGCCCTGCTTTCAACACGGGCGTCGAGTTCGATGACGGTGTTGAAAGCGGTCCATCTAAACTCACGACGCCGGAGTCGTTCGTGCTGCAGGGTCGCATCGCTAACGCCGCTCGCTCCGGCGCACCGTGGTTGGTCATGGAAGCCTCGAGCCAGGCGCTCAAATATTGGCGCACGGGCAAGGTCGACTTCGAGGTGGGCGTCTTCACTAATATAGGTGAGGACCACATCTCGCCGATCGAGCACCCTACGCTCGAGGACTACTTTGCCAGCAAGCTCAAGATTTTCGCGCAGAGCCGTTTTGCCGTCGTCAATCTTGACATGGACCATGTCGAGCGCGTGCTTGCGGCGGCGTCATCCTGCGAACGGACGGTGACGTTCTCGCTCGATGATCCCGCGGCAGATGTCTTTGCGAAGTCCATGCACAATTCCGAGCGGGGTGTGGTTGCCACGGTGCGAACCCCGCGCTTTGAGCGGGATATCGTGATTCCAACGCCTGTCCGCTTCAACGTGTCCAATGCGCTTGCAGCTGTCGCGGCCGCCGAGGCGCTTGGAATTTCGGAGGAAGGGATCGTTCACGGTTTCGAGGACGTGTTTGTGCCGGGTCGTATGGAGCTTTATCCCACCGCATCGGGCATGATCCTCGGCGTGGTTGATTTTGCGCACAACGGCATGAGCCTCGAGACGCTTTTGCGAGACCTGCGCGGCAACTACCCCGATCGTGAGCTTGCCGTCGTTTTTGGCGCGACGGGCGGCAAAGGTGTCGATCGTCGCCAGACGATGGGAATTGCCGCCGGTAGGTACGCTGACCGCATTGTGGTCACCGAGGACGATCCCGGTCCCGAGGATCCGCGTGCCATCTGTACCGAGATCGCGCGCAACATCAAGGCTCAGGGCATGAGCAACTACAAGATCGTCATTGACCGCGCAGAAGCGATCCGCACCGCTGTTGACGATACCGAACGTCCTGCCGTGGTCATCGTGACCGGTAAGGGGGACGAGGAGCGCATGCTTCGCAAGAATGGTCCCGAGCCCTGCGAGCGTGACGGTGCGGTGCTCAGGCGTGCGCTGGAAGCGTTCGATCGCCGCTGATTTTCTTCCCTTTTCCGTGTTTCGTTCAAGTTCATACGCGGCAAAGGGGCCCGTTCGCGGGCTTCGCTTAAGAGGGCTGCGCTCAGCGCGGCCCTGTGTTCAAAAACGTCGGATTGCGTCTCTGCTGGAGGAACCATGCCCCACAACACTTTCCCTGCCTTGTCCGAGCTTTCCGGTGAACTGCGTGATCGCCTTGCCAAGATCGAGTACGTGTTCACCGATCTCGACGCCACCATGCTTGCGCCCGGCTCCTGCGTGCTGCGCGACAACGACGGCAATCCTTCGACCAAACTGGTCGAGGCAGTTGTTGCGCTCGCGCGTGCGGGCGTCAAGATCGTGCCCACGTCGGGGCGTAACCGCACCATGATTCATGAGGACGCCCGCGTGCTCGGCCTCAACTCCTATATCGGCGAGATGGGCGGCTTGGTCATGTACGACCTCAAGGCCAACGACTGGGAGTACCTGACGGGCGACATGCCCTACGACCCGGCGTGCGGCCTCACGCCGCATCAGGTGATCGAGCAGACGGGTGTATGCCAGAAGATCTTGGACCGCTGGCCGCACAAGATCGAGTACCACAACGATATGTCCACTGGTTACAAGTACCGTGAGGTTACGGTGGGCATGCGCGGCGATGTGCCTGACGACGAGGTGCAAGCCATTCTCGATGAGGCCGAAAGCGGCCTGGTCTGGGCCTGCAATGGACACCTGACGCACCTGTCCAAGCCCACCACCCTTGAGCTCGATCGCGTCGAGGACGGTCGTGCCTTCAACATCAACCCGGCCGGGCTCAACAAGGGCGTGGCCATCGCGCACTTCTGTGAGCACTTGGGGATCGATCGCGAGCAGACGCTTGCCTTGGGCGATTCGGAGTCCGATTTTTACATGGCAGATCACGTCGGTCTGTTCGCGTTGGTCGAAAACGGGTTGACAAGCGCGGGGGCTTCGGAGTTTTTGGCGTCTCATGACAACGCCTATGTCACGCGCGGCTGCATCGTCGATGGTTGGGTTGCCACGGCCGAGCTCATCGCGGCGGCGCGCTCCTAGCGATACCGGCGGCGGTCTTGGGCTTGTTTTTGCTGTTTCGCTCTATCACATGTATGAGAAAAGTTGGTGAAAGTAGTGTCTGATATCGAGAATCTGGCAGGAGATTCGCGACCTATTGGCGTGTTCGACTCGGGCTTGGGCGGTCTTACGGTGGCGCGCGCCATCGCATGCGGCCTGCCGCACGAGTCGGTCTACTATTTCGGCGATACCAAGCGCTGTCCCTACGGCACGCGCACCGAGGACGAGGTGCGCGCCTTCTCGCTCCAGGCGGGTCGGTGGCTTTCGCGCCACGATGTCAAGATCATCGTCATCGCCTGCAACACGGCGACGGCGGCGGCGCTGCGCCTGGCCCAGCAGGTGCTCGACGTGCCCGTGATCGGCGTTATCGCTCCCGGCGCCCGCGCGGCCATCAACAGCACGCGCACGCGCCGCGTCGGCGTGCTCGCCACCAACCTTACCATCCGCAGCGGCGCCTATACCCGCGCCATCCAGGATCTGGACGCCGGCGTCGACGTGTACGGCTGTCCCGCCTCGAGCTTTGTCGAGGTTGTCGAGCAGGAGCTTGCCACCGGTGCCCATCTGCAGGAGCAATGGCTCGAAAACGAGGACATCTTCGATACGCCGGCCGTGCGCGGCCTGGTCGATGCCACGGTGGCGCCTCTGCGTGGTCACGGCGTGGATACCGTCGTGCTCGGCTGCACACATTTTCCGCTGCTCGTGGGACCCATCCGCCACGCACTCGGGCCGAGCGTGCGCGTGGTGAGCTCGGCCGAGGAGACCTGTCGGGAACTCACCGATATCCTGACGCGTCGCGAACAGCTTGCGTCTGATGCGGCAGAGTCCCAGCATCGCTTTGCCACCACCTCGGATAACATCGCCTCGTTCGCGGCGGCCGGCAGCTTCATCTTCGGCCAGCCGCTCAAGAGCATCGAGCACGTCGACCTCGACGAGCTCGCCTAGCCATAAGGCAAAAGCACCGTCTCTTTGCCTTAATTCTAAGAAGGAGATAGCCATGACACTTGAGAAGATCGATATCGAAACGCTCGACCCGGCGGCGACGATCGTTGTCGCCACGGGCAATGCCCACAAGCTCACCGAGATCGAGGCGATTCTTGGCAAGGTCATGCCCGACGTGCGTTTTGTGGCGTTGGGCCAGCTCGGCGACTTCGACGACCCTGACGAGAACGGCGCGACGTTTCTCGAGAACGCCATCATCAAGGCCGAGGCTGCGGTCGAGCAGACGGGCCTTATGGCTATCGCCGATGACTCGGGTCTTGTAGTTGACGCGCTCGACGGCGCGCCCGGCGTCTACAGCGCCCGCTATGCCGGCGTGCACGGCGACGATGCCGCCAACAACGCCAAGCTGCTGCGCGAGCTCGACGGCGTGGCCGATGAACAGCGCACTGCGCGCTTCAAAAGCGTTGTTGTGCTTATCGATACCGATGGCCTGGTGACATACGGCGAGGGGGCCTGCGAGGGCACGATCGCGCGTGAGGGGCGTGGCGAGCACGGTTTTGGTTACGATCCGTTGTTCCTGCCGACCGATACACCCGGCAAGACCATGGCCGAGCTCACGGCGGAAGAGAAAAATGCCATCAGCCATCGTTTCCACGCGCTCGAGCATCTGTCCGCCAAACTCACGGGCGAGGAATAACGCATGCGTGCGGTGGTCCAGCGGGTTCTTGAGGCCGGTGTGACGGTCGAGGGCGCGTGTGTCGGACGCATAGGTCGAGGCTATCTCGTGTTGCTCGGCGTGGGCCACGGGGACACGCGTTCCGAGGCCGAGAAGCTCTGGAGTAAGCTCCGTGGCTTGCGCATCAACGAGGATGCGAACGGTAAGACCAACCTTTCCCTAGCCGACGTGGCGGGTGAGGTGCTCGTGGTATCGCAGTTTACGCTCTATGCCGATTGCCGCCATGGGCGCCGCCCGTCGTTTACCGATGCCGGCGCCCCCGATGCCGCAAAGGCGCTCTACGAGTATTTCATCATGCTGGTCGAACGGGATGTGGAGCACGTGGCGCATGGCGTCTTTGGTGCCGATATGAAGGTCGATCTGGTCAACGACGGTCCCTTCACCATCGTTTTGGACACCGATAACCTATAGCTGCTAGGTTTGCCGAAAATGTGAGAGCGCTGCCCCTTATGTAATTGTGGCTTTTGAAGGTGCTATAGTGGTGGAGTTTTGTCTATCTTAGGGGCACTATGCCCTTTTATATCCGCACCCTCTGGAGGCCCGTTTAATGGAAGAGATGGAAGTCAATCACGTCGACGACATCCACGAGAAGCTGACCGAGATGGTGGGCGATCGTATCAAGGTCAAGGCCAACATGGGCCGCACGCGTGTCGTCGAGCGCATGGGCACCATCAAGAGCGTTCATCCGGCCGTGTTTATCGTCGAGGTCGAGGAGCGTCGCGGTCGCAAGTCGCGTCAGTCCTATCAGTATATCGATGTACTTACCGGACAGGTCGAGCTGTTCGACCCCGAGAGCGGCGAGCACATCTTCACGCCCCTCGGCAATCAGCTCGAGGAGCACTAAGTGGCTGATCGGCCGTTAACCGTTATCGCGCCTGCCAAGATCAACCTGTATCTAGGGGTTTCAACCGAGCGCGATGCTCGCGGTTACCACAAGGTCGATTCGCTTATGGCGGCCGTGGGGTTGGTCGATACGGTCACGATCGAGCCGTCTTATGAGCTTTCGGTCGCGACCGTTCCTTCTTCCGATGTTCCCATGCAAAAAAATACCGCCTATCGCGCGGCGGTGGCCATGGCGGATCATTATGGACAAAAGCCTAACGTGCGGATCACCGTCGAAAAGCGCATTCCGATGTGTGCCGGCCTGGGCGGTCCATCGACCGATGCGGCTGCCGTCATCGTGGCGTTGGCTGGGCTTTGGCACATTGACCGCACCGATCCCGCGCTTGATGCCATCGCGCGCGGCATCGGTGCCGACGTGCCGTTTTTCCTTCATGCGAGCCCCTCGTTTTACGAGGGTGGGGGAGACGTGCTGGTCGAGGAATACCCCATGCTTCCCGCGCTACCCGTCGTGCTCGTCAAGTCGCGCGATGCCCGAGTCTCGACCATCGAGGCATACCGTCGTTTCGACGAGGCTCCGAGGCCTTTCAGCGATGCAACGCGGTTGCGCGCTGCTCTTCGCGCGGGTGATGCGGACGCGTCCGTTAGCTTGATCGACAACAATCTTGCACCTGTTGCCGTGCAGATCGAACCGCGGATCGCCGAGGTGCTTGCTTGGTTTCGCGCACAGTCCGGCGTGCGCGCGGCCGACGTGTGCGGCTCGGGCGCATGCTCGTTTGCTATCTGCGAGACGGCGACGCAGGCTGCACGGCTTGCGCAAGAGGCACAAGATCGCCGTGGATGGTGGTCCTGCGCGACCGAGCTGATCGGTCATACCTGTCGCATCGTCTAGCCAAAGAAATTAAAAATTCCTCTGGCATGCGTTTCAAATCTTTGTTACTATGGTCGAGCTAACGGGTTGTGGCTCAGTTTGGTAGAGCACTGCGTTCGGGACGCAGGGGTCGCTGGTTCAAATCCAGTCAACCCGACCAAGGCATTGAGAAGGGGCTGCTTCTTGCGGCCCCTTTTTTCATATCGCCGTATTTGTTAGCTATTGTTGTGATGCCGTGCATCGTATGGCGTCGCCGCGGTATAATCCTTCGAGCTTGTCTCGCTGTATTGTGGAGGTCTACATGTTTGGACTGAGGGCTCCTGAGCTCATCATCATCCTGGTCGTCGTCCTGATTATCTTCGGGCCCAAGAACCTGCCGAAGCTCGGCAAGTCGCTCGGCTCCACCGTCAAGAATATCCGCGAGGGTATGGAGGGTGACGACGACAAGAAGTCCGAGGACGAGGTCGTGGTCGAGGAGTCCGATGAGGACAAGGAGATCGCCGAGCTCGAGGCCAAGCTCGCCGCAGCCAAGAAGAAAAAGGCTGAGGACGGCGACGAGGACGCTGAGTAGTCCCATCCCCCAAGGGGTGAGCGCAGACCGGCTTGCCCATAAGGCTGGCCGGTCTTATTTTGTTTGAGTGATTGTTGATCGTAGAGATCGTTGAGTTGGGGAGTATTCCGTATGGACGCAAGCCAGATCGTACTTACCGCTGAAGGACGCCAGAAGCTCGTCGAGGAGCTTGCGTGGCGCGAGGGCGACTACGCCAAGGAGATCGTCGAGGACATCAAGGAAGCCCGCGCCTTCGGCGACCTTTCCGAGAACTCCGAGTACGATGCCGCCAAGGATAAGCAGGCCCAGAACGCCGCTCGTATCGCCGAGATCCAGGCTATTCTTGCCAACGCTCAGATTGCCGCCAACACCGGAGATCTGACCGTCTCGATCGGCAGCACCGTCACGCTGGTCGATCCCAACGGCGAGCTCATGGACTTCACGATTGTCGGTACCACCGAGACCAACTCGCTCGAGCACAAGATTTCCAACGAGTCGCCGGTCGGCCATGCCATCATCGGTCACGGCGAGGGTGACTCGGTCGAGGTCGTCCTGCCCTCCGGCAAGACCCGCGTCTACACCATCGCCAAGATCGCACGCTAGACCACGGTCCCAGCGTTAAGGTATGTTCGCTCCCCGGGACCGGATCCTGGGGAGCTTTTTAGTTTGAGGAGTATCTTTATGGCAGATAACAACAACGCCGAGACCGATCAGGCATCGACGCTCAACGACGAGCGCGCCACGCGTCTGGCCAAGCGCGCCGCCCTTTTCGAGGCGGGCCGCAATCCCTATCCCGAGCACTCCGAGCTCGAGGACTACGTTGCCGATATCGAGTCCAAGTACGCTGAGCTTGCCGATGGCGAGGATACCGCCGATGTCGTAAAGATTGCCGGCCGTGTGGTCGCCAAGCGCGGTCAGGGCAAGATTATGTTTATCGTCGTGCGCGACAGCACCGGTGAGATCCAGCTCTTCTGTCGCATCAACGACATGGACGAGACCGCTTGGGAAACCCTCAAGGCCCTCGACCTCGGTGACATCCTGAACGTGACGGGCTTCGTCGTGCGCACCAAGCGCGGTCAGCTCTCCGTTGCGCCCAAGACCGCGACCCTACTCTCCAAGGCCGTGCGCCCGCTGCCCGAGAAGTTCCACGGTCTCTCCGATAAAGAGACCCGCTACCGTCAGCGCTATGTAGACCTCATCGCCAACGAGGACGTGCGCGACACGTTCCGCAAGCGCTCCCAAATCGTCTCCACGTTCCGTCGCTACATGGAGGCGGATGGCTTCATGGAGGTTGAGACACCGATCCTGCAGACCATCCAAGGCGGCGCCACGGCTAAGCCTTTCATCACGCACTTCAATGCGCTCGATCAGGAGTGCTACCTGCGTATCGCCACCGAGCTGCACCTCAAGCGCTGCATCGTCGGCGGCTTCGAGCGCGTGTTCGAGATCGGGCGCATCTTCCGCAACGAGGGCATGGACCTCACGCATAACCCCGAGTTCACCACGATGGAGGCCTATCGTGCCTACAGCGACCTTGAGGGCATGAAACAGCTCGCCCAGGGCGTCATCAAGGCTGCCAACAAGGCGATTGGCAACCCCGAGGTCATCGAGTATCAGGGGCAGACCATCGATCTTTCCGGAGAGTGGGCGAGCCGTCCCATGACCGACATCGTTTCCGATGTCATTGGCAAGAAGGTCACGATCGACACGCCGGTCGAGGAACTTGCCGAGGCGGCGCGCGCCAAGGGGCTCGAGGTCAAGCCGGAGTGGACCGCCGGCAAGATTATCGCTGAGATCTACGATGAGCTGGGCGAGGACACCATCGTCAACCCCACGTTCGTCTGCGATTATCCCATCGAGGTCAGCCCGCTGGCAAAGCGCTTCGAGGACGACCCGCGTCTGACGCATCGCTTTGAGCTGGTCATCGCCGGCCATGAGTATGCCAATGCCTTCTCTGAGCTCAACGACCCCGTCGACCAGGCTGAGCGTTTTGCTGCCCAGATGGCCGAAAAGGCCGGTGGCGACGACGAGGCCATGGAGTACGACGAGGACTACGTGCGCGCCCTCGAGTACGGTATGCCCCCGGCGGGCGGTATCGGCATCGGCATCGACCGCGTCGTCATGCTGCTCACCAACCAGGCATCTATCCGCGATGTGCTGCTGTTCCCGCACATGAAGCCCGAGAAGGGGGCCAAGAGCGGTGCCGCCGAGGCCAAGGCGGCCCAGGATGCCGAGGTCGAGGCCGCCCGTGCCGCCAGTGACGTCACCGCCCCCAAACTGCCGACGATCGACTACTCCAAGGTTGCCGTCGAGCCGCTGTTCGAGGACATGGTCGATTTCGACACGTTCTGCAAGAGCGACTTTCGCGTGGTCAAGGTCAAGGCGTGCGAGGCCGTCAAGAAGAGCAAGAAGCTTCTCAACTTCACGCTCGACGACGGCACCGGTACCGACCGCACCATCCTCTCCGGTATCCATGCCTACTATGAGCCGGAAGATCTGGTGGGCAAGACGCTCGTCGCCATCACCAACCTGCCCCCGCGCAAGATGATGGGCATCGACTCCTGCGGCATGCTTATCAGTGCTGTGCACCAAGAGGGCGAGGACGAGCGCCTGAACCTGCTCCAGCTCGACAGCAGCATCCCTGCAGGCGCTAAGCTCTGCTAAAAGCCCCACGTCGGCAAATGCGACGGCGTTACAAGGTCGCCCTTCTTGGGGGCGACCTTTTTAACGGTACGCCGCCGACATTTCTTGAACGTTTGCCGAACAGCTCTTGACATCTATGTCGATATCTTCACAAACTTTTCGCTTACGAAGCGGGGCGGATGCGTGGTAGGCTGAAGCCATCACATAAGTAGTCGCAGACGTTATGCATCGATTGCAAGCGGGCGAGATGAAGTATGTTGCTCCATCTCGCCCGCTTTTTGTTGCATGGACGCTGCGCGATTAGGAAAGGACTGCCTGCTACATGCCTACCAACAAACGAGAAAGCCTGCTGTTCACCTTTATCATGTGCTTTTGCATGGTGCTTTGGATGAGCATCTATAACGTCGCCCTGCAGCACGGGGCCATCAACGGCGAGGTCATCTCGGCCGCCTGGCTCGGCTTCCCCGTTGCCTATGTCTTCGCTATGTGCTGCGACTGGTTTGTCGCCAGCCCGCTGGCCAAGGGTTTCGCCTTCAAATTCCTGGTGACGCCGGGCAAGAGCTCGCCGCGTGCCATGACGCTCGCCGTCAGCTCCTGCATGGTCGTTCCCATGGTCATCATCATGTCGCTTTATGGTTCGCTTGAGGGCATGTCGCACATGGACGGCGGCATTCTTGCCAATCTGCAGATGCTGCCCATGATGTGGCTCACCACCATCCCCAAGAACTTCATCATGGCGCTGCCTTGGAACTTGCTGGTCGCCGGCCCCTTCGCCCGTTTCGTGTTTCGTCGTGCGTTCCCGCTGGGCACCGTCTTTGCCGAGCCGCACATGGAGCTCGTCAAGATGCCTGGGGCTCCTGTTGCCGAGGATGAGGCCAGCGTGGTCGAGCCCGAGGGTGCTGCAGCCTAGGTGCGCGCGGTCGTGTCGGGTTTATAAATGCCCGATCAGCTGTTAACATAACCATATTAATGGGTAAAGACTACGAAGCGCCGCCCCGGGGTGGCGCTTCGTGTTTCAAGAACTAGCTCATCAGAGGAACTAGCATGTTAGACCGATTTACCGATCGGGCGCGCAAGGTCATGTCCACGGCCAAGCAAGAGGCGCTCGACCTGCATTCGAACAAGGTGGGTACCGAGCACTTGTTGCTCGCGCTCGCTAAGGAGGACGAGGGCGTTGCCGCCGAGGCCCTGCGCTCGCTGGACATCTCCTACGACGACATCATGGACACTCTCAAGGAAGTCCAGACCACCGTGCCCGAGCCGAGTGGCGAGACCGAGGCGGCCAAGCTCGCCTTTACGCCGCTGGTGATCAGCGTCATGGAACGCTCCTTCCGCGTGGCGCGCGAGAACAACCAAACCTATGTCTCGACGGAGCACCTGCTGCAGGGCATCGTCGAGGAGGGCAACGGTATCGCCATGGACATCCTTATGCGTCTGGGTGTCTCGGCTGCCAGTGTCAAAAAGGCTATCGAAAAGCTCACCGCCAAGGATCAGGGCAAGAAGCGTCCCATGGCCGGCGCCGGCGCGGGCCGGCCGGGCGCGGGGCTGCCGTTCTTTAGCGGGGGAGAGCCCTCGCAGCAAAAGGGCGATGGCACGGACACGCTCAAACAGTTCGCCACCAATCTCACCGAGAAGGCCCGCGAGGGCAAGCTCGATCCGGTGATCGGGCGCGAGAAGGAGATCCAGCGCATGATGGAGATCCTGTCCCGCCGCACCAAGAACAACCCGCTCATCCTGGGCGACCCGGGCGTAGGCAAGACGGCGATCGTCGAGGGCCTCGCGCAGGAGATCGCGGCCGGCAACGTGCCCGAGAACCTCATGGACCAGAACATCTGGACGCTCGACCTGCCCGGCCTCGTCGCCGGCGCCAAGTACCGAGGCGAGTTCGAGGAGCGTCTCAAGAACGTGATCCAGGAGGCCACCGACGCCGACGACGTGATCCTGTTCATCGATGAGATGCATACCATCATCGGCGCCGGCTCCGCCGAGGGCTCCATCGATGCGAGCTCCATGCTCAAGCCCGTGCTTGCGCGCGGCGCCTTCCAGATCATCGGCGCCACCACGGCCGAGGAGTTCCGCAAGTACCTCACCAAGGATCCAGCCTTCGAGCGTCGCTTCCAGACGATCGACGTCGAGGAGCCGAGCGTCGAGGACACCGTCAAGATCCTGACGGCGCTCGTCCCGCGCTACGAGGAGCACCACCATGTGCGCTACACGCCGGCCGCCATCGAGGCCGCCGCGAGCCTGTCGCACCGCTATATCCAGGACCGCTTTTTGCCCGACAAGGCGATCGACCTCATCGACGAGGCCGGCGCCCGTGCTCGCATTGCCGCAAACCGCGCGCCCGAGCCCGTTCGCGAGGCCGAGCAGAAGGTCTCCGAGCTCAAGGCCGCCGTTCAGACGGCGACCGACGGTGACGACATGAACAAGGCCGCCGAGCTCGCCGACGAGCAGAAGCAGGCCGAGATTGCGCTCGCCGAGGCCAAGGCCGCCTGGACGGCCGAGCTCGACGCGAGCCCCATCACGATCGACGTGCCCCAGATTGCCGACATCGTGTCCGTGACCTCGGGCGTGCCGGTATCCTCGCTCACCGAGAGTGAGAGCCGCCGCCTGCTCCAGGCTGAGAGCGTGCTCAAGACCCGCATCATCGGTCAGGACGAGGCCGTCGAGGCCGTGGCCAAGGCCGTGCGCCGCAGCCGCTCGCCGCTCAAGGACCCGCGCCGTCCCGGCGGCAGCTTCATCTTCCTGGGCCCCACGGGCACGGGCAAGACGGAGCTCGCCAAGACGCTTGCCGAGCACCTCTTTGGCAGCAAGGACGCGCTCATCAGCTTCGATATGTCGGAGTTCGGCAGCGAGTTCGAGGTCTCCAAGCTCATCGGTAGCCCTCCGGGATACGTGGGTCACGACGAGGGCGGCCAGCTCACCAAGGCCGTTCGCCGACACCCGTACTCCGTCGTGCTGTTCGACGAGATCGAGAAGGCGCACCCCGACATCTTCAACATCCTGTTGCAGGTGCTCGAGGAGGGCCGCCTCACGGACAGCCAGGGCAAGACGGTCGACTTCCGCAACACGGTGATCATCATGACGTCGAACGTCGGCGCGCGCGAGATCGCCCAGGATTCGAATGTCGGCTTCGGTACCACGGGTGAGCAGGGTCTCTCGGCGGACGAGATCCGTGGCCGCGCGATGGGCGAGCTCAAGCGCCTGTTCCGCCCCGAGCTCCTCAACCGTATCGACGACATCGTGGTCTTCCAGAAGCTCTCGGGCGAGAACCTCACCAAGATCGCGCACCTGCTCGTGGACGATTTGCGTCAGCGCATGATCGCCAACGGTATGAACATCAAGCTCACGGACGCGGCCTATGCCAAGATCGTTGCCGAGGGAACCGATCTCACCAACGGTGCGCGCCCGCTGCGTCGTGCGATCCAAAAGCTCATCGAGGATCCGCTGTCCGAGGAGCTCTTGGCCGGCGAGTGGAGCGAAGGCGATACCGTGCTCTGCGACGTCGCGGATGATAAGTTCGTCTTCAGCCACGGCACGGGCGAGATACCGGCGCCGCGCCCGGCAGGTACGCTCGGCGGCGATGTGAGCGCGGCGGCCCCGCACTCGGGTGGCGGCGCCCCGCTCGGCGGCGTCACCAGCGGTTCCGGCGGCATGATGCAATCCGGTGCCGGCGTACGGTAACGGCTGCGGTGCAGGGGGCGTTTGCCCACGGCTCGAAAACGATATGGAAAAGCGGCTGTCCGGATTATCCGGACAGCCGCTTTCGTGTTGGATTGGATAGTTTTTACAGATATGTACTTAAGATTTTTATTGAACCCCCAAGATACGATGTGAAAACGATTCGGGATCAGATTTAGCTACGTAATTTCGAGCGTGTGATACCTTGATCGACGGCATCGTGTCTTCGGCAGCTGGCCCTGGTGGGTCTCGAAGCGTCCGAAGCTCTATTTTCCAAGGCTAAAAATGCATATTTGGGAAAACTATCCACAAAGAAAAATGCCATTGTTTCTGTATCAGCAAATCTGCATCAATAAATGGCGATAGCGTTCCGTATCGATGCCCCGGCGCTCGCTAGAACGCAAAAATCCCCAGATGCTCGAGCAACACCTTGAGACCGATCAAGATCAGCACTACGCCGCCCACGACGGTTGCGGGCTTTTCGTAGCGCGCGCCGAAGAAGTGGCCGATGACCACGCCGGCGATGGTGAAACAGAACGTCGTGACGCCGATGAACGTGACGGCGGGCACGATGTCGACCGAGAGCGCGGCGAACGAGATGCCCACGGCCAGTGCATCGATCGAGGTGGCGATGGCGAGCATCAGGTACTCGCCAAGGTCGATCTTATCGGCATCTTTGCCGTCGCCCTCGTCCTCGCCTTCGGTCACAGCCTCCCAGATCATCTTGCCACCGATGATGGCGAGCAGGATAAAGGCGATCCAGTGGTCGATGGGCCCGATGATGCCGAGAAACTGGCTGCCGAGCGCCCAGCCGATGAGCGGCATGCCGGCCTGGAAGCCACCAAAGAAGAGCGCCAGCACTACGGCGACCTTGAGATTGATCTTTTTCATGCCGAGGCCCTTGCAGATGGAAACGGCGAACGCGTCCATCGACAGGCCCACAGCGAGCAGAAAGAGCTCGATAAGTCCCATATCCGATTTCCTCCCCGCGGGCGACCCCGCATACGATGTCCGAGGGGCAACAAAAAAGACCCGTGGCGTGCGCCGCGCAAGGCGGCGACACGACCACGAGTCTCGTTCTTTAAGACAAGCCAGGCCTGGGGCCAGCATGTTGACTTGCCACGCATGGGGCGGCGAAACCCGCAGCGCGACTACTCCCTCATTTATGTGGTGCAGCATCTTAGCACATAGATGCCATTATTTAGGACGGGGTCATAAAACACATTTGGTATATGACGGTCGCCACTGTTCTTGCCACTGTCGACCCCGTCCTAAAAAACAGCATCCGAACATTCTGTAAGCATCGGATTTCGAGGTGGGGGTGGTTACGGTTTCGTGAGAAACTGTAAAGCAATTATGTAGCGTATGCGACGGGAGCGATGCCTTGGATAAGAACGAAGTACAGAAGCGCATGGAGCAAGCGATCCGTCTGACCGCCCCCGGCCAGCCGATTCGTACGGCTCTCGACATGATCATCGCCGGACACCTCGGTGCCCTTATCTGCGTCGGCGACACCGAGAACGTCCTCGCCGCGGGCAACGACGGTTTTCCGCTCAATATATCTTTCACCTCGAACCGTCTGTTCGAGCTTTCCAAGATGGACGGCGCCATCGTCATCGACGGCGACCTTACGCAGATCCTGCGCGCAAACTTCCATCTCAATCCTGATCCGTCGCTCGCCACGAGCGAGACCGGCATGCGCCACCGCACCGCCGCCCGCATGTCCGTGCTCACCGACGCCATCGTGATCTCCGTCTCGGCCCGCCGTGCCGTCGTCAACGTCTATGTTCACGGCAAGAGCTACGAGATCCAGCCCGTTACCACCATCATGAGCTCGGTTAACCAGCTCGTCGCTACGCTCCAGACTACTCGTCAGTCGCTCGATCGCGCCCTGCTGCGCCTCACGGCCCTCGAGCTCGACGACTACGTCACCCTCGCCGACATCACCGGCATCTTCTCGAACTTCGAGATCATGCAGCAGGCCAAGACCGAGCTCAAAGACTGCATCGTTAAACTCGGCAACCAAGGAAAGCTCGTTCAGATGCAGCTCGAGCAGCTCGCTGGCTCCAGTATGGATACCGAGTACGACCTTATGATCCGTGACTACGCAAGTGATTCCTCGGAATCCAACGCCGAGAAGATCCGTACCAAGCTCAGCCGCATGACGCCCAAAGATCTCTCCGACCCGCAGCATGTCGCAACGGTGCTTGGCTACGACGATCTGGACGAGGATTCCGTCATGACACCTCTGGGCCTGCGCACGCTCTCACGTGTCTCGGTGGTGCGCGACGGCGTTGCCGAGAAGATCGTCGACGAGTACGGCTCGCTGCAGGAGCTCATGGACGATATCAGCGAGGATCCTGAGCGCCTGGGCGATTTTGGCGTCAACAACCCTGCCATTCTTGCGGACTCTCTGTACCGCATGAAGGGCAGCAAGCAGGGGAACGCGTAGATGGCGCCCGTATGTGCGGTGGTCGTTGCCGGCGGTTGCGGCCAGCGCTTTGGAAACCCCGGTGGCAAACAGCTGGTAAACGTGGCGGGTCGTCCCCTTATGAGTTGGTCGATTCGTGCGTTCGACCGAAGCGAGAAGGTCGGGCATATCGTAGTGGTGTGCCCTGCCGAGCGACGTGCCGAGATGCGTCGCCTGGCTATCGATCCCTTTAGCTGGCAAACCCCCATCAGCTTCGCCGATGCCGGAGCAACGCGTCAGGATTCTACGCGTGCCGGGGTCGACGCAGTGCCCGCGGGCTTTGAATACGTTGCCATTCACGATGGTGCTCGACCGCTGATCACAACCGAGGCTATCGACCACGCGATCGAGGTTTTGCTTGCCGATCGCTCGCTCGACGGCGTGGTGTGCGGACAGCCCGCCATCGACACGCTCAAGATCGTAAATGGTGACGATATTGTCGAGACGCCACCGCGCGAGCTCTATTGGGCAGCGCAGACGCCCCAGATCTTTTCCGTCGATGCCATGCGCCGCGCTCATGAGACGGCGATCGAACAGGATTTCACGGGCACGGACGACTCTTCGCTCGTCGAGCGCATGGGTGGCCGCGTCCGCTGCGTCCAGAGTCCGCGCGACAACCTCAAGGTCACCGTCCCCGAGGACCTGGCCCCCGTCACTGCCATTTTGCTCGGCCGTATGGCCGAGGGAGAGGAACTTCCCCATGCCGAGTAACCTTCGCATCGGTCACGGCTACGACGTCCACCGTCTCGTGGAGGGCCGTCGATGTATCATCGGCGGCGTCGATATTCCCTACGAGCGGGGGCTCCTCGGGCACTCGGATGCCGATGTGCTGGCCCATGCGTTGGCTGACGCTATTCTGGGCGCCTGCCGCGGCGGCGATATCGGCAAACTGTTCCCCGACACCGATCCCGCCTATGAGGGGGCCGATTCGATGGTTCTTTTGGCCCGCGTGATGGACTATGCGCGCGAGCTGGGCTTCGAATTTGTCGATGCCGATTGCACGATCGCCTGTCAGGAGCCCAAGATCACCCCGCATCGAGACGCGATGCGCGAAAACCTTGCCAGCGCCCTCAAAGTCGATGTTGAGAACGTCGGTGTCGCCGCCACCACGACCGAGAAGCTCGGTTGGGAAGGCGAGGGCGAGGGCATCGGGGCCTGGGCCGTCTGCTTGCTTGAGAAAACCGCTAAGGAGTAATGAATGCGTATCTATAACAGCGCTACCCATAAAAAAGAAGAGTTCCACCCCATCGAGGAGGGCAAGGTCCGCATGTACGTGTGCGGCCCCACCGTCTACGACAACATTCATATCGGCAACGCACGTACGTTTATCAGCTTCGATGTGATCCGCCGTTGGCTCATCGCGAGCGGATATGACGTGACGTTCGCCCAGAACCTCACCGACGTCGATGACAAGATTATCAAGCGCGCCAACGAGCAGGGCCGCACGGCCGCCGAGGTTGCGGGCGAGTTTTCTGAGAAGTTCATCGGCGTGATGCGCGCCGCCAACGTACTCGATCCCGATGTGCGCCCCCGCGCCACCAAGGAGATCGGCCCCATGATCGGCATGATTAAGACGCTCATCGAACAGGGTCATGCTTATGCCGCCGATAACGGCGACGTGTACTTTGCCGTGCGCAGCGACCCTACCTATGGCGAGGTCTCGGGGCGCAACATCGACGACCTGCTCGTGGGTGCCCGCATCGAGGAGAATGAGGACAAAAACGACCCGCTCGACTTTGCCCTGTGGAAGGCCGCCAAGCCCGGTGAGCCCAGCTGGCCGAGCCCTTGGGGCGAGGGTCGTCCCGGTTGGCATACCGAGTGCGCCGCGATGGTCCATCGCTATCTGGGCACTCCGATCGATATTCACGGTGGCGGTTCCGACCTCGCGTTCCCACATCACGAGAATGAGTGCGCCCAGGCCACCTGCGCCTGGCATGAGGGCTTTGCCAATACCTGGATGCACACGGGCATGTTGCTTGTCGACGGCGAGAAGATGTCCAAGTCTCTCGGCAACTTCTTCACGTTGGCCGAGGTGCTCGAACAGCATTCCGCTGCGGCCCTGCGTCTGCTCATGCTGCAGACGAGCTATCGCTCGCCCCTCGATTTCTCGTGGGAGCGTCTCGAGGGTGCCGAGAACTCGCTCACGCGTATCGCCGGTACCGTCGAGAACTTGCGCTGGGCGGCTGACAACGCTACCGGGGCTGCCGATGAGGCTGTTGCCGACGCCTTTGCTGCGAAAGCCGCGGCCGCACGCGCGACTTTCAAGGAGTGCATGGACGACGACTTCAACACCGCGGGCGGCCTCGCCGCGATCTTCTCGCTCGTGACCACGTCGAACAGCTACCTCGACGCTGCCGGCGACGCCCCGGCCTGCGCCGTGTGCCTGCGCGCCGCGGACACCCTCTGCGAGCTCTCGGGCGTCATGGGCGTCACGCTTTCCCGCAAGGCCGCAGACGAGCTCCCGCACGAGCTCGTGGACCTCGCCCGCGACCAGGCGGGCTACGAGGGCGACTCCGCCGAGGAGGCCGCCGACGCCCTTCTCGCCGCTCGCCAGGAGGCCCGCGCGCAGAAGAACTGGGCCGTGGCCGACGCCATCCGCGACGGCATCGCCGCGCTCGGCCTCGTGGTCGAGGACACCGCCGCCGGCGCCCGCGTGCACAGGAAGGCGTAGCCGATGGCCTACAACCAGCAGCGCGGCGGCGCAAAGAAGACCGGCCGCGCCCAGGCTCGCCGCGAGCAGCCCAAGGGCCGCGCGGGCCAGGGCGGCAAAGGCGGCTACGCCCCGCGCGGGGGCCGCAAGCCGCAGGGCGGCCGCCCGCAAAGTCAGCGCGCCCAAGGCACGCGTCCCCAGGGCGGTCGCTCCGACCTCATCGAGGGGCGCCGCGCCGTCGAGGAGGCCCTTGCCTGCGGCATGCCGCTCAGGAGCGCCCTCGTGGCCATCCCTATCGGCCAGCAGGACCCCGCGCTCGACCGCATCGTGGGCAGGCTGGAGGAGCGCGGCGTCGACGTTGAGTTCGTTCCCCGCTCGCGCCTCGACCAGCTCTCGAGCCACGGCGCCCACCAGGGCATCGTCGTTCGCGCGAAGCCGTTCGAGTACGCCGACCTCTCCGACGTCATCGCGGCGGCGGGGAAGGGCGACGCGCTCGTGATCGTGCTCGACCACGTGACCGACGAGGGCAACTTCGGCGCCATCGTGCGCACGGCCGAGGTCGTGGGCGCGGCGGGCGTCGTCATCGCGAACGCCCGCGCCGCGAAGGTGGGCGTCGGCGCCTACAAGACCTCTGCTGGCGCCGTGCTGCACATCCCCATCGCGCAGGTCTCCAACCTCCCGCGCGCGCTCGAACGCCTTAAGTCCGCGGGTTTCTGGGCCGCGGCCTCGACCGAGCATGCCCAGCAGGACGTCTGGCACGCCCCCATGGAGGGCCGTCTCGCCCTTGTGATGGGATCGGAGGGCTCCGGCATCTCCCGCCTGGTCCTCGAGAAGTGCGATTTCGCCTGCAGGCTTCCCCAGCGCGGGCGCGTCGAGTCGCTGAACGTCGCCCAAGCGACCACCGTCATGGCCTACGAGTGGCTTCGCCGCCAAATGGCGGGGGAGGCACCGGATGGCCGCTAAGCAGCGCCTCGACCTCCTGGTCGTGGACGGGTACAACGTGATCTTCAAGTCCGAGCGATATATGTCTCGCATGGACCGCTCCGGGGTCTCCGACCCCTTCGAACAGGCACGCGAGCTGCTTGTGGCCGACGTCGCCGCCTACGCAAAGGGCAAATACGACCCCGTGATCGTCTTCGACGCGGCGAACAACGTCTCTCCCGAGCGGCCGGCGCGCTCGACGGCCGGTGTGCGGATGGTCTTCTCCGAGACGGGGGAGAGCGCCGATACCGTCATCGAGCGAATCGTGACGGAGCAGCGGCTCATGCCCCGCGCCGTCACCGTGGTCACGTCCGACAGCACGATCCGCGCGACCGTGGGCGGCATCCCCGTGACCAAGGTCTCGAGCGACGTCCTCGTGCACGACGTGAACAACCTGGCCCAGGAGTACGAGAAGGAATGCGCCGAGCGCCAGCACCAGCGCATGACCCTGGAGGACCGGATCTCCCCGGAGCAGCGAGAAAAGCTCTGGAAGCTCCTCGGGAAATAGTTTGTACGGCCGGCTGGCCCGGGTTCTCCAAGGGTGGCGCAAGAAGACCCGAGCCGCTATAGTTAGCTCACCCGCCGGTATGGCTCAATGGCAGAGCAACGGTTTTGTAAACCGTGGGTTGGGGGTTCGACTCCCTCTACCGGCTCCAGGATTTCCGCAGGTCGCAGCTGCTTTTTGGTTGCGACCTTTTTTGTGTCAAGACGCACCGTGCCTTGTATCGCGCGAATTCCCACAAGGGTGACCGCAGGAAGAGCCCAGCCCGCTATTCAGGGGAAATTAATTCCGGAGTGGCAAGAAAAAACTTCTGGGACCGGAGGCCGGAAGGCGAAGAAAGGTAGCGCAAGCAAGGTCAAAACAGGGTAATCTACCTGGGGATGTGCAGAAATTAAGGATAGGATACGCCCGGGTGGGTGGAATACGTTGACAGCCTTTGCAACTCGCCGTAATATACTCTCCGCTTGCAAGGGACGTGGTCCTGAGCGAGCACTTGAAAACGGAATGGGGATGTGGCACAGCGGCAACTGCGGCGGACTGTAAATCCGCTCCCTCTGGGTTCCTTGGTTCGAGTCCAAGCATCCCCACCATGTGCCCGTGTAGCTCAGTAGGTAGAGCACTTCGTTGGTAACGAAGAGGTCACCGGTTCAAATCCGGTCGCGGGCTCCATTCTTTTTCAAGTATGTTCGGCACCATGCCGGTGTAGCTCAGCTGGTTAGAGCACGCGGCTCATACCCGCGATGTCACTGGTTCGAATCCAGTCA
Organism: Collinsella sp. UBA6357; assembly: GCA_002437815.1. Taxonomy (GTDB): domain Bacteria; phylum Actinomycetota; class Coriobacteriia; order Coriobacteriales; family Coriobacteriaceae; genus Collinsella. The sequence continues at coordinate 334 of DJRP01000033.1, read as the reverse complement.
CCGGTACCAGAGCTTCAGGCGGCGGCTTCGGTCGCCGCTCAGCATATGTAGCAGTAAGTTCTTCCAGAAGGAGGATGGCAATGGCCAAGGAGAAGTTTGACCGTTCTAAGCCGCACGTAAACATCGGTACGATTGGTCACGTCGACCACGGCAAGACCACCACGACCGCCGCTATCACCAAGGTTCTCTCTGAGACCCCGGGCTGCAAGGCTGACTTCACCGCCTTCGAGAACATCGACAAGGCTCCCGAGGAGCGTCAGCGCGGCATTACCATTAACGTCGCTCACATTGAGTACGAGACCTGGGAGCGCCACTACGCTCACGTCGACTGCCC
>DJRP01000034.1:114756-183413 GCA_002437815.1 Collinsella sp. UBA6357 | reverse complement strand
CGAGGTCGGTCATAGCGGTCTCAAAGGACAGACGGGTACGGGTGGAGACCTGCTGGAAGATCATGCCGAGGCTCTTGTTGCGGAGCAGGTGCGGATAATAACCGTCAACCTTGATAGCCTTCTTCATAGCCAGGCCCAGATCCTCGATGGCAAGGATCTGCTCTTTGGTGAAGTCGTTGGTGTCGATGAAATCCTTGGGCAGTGCCATTGCGATTTCCTTTCCGCCGGTCGCGCCGACTTATTACTGAGAGGCGCTCGTGCTGTGCGCCCCGTGTTGACAACACCATCATTCACCACAGCGCAAAAATCACCTAGTTTATTCAAGATTAAAGACCGTTCACGGAGTTACACCTTCCCTAAACCCACATAAACCTGCAGGTCACAGGATTGTAAGAAGATTAGTGGCTAGTCCGGCGAACGGTAGGAGGCTAAGATTTTTTTACAAGCACGAAACGGGTTAGAAACGATGGGTTAGTATATTTACTAACTTCGTAGACTCGGCGTCAACCATAGATTAGGGAAGATAGGAAGTGAGCGGATGAACACTTTGATGTTCTTCTACACCCTCGCCATCCTTGTGGTCTGCATCGTCACCGCGGTGCTCTCACTCGCCGCTTATGCCTCGTCGCGCCGGCGGATCTTCGTATACGGATGCGGAGCATTTATCTGCTACGCGATCGAGATGACCGAGATCTTCTTCTTTGAATACACCCTGCAGAACCAAACGTTTCCCGCAAGCGAGTACTACGCCGTGACCATGCCCGCGTTTCGGACGATCATAGCGACGGCGCTGCAAGCCTGTATATGGCTCATCGCGCTCGACTTGCTCGACCGACACTCCAAGAAGCTGTTCGCGATTCCTTTGGGAATCTTCGCCGCAACAGAAATCATGATTCTTGTCATCATGCCCCTAGGGCCGGTTCGTCAATACCTCTATTACACCGTCCGTCAGGCGTTTCTGATCTTTGTGGGAATCTATATTTTCTGTTGTATCCGCACGAGCGATAGCGCCGAATACAAGGCGCGACTCTCCCGTTTAAAGCGCCCCCTTATTATAGGTGCCGTGCTGGTCATAGCTATTATGCTTGAAGATTTTTACAATATTTTAATCGTACCCATGAGCTTGGCACCCAGCTGGTTGCAGCTCTATCTGTCCGAGCGCAACTTCTCCGAAAACGTCTTTGTGTGCTATTTTGCGGCGCTGCTCATCGTCTACGCCTACAACGTGCTCTCGATCCGCATGAAAGAAGCACCCGAGGAAAACAATGTCAACGACCTCGACCGCCATATCGATGAGCAGATGCCCTTCTACCGCGAGACTTATAAACTCTCCCCGCGTGAGACCGAGGTGCTGCGTCTGGTGGTGCTCGGCAAGTCGAACCAGGAAATTGCCGACGAGCTCTATTTGGCCGTTGGCACCGTCAAGACCCACATCCACAATATCCTGGTCAAAACCGAGCAAGAGAACCGCACCACGCTCATCCTCCATTTCTGGAAGGGTTAATCGTTACGCGGTTTTACTCGCTGTAGCGCGTGGCGATGGCGCTGCGGACCATACCGGAACTCATGGCGTAAGTCACGAGGAAGTAGCCACCGTAGGCCGCAAGGAAGATCGCGCAGGTGAGACCCACCGTGCCGCCGATCGACATATTACCGAAGAGCTGTACGAGGTCGATGATCACCCGCAGCGCCACCACAGCATGGGCGACGCCCACCGCGAGCGGAAACACGAAGAACACCGCCTGCTGAGCCAAGACCGAACGGCGGATCTGCGCCGTCTCGCAACCGATCTCGGCCAGCACGCGTTGGCTGCGACCGCCATCGGCCACGTTCGAGAGCTGCTGGATCGACAGAATCGACGCGCATGCCACCACAAGCACAAAGCCGATGTAGATGGCCAGGTAGCTGATGAGTCCGTTCATCGACGCCGCCTGCGTATACATCTCGGTACGCGTGATCGAGGCTCCCCATTCGCCCACGCTCTTACCGTCGACAAGTATCTCATGGAGCATCGTGTGCGAGATGGCTGCATCGGCGTCCTCGGTACGTATGCCGTGCTTATAGTTGACGAGCAAAGTACTCGTGTACGGGATAAAGCCTGCCTTCTCGATCAACTCGTCGGGGACGATGACCGTGCCGGAGTTGCTGCCCATGGCGCTATCGGCCACGGCGCTGGCATCGCGATCGACTGCCGCGGCTGCGGGTTCAAGCGTGCGCCCGCCCAGCTCGATGCTCTCCCCCGCCGCCATAAAGGCGTCATACACGTCGACGATACCGTCACCCATCTCACTCGTGATCACATAGCCGCTTGAGCCCAGATCGATCGGTTCGGCTCCGATCAGCTTGCGATAGGCGTTGTACTGGCTCTCCCTCATCACGTCCAGTCCGACAGCGTCGGCGTCACTGTTCTCCATGCCTTTGGGCAAGCCGCGCCCGAGCGCATCGCAGATGCCGCGCAGCGTCACCGCGGGCTCCGTGCTCCCCTGCGACATCGTCAGATATTGGTCGAGCTGTACGTGTTCGCCGGCCACATCGGAGATGTCGACCTCCGTACCCGTCGGTTTACCATTCTCCATGGCGGTGCCATGCCAACGGCTGTAGACATCGATCGGCTCGGTCGGCATCGCCAAATCATCGGCCCTATCGGGTTCGAACATGCGAATCCACTGCATGGTCTGTTCGCTGTTGTAGACGACCGTTTGCGACGCGTCGACCGGATTGAATCGCTCGACGTTCTCGTTCATCACGGCAGCGATGGACATGCCGCACGTGACCGCGGTGATCGCCAAGAACAAGACCATGGCGATAACACCCATCGAGAAACTCACCGTGTTGATCTTGGCTGCCAGCTGCCGCACCGTGTACATATTGAGCCCACGCCAATACACGCCGCGAAGTGCCTGAGCAAGCTTGATGAGAAGCCCCGAGAGCCCAAAGAACAGCATGAACGTACCCCCGGTCACCATGGCCGTGGTGATGCCGAACGCCTTGAACTCGGCCGCTTCGCCCGAGACGGGCAGACCGTCACGCAACAGACGCGCATAGGCCACGCCCACCAGCATCGCGCCCAGCGCGAACAACGCCGCGGCGAACCACGGATTCCGCGTCTTGACGGACTCGTTGCGGCGACCGGCACCCATGAGATCGATGATCTTTGCCCTGCGCACGACGCAGAGATCGAGTACGAGGGTAAGCAGAAAGATAAGCGCCAGGCAGCTAAACGTCATATCGAAAGCCGGTAGCGAAAAGAAGAAGTGGAAGTCGGCGATCTGCGTCTTGAAGATGGACGCCGTGAAGAACGTCATGAACCAGGACAGCGCAACTCCGAGCACCGTACCAACCACAAGGGCTGCACCGGACACGATAACGCATTCGAGCACCATGATGAGCGCCACCTTGCTGCGCCCCATACCAAGCACTTGGTAGAGGCCGAACTCCCTCTTGCGGCGTTTCATGATGAAGTTGTTGGCATAGACCATCAAGAAAGCCATCACGCCGGCAAGGAAAAACGTGAGGTTCGAAAGTGCCGAGCCCAGCAGGTCCGAGAGGCCCTCTTCTTTGATGCCGGCGATATCGACTTGGAGCGACACGGTGTTGAACGCGTAGAAGACCGTCACCCCGAGTGTGAGTGTGAGAAGGTAGACGAGGTAGTCCTTGCCGGCGCGGCGGACATTGCCCCAAGCAAGCTTACAGAGCATCGGAACCCTCACCACCCATCATGGCCACGACTTCCATGATGCGGTCGAAGAACGCACGACGATCGGCATCGCCGCGACGGAGCTCAGTGAAGACCTTGCCGTCGCGGATAAAGAGCACGCGGCTCGTATAGCTCGCAGCAAAGCTGTCATGTGTGACCATGAGCACTGTCGCGCGCAGACGGTTGTTGAGCGCCTCCAGACTCTCGAGCAGCAGGCGCGCGCTCTTGGAATCGAGGGCGCCCGTGGGTTCATCGGCCATGATCATGGTGGGGTCGGTCACGAGCGCGCGACAGGCGGCGACGCGCTGCTGCTGGCCGCCTGACATCTGGTACGGGTACTTGTCGAGCACCTGACTGATGGACAGGCGCGCCGCAACGTCCTGCACGCGGGTCTTGATCTCGACCGGGCTCACGCGTGCGATGGTGAGCGGCAAGGCGATATTTTCGCGAGCCGTGAGCGTATCGAGCAGGTTGGAGTCCTGGAAAATAAAACCGAGCTGCTCGCGACGAAACTGTGAAAGCTTTGACGACTTCATAGCCGTGACATCTTGGCCGTTGATGATAATGTGCCCGCTCGTGGGGGCATCGATCGTCGAGACGCAGTTGAGAAGCGTCGACTTGCCCGAACCCGAGGCACCCATGATACCGACGAACTCGCCCCGATCTACGGTAAACGACACATCGTTCAAGGCACGTGTCACGTTGCCGCGGCTGCCGTAGACTTTCTCGAGATGTTGCACGTCTAGCACATGCGTCGTATTGTCCAGCGTATGCATAGCACCGATCCCTTCTTGCCTGGAGTTTACGATACCTATGGTCGCAACAGGACGGCTCGGCTACCATCGATTAGGCTTACATGTCACTTACCGTTCTGTAAGATGTGTTTTTTAGGACGGGGTCGCCATGTTCATCCGGCATGGATTTCAAGATCGAATGAGCAAAACGACCCCGTCCTAAATAACGCATTACCGAGGAGGAAGCCGTTGAAAACCATCCATGTGGCCGCCGGCGTCATCCGCCGCGACGGATCCGACGAGATGCTCGCCGTGCAACGTGGTTACGGCGACATGAAAGGCCTATGGGAGTTTCCCGGCGGCAAAGTTGAGCGAGGCGAGACCGCTGAGAACGCCTTGCGCCGCGAGCTGCATGAAGAGCTTCAGGTGCGCGTCACCAACCTACGCGACTTCTATACCGTGGAGTTTGACTACCCCGATTTTCACCTGTCCATGGAATGCTATTACTGCAGCCTCGAAGACGGCTCGAACGAACCGAGCAAGCACGACCGACAACTCGACCTGCGTTGGGTACCTCGTCGCTCCCTCGCCACACTCGAATGGATGCCCGCAGACAAAGGGCTGATCGACGAACTTATTCGCCTCAAGGACGAGCGGTTGGACCGCCCGGCCGGTACGACCGATGGCGACGCCGGCGCCGAAGAATCCAAAACCGCCAAACCTCATGAGCCCAAAGGCAGATCAAAACACCATGGCCGTAAAAAATCCAAGCCGGGACTGCTCGACGGCATCGATACCACCGATCTTTCTGCCGACGAGCGCGAGCTCGTACGGCGTCGCGCGGCCATCAAAAAGTCAATGCATGGCAACAAACGCGCCAATACCAAACCCGAGCTGATCGTACGCCAACGCCTGCGCGCGGCCGGGCTCACGGGATATCGTCTGCAATGGAAGGTTCCCGGCAAGCCCGACATCGCCTTTCCGGGACGCAAGATCGCCATCTTTGTCAACGGCTGTTTTTGGCACCGCTGCCCTCACTGCAATCCCAGCATGCCCAAGCGTAACGTCGAGTTTTGGCAGAAAAAGTTCACCCGCAACGTCGAACGCGATCAAGCTGCCGTAGACGAGCTCAAACGGATGGGCTGGACACCTATCACCATCTGGGAATGTCAGCTCAAACGTGATCGAATCGATGCCACCATGGCGTCCGTGATCGGGCAGGTGCGCAGGGCAGCCCACCGCTAGCCAGCGCCGCCACTCCCCTTCCACACCCATCACAGCTCCAACGTTTGATCATCAACCTTAAGGGCGCCTTAAAGTACAACGCATTGCAAATACGTAATTAATAGCGTTCTACCTGCGGTTTTATTACTAAGCCAACAAGCGTTAAGCCTTTCTTTAGCACTTCCTTAACCGCCACGGGGGCATAATGCACTCAGCGCACGGGACACAGCAGCACACCCCGCGCGCGTCACTTTTGGTGGACATCGAGGAGGCCGCAACGCATGCATTCTTCCAATGACGCACTTCACATGCAGCCATCCCAACGTGCAGACTTTTTCTCCTTCCCCCCGACACAGAGAAACGGTCTCCTCGACTCCCCCACCTTTGACAAGCATCGTTCGCAAGATCAGCGACTCAACTTGCGAACGTCGATGGACAAGCTCATCAACGCGCTGAGCACACGTCCGCTCAAGCAAGCAGAAGTATTTTAGGCGCGCCCTCTTTCCCGCCTTAACGCCACAAGGGCAACCGAGCAGGGTTTTCGGAAGGGGCTGCGGCCCACTCCCCAGAACATTCCGCAACGCAGAAGGCTCCCGCCGCCAACGCTTCAAAGAAGCTAGGCGACGGGAGCCTTTATTGCGTGAGGACGTTCTGGGGAGTGGGCCGCAGCCCCTTCCGAAAACCCGGTGGGATCGGAGTACCCTTGCTGTTACTCTGCCTTGCCCACGGAGTTGAGGTTGGTCATGCGAATCTTGACGAGCTCGGTAATCTCGTGCATGCCCTGCTTGGCCGGCTTCTTGGGATCAAAGCAAGCGGGATTCTCGGCCATATAGGCCATGAAGCCCTTGGTGTAGGCCTGGCGCAACTCAGTGGCGTAGTTGACCTTGCAGATGCCGTTCTTCACAGCCTCGGCAACCTGCTCGTCGGGCACACCGGAGGTACCGTGCAGGACCAGCGGCACATCGACGGCCTCGCGGATGGCCTTGACCACGGACTGCTCGATATGCGGATCGCTGGTGTAGACACCGTGGCTGGTGCCGACGCCGATGGCAAGCGAGGTGCAGCCGGTGCGCTCGACGAACTCCTTGGCCTCGACCGGGTCGGTGTAGGGGCTCTCGCCCTCGACCGCGGGGCCGTCGTCCTCCTTGCCGCCAACTTTGCCGAGCTCGGCCTCGACAGGCACGCCCATGGCACGGCCGGCATCGGCGACGGACTTGGTGAGGGCGATGTTGTCCTCGAAGGACTCATGGGAGCCGTCGATCATGACGGAGGTGTAGCCGGTGCGGAAGGCCTGCATGCAGCGATCGTAGCCATCACCGTGGTCGAGGTGCAGGGCAACGGGAACGGTGGCACGCTCAGCGGCAGCTTTGACCATGCCGTAGAAGTAATCGAGACCGGCAGTCTTGATGGTGCCCGGGGTGGTCTGCATGATGACGGGGGACTTGGTCTCCTCGGCGGCGGCCAGAACGGCCATGACGAACTCGAGGTTCTCGACGTTGAACGCACCGACGGCGTAGTGGCCGGCCTGAGCGTCCTTGAGCATCTTTTCGGTAGTGACAAGTGCCATGAGCGTGTGCTCCTCTCCCTCGCCGCGCCATGCGCGGGCGATCGTTACGGCTCCGCGCGAACCCCATGCGCCCGTGCGGTTAACTGAAGTTATTGTACGAAATCGCAGGTATGGCCGCTGACGCCGCAGCGATCTCGATCGACGAGCGTCGCAAAGCAAACGAAACGATATCGCAAACGGAACTTCCCCGTCCGTCGCTTTCCAGGCATCTCCTTCCGCGAAAACGCACGCCGCGCATCTTGGGCACACGGGCCCAGGGCCTTCCGAATACTTTCGTTTGTGTAAAACGAAAGTAAAAATAAGTTGATTGCTTTGCTAAAAAGAAAATGAAGGAAAATCATATCGACACATTTCCTTCACGTTTAAGTCCAAAATCTTACAGCCAAGATAGCAGCCAAGGAGGTTCCATGCCCGCCAAACCCCAACGAGCCTTCGCCGATGAGCGCCGCAGCGCCATCATGGAGATGCTCGAGCATAATGCGTCGGTACAGGTGGCCGACATCGCCCGCACCTTCGGCGTCTCGTCCGTCACGGCACGCGGCGACCTCGACGCCTTAGCCGACGCCGGCAAGCTCCGTCGCACCCACGGCGGCGCCGTATCGCTCCACAAGCGGCTCACCGTCTCGACCCAAGATCGACGCGTCAACGTCAACGTCGCGGCCAAGCAGGCGATCGCACGCGCCGCGATCGACCTCGTGAACGACGGTGACACGCTCCTCGTCGACTCGGGCACCACGGCGCTCGAGTTCGTCCGCACGCTTGACGAACGCGAAGGCATCACCGTCATCACCGCCGATATCACCATCGCTGACTTCATCGACGAGAGCATGCCCACGGTTGACGTCGTGATGCTGGGTGGGGCCCTGCGCAAAGGGCACCGTTATTTGTACGGCCCGCTCACCATGCACGCACTTGAGACACTCCATGCCGATCTCGCAATAATATGTCCGGGCGCCTTTGTAACAAGCCGAGGACTCATGACCGACTTTCCCCAGATGGCCGAGCTCAAAGCCGCGATAATCGACGCCGCCGATCGTTCTTGCGCCCTTATGGACGCCAGCAAAGCAAGCGCGCGTGGCATGTATCGCTTCGCCGGGCTCGAAGATCTCGATACCATCGTGATGGATAGCGACCCCAGCGGTGCCGTTGATGCCGCAATCGAGGATCTCGACCAAGAAAAGCGCCCTCGACTGCTACTTTCATAGGCCTTTAAATCCAACCAACTAACGTTATGTGTAGGTTCATCTCAAACGAGCCGATATACTGCCCTATGCGCGTACTAAAACCGCAGGTCAAAGCTGCGACATATATAGATGTATACGGCCCATCGCGTTTAACCTACACATAACGTGTGTGAGGATAAAAAACGGGCGGCAAACCGAACGTTTGCCGCCCGTCTCGGGCTCTCGATACCCGTCCGCACGGGTTATTTAGCCAGTTCGTCCGCGAGGGTCGCGATCTGCGAGCGCGATGCGTCATCAAGCGCACCCATAACGGTGACCTTGTTCTGGGCCAGGGTGATGTCCTTCATCTCCTCGAGCTGCTTGGTCATGACTTTAGCGGCAGCAGGAGCCCAGCTCGCGCCCTCGATGAGCGCGACGGTGCGGTTCTGATAGGCGTGCTCGGCAAGCGTATGGATGAACGTGCTCATGAACGGGAAGATATCGCCCTGATAGGTGATACTGGCGAGCACCAGGCGATCATAGCGGAACGCGTCCTCGACGGCCTCTGCCATGTCGTCGCGCGCCAGGTCGAACAGTGACACCTCCTGCCCGCGCTCGCGCAGCGCCACCGCGAGCTCCTCGGCGGCCTGCTTGACGTGGCCGTAGACGCTCGCATAGGCGATCGTCACGCCCTGATCCTCGGGCTCATAGCTCGACCAAGTGTTGTAGGTATCGAGGTAGTAGCCCAAGTTCTCCTTGAGCACGGGGCCATGGAGCGGGCAGATGATCTGGATGTCGAGACCGGCAGCCTTCTTGAGCGCCGCCTGCACGTTCTTACCGAACTTGCCCACGATGCCAAAGTAGTAGCGGCGCGCCTCGCAGGCCCACCCTTCCGGATCCTCGATGTCGTTGGCGCCAAACTTGCCAAAGCCGTCGGCCGAGAACAACACCTTGTCAGCAGCGTCATAGGAGAACATAACCTCGGGCCAATGGACATTGGGCGCGCTCACAAACGTCAGGGCATGGTCGCCCAGGTCGAGCTCGCTGCCGTCCTTGACGACGATCTTGCGCTCGGGGTAGTCGGTACCGAAATAATTGACCATCATGCGGAAAGCGCCCATGCTTGCCACGATCTGTGCCTGCGGATAGCGCTCCATGAAGACGGCAATACCGGCGGAGTGGTCGGGCTCCATGTGATGAACGACCAGATAGTCGGGAGTGCGGCCCTCGAGTACACCCTCGAGGTTGCCGAGCCACTCGTCTACGAAGTTCGCATCAACCGAGTCCATAACGGCGATCTTCTCACCTAAGATGGCATAACTGTTGTACGCCATGCCATTCTCGGACACGTCGTACTGCCCCTCGAACAGATCGATGTCGTGGTCGTTGACGCCGATGTAGCGGATATCCTTGGTGATCTCCATGGTGCTCCTATCTCGCATACAAAAAATGGGACACCTTGCTCCGGGCAAAGCGTCCCAACAATCGCTAACAGTATATGTTACTGCTTACAGTTCAGTGACCTCGACGGCGTTGTAAACCTCGTCCCACTTCTCGATGACCAGATGGCCGGTCTTGGGATCCATGGCATTGAGCTTACCGCAGGTGTTGGCGGTCTTGAGCACCGTGACGTCATCGGCGTCGGCGGCGATGGCATGTGCGAAGCCGGCGATGGTCGAGTCACCCGAGCCGGTGGCGTTGACGGCCGGGATGTTAGGCGTCACGGCACGGAAGGCGCGACCGTTGTGGAAGCCCACGGAACCGGCGGCGCCCATGGATACAACGACCCAGGGAATGTCGGCAAAACGCGCATCGGCAGCTAGGGCCTCGCGCAGGGCGTCAACATCATCGGTCGTGAAACTCGTGCCCAGAAGGCCGTTGATCTCGGTAAGGTTGGGCTTGACGAGCTCGGGCTTGACGTCGGAGGCGAGCGCCGCGTCGAGCGAAGCACCCGAAGTGTCGAGCAGGACCTTGGCGCCGGCCTTGGTGGCGATCTTCACCAGCTCGGCATAATAGCCGGCATCAACGCCGCGCGGCAGCGAGCCGGAGAGCGTCACGACGTCGGCCTTGCCGGCGAGCTCGGCAAACTTGGCCGTGAAGGCCTCGAGCTCCTCGGGCGCGATCTGAGGACCGCTCTCGAGCAGCTCGGTCTGGTTGCCCTCATGCAGGATATTGAGACAGATGCGGGTCTCGCCCTTAATGGGCACAAAATCGTTCTTAACCCCGTCGGCGTCCATGAGCTCGGCCATGTAGGCGCCCATGTGGCCGCCCAAAAGACCGGTCGCCACCACGTCGTCGCCCAGCTGGAGCAGCACGCGGCTCACGTTGAGGCCCTTGCCACCGGCCGTCTTCTCGGGCGTCACGCGGTTGACGTCGTCGATGATGAGCTTATCGAGCTGATAGCGCGTATCCACGGAAGGGTTCATCGTAACGGTGAGGATCATCTTCATCTCCTGTCCCGGGGCCACACGGTACGACCCCGATGGTAAAAACTATAAGGGAGCGGCTAAAGGATCTCGATCTCAAAGCCGCGGGCGACAGTCTCGCCCGGGCGGGCGGTCAGACAGCCGCGCTTGTGCTCGAGCATGTCGTCCTCATCGGAGCAGGTCGAAAGACCGCCCCAGGGCTCCACGGCCACAAAATCGCCTTCGGGTTTGCCCCACACGATCAGATAGGGCATGTCGGGGAAGCTCAGGCGCACGCCCTTGTCCTCGCCCTTCTTGGAAAGCGTAACCACGCGGCTCTCGAGCACATCGAAGATGGTCTCGGCAAAGTCGAAGAGCCCATGGGTGAGCGGTAGCGTCTGGCCAACCATGGGGTTGGCGCTCCGGTTCTCGACATCGATAAGGCCGGTCGAGGGAACGGCGCAGCAAAGTTCGGCCGCCTCTGGCTTCTCGAAGCGCAGTTCGTAGTCGCTGTAGGCCTCCCCCTCGTCGATCGGGCACTTGAACGCCGGATGGCCGCCCACAAAGAACGGCATGTCCTCGGTGCCCGCGTCGGTCACCTCGTAGGAAACCTTGACCGCGGCACCGTCGAGCGTATAGCGAGCCACAATCTTGAAGGGATAGGGGTACTGCTCGAGCAGCTCGGCATGATCAGCGGAGGAAAGGCTCAGCGCGATCATGTTCTCGCTCTGCTCTTCGAGCTTCCACTCCTGCTTGCGGGCGAAGCCGTGACGCGCGAGGTTGACCTCGTGGCCGGCACGCGTCATCGCACGGCCGTCGCGCAGACCACCGCAAATGGGAAAGCAGATCGGTGCCTGGCCCGACCACACCGCAGGATCGCCCTGCCACAGGTACTCGCGCCCGCCCGCCTTGATCGAGGTGAACGACCCGCCCGCCGTGGCAAGCGTGACGGAAATCTGACCGTTATCGAGAACGTATTCCATAAGACCTGAAACCTTTCGATAAAAGAACGGCTCGCACTACGGGGACTGTAGCACGAGCCGCTAAACGACCGTCATGCGCGTACAGGCACGCCGAGGCCAAAAGGGAAACTAAAAGAAACAGACCAGTAGCGTAGACCGGTCCGCCGTTCGTTAGAACAACGGAACCAAACTAGTCGTGATACTCGCCGCGGTCCCACTTCTCCAGGAACTCGTCGAAGAAGTGCGGATCGGCCTGAGCCTCGGCATCGGCCTTGTTGAGGGCGTCGATCTTGGCGATCATGGCATCGTGCTCGGGGGTCTTCTCGTAGGGCTCCTCGAGAAAGGCGAGCATGATGTCAGCCATGAGGAACTCACCGGTGATCTTGCCGCCGAAACCCACGATGTTGGCGTCGAGCTCGCGACGGGCATAGAGCGCGGAGGTCATGTCGCGAACGAGGGCGCAACGGGCACCGGGGACCTTATTGACGGCGTTGGTGATGCCGATGCCGGTGCCGCAGAGCGCAACACCGAAGTCGGCCTTGCCGGAGGCGACAGCCTCGCCGACGCGCTTGCCATAGATAGGATAGTGGGTGCGGGTGTGGCTGTAGGTGCCGCAGTCGAGCACCTTATAGCCAGCCTGCTCAAGACGGTCGGCGAGATAGATCTTCTCGTCCGTAACGATATGGTCGCAACCGATTGCGATGGTCTTCTTCATCAGACAATTCCTTTCATCTGAAATCAAAGTTGAGATAGAAGTTCGGGTTCTCGGTGGCGCTTATCTAGGCCATCTTGTTGAGCATGTCGACGCGGATCTGGTGACGGCCGCCGGCGTACTTCGCGCGCAGGAACTCACGGGCGATCTTCTTGGCGACCTCGGTGCCGACGACACCCGGGCCCATGGTGACCATGCGCGAACCGTTGTGCTCGCGGGTCATGTAGGCGGAGCGCTCGTCGGAGATATTGGCGACGACCATGCCCTTCATCTTGACAGCCGCCATATAGGAACCGACACCGTACTTATCGAAAGCGAAACCCTGGGAGTCTTTATGCTCGAGCAGGTCGGTGGCGACGGCGGTCGCGGACTCGACGAAATCGGCGGCAGGAGTCTCGGAATAATCGACGACCTCGTGACCATCGGCGATAAGCATCTCCTTGATGGACTCCTTCATCGGCATGCCGTCTGCATCGGAAGCGATAACAACCCTCATGACATCCTCCTCATTAGCGCGTTTGCGCGCATACATTACGTGTTTGGGCGGAACTGTTCGCTATGCCGGGCTTTTGGCTTGCAGTCTCCGCTTGTTGAACTTATTAGAACACATCCGAACATTTCTTACCAGATGTATTTGTTCTTTTTTGTTCTTTTCTGCGCGAATACCGTTCATCGTTCAAAAACGACCGTTCGGGCCATTGATCGCTTGCGATACGTGTGAACTTTTGTGCGAGTGTTAACGTTATCATCGTCAATTCAGCAGAGCGTATGCCCGGACGCGATGCATCGAATCCGCCGTTGTGGAGTGGCCATTGATTCGGTCGCGGGCCCGGTTTTTTACCGCCATCCGCGCCATGCTTTACGTTATGTGTAGGTTATACGGGCCCTTGTCGGATAACAGGGATTATCACAGCAAGAAACCGCAGGTAAATAAGTTGCCAATATCTTATATACTCGACGGATCCGCATTAACCTACACATAACGTGTAGCAAGGCCACAATTCAACCTTCAAAAAAGAAATTAGCAGATGACGCGGGTGTAATCCTCGATAGCGCCCTTTGCTTCGTCCGTGATATCGGGCTCACACACCACGGCATCCAGATCGTCCAGATGATAGAACGTGTAGAAATCACGCTTGCCGATCTTGCTGCTGTCGACGATCAGGTAGCGCGCGTCAGCCTTGCTAAAAGCAAGCTGCTGGATGCGTCCCTCGTCCATGTTGGACGTCGAGACGTCATTATCCAAAACGCCGTTTGCACCGATAAAGGCGGCGTCGATGCCGATGGCACGCAGTGTGTCCTCGGCAGTGGGCCCCACAAAGGCAGCGGTACGGCGTCGATACATGCCGCCCACCAGGCACAGCTCGCAGTCCTCACGGTTCTCGAGCAAATTGAACACCGAAAGCGAGTTAGTGATAATACGCAGGTGAAACGCCGGCAAGATGCTCGCCATCTGCTCGACGGTAGTGCCGGTACCCAAAAAGACCGTCGAATCTTCCTCGATGAGCGAGACGGCCTTTTGCGCAATCTGCAACTTCTCGCCTGCATGCTTTGAGCGTTTCTCGGAATGGCTGTACTCGTGGCGGAGCATCGAGCGCGAACGGCCCTGAGCGCTACGGGCGCCACCGTGCACACGCTCGATCTCGCCGAGCGCGGCCAGCTCTTCAAGATCGCGGCGAATCGTCATGTCGGACACGCCCAGCTCGTCGGAGATCTCCTTGACCGACACCGTGCCCTGCTCTTCAAGCAGCTGGCGCACCCGGTCTTGACGCTCTGCCTTGATCATCGCTAGTTCCTCCATACCCTACATTCAAGTTGTTTTCACTATACCTGAACTATGTTTGAACATAGTGATCTCAAACAGTAACGAACAACTACGTTCACACCACCGGCGAACGGTCGAATATGCGGGGTGAACGGCGCCAATGCCCGATCGGTTCAAAAAACTCATGTGACAAACCTGCGCAACAAAACCCATAAAGATGATATAAAGTCGCAGCTATATCATGCTATCTTGCAATAACAAACAAAATCAAACACATCCCTCGACATTCGAAGCGTAAAAATTTGACTATTTACACGTCTGTTCACAGGTTGTACAAATATGGCAACAAAAGCGAACATTTACGAACGTTCACATGGTCAACGGAACGGGATGAAAGGAACACCAGAACATGTCTGAGAAGAGCGAATTCTTTTTCGAAGACACCGTGTTTGTCATCGATCGAAAGACGCAGGCGGAGGTCTTCACCGATGTAGCCAATCGCCTTCAGCTTAACGATTACGTTGCTCCCGCGTTTCTCGAGAACATCATCGAGCGCGAAAAGGGCTACCCGACCGGCATGGATATGTCGGTCGTCGATCCCGAGCTTCCGAGCTTTGCCGTCCCTCACACCGAGGTCGAGTTCGTCAACACGCGTCGTATCGTTCCCATCAAGTTGGTGAACCCCGTCGAGTGGCACTCCATGATCGATCCGTCGCAGACGTTTCCCGTGTCGTTTCTTTTCATGATCCTCAACGATAGCAAAGAGGCCCAGGTGGGCATCCTCGCCAAGATCATGGACTTCGTCAACGGCCTGGGAACCGAGCGCGTCAAGGAGCTGTTCTCTATGACCGACGCCCATGAGATCTACGAGTTCCTCGTCAAGAACTTCCCCAGCGACTAACAGAGCGCATCTACATCAGGTAATCGCGGGATATCCCGCAAAGAGAAAGGATTTCATCATGATCAAGGTTCTCGCTGCTTGTGGCGCCGGTGTTAATTCCAGCCACCAGATCAAGGACGCCATCGAGTCCGAGTTCAAAAGCCGCGGCTACGATCTGCACTGCGACGCCGTGATGATCAAGGACGTCAACGAGGAGATGCTCTCGCAGTACGACATCTTCGCTCAGATCGCCAAGACCGACTTTGGTTTTGAGGTCAAGACCCCGATCGTCGACGCCGGCCCGATCCTCTACCGCATGCCTGCTATGGCTAAGCCGGTCTACGACAAGATCGAGGCGATTATTAAGGAGAAGGGCCTCAAGTAGGCTTTTCCATCTTCGGTCGCAAAACGATTTTGCGACTTCAATCTATTGGCTTTTTGAGGGACAGCGATCGCCGGGAGCGCGGTCCCTCTTTTAATAAAGCACCTGCACGGAAAAGGTTTTCATACACAGGAAAGAAGGAGACATGGACGCAGTAATCGGGTTTGCAAACGCCGTCTTTCAGCCGCTGATCGACCTCGGCGCAGCCCCTATGATGACGATCGTTTTGACGCTCATCGCCCTACTCTTCAAAGTTAAATTTACCAAGGCCCTCGAGGGTGGCCTTAAGCTCGGTATCGCCATCACCGGTATCGGCGCCATCATCAACATTCTGACCACCGCATTCTCCGACGCCATGAAGACGTTCGTCGAGTCCACCGGTCTGCAACTGACCGTCACCGATGTGGGTTGGGCGCCGCTCGCCACCATCACCTGGGGATCTCCCTACACGCTGTACTTCTTGATGGTGCTCGTCATCGTCAACATCGTGATGATCGTGCTCGCTAAGACCAACACCATCGACGTCGATATCTTCGACGTGTGGCACCTCGCCTTCGTCGGCCTGGCCTGCATCTACTTCGGTGCCAACCTCATCGTTGCCACGCTGCTCGTCATCTTCGTCGGCGTCATGAAGATCATGAACTCCGACCTCATGAAGCCCACGTTCAACGACCTGCTGGGTGCTCCCGAGGAGAACCCCATGACCACCACTCACATGAACTACATGATGAGCCCGCTGGCCATGGTCCTCAACAAGGTCATCGACAAGCTCTTCCCGTGGCTCGACAAGTACGACTTCGACGCCGCCAAGCTCAACAACATGATCGGCTTCTGGGGCTCCAAGTTTGCCATCGGCATCTACCTGGGCGTCTTCGTCGGCCTGCTTTCGCACCAGACCCCGCAGCAGATCTGCACGCTTGCCTTCACCGCCGCAACCTGCCTTGAGCTGTTCTCGATGATCGGCTCCTGGTTCATCGCCGCCGTCGAGCCGCTGTCCCAGGGCATCTCCGACTTCGCTAACAACAGCAAGTGGCTCAAGGGCCGTACCCTCAACGTCGGTCTTGACTGGCCCTTCATCGCCGGTCGCGCCGAGGTCTGGGCTGCTGCTAACATCCTTGCCCCCGTCATGCTCGGCGAGGCTCTGCTGCTCGCCAACGTCGCCTTCCCGTTCTCCCCGACGGGCACCTGGAACGGCCTGCTGCCGCTCGGTGGCATCATCGCCATGGGCCTTACGCCCTGCCTGCTCGTCGTCACCCGTGGTCGCGTCATTCGTATGGTCGTCATCGGCGCCATCCTGCTGCCCGTCTTCCTGGGCGCCGGCACCCTGGTCGCCGGCTTCGTGACCGCCACCGCTAAGTCCGTCGGCGCCTTCCCCGCCGGCGTGACCGGCCTGATCTCCCAGACCACCATGGAAGGCCCAGTCGAGAAGTTCCTCGCGTTCTTTATCGGCAAGGGCGCCGCTGGCGACATGGGCATGATCATCGCTTCCATCGTTGCCATCGTGGTCTACGTTGCCCTCTTTGCTTGGTATCGCAAGCAGATGATCAAGCGCAACCAGGAGTATGCGAAGCAGGACAAGTGCACGCTCTCCCCGCTGACCACCGGCAAGATGACCGAGGAGGAGCTCAAGGCCGCCAAGGAGGCCGACGCCGCCAAGGCATAAGAGCTTCACTATCATTGCCACACTATCCCCTGTGGAAGAGACCCGTCGCATGCGATGGGTCTCTTTTTTCTTGCAGCCCCCTTGCCATGCAGTACCAAACCGTGACGTTTTTCAAAAAAGCCCTCGTACTTTAGCGTGCTGTACTGCGTTTACCGAAGGCAAGCGCTAAAGTTTGCATAGCAAATCATCCGATAAAAGGAAACCTATGATCACTACCGAGCATATCGGCTGCGCACCCGACGGCGCTCCCGTCCATCGCTACACCCTGTCCGGTCCCGAGATCACCGTACGTATCATGGACTTTGGAGCCACCGTGTTGGGAATCGACGTTCCCGATATCCCCGGTGAGGTTCACGACGTGGTTCTGGGCTTTGACAGGCTTGAGGATTATTTTGACAACCCCGCCTGCTTTGGCGCCACCATCGGACCGGTCACCAACCGCACCGCGGGCGCGACGATCACCATCGACGGCACCGACTGGAAGATGCCCGCCAACGAAAACGGTAATAACCTGCATAGCGATCTGGAGCATGGCCTGCATAAACGCGTCTGGGCCGCCGAGGTCGACGAGGCCCATAACGCCGTGCACATGAGCATTGTGCTCAAACATGGCGAGCTGGGGCTTCCCGGTAACCGCACGTTCACGGCAACGTTTCGCGTCTCCCCCACCACCGGCAACTTTCGCATCACCTATGGCTGCGAGAGCGACCGCCGCACCTACGTTGCCATGACCAACCATACCTATTTAAATCTGGCAGGCCATGCCGCCGGCATGGATTGCGAGCACTTTATCGTCGCCCACGCAAAGAGCTATCTGCCTATCGACGATCAGAATATCCCCACCGGTCAGATCGCCGCCGTCGATGGTACACCTTTCGATTTTCGTCGCCTCAAGCCCGTCGCTCTCGAGATCGATTGCGACGATCCGCAGATCAAGCAGGCCCATGGCTACGACCATTGCTTCTGCATCGACAATTACCAGTACGGCCGCAACCTACGTCATGCGTTCCATGTCGAGGAGATGTGGCATGGTCGCGAACTCGACTACTACACCACCGCCCCCGGCGTTCAGCTCTACACGGGCAACTGGCTCGATGATCACCATGCCAAGGACGGTGCCAACTACGGTTGGACAGCCGGATTTGCCCTCGAGGCCGAGATGTATCCCGACACCCCACATCATCTTATGTTCCCGCAGGGTCTTGTAGGACCGGATCATCCGTACCATAACGTGATCGAGTACCGCTTCAGCCGCCACTAGTGCCAAACGTCAGGCAAATAGCATCTCTTACCAAAGAGACCGCTGCAACACCATGGACGCAGCGGTCTCTTTGTTCAAAAGGGTCAAGGATTTCGCATGTGTGTGACCCCGCAGACTAAGTGAGTGGACTTTTTGGGGTCACTCGAGTATATCGATAAACATGCTCAGCAAAACCGCAGGTCACAGCATCGCCTGCCTCTTCGATACTACCCCTTCGCCCAAAAGTCCACTCACTTGCGAGAATGACCGTCCGTTACTAGGCCTTACCCACCGAATTACCACCGACATAGGTCTCGACAAGCGTCAGATCGTGCTCGAAAACCACAAAGTCAGCGTCGCGGCCCGGCTTGATGGAACCGCATTTGTCGTCGATGTGAGCGGAGCGGGCCGGGACCTCGGTGGCCATGCGGATCGCCTCGTCGGCGCCCACGATACCCCAGTCTACGACGTTCTTGACGCCCTCGGCGAGCGTGAGGACGGAACCGGCGATCGACTTGCCGTCGGCAAGCCAGCACAGATTGTCCTTCATAAAGACATCCATGCCGCCGCTCTTGTAGTTGCCCTCGGGCATACCGCCGCAGCCCAGACAATCAGTAATGAGCACGGTGTGCTGCCAACCCTTGGCGCGAACCATTGCCTTGAGTGCGGCAGGGGTCACGTGCTTGCCGTCACAGATGATCTCGGCATACGTCTCGGGCGTTGCCATGTTGGCGCCCACAACACCAGGCTCGCGATGATGCAGCCCGCGCTGGCCGTTATAAGTATGGACAAAGCACGTGGCACCGGCGTTGATGGCGGCGACACATTCGTCATAGGTGGCGTCCGAGTGGCCGATGCAGGTTACGACACCCTGGGCATCGAGCGCTGCGGCATAGGCCGCGGCACCATCGCGCTCGGCGGCCATGGCACTCTTGACGATGCGGCCGCCGGCGGCCTGCTGCCATTTGTTAAAGATCTCAACATCGGGATCGATAAGGAAGGCAGGGTTCTGGGCACCCACGTGTTTCATCGTAAAGAAGGGGCCCTCCAAGTAGATACCCTGAATGCGGGCGCCGCAAAACTCCGGTCCGCGTTCCTCGTCTGCCTGCGCAATAGCGGCACAGGCCTGCTCGATCGCGTCAACGCCGTCGGTAAACGTTGTGGGCAGCCAGCTCGTGGTGCCGCGACGGGCAAGCTCGGTCGAGGAGATGTTGATGCCCTCGGGGTCGTTATCGGTCGTGGCATGATTATAGAAACCGTGGATGTGTGTATCGACCATGCCCGGCGCGATCCACTTGCCGGTGTAATCCTTGATCTCGCATGCCGGCTCATCGGCCTGCCAGGCGCCAAAGACGCCGTCCTCGACCATAAGATAGCCGCCCAACTGGCGACCGGCCGGCAGGAAGAAGGCATCGGCCTTGATTGCATAGGTGCTCATGAAGGCAACTCCCTAAGCTCTGAGCGAATAAAAATGCCCGCCCGCGCGCAGCGAGCGGGCACAAATCAGCGTATACCCAAAAAATTAGGCGGTGAAGGGATGAATCGTCACACCCTTGACCACGCGGTTGACGGTTCCGGTGGGGCTCGGCGTATCGGGCGTGTTGCCCACGCGCACCGAGTTGAGCAGCGACACGGTCTGGGCGACCATGACAAACGGCAGTGCCAGGTAACCCTCGGGCAGCGCCTCATAGCCGGCGAAGGTGAAGGCCTCGTGCTCGAAAGCCGGTGCTACGTCCTGCTGGACGGCGATGGTCTTCTGGGCGATCTGGTCACCGTCGATCTCGTGCAGGATGTCGAGGTCGTACTGACGGGTGTACTCGTCGTTGTTCATAAAGACAAAGACAAGCGTCTTGTCGTCGACGAAGGACTTGGGGCCGTGACGATAGCCCATGCAGGTGTCGTAGGAGGTAGCGACAAGACCGTGAGCAAGCTCGAGAATCTTGAGCTGCGACTCCTGGGCAAGACCGCCAAAAGAACCGGAACCCAAATAGGTGACGCGATTGAAATCGCCAGCAAGGTAGGCAGCGATCTCGTCCTCGCGGGAAACGACCTCCTCGCCCATCTTGGCAATCTGCTCGACCCAGGCGGCCTTCTGCTCCATGGAGGCCGTATCGAAGATGAGCGTGGCGAGCAGCGTCATGCAGCTATAGGAGCCGGTCATGGCAAAGCCCTTGTCGTTGGCGCGCGGAATGAGCAGCGTGAGGGCGTTCGGGTCGTCGGCGGATTCGACGGCGAGCTTGCCCTCGGGAGCACAGGTGATGTTGAGGAACTTGACGTTGCGGACGAGCTCCTTGGCAACCTTCACGGCAGCTAGGCTCTCGGGGCTGTTGCCAGAACGGGCGAACGAGACAACAAGCGTCGGGTCCTCGGGGCGCAGGAAATCACGCGGGGCCGACACGATGTCGGTCGTGGCGATCGGCTTGAAATCATAGAGATCGGTGTCACCGGCATGGCGCAGATACGGAGCGCAGGTGTCGCCGACATAGTCGGAGGTACCGGCACCGGTGAAGACGACAGAGAGACGATCGTCGCCCATGGCGCGCGCATCGGCCAAGAAGGCCTCGATGGCATCGAGGTTTTCACGATAGATGTTGAGCGTATCGCGCCAAAGCTCGGGCTGCTGTTTGATCTCAGCCGTGGTGATCTGCGCGCCGAGCTCGGTGAGCTCCTCTACACTCTTTTCAAACATAGTTAATACCTCTCTCTAGAAGTAATCCTCTGACGTGCAATTATACTCTTACGTTGGTTATCTGGTAGTAACCAGTTCGTTTCAAAGAAACCTCACAGCGAATCGATGGTGCTATTCGTTTCGATGGTGGTAGACCTTGTATTTGAACTGGTCGGCTCGGGCGACCGAAAGCGTATACTCCACGATCTCGTTGCCCTCGTTATAGGTGGTGCGTACCAGATCGAGAACAGGCGATCCCTCGCCGATCCCCAACAGATGGGCATCGGCCGGACGCGCGATGCTCGCAAAGAACTCTTCCTCCGCCACGCGTATCTTTTGCTGATAATCTTGCTCGATCACATCGTACAGCGGCTTATGCTCGAGCAACGGACGCTTAAGCGATAAGAACTTGCGCACCGGAAGATAGCTGCGCTCGACCATCATGGGCATGTTATCGGCAGAACGGAGTCGTTTGAGCTTGAACAGCTTGTCACCGATCTTGCACCCCATATGCTCGGAAAGGTTCTTGTCGGCCTCCATCTCGCTGAACTCGAGGATGGTGGTCTCGGGTTCGCGGCCCATGGCACGCATCTGCTCGGTAAAACTATACGACTGCATAAGATTGGTGGTCTGTGCGGAACGATCTGCCACAAAGGTGCCGCGACCGTGCTGGCGCACGACCAGCCCCAGGCGCTCCAACTCCTGCAGCGCAAGGCGCACCGTGGTACGCGAAAGACCATAGCGCTCCGAGAGCTCGCGTTCCGAGGGAATCATATCCCCCGGACGATACTCGTGATCGATCTTCTCGGTCAAAATGTCGACCAGCTGATCGTATAGCGGTTGCTTACGCGCCCCGATCGCCATCTTATTCTCCACCTTCAACTCAATGATGCAGCAACGATACCAGCCAGTGCATTATCCAGCTTGCCTGATCGAAAAATCAAGATAGCAAAGGCCGCGTGCCCAGCAAGGACACGCGGCCTTTAACATACACATGGCTTAAGGGGTCGGGGCGCGGACCGCGCGGTGCGCGCCCCTCAAGCTAGAGCCTTACCAGATGCTCGGCCAGAGACCAAGCGGGCCGGCGCCCAGGATGCCCAGAACGAAGAGCAGCAGAATGCCCTTGGTCGGGGTCCAGTTATGCTTCGAGAACATGTAGTAGAGAAGCAGGGTGAGCGCGAGCGGGACGAGCTTCGGGACGATCGTGTTGAGCGTGTCGGCCACGGAGAAGTTCACGGGATCCTCGGTAACGGTACCGTAAGTGACGGACTCCATGCCGTTGCCCAGATCGGTGACACCGCACTCGACGGCGTTGCCATCGGCATCGGTGGCGGTGAGGGCGTTGCCATCCTTGTCCGTCATAGCGATGGTGCCGGCGTCGGCAGTCTCGGTGTCGATACCCTTCATGCTGGTGAAGTTCTCGGCCTCATCCTCGGACACGACGACGGTCTGCGCAGACAGGCCACGAGTGGTGCCGTTGGGGATCTGCAGGTTGATCTGGGTGCCACCCATGGTGACGACCAGGCAACCGACAACGAAGACGCCCATGATGGAAGCGGCGCGGGTGAAGGCCTGCATGTTGGCCGTCAGCGCATCGATAGCGCTGGTGCCCAGCTTGTAGGACCAGTTCATGAGCCAGAAACGAAGGGCAAACTGCACGACGTTGAAGATCACCAGGAAGATGATCGGGGCCGCGGGGTTGCCGTTGATGGCCATGTTAGAGGTGATGCCGGCCGTGATAGGCACGAGCGTCAGCCAGAACAGGGCGTCACCGATACCACCGAGCGGGCCCATGGCAGCGACGCGGACGGCGCGGATCGTGGGGATGTCAACCTTGTTCTGCTCGAGCGAAAGCACGATGCCCATAACAAAGGTGACCAGGAACGGGTGGGTGTTGAAGAACTCCAGATTGTGGCTCATGGAAGCCGCGAGGTCGTTCTTGTTGGTGTGGATCTTCTCCAGACCGGGAATGATGGAGTACAGCCAACCGGCGGCCTGCATGCGCTCGTAGTTGAACGATGCCTGCAGGAAGCAGGAACGCCATGCCATCTTGTTGAGGGTCTTCTGGTCGAGCTGCGGGGCCGGCGTAAGGTCCTCGTAGTGCTCGGGAATCACATACTCATTAGATGCCATCTTCGAAGTCACCTCCGTCAGAGATTGCAGCGCCCTTGAGCTCGGTCTGCTGCTGGAAGTCCCAGAAAGCGATACCGAAACCGATGAGGGCAAGGATCAGCAGGGCCGGGGTCGCCAGCGAGTCGTTGGCGACGGTGATGAGCGCGAGGCCGAAGCCCATGAGGAAGAAGCCCCACATATCGCGATTCATCATGACCTTGAGCAGGACGGCGAAGCCGACGAAGCGCATCATGCCACCGGCAGCGGACAGACCCGTCTGCAGCCAATCGGGAATGGCGGAAGCGATGGTCTGGCCGATGGTGGAACCGGCGATGAAGAACAGGGTGACGACGACGGCGAAGATCAGACCGAGCAGGGCCATAGCGAAGTAGTTGAGCTTCTCGATGCCCTTGGTGTCGGCGTTGTGAGCCATGTTGTCAGCGGTGGCCATGAGCGGCGACATAAGCGTGAACACCAGGGTCACGCCAAGCTGGCCGAGCAGAGCGAACGGGATGGCAAGGCCGACGGCCGCGTTGGGCTCGAGGCCCGTGGCGATAGCAAGAACGGCTGCCATGATGCCGCCGATGACGGCGTTAGGCGGCTGCGCACCACCGATCGGCATGTTGCCGATGGTCATGAGCTGATAGGTACCACCGACGAGAAGACCGGTGTTGAGGTCGCCAAGGATAAGGCCGATGACGGCACCGGTGACGATGGGCTGATAGAGAGACTCGAGGAAGTTGAACTGGTCGATAGCCGCGATAAACGTGACGATGAAGACGAGTGCGACCTGGATGATCGAGTATTCCATCTTGCTCCTCCTTTCGATACATACGTGCATGACCTCGGAAATCATGCACTAGGTGTCGGGATATGCCCGACGGTGTGGAAACGAGAACTACGAGAAGAGCTTGCTCGTGTCCTCGACAGGCGTGCTCGGAACGCGCCTGATCTCCAACTCCACCCCCAATTCCTGCAGCTCTTTGAAAGCGGCGACGTCCTCGTCGTTAACGGCGACGGAGGTGGCGACCTGACGCTTTCCTTCCGACATGTGCATGTTGCCGATGTTGACCTTCTTTATAGGCACACCGCCCTTGACGAGCGTAAGCACGTCTTCCGGTGTTTCGGCCACGATGAAGATTTTCTGGCGCGGGCTGGCCTTGCCGATGATGTCGATGGTCTTCTGCAGCGAGAAGAAACGCGTGGCGACACCGGCGGGAGCGGCCATCTTCATGAGGTTCTGACGCATGGTGTTGGTCGAGACGTCGTCGTTGGCGACGAGGATGAGGTTGGAGCCCAGAGTGGAGTTCCACTGGGTAGCGACCTGGCCATGGATCAAACGGTTATCGATACGGGTAAGAAGGATGTTGGGTTCTGCCATGTGGATCAGCTTCCTTTCGTTGCTGGTTATGACCTCAAAGATCTCAAAGTGCGAAGGGACGGCGGATTAGATGCCGTCCTCGCCATCGAAGTCGTCGTCCTCGACGGCGGCAACGGAGTCGACCGTCTGGACGGTGACGCCGGTCTGACCGACGGTGACGGCCTGTTCGCCGAGTTCGACAAGGGTGGCGTTGCCGCGCAGGAAGAGCAACTCGATAACCATGGGGAGGTTGGTGCCCGTGACGACCTCGACGTTGTCGACGTCCTGGGCAATCATCATGGCCTGGTTGAAGGGGGTACCGCCAAGCAGGTCGGTAAAGACAAGCACGCCGTCGCACTCTTCGCGCATGGCGGTGATGGCGGCACGAAGATCCTCACCATAGGTAGCAGCCGCGTCACCCTCAAAAGGCACAACGGTAAACGCGGGCTGGTCGCCCGCGACCATCGCGATTGCACTTGCGAGACCGGGAGCGAACTGACCGTGACCGGTGAGGATAAAACCAACCATTCAAATGCCCCTTTCGGAGGTGTTCGACGTATAAGATCCGTTAAGTCCGAGAGCCAGCGGGTGGATACCTTTGAAGCTCAAAACGAGCTACACGAACGGCCATTGGCCCTTCACTGGTAGTAACCACGTGACGTGTTGTTGTCACTATATCACCACACTTTGTGTCTCCCTGATTGGCACCAAGAGTAAAACGTTTTTGCACCGTTGGCGGTCATTTTTCGACCGTTTACCGCTCGTTAATACTTCTACCTGCGGTTTTGTAACCATTTTGAAACGTTACAGTCTGTGTTTATTGATGCTACGTTGATAAAAATTGATCAAAGTTAACCAATGTTGTCAGTAAAGACCCGCTGGTCAATATGAAGATTTTCAGATTGGTTTTAATCGATTAATACCAGTTTAAGCCCTTACGACCGTCATTCGGTGAACGGTAGTTTTTGACCGTTCGCGGAGTGGAATCAGGCGGACCGCCGTCTCTGCCAAAAGATTTGAGAAAACCGAGTGGAGCACTTGCGCGACCGCGATTTGTCCCGTAATATATCCAGCTGTTGACGCCTTTGTGCGCCACCACATGGCCGCCAGCGTAGCTCAGTTGGTAGAGCACCGCTCTCGTAAAGCGGGGGTCACCGGTTCGAGCCCGGTCGCTGGCTCCAGTGCATTTGAGAAGTCGTCCTTCGGGGCGGCTTTTTTGTTCTCGAACCCCATATCAAATACAACTCAATACCACTCCCTCATTGAAGTTCGACTTTCCAACAAAACGCTCGGCAAGCATCAAGCCTGCCGAGCGTTTTACCTGCGCTTATGCTGTTTCGCCAATGAGATTCACGTTGGAAACTCGAACTTCAACGAGGGGGGGGCGTAGCTACCCCCTACTCCTCCCAGTAGGTGTCGGCCAAGATCTTGAAGCAGATCTTCTTGACGGGCTGGGCACCATCGCCGGGATACTCCAGCGTAGGCATATGGGGCTCACCGGCGACAAAGATCGCAAACTTGTCATCGGCAAGATCGCCCTGAATACCCGCATCGGAGTCGACAAGATCGTAGTCGTCCTTCTCGTCGAACTCCTGAACGAGCGTCAGGCTACCCGTGGCGACCTTGAACGCCTCGCGACCTTCCACATCGATCTGCAGGTCATGGTAGCGCTGGTGGGTCTCGTAATGAGCATCGGCCTCAGGGCGCGTGGTGGGTGCCATGACGTTGGCAAAAACCTTTTCGCCCAGAATCTTGTGGCTGCCGACCTCGAGCTCAGCTGGATCGTGCTCCTCGAGCCAGTCGATCAGCACGTCAAGGCCGAGCATCATGCCGCGGTACTCCTCGATGTCGCCCAAAGCGCCGTAAATCATTGCAATCCCCTCTCGGATGCGGGTTGGTACACGAAAGCCATTGTCGCACTCCCCCGCCGCCACGGCGTCGTCATGCGGTTGATATATCACCCGCATAGCAAAAAGGGCCGCGCACATGGCGCAGCCCTGTGGGATTTCCTTATAGCGACTTGCGAAGCCCCATCTGGCTGTTTGGGGCTTGGAGCGACGAACCACTACGCGAACAGGCCGTATATGGAGATGTTGGCGCTTGCATACAGTCCGTTGGCGTACTCGGTCCACTTTGAGCTCGAGCTCGAAGCCTCGCTCGAATACTGCTGGTAGGCGGTGTAATAGGCGGTCATAGCCTGCTTGTAGGTAGCGCTATCGGCCGTGAACTCGTCATCCTTGAACGCCTTGGCGTACGTGCTGTCGGAGTCCTTCCAGGTACCCTTATCACTATCCCACTCGTCACCGGCAAGGCCGATGATGTAGTCGGCGTAGTCTTTGGAAGCGGTATCCTCGTTGCCGTCGGCAGGCTCGGTCGGAGCCGTCGGCATGGTGGCCGTAGAGTTGCCCACCGTCTTCTTATAGAGCTTTTGAAGCGTGGCGGACTGCTTCACGATCTGCTTGGCCTGGCTTTTGCTCACGCCGTACTGCTTGGCCATGGTCTTGTAGCTCGAGGTGCCGATAGAGTCCTTGGCATACTTCTTCATCTCCTTGGCAGAGACGGTGATGCCCTGGTCCTCGGCAGCATCGAGCAGAATCTGGTTGCGCACGTAGGACAGGATGGTGTCGGCCGAGGGGGCGGCGTAGTTGCCATCGGAATCCTTGACGGTGTCGAGGCTGTACTGGCTCTCGATCGCCTCGCGCGCCGTGATATCGGTCTTCTTGCCGTTGTAGGTATAGCTTGCCACCGTCGAATCGAGCTGGCTCTCGGAAAGCGTGGCGGAACCGGCGCCCTTGCCGCCAAAGCCACCGTTGCCCACAAAATAGCCGATCACGGCGGCAACGATCACAGCGATCACAAAGCCGGCGATGATCAGCGGCTTTTTCTTGGACGGAGCATCCTCCCCATCATCGCCCTGCTCGTCGTCGGCCTCCCGCTCGTCCCCATCCTGCTCGGGCATGAGGTTCTCATCGGCTGCATCGGCTGCGATCTGAGCCTCGAGCTTGGCGTCCTCCTGCTCGGCGGTAGTACCGGCTGCGATATGCTCGGCCGAAGTGCCGGCAACCAGATCGATCTTCTCCGTATCATCGCCCGGCGCACCGGCACCGCGCTCGATGATCTGAATGCCGTCGATCTCTTCCTTCTCGTCCTTCTTTTGGATCAAACCCATATCGATAGTCTCCTTGGTGGTCAAAAACAATCTGCAATAGAATACGCCCGACATCGCTGCCGGGCGTATCGATTCGCAACAAAAACGCTTACGCTTAAGTTCTATTTAGGCAAGATGCGCGATGACCGCATCGGCAAAGGCCTGAGTACCCACTGCGCCCTCGACGGAGCCGGTCTGAGCGCGACGCACATCGCCGGTAACCTGCTCGCCCGCATCAAGCGTGGCGGAGACGGCGGCGCGGATGCGGTTTGCCGCCTCGTTCTCGCCCAGATGATCGAGCATCATGGCGGCCGAAAGGATCTCGGCCGTGGGGTTGGCGATATCCTGCCCCGCGATATCGGGCGCGGAGCCGTGCGTGGCCTCGAAGATGGCACAGTCGGCACCGATGTTGGAACCGGGCGCCATGCCCAAACCTCCCACCAAGCCGGCGCACAGATCGCTCACGATATCGCCATAGAGGTTGGGGAGCACCAGCACGTCGAAGTCCTGCGGGTTTTGCACAAGCCCCATGCACGTGGCGTCGACGATCTTATCGTTGAACTCGATATCGGGGTAGCGCTCGGCCACCTCGCGGGCGATGCGCAGGTACAGGCCGTCGGTCGCTTTCATGATGTTGGCCTTGTGCACGGCCGTGACCTTCTTGCGACCGCAACGGCGCGCGTACTCAAAGGCGTACTCGACGATACGACGGCTCTTGGCGATCGAGATCGGCTTGATGGAAATCGCCGAGTCGGCGGCGAAGGTCTTCTGCCCCGACTTTTCGACCAGCTCGGAAAGCTCGGCTACCTCGGGCGCGCCCTCATCGAACTCGATGCCGGCATAGAGGTCCTCGGTGTTCTCGCGCACGATCACAAGGTCGACGTCGCGATAGCGGGAGCCGTCGCCCGGCTGCGACAGGCAGGGGCGCACGCAGGCGTAGAGATCGAAGTGCTTGCGCAAGGCCACGTTGACGCTGCGGAAACCCGTGCCGACCGGCGTGGTGATAGGCCCCTTAATAGCCACCTTGGTCTGGGCCACGGCATCGAGCACGTGCTGCGGCAGCGGCGTGCCGTACTCGTCCATGACGCCGGCGCCGGCCTCCTGGACATTCCAGTTTATCTCGACACCCGTGGCGTCGACCACGCGGCGCATGGCCTGCGTGATTTCGGGGCCGATACCGTCACCGGGAATGAGTACTACATCGTGCGCCATAATCGGTTACTCCTCGTCTTCGGAAGCCTCAGATTTCTTCACGCTAGCACGCTTCTTCTTTTTGGAGAGATCCAAGTCGAAACGTTTAACGAGCATTTCGCAAATCTCGCTCGAACGGGCCTTGAGATAGCTGCCCTTGCCGTTCTCGGCATCGAACTTAAGACGCAACGCCAGCTTTTCGGCCACCTCGGCATCGATGTCGCCGTTGCCAAAGTCGTACAGGCATCCCAGCATGTCGCGATACTCAAGGTCACCGTGGTAGCACTGGATGGCCTCGTCCAGAATCGTCCACGCCTCTCGGGAGCGGTCGGCACCTGTGGCGCCCCACACGCACAGCATGCGGAAAGCCGAATAGCGAAGCGTGGAGGAAAGCTCGTCAAACAGGGCGGTCTCGGCGCCCTCGAAGGCATCGCCCAGCTTATCGGGACAGATGGAGGCAAGCGCGCTCAGGGCGTCGAGCACCTCCCAGCGCGTCTGGGCCTCGGGGCGATCGAGCGCAGCGATCAGATCGTCCACGCAGGGGACCACGCGCTCGGGATCGCGCTCGGCCAGCAGGTGCAGGACGCGAGCCGCAAACTGGCGCATACGGCGCGCCGGTGCGCCGAGCTCTTTGACCAAGCGATCGACGCCGCCTTCGTTCTCCTCGACAAACTTGAGCTGCGCAAGCTCCTCGTCGGTCAGCTGTTCATCTTTGGTGTCTGCCATATGATCCTCTTATCCTTCTATTTGGCCTGGCGCTTGCTTTTGGTGCCGCCAGCCTTCTTGTTGTCCTTGACCGAGATGAGCTGGGCCTCGCTCTTGCCCTCGCGCGCGGCGCGGCGGTTGCGCCGCATCTGATCGCCGGTGCCGGCATCGGCCACCTCGCGCTGCTTTTTGTTGATGTTGAGCACCTCGTCATGTTTGCGCCACAGGCCCACAGATTCACCGAAACTCATCTTGAGGCCGGCAATGAAACCGCCGAGCCAGCCCACGGGCGCAAACTGAAGCAGCGGCAGCAGCGAGAAGACCCACGTAAGCAGGATGACGGCAACGCAA
Source organism: Collinsella sp. UBA6357 (assembly GCA_002437815.1). Lineage (GTDB taxonomy): Bacteria > Actinomycetota > Coriobacteriia > Coriobacteriales > Coriobacteriaceae > Collinsella. Next base: position 153,484 of record DJRP01000034.1, on the reverse strand, counting down.
CCGAGGGCGTTGGCGATCCAGTATTCGCGCTTGGTGGTCACGCGGCGCTCGCAGGCCCACTGCCCGCAAAGAAAGCCGATATAGAGCGCAAAGATAAACAGCACCGCCGAGAGCAGCGCAAACACCCAGTTATCCATGGGTGCTACTCCTCGTGATGGTGACGGCCACAGCACTCGTGGCCCTCACCATGGACGTGGCCATGGCAGCACTCGTGATCGTCATCATGGTGATGACCGCAACCGCACTCATGAGCGCCCTCGTGCTCACCGCAACCGCAGCCTTCCTCGTGAGCGCCGTGCTCCTCGGGACGGTAGAGCGACCAATCGAGCCCAGCAGCCACGGCATCTGCTTCCTGCTGATAGAGCAGGGTGATGGCCTGCGTACCCATCTTGCCGCCACCGATGGCTTCGAGCATGTCGTACAGCGTGAAGGCGACGTCGGCACCGGGGAGCGCCAGCTCGCGATCGTCGGCATAGGACAGGGCCAGGCGCAGGTCCTTGATAAAATGCTCGACCATGAAACCGGGCTTGAAATCGCCGTCGAGCGCCTTGGGCGCCAGGCTTTCCATGGCGCCGGATTTGCCGGTGCCGCCCAAGATCATGTCGCGGGTCTGCTCGACGTCGAGGCCCGCCAGCTCGGCAAAGGCCAGGGCATCGGCCATTCCCACCATGGAGCTGGCAAGTGCAACCTGGTTGGCGAGCTTGGCCGCCTGGCCGCGACCGGGACCGTTGAAGCAGCAGATTTTTGAGCTGAAGCACTCGATGACGGGGCGCACGGGCTCCAAGTCGCGCTCGGTCGCGCCCACGATAGCCGTCAAGGTGCCCGCAATAGCACCCGACTCGCCACCAGTCACCGGGCAGTCAAACGCCATGCGACCCGAAACCTGAGCGGCCTCGGCGATATCGCGTGCGAGCTCGGGAGCGCTCGTGGTGAGGTCGATAAGGGTCGCACCAGGCTTGGTGGCTGCGAGCAGGCCGCTGCCGGCCAGGTACAGCTCCTCGACCTCTGCAGGATAGCCGACCATGGTAAAGACGATATCGGCGTCTGCCACGGCGTCCGAAACGGTATCGGCCCACACGGCGCCGCGCTCGACCAGGCCCGCGGCCTTGGAACGGGTGCGGTTGTAGACCGTGAGCGGATAGCCAGCATCAAGGATGTGCCCAGCGATGGGCGCGCCCATGATGCCGGTTCCGATAAATGCGACGCGGGGTTTCTTGTCAGCCATCGATGACCTTCTTTCTTTGCTGATGATAGGTATGGTGTTTAGCGGCGGTTCTGGAAATATCCGCCACACGTTGGGCTACACCGTGCGCACGGATCTACTCGCCGCGCACACGCTTGGCGATACGGTCGGTGAGCGAGATCTTGTCGGCGCGGTTCTTGCCCCAAAACATGATGGCAACCATGCCCGGGCCCACATGGGCACCGATGGTGGGGCCCACCGAGCCGCGAATGATGGTCACGTTGTCGCAGCCGTCCTCTTTGCGGATAGCTGCCTCGAGCCAATCGCCGTCCTTCTCGGCATCGGCCGTGACGATACCGATCGGCATCGAAGGATCGGCCACGTAGTTTTCCCTGAAGGATTTGACCAACGACTTCAGTGCCTTCTTGCGACCGCGGTTCACGCCGATCAACGACAGCGAGCCCGCCAGATCATAAGAAAGCTCGGGTTTGACATCAAGCTTCGAGGTGAGCTGCGCCGCCGCCGGGGGGATGCGGCCGCCGGCCGCCAGGGCATCGAAGCTCTCGAGCGTAAAGTAGCCATGGACGTAGGTCTTTGCCTCATCGGCCCATGCGGCAAGCTGTTTGGCCGAAAGCCCCGCCGAACGCTGGCGCACGGCCTCGAGGGCCAGCAGCTCTCCGGTGGCACAGGGCAAAGCGTTGTCGACCACGTAGATCTCGAAGTCGGGGTACTCGGCACGCACCGCCTCGGCAGCTTGGCATGCCGAGTTGTAGCTCGATGACAATGCCGAGGTAAAGCACAGGTAGACCGTCGGTGTGCCCTCTTTGGCGCACTCCGTGAAGAACTCGATATAGCGACCGAGCGAAACCGCAGAAGTCGAGACGCGAGCGCCCTCGCGCATGCGGTCGTAGAACTCCTTGGGCGAGATGCTCGACCAGATGTCGTCGGTGTGCTCCTCGCCGTCGATGATATAGGGGAATCCCAGAATATCGACGTCCAGGTTGGCGGCGACCTCGGGGGTGAAGTCGCAGCACGTGTCGACGACGATGCGGCACCTATCGGCGCGGCCGGTAGTAGATGGCATACTCAAAAGCGCCCTTTCATGCAAAAAAGCGGCCGCCCCGCATGGGACGGCCGCCATCCGTTAACTCATGCAAGTTAACGTATTTTACTCGTCAAGGGTCTCGATACGGGGCTTGATGATACCGTATCCACCATTCTTACGGTGATACACCACATTAATAAGGCCCGTGGTGGCGTTCTCGAAGACATAGAAGTCGTGACCCAGCAGATCGGTCTGGACAAGCGCCTGCTCCTCGGTCATCGGGGTGACATCGATGATCTTCTCACGCACGAGCAGGTCATCATCCTCGGCGGGCAGCAGCAGGTCGGCCAGATCCTCGACACGCTCGGCCGGCGCAACCTCCGCGGCGCTGGCGCCACCCTGGCGGTTGTCCACGACCTTGGTCTTGAACTTGCGCAGCTGACGGGTAACCTTATCGGCCGCCAGATCGATAGCGGCATACATATCTGCTCCATGCTCGGCGACACGGATCACAGAACCGCGGGCGCGGACCGTGACCTCGACGATGGCGGGCGTGGGGTTGGAGGGATTCTTCTCGTAGCGGAGCACGACGTCAGCCGTCATAGGTTCGATATCGAAGACCTTGAGGGCCTCGCCGATCTTCTCATCCACATGTGCACGCAGGGCATCGGTTACCGTGGTCTTGCGTCCAGAAACCTTGATATCCATACATGGCTCCAATCTGCCAAAGGGACATTACGTGGTACTGCCTATGTACCCACTGTCACCGAAAGATTCTCGTGAAACCGAAAATGCCCGAATAAAGATTGGTTGATACCGCATACCGAAGAGTCGCGCTTTTGTCTGGCAAAGTGCGCTAGAGCGTATTCCGCAACCTGATACCAACTTTTAAATATATTGTTTTACCTGCTATTTCTGCGTAGAAAGAATGCCGGGTACCTCTTATCGAAGCACCCGGCAGTACGTGTTGAAACCATGAAGAACAACCGTTTACCGATGGACGAATGTTCAATCCCCTACCAATAACTTGCTCTGTTAGTCGGAAAGCTTGTTGATGTCGTCGTCCGTGATGGTCGTCTGTTGGTCCGAAGCCGATGCACTGGAAGCCGAAGAGGACCTGCCGCTCGATGCCGACTGCGTGCTCACGCCCGCACCTGAGACGACCTTCTTTGTGAGGTCGAAGGGCATGGTGCCGTACCACACCGAATGAACCGCCTCGAGCGTTCCGTCAGCCGTTATGCCGTCAAGCGCGTTGCTCACGGCATCGGTGAGCGCAGAGCTGGCAGAAAGCGCCGCGATGCCCAACGTCGTAGGCGTCTGGAGCGCGCCGACGTACGCGATTCCGTCATACATGCGGGCGAGATAACCGCCAGCCGTGGAATCACACACCACGTAATCGACCTCCCCCGACGTAAGCGCTTCGAAGCACTCGTTGATGTTGGCATAGGTCTTTTGCGTACCGGTGATGCCAAGTTTGGTCAGGGCCTCTTGAGAGGCAGAGGCATTTTGCACACCCAGGTTGGCGGATCCGAGCATATCGGTCGAAACGTTCTGGGCCGCACCGTCGCCGCTTTTGCCAAAGACCGACGGGGCGTCCATGAGAAAGGTGCCGACCGAGGTCAGGCCGCTGCCCATGTTGTCGATGTCACCGATAAAGATATCGGCCTTATGATCGTTGAGCGCCGAGGCGGCGGAAGACGACTCGACAAAAGACACTTTGAGCCCCATGCGACACGCCAGGGCGCGAGCCGTATCGACCGCATAGCCCGTAAGGGTGCCGTCGGCATTCTTCATGGCTTGGGGGGCATCGGAGGTATCGAGCGCCACCGTCAGGGTACCCGACGCAACGAGGGCGTCATCGCTCACGGCCGCCGACACCTCCTGCTGTTCCAGCTCGGCAAGCGTAGGGGTCGTTAGGGGCGAAAAGGGGTTGAGCGAACAGCCGCTCAAGCCCAGCACGCAGGCAAGCGCCACGGTGCCCATCGCCATTCGAGTCGCGCCTGCGAAGCTGCCCCTCATCATGTCTTTAGCCCTCATCTCAAAATCGTATACAAGCTGTGCGGAGCACAGTGCCTTATTAGTTGTCCCTGCCAGCTGACCTGGTATTTGACCCCACACTTGCACACCGGGGCGTTTGCTCAAACGGCCGTAACCGTCTTCACGACTGGCCCGCTCGCCCGCGGGGCACTATTGCCCCATAGAAAATAGAACGGACGGTGCGACTTACCTCTAGGACGCGCCATGATCGCGCCGCGCGCACGCGGTCGCTTACGTGGATCCCTTCGACCGCGTCTGTCTTGGACTTGGATGGACCGTTGTCCATCCGCAACCACAGCCTGGCAGGAACGAGGGCATTATATCCAAGTTCAAGCTAACGTTGAGGGTTAAGGCCTGCATTCGCACCGTGCGCACAGAATTTGCGAGCACCCTCTAGTCCGTTTGCCCCTTGCCCGGTCATCGATATCCAAAAAGTCGGGTTTGTGAGTTCTGCTACTTATTTAATAGCAGCAAAAAAGGCAGTGAAGGAACCCATGCGACTCCTTCAAACATACGAATCGTAACCTCCAAGCGCTTCCGAGCGCCGCTCACCATATGAACAGACCCATAAATGAGCATCTAGCATCGAATTTCGTTGCTACTATTTTTGTGCCATAACTCATCAACCCCGCTTTTTGGATATCGCGAATATGAGCCTAGTTTGGTAGCAGGCCAAAGGACGCTCTCAAACTCGTCAACAAGGCCTTCTGGCGCGTTCTTTGGGCTTTTACGCGATTTCGATATTGTCCATTCATCCGCTGATGGATGTGCCACGCGATCGCTTCCATCGCCTGCAGATCGCAAAGCGTTTCCTTGTTGACAACCAGCACCTCTATTCCCATCGACGCCAACGCCGTGTTGCGCTTTTCGTCATGAATCCGCGACGCCAGCTGTTCATGCCCCGCATCCCCGTTGTACTCCAAATCGATCTTGGCTTTCTCTTGATAGGCATCGCATACGGCATAAGGCATGCCTGCGATCGCCTGTGCGCGATCGCCAAACTCGATTTTGAAATCACAGCAGAAGGGTCCGCAGTTAAAACCGCCCATTCTAAACGGTAACGTGAACATACCGATCATGATGCATTCCATGGGTGACCTGAGGTCGCATACTAGATGTCTGCAAAGAGCAGCGAGCTGACGCGCCCGCGGATCGCTCGGGACGAGGCTGAGATACGAAAGGAGGTCCTGGGGCGTCATGACCGGTTCGACCTCAAAGTAGCCGACGGACTTTGTTTGATCTTTGTCTTTCTCGAGCCCCGTAGCCGTCACGTTACGATACGGCGGCAGCCATTCCGAGTGATCGCTGAGGGAAATCTTGCTGCACAACTCAAGGGCAACCGCATATGCCTGCACCAGCCCGACCCGATGAGCGATATCCAAGCACAGCGCCTCCGGCATCAAGGCAAACACACCGGGTTCCACCTGTGCGATCGCACCTTGCGGCAGCGATATCGAGCAGACATGGGGCGCAAGCCATGCCCCCTTTCTTCTATTGGCCGCGCTCCCGACCAAGACGTGAACGGCGTCGTCTCGTTCTGCATCAACGGCACCCATACGAACCAGGTCGGCAAGAACAAACGAAGGCACACCGGGAGCACATGTCCGAAGCAGACGATCTTGTTCGTCAAGCCCGATGGACTTCCAAGGCAGAAAGCCTGTCTTGCGTCTTTGCGCCCGAAGCATCCTGAGCGCTGAAGGCCCCGTGAAAATAAGGCAATCATGGCATTGCTTTTCTTGATTGTTCCAATGCTGCCGCAGGCTCTTAGTATCCATAATCCCACCTACCAAACGCGGGCAAGGGCCAGGCCCTCGACCGACGCGGCTCCCGCACGCTTAAGCTCAAGCGAGGCGGCAGACATCGTGGCGCCGGTCGTTATGACGTCGTCGATGAGCAGCAGATGCATCCCTCGAACGTCCTCGACGGTCTCATAGGCACCGGAAGCCGACGTGCGCCGCTCATCACGTCCCATGGAGCGCTGATCGGCATGTCCGCTTTTCACGAGCGCATCAAGCAGGGGTAGACCAGCAAGCTCACAAAACGGCAGGGCGATGGCTTCAGTATGGTCGAACCCGCGCCGCCGATACGCAGCCGCCGTCGCCGGCACGAATACCACGGCATCCTTAGCGCTCAGCAGTCCTCCAAAACGGTCGGACGACACCGATTCGGCGTGGAGCGCGGCATCGAGCAGCAGCTCGGCCAAAAGTGGAGCCAGACGTCGCTCTCCCCCGTCTTTGTAGCCCTTGATGATGCGCGGTAGCGGTGCGGTATATACCGCGCAGGCCAGACAGCGGTCAAGTGCTGCGGCCATAAGGGCCGCCTCACCCTCGCGGGCGCACTCGGTGCACAGCAGCTTGCCAAAGGGCGCTGCACACCGTGTGCAGCATTCGGTAGGATCGATTGCCTGGATCTTGGTCAGACAGTTTGAACAGATGAGCGCGCCGGCCCGCTCACAACCGACGCAACGGGTGGGTGACAGCAACTCGAGCGCAAACTCACCCGCGCGTTCGGCAAACGGTCGAAATTGGAACGCCGACGGCAACTTTGCATCGCACGGCGATGCCCCGATAAGATCAAATGGCCACTTCAAAGCAAAACCCTCCCCACGTTTGTACGCGGAGAGGGTGGTTTGCCTAGATGAATGTTACCTCAAAGCGAGCCACAGGTAGCGCAGCGTTTCGGCAGGCGACTTATTCGCCGGCCGGCTGTTGCGCTGATGCACCCGCGGCACCGTTGTCGCCGCCATCCTGGCGCGGCTTGCGTGAGCGCCGACGACGGCGTCGCTGCTGGCCCTGACCATCAGACGAGGAAGTGTCATCCCCGCCAGTAGGAGCAAAATGATCGCCTCGCGTTGCACGCTCGTCACGTGCCGCGCGGTCATCGCGCTCGGAGCGCGCGCCCTTGGCGGCAGCGCCCCCGCCATCCCCCGGCCTGCGGCGCGTAACCTTGACCTCACCGTCCGAGACCTGATCGGCCACCGAGGGCACCTGAGGCTTTTGCTGCGCACTCGAAGTATGACGGCGACGGCGCGGACGCGGCGAAGCCTCGCCGTCGGAACGTTGCGCGTTCACGGCCTTTCCATCTGCCGCACCGTTGTTGCCAGCATCGGGCGTCTTGGCCTTGGCATCACGAGCCGCAGCGGCACGGAAGGCGTCCTCGCGCTCCTCGCTCGACAGATGGCGACGGCGACGGCGCGTGGGATTCATGCCGCCACCGCGCGGCTGCTGCTGAGACTCACGCTCTTTGGAAGCCGAAGCACCGCGACCCGGCTCGCCGGCGGCCTCGGAAGATGTACCCCGCTTGCGGCGGCGACGCGTCGTTGCGGCCGCATCGGCCTGCTCGGGCCCAGAGGTCTTGGTCGCGCGCCCCTTGCCGCGACCGCGGCCGTCACTCGAGCCCGCACCGGGTTCCCCATCGCGCGAACGCCGGCGCTTAGGACTCGCCGTCCCCACCAGGCGGTCGGCGCTCGACAGACCGTCGCCCACATCGACGCCATTCTCGCGATCGAGCTCCATGAGAGCGAGCTTCATCTCGGGTGATTCGATGCGCTCGAGCACATCGCGCGTCACGCAGTCGGGTCGACAGTTGCAGCCCTGCTCGGCAGCTTTCTTCTTGCAGCCCTCCGAGCACGTCATATCGGACAAGTTGACCTTGAAGACCTTGCCGTTCTCAAGACGCAGCGTAAGCTGCTCGCGCGGCGTGTCGTATTCCTGAATGCGCGCCTTGCCCAGCGGCGTATCGATGAGCGTCTTCTTTTTGGGCGCTCGGCTCTTGAAATCCTTGTAGGCCTCGAACTCGTAGCGCAGGCAGCACATGAGGCGACCGCACACGCCCGAGATCTTGGACGAGTTGAGCGGCAGGTCCTGCTCCTTGGCCATGCGGATCGAAACGGGCTCGAACTGCCCGCCAAAACGCGCGCAGCAAAGCTCCTGACCGCACTGGGCATAGCCGCCCACCAGGCGCGTCTCGTCGCGCACGCCGATCTGGCGCATGTCGACGCGAATGTGGAACAGCGACGAAAGCTCCTTGACCAGCTGACGAAAATCAACGCGGTCCTCGGCGGCAAAATAGAAGACGGCCTTCTCCCCGCCAAACAGGTACTCGACGCCCACGGGTTTCATCTCGAGATCGAGCTCCTTGACCAGACGACGAAAATCAACCATGGCCTCATCGCCCTGGATAGCCAGATCATCGGCAAGCTGAAGATCGATATCGCTCGCGACACGCAGCACCGGCTTGAGCGGTTGACCGATCTCGGCCTTGGGAACCTCGAAAGGATCGGCGGTGACCAAACCGATCTCGGTTCCGCGCTCCGTGGAGCAGATAGCGTAATCGGCCTCGACGATATCGAGATCCTGGGGATCGAACCACAGATCGCGCGAGGCGAACGTGAACTTGACGGGAACAACTAGCGGCATGTGAGTGCCTTTCTGATATCAAATAGCATGACCTCGACGGCCAGCTGGGGAGTAACGTTTCTGGCGATATGGCGTTCAGCCTGCGCGACCGCATCGAGCGCAGCGGTGGCACCGGCGGGATCCGTTGCCGCGGCGAGTCGGGTGACGGCGTCACGCGCGTCCTCGTTGACAAGCGTCTCAGAGGCCCCCTGGACCACAAACAACACGTCGCGCAAAAGCGAGCGGGCGCTCGCCAGCGCTTCCATGATACCCGAACGCTCACGGGCGTTAAGTTCGCGCTTGTTGCGATCCTCAAGCTGTTTAAGGGCACCGCGCGACAGGTAATCAGCGTTTTGCTCGAGCACCTTCTCCTGAGTCGATTTGACTTCGGCGAGCGGGGCCTTGACGGCCGTCATGAGCGAACGGGCCGAGCTGAGCACGTCGGCCTCATCGGCCGCAGGCAGTGAGCCTATGGCCCGCAACATCTGACGACGTGCGTCCTGGCGCTCGGCGCTCTTGAGAAACTCGATACCGCGGGCCGGACTGCCGGCCACGGCGACGGCCATACGGCAGCGCTCGGGCGCCTGCCCGGTGGCGCGACGTACCGCATCGGCAGCGGCACGAGGTGAAACCAGGCGAAACGGCACGCATTGGCAGCGACTCACGATGGTGGGCAAGATCACATCGGCCGAGGTACCCAGCAGGATGAACATCACGCCCTCGGGCGGCTCCTCGAGGGTCTTGAGCAGGGCGTTAGCCGAGTTTGCACGCAGTTGCTCGGCGCGATCGATGATATAGACCTTGCCGGCAGCACGGATCGGCGCGAGCGAGACATCCTCGAGCAGGGCACGGGTCTGGGCGATCAGGTAGCCCGTAGCACTCTCGGGAGCGTAATAATGTACGTCGGGATGCGTGTGACGGGCCACGCGAACACAGCTGTCACAGGCGCCGCAACCATCGTTTTCGCACAGGTAGGCCTGCGCGAGCGCCCAGGCGGCATCCAGCTTGCCGGCCCCGGGCGCCCCCAAGAACAGATAGGCATGCGACGTCCGCCCGCCTTCGACGGCATGGGTCAAAAAGTCGCGCACGCGTTGTTGGGTATCGAGCTTGGCAAGCAGACTCGCTGCGGCAGGGGCGGACATGCTACTCGACCTCCGGCATAACGTCGACAAAAGCGGAGCGGGCGATGTCGCCCGAGATCTCGAGTCCCAGACGGCGCACCTCGGCGAGTGTGTGAGAGAAAACGTGTGCGATATCCTCGGTCGCATCGACGAGCTTCACGCGAGCCGGCTCCTCGGCGGCAATGGTTGCGAAACCGCGGTAGACGCGCTCCTGGAACTCCATGCCCTTGGCCTCCATGCGATCGACACCGGCACGCGCAGCCATGCGCTCGGCAGCCTTCACGGGATCGATCTGATAGACCAGCGTCAGGTCGGGATGGGTCCCCGCAACCGCCAGATTGTTGGCATCGCGTACCACCAAGCGATCCAAACCATCGGCAAAGGCCTGATAGCAGGTGGTGGAATCGTAGAATCTATCGCACACGACCACCTTGCCGGACCTGAGTGCGGGTTTGATGACCTCGTGCACGAGCTGGGCGCGCGCCGCCTCGTAGAGCAAAAGCTCGCAGGTATCGCCCATGGCCGTATTGGCGGGATCGAGCAGCAGCGAGCGGATCTTTTCGCTGATGGCGGTTCCGCCCGGTTCGCGCAGGCGCACCACCTGGTAGCCGGCAAGCTCGAGTGCCCGCGCAAGCAGGCGCGCCTGTGTCGATTTACCGGCGCCGTCGACGCCCTCGAGCGTGATAAACGCCGCGTGCTCGGTTGTGTTGGGCTGCGCCATAGTGCCTTCCGCCTTCGATTTCAACGCGGGCAGGCCAGCCCGCATCCCTGTTTACACAGACACGCTTATGGTACCCCACTCCTTAACGCGCGTACGTCGCGGGGGCCGCACTAAACATACGACGAGCCACCAAACCCGGCACGAACAATCTCGTTTTGGCAACCCGCGATCGGCTCGTAATCAAACGTATTCCATATAATCAGAGACAGGCTGTACGGCACTTTCCCGAAAGGAACGACCATGCCCCGTTTTTGCACCCAGTGCGGCAAGCGCTTGAGCGATACCGAAAAGTTCTGCACCAATTGCGGCACCCCGGCACCGACCGACGGGCCCCAAGCCGCAGCTCCCGAAGAGGCCGGCACGGAGAAGCCCGGGGCAACCCCCTCCGCATCCGCGACCACCGCGGACTCCGACAAAACCGTCGTGCAGGCCTCCACCCAGCCCACGCGGCAACTCGACTGCAACGGCCCCTCGCCGGCCATGGACCCAGGCACCACGCAGCGCTGGGCGGCAGCCAACCCCCAGCCCGTGACGCCGTCGGAGCATATACGTCAAACGAACGCAGGTAACGCAGCACAGCAGCCCCGAAAAACCGGCCCCGTCGTTGCCGCCCTCGTTATCGTGGTGGCACTTGCGATCGCCGGCATCGTGATATTCGCCATCAATCCCCTTGGTTCTGACACCGATGCGCAGGACGCCAAGATCGAAAAGACCAAGCACGCAAGCGTCACCGAGGACGAACAGGCACCTCAGGGCGATCCCAACTCGCTCGACGACGATGATGATGACGACGCTGATGACAACACCCAAACCATCTCTGAAAGAAACATCTACCGTCAGCTCGACAGCCATTACAGCAGGCTTGCAGACCTCGACCAGCAGGTGCGTGACTGCGCGGCCACTTTCAACCAGGACTACCTCAAGGAAGACTACAGCGTGCGCCAAAGCTCCGCAGGCATCGCCGAATCGCTTGAAGATCAAATCGAGGACCTGCATGATGAGGCCGAAGACCTCGACGTGCCGTTGAGCTCGCAAAACTATCGTTCATGGAAGGATATCGTGGCCCTGTTCGATGACCTGGACCACCGCATCGAGGCGATTTGCGACGCATGGGACATCAGTCTGCGCTACGACACGCCGGCTGATCATCAAGACGAGATCGTGGCACCGCTTGCCAAGGATAACGTGGCGGGCACCAACGACAACAAATATCGTCTGGATTACGAAGAGCGCTATGACGGCGCCAAACCGACGGAAGTCGAATAGCCGCCCTGCCAGCGCATAGAAAAACGAACAGGGCCGCCCGGACGATCGACGTCTGGGCGGCCCTGCTGTTTAGGCTACTCAGCTGCGTTCGACTTCTTGGCCGTGGTCTTCTTGGCCGTGGTCTTCTTGGCAGTCGATTTCTTGGTTGTCGACTTTTTGGCTGTTGTCGACTTCTTGGCCGCCGAGGATTTGCTCGCCGCACGGCCACGGCCGCGGGCAGGCTTCTTCTCCTTGGAGGGGCAATCCATGTTGACGCAGATGCGCCACGGACCGCGCGCCGTGTTGACCACCACGATGGGCGCCCCGCACTCAGGACAGGTCTCGCCCGTGGCCTCGAGCTTGCCGCGTGCCGGCAGCGGGTAGCTTACGTTGCATTCCTCGTAGTTGGTGCAGCGAATAAAGCGCTTGCCGCTCTTCTCGGACTTGTGCGCGATCAGGTCACCATGACGTCCGGCCTCGGCGCACACCTTGCACTCCCCCACCTTGAGATCGGGTTCGTAGTTGGTGGGGCACTTGGGGTTGACGCAGATCTCGTAGGCCTTACTCCGGAACGGCTGGCACTTGATACGCGGCGCGCCGCATTCGGGACACACGGCGGCCTCGCCGTCGAGCGGACTCACCTTGACGCCGCTCGGCACCGGATAGGTCACGTCGCAATCGGGCCAACCCATGCAACCGATAAAGCTGCCGCGGGTCTTGGCGCTCGTCTTCATGACCAGATCCTTGCCGCACTTGGGGCAGGCACCCACACGCGCATCGGCCGTAACGGCATCGCTGATGGCGTCACCCAACTCCTGCGTATGCTTGAGCAGCTCGTCCAAGATACCGGCGAGAAGCGCCCGCGAGTGCGACACCACGTGCTCCTCGGTATCCTCGCCGCGTTCCACGCGGGTCATGTCCTGATCGAGCTCGCTGGTCATATCGGGGCTCGTGATACGCGGGGCAAACTGCGAGAGGGCATCGATGATGGCGATGCCCAGCTGGCTCGGCTCGACGGGGTCGTTTTTGAGATAGCGCACGGTGTAGAGGCGCTCGATGATGCTCGCGCGCGTGGACTTGGTGCCCAGACCGCGTTTTTCCATCTCCTGCACGAGCTTGCCCTGGCTATAGCGTGCGGGCGGCTCGGTCTGTTTGGCCTCGAGCTTGATGTCGAACACGTCCACCGTGTCGCCCTCGGAAAGCGGCGGCATCTGCTCGTCGCGCTTGAGGCCGTAGGGATAGGCCTCGCGGAAGCCCGCCTCTACCAAGACGTCGCCCGATGCCACGAACGGCTCGCCGTTCACATCAAGCGTAAGCTTGGTGTTCTCGATGGTCGCCGGGCCCATGAGCGTCGCCAGGAAGCGGCGGGCGATCAGGTCGTAGAGTTTCTTTTGTCCGCCGTCGAGCGTCGAGGGATCGCCTTCGCCCGTGGGGTAGATCGGCGGGTGGTCGGTGGTCTCGACTTTGCCGCGCGTGGGCTTCATGGGACCGGCCAACACCTTTTTGCACACCGGCGCCAGCGCCGGGTTGATCTTGGCGAGGTCCTTGACCACGCCGCCCAGATCGAGCGTGCGCGGGTAGACGGTGTTGTCGACACGCGGGTAGCTGATAAGGCCCGCCATATAGAGCGACTCGGCGATGCGCATGGTGCGCGCCGGCGAGATACCCTCGGCGGCCGCAGCCGCCTGGAGCGATGTGGTCGCAAACGGCGTGGGCGGCTGTTGCTTGCGCGAGCGCTTGGTCACCGCGGTAACAGTAGCCATCATGGCCCCGTCGACGTGGCCGTACGCCGTCTCGGCGGCCGCCTTGTCGGTAAAACGCGCGGTCTTGTGCGCGATCTTGAAACGCTCGTCCTCCGAGGCACCCTGCGCGGCACCCAGGCCGCGAATCTGCCAATAGTCTTCGGGCACAAAGGCCATGCGCTCGCGCTCGCGCTCGACCACCAGGGCAAGCGTCGGCGTCTGAACGCGACCGGCGGAGCGCACGTTGCCAAAGCCGCCGAACTTGGCCAAGGTAAGGTAGCGCGTGAGCACCGCGCCCCAGATCAGGTCGATATGCTGGCGGGACTCACCGGCATCGGCGAGGTTCTGATCGAGCGAGACCAGGTTGTCGAAAGCGTGCGTAATCTCGGCCTTGGTAAACGACGAGTACTGCGCACGGCTCACGGGAAGATCGGGTGCGACCTCGCGCACCTTGTTGAGCGCGTCCGAACCGATCAGCTCGCCCTCGCGATCGAAGTCCGTGGCAATGATGACGCTGTCGGATTTCTTGGCCAGATTCTTGAGCGAGCGAATGAGTTCCTTCTCGGCCGGCAGCTTGATGACAGGTGCCCATGTAAGGTAGGGCAGACTCTCGAGCTTCCAGCCCTTGATGGAGATGCCGTCGGGCAGATAGGGCTTGCGCTTGGTGTCGTAAGGCGGACGCGGCAGGCCGTCTGGCATGTCGGCGGGAAGCATCTCGCCGTCCTCGGTAACCGAATACCAGCCTAGTTTTTTGTCGAACAGAATCGAATCGCAAAAATCGGGTGCCAGGATATGACCGGCAAGGCCGATCGTCACGCACTCCTCCCCCGCCCACTCAAAGCGGTAGATGGCGGTGTTATAGACCTTGTCCTTTTTGGGTTTGCCCGTGGCAAGACGCTCGGCGATCTGGCGCGCAGCGTCGTTCTTCTCAGCGATGATGAGCTTCAAAAGAGGCTCCTATCTCGTATTTTGGCAGCGCCCGCACAGTTGCGACCGACTTACGCCCTTTCCTTCTTAATCTGCCCGATGAGCCAATCGCACCAGGCATCCATGCCCTCGCCGCGACGGGCGCTCACGCTAAAGCGCGGTGCCTGCGGATTGAGGTCATCGAGGGTCTTAGTATACCCATCCATATCAAAATCGAAAGCAGCGGCCACATCCACCTTGTTGAGCAGCTGGGCCCCGGCGTGCTGGAAGATGCCCGGATACTTGAGCGGTTTGTCATCGCCCTCGGGCACCGACAGGATCATGATGGAAAGATTCTCGCCCAGATCGAAGTCGACGGGGCACACGAGGTTGCCCACGTTCTCGATAAAGATCACGTCGATGTTGTCGAGGCCGATTGCCTGGTCAAACGCATCGACGGCCTCCATGATCATATTGCCCTCGAGATGGCACAGCCCGCCCGTGTTGATCTGGATGGCCGGCATGCCGGCCTCCTTCATGGTAACGGCATCGACGTCAGAGGCGATATCGCCCTCGATGACGGCACAGCGCAGGCCCGCCTTGTCGCGCAGGCGCTCGTTGGTGCCCAGAATCGTGGTGGTCTTACCCGAACCGGGGCTCGACAGCACGTTGATCACATAGGTCTTCGTATCGTGAAAGCGCTGGCGCAGCTGCTCTGCCAGGCGCTCGTTGCGCGACAGGATGGGCGATGCGATATCGATAGTCTTCTCAGCCATTGGGTTGCTCTCCTCTGCATGTTGAAATGGAACCGATGCGTCACTCGGGGGTTTCGACCTCGATGCTCGCGATATCGAGCTCGCGACCGTGTATCAGGCGAATATTGGCGCCGCCGCACTGCGGACAGCGGCAATGAAAGCGATCGTGATCGAAGACCGTCCCGCAGTCCAGGCACTCGCTTTGCGGGTGAACTTCCTCCACCGCAAGCTCGCAGTCCGCCGTGATGGGGTCCTCTTCCCTAAAGGTCTCCCAGGCAAAATCGAGCGCATCGCGCACGACCTCGGTCATATCCCCGATTCTCAGCGAAACAGAAACGACACGCGAGGCGCCCGCCCCGCGTGCCGCACGAATCACTGTATCGAGTATGCCGTTGACGATGCCAACCTCGTGCATACCGTGCTACTCCTCTTCGTCCTCGTCATCCGCAAAAAGCCCCAGACGGCTCTCGAACAGGCCCTGCTTGCCCTCGCGCGCGGTGATGACCACGCGGGCGACAGCGAGCGAAACCTCGTAGAGCGAGATCAGCGCTCCGAACATAAGACCGAGCGTGACCGGCGAGCCGTCGGGCGTGATGATCGCCGAGGCGACCAGCAGACCAACGTAGACATAGCGCCAGGCACCGCGGAACTGGGCGTAGGAGACGATATGGAAGACCGACAGGTAGAAGATAATGAGCGGCAGCTCGAAAGCCACGCCGAAACCGATCATAAAGAGCAGCTCCATGTTGACGTAGTTCTCGAGATCGGGCAGGGCCGTGGCGACGGCGTTGGTCTCGCCGATCAGCCATTCAAAGCCCGCCGGAATGATGATGAAGTAGCAGAAGATGGCGCCCAGGAAGAACAGTACCGTGGCCGCCAGCACCGTGGGAACGACCCACTTGCGCTCGTTGGGGCGCAGCGCCGGCAAGAAGAATGCCAGGATCTGCCAGATGATCATGGGCGTGCACATCACGACGGCCATCTTAAGAGCCAGCGAGAAGCGCAGGCCAAAGCCGCCGAGCGTGGTGGTGATATAGAACTTGCCATCGGGGACAAAGCCACGAATGGGATCCTCAAGGATGTCGAGCACCACGGGCGTGGCAAAGTACAGAACGATGGCGGCGGCAAACACCGATACGACCACGATGGTCAATCGGCGGCGAAGCTCGCCCAGATGGTCGAAGAGCGGCATGCGCGCAGGTCCGATGGGCATTACTCGTCGCCTCCCTTCGGGGCATCGTCGTCAGTTGCGGCAGCGGCCTCGGCTTCCTCGGCCGCCAGCTCGGCAGCCAGCTCGTCTACCACAGCCTTGTGCTTGCGTGGACGGCGAGCATACAGGTCGGCGGTCGTACGCACTGCAGGCTCGGGCTCGGGTTCGGACTCGACGGCATCCTCGGTGGCAGGCCCATCCTGCTCGGATCCCTCGGTCGATGCCTCGCCCTCGGCAGCGGACTCATCGCCCTCGGACGAGCCCTCGGCGGCAGCTTTCTCGGCGGCCAGACGAGCGCGACGCTCGGCAAAGGTCTCCTTGTGCGCCGGGGCAGTCGTCTCGGTCGACTCGTCATCGTCATCCGCGTCGTCATCGACCGACTTGGACTTCTTGGGCTTGACGGGCGCCTGCGCGGCCTCGGTCACCGGATCGATGATCTCGGTTTGGACGACCGCCGTCATCTTCTCCTGCGTCTCTTTGAACTGACGGATAGCGCGGCCGATTGTGCGGCCCATCTGTGGGAGCTTATCCGGGCCAAACAGCAAAAAGCCGAAGACCAGGATGATTGCCAGCTCACCTTCTCCAATACCAAACACACATACCTCCAAGGCTCGATGTGAGTCGAGCCCGTGCCGCGCCATTCGGCCGGAACTCGTCATAGATACACTGAGGTGTAAGTATAGCGCCCAGACGCAAGCGAACGTCCGGGCGCACAACAAACGCTATTGTATTTATGAGGCGGATGTTTTTCACACGCCGCAAGGACCGCCAGGGTTACGCAGCCGTAATATCGATTTCTTGATCGACGCCCAGCAGCTGCACCACGCGCATCACACCGGGCTGCGCATTGACGCAGGCAAAGCGCTTGCCATGGTCGACCGCATGATGAGCGGCGCCCACCAGCACGCCAATACCCGTCGAATCGATATAGCTCACCTGGGCAAAGTCGAGCACCACGGCTTCGGTCGGCTGTTCAAGCGCCAGGTCGATGGCGTTGCGCAGGCTATCGGCGTTGGAGATATCGATCTCGCCGGCGACGGCGATGGTGTAGCACTCGGGGGTAGGGTTGGTGGAGATGCCAAGATCCATGGAATCACTCCTCGGACAAATGGAGAACGTTTAAGAATACGTGCGACGAGACGGCTTGACAGGCTCGCTTCGTGAGCAGGCAGGCGCTAGGAGCGTTCGGCGCGGGCGAGCTCGGCGGACACCAGTTTGACGGCAAGCACGAGCACATCGAGCGCTGCCTCGAGCTCATCGACCGTGGGATAGCTCGGCGCGATGCGGATGTTGGTGTCACGCGGGTCGCGCCCATAAGGCCAGGTGGCACCGGCCGGCGTAAGCTTGACGCCCATATCGGCGCAAAGAGCCGCCACGCGCTGGGCCGAACCCTCAGGACCATCGAAGCTCACGAAGTAGCCGCCGCGCGGGTGCGTCCAGGTGGCGCAACCCGTGTCGCCCAGCCCCTCGGTAAGCTTGCGCTCGACGGCCTCGAAGCGCGGACGCAAGAACTCAGCGTGCTTCTTCATGTGCTCCTTGACCGCATCGAGCGTAGGCATAAAGCGCACGTGACGAAGCTGGTTCATCTTGTCGGCGCTGATCAGACCGGCCTTGAGGCGCTGGGAGAACTCGGCGATCACCGCAGGCGAAGCACCGATAAACCCGATGCCCGCGCCCGGGAAGGTGATCTTGGACGTCGAGGCGAATGCCACGACGCGGTCCTCGGTGCCGGCGGCACGCGCGATGTCGAAGATGTTGACGAGCTCGTCGCCCTCGTCGTACAGATCGTGCACGCAATAGGCGTTATCCCAGAAGATGCGAAAATCGTCTGCGGCGGTCTTCATGGTCGCCAGGCGGCGAACGGTCTCGTCGCTAAAGGTGATACCCGTGGGGTTAGAGTATTTGGGCACGCACCAGATCCCCTTGATCGAATCGTCGTTAGCAACAAGGCGCTCGACCTCATCCATATCAGGACCGAATTCGGTCATGGCGACGGGCACGTTCTCGATCCCCAGGTCGGCCGTGATGCCAAAGTGGCGATCGTAACCGGGCACGGGGCAGAGGAACTTGATCTTGTTTCCCGCATGCGCGGGCGCGTAATCGGCCCAAGGAGCGGACCCGCAGGTACCGCAGCGCCAGAACATGCCGGCGATATCATGCTCGACCAGCAAGCTCGAAGAACCGAGCACCAGCGTCTGCTCGGCAGGGCACCCTAAAAACTCGCCGGCAAGCTTGCGCGCCGACGGAATGCCCTCGAAGCAGCCGTAATTGGAGCAATCGACGGTGCCATCGTGCAGATCGGCGCTCGAGTCGAGGATATCGAGCATGGGACGCGAGATGTCGACCTGGGCGGGCGACGGCTTGCCGCGTGCCATATCCAGCGCAAGACCCTCAGCCTTGATCGTATCGACCTGAGCCTTGAGCGCGGCGATAGCGGCATCGAGCTCGGTGGTTTCCATCTTCTGGTAGATCGTCTGCATTGATGCGACCTTTCGCGAAGCGGGATGTTAGCAACGCGCTCTAGTATAGACCGCCGCGTGAGCGCCCTCCGCGATGCCGTGGTAGATTAAGCCCATTGCAACTTTTGCACATCGACTATGCGCGCAACGCAAGCAAGGAGACCTCATGCGATACGGCTCGTTTCAGGCAGAAGAATTCGGCGACCTTCAACGGCTCATCGACGGGCTCTTTGCCGACCGCAAAGTCATCGACCGTCTGGACTTGATCGTCCAAGCCGAGATAGTCGATCTGGCTCCTGATCTCATGGAGATCGTCAACTTGCTCCCTCCCGGCGTCTACGACCGCCAAGCGCTCTGCGATCAACTCAACTCGGCCCTCGCTGCCCACGGCTGGGGCGCGATGTACGGTACGGTCGAGTAGTTTCGCTTTGGGATTTGAGGCCTCATCGACCTTGATATCCAAAAAGTGCCGTCCGTGAGTTCTGTTATCGAATTAGTGGCAGCCAAATAACGCCCTGTGCCCCGTTTTTAGAGCCACATTTGAAATCCGAGCCGTCCTTTGAGGCAAAACGCTTTCAAACCGCCCCTAGGAGCCTCCCAAAACTCCGTTTTACCCTTACAGAAAAATGATGTGCCGCCCGTAACATAACTCACGGACGGCACTTTTTGGATACGGCCACCTCGCGGCCGTTCTCGTTTCTTGTGGCACTCGCCTATCTAGAGGCTTTTGCGGGCCTTTTGCACACCACGCTCATATACAGCATGCCAAGCACGGCCGCTGTGACCGATCCGGCCAAGATGGCAGCCTTGGCGGCAAGCATCTCGAACTCCGCGCCCGGGAAAGCCAGGCCGCTGATAAGAATCGACATCGTAAAGCCGATACCGCCGAGAATGCCCACACCGGCGATCATATGCCAGTCGACCTTGTGCGGAAGCTCCGCCAAACCGAGCTTGACCAGTGCAAACGTCACTCCGAAGATACCGATCGGCTTGCCCAGCAGCATGCCGAAGTACACACCGATCGTGACCGGATCGGCAATGAGCGCACCCATGTCCACTCCCACGAGGCGCACCTGAGCGTTGACAAAGGCGAAAATCGGAAGAATCACGAAATTCACCGGCGTCGAAATGAGGCGCTCCATACGCACGAGCGGTGGGGTCACACGGTGCATCACGCGCTCAACCTTGGTCGTGGCGCGGGTAAAGTCGTGCTGACCCAGGATGTGCGCCTCATCGTCATAACGGTCCTCGAGTCCGGGCAGGCACTCACCGAGCCACTCGGTAAGATTGTCGAGCTTGACGCCGCACTTGGCCGGAATGGTAAAGGCCAGAATCACACCCGCGAGCGTCGCGTGCACGCCGCTCTGGAACATGCAGAACCACAGCACCAAGCCCAAGAGCGCGTAGGGTGCCAAACGGTAGTGTTGCGTCTTGTTGAGCGCAACGAGGGCCGCCGTCACCACCGCCGCCGCAGCGAGCCAAAAGAGGCTCGGGCTCTGACCATAGAAGATAGCGATCGCGGCGATGGAGATAAGGTCGTCGGCGATGGCAAGCGTCGAGAAGAAGACGCGCACGCCATTGGGCACGCGGTTGCCGAGCAGCGAAAGTACCCCGAGCGCGAAGGCGATGTCCGTTGCCATGGGGATGGCCCAGCCGTTTGCGGCGCCATTGTGGTTGAAGATCAGATAGATGCAGGCCGGAACGACCACGCCGCCCACGGCCGCAAGCATCGGCAACATCGCCTGACGCGGATTTTTGAGCTCGCCGACGGTCATCTCATATTTGAGCTCGATACCCACCAGCAAAAAGAAGATGGCCATGAGAAAGTCGTTGACGAAGAGCTCGACCGTAAGACCGGCCGTCCAGGAGCCCAACCCCAAAAAGAGCGGCTGCTCCAAAAAGTGATGAACGGACTCATAGGCATTCGAGTTGGCGCAGATGACGGCGGCGATGGCAGCGAGCACCATAACGGCGGCCGAGATCGTGCCGTTCTCGGTGATACGCTCCCAAAGGTCATGGCGCTCGAGGCGTTTGCGCTCACGCTCGTAGAACAGCTGCTCACGGGTGTCCATGGGCGGCTCCTTTCACGGGGCAGGGCCCGTCTCGAAAAAGCGCGGGCCCACATATAGATGCGGACTCGCGCCAAATCTCAATACGTTGTGTCTAGCCTACCCTGCCCGGATACCGACCGTACGCGGCCGGCGAGCGGAACCACAGGTTGTCCACGAGTAGAAACCTCAGCGGCAGACCAGCTACCACCTAAAAAGGAAACGACCGGTCACAGTGCCGCAGATTGGCGTGGAAACCGAGGGCGCACGCCTTGCGTGCGGCGCCCGAAGGTTTGAACGCCAAGGTGCGGTGCTGTGATCCGGTCGCCGGGATCGGTCAACCTCTAGCAGGCCGCCATGATAGGCGCCGCAACCTGCTTCTTGCGGGAAAGGACACCCGGCATCCAGACGCCGTCGTGCTCGTCGGCGATGGCCAGACCCTTCTGCGCGATCTCGGTGTCGCCCTCGAACAGAACCTGCGAGCCCTCCTCCATGATATCGGTGATGCACAGGACGATGCCATCGGCACCCTTATCGGAGGCGTAAGCGCGCATGGCCTCGCGAATCTCGTCGATCATGCCGAGCGCACGGCTCTTGTCGACGGTCTCGTACTGGCCGATGAGCAGCTTTTTGCCGGCAGGCTCGAACATCTTGATATCATTGCCGACCATCTCGGCCGCAGTGAAGGAGCCGGACGGACGGGACAGGAAAACCTCCATGCCAAACTTGACCGGATCGAGGCCGAGGCGCTCGCCGAGCTCGGCGGCGACGGCGCGGTCGACATCGGTGGTGGTGGGGCTCTTGAGCATGAGCGTATCGGTCATCATGGCCGACAGCAGAAGCTTGGCCTGGGCATCGGAAAGCTCGACGCCGAGCACGCCGGCGAGCTTGGAGACGATGGTGCAGCTGGAACCCCAGGGAAGAGCGATGTAGTGAAGCGGGCCGGCGGTCTCGAAATCACCGATGCGGTGATGGTCGACAACGCCGAAGACCGTGGCGCTCTTGAGGCCCACAACGGACTGGGCGGACTCGTTGTGGTCGGTCAGGACTACGAGCTGGCCCTCCTCGACGGACTCGATCTGGCGGGGCTCAGGCAGTCCGGCGTCGGCAAGCAGCTTCGCGGACTCGGCCGGAAGCTGACCGAGGGCGCAGGCCTCGTAGGTGTTGCCGGCGTACTCAACCTGGTTGAGCAGCTGGGACAGGACGACGGCGCTCATGATGGCGTCGTTATCGGGATTCTGGTGACCAAAGACAAGAACGTTTGCCATGGGGTTCCTCCACATACGGTGTTGACTCAGATACATCTATGGTAGCACGCACCGCCCAGCCAAAAGAGCCAACAGCCCCCATTTTGGAGCGGGACGCCGCAACCGTGTTAGCGCTCGGCGTGGTTGTGCTCCTTGCAGGCGTACATGCGGCGGTCGGCGATGATACGGACTTCCTCGGCGCTCCCCTCGCCGGGACAGCACGCCCACCCGCAGCTCGTGCCGACATCGATCTCGGTCCCATCGATATCGTAGGGACGCGAGACCGCGGCAGTGATACGCTCGAACATCATCTGGCACACGTCGTCCGCAAGCTCGCCGTCCAGCACGAGCGCGAACTCGTCACCGCCGATTCTAAAGGCAAAGTCCGTGCTGCGGACGCAATCGAGCAGACGTGCCGCTACAGCCTTGAGCAGCTTGTCGCCCATATCGTGCCCGTAGGTGTCGTTGACCGGCTTGAAGCGATCGAGATCAAGGTAGAACAGCGCAAACGACTGGTGCGCCGCCTCACGCGCCCGCAGGATCGACGAGAAATACCGTTCGTTGAAGAGGCCCGTCAGGCCGTCGGTGTTCGCCATCGTCTGCAACTCCACGCGCTGCCCGATATCCTGCGAGACAAACATGAGCCTGGTGACCTTGCCCGCGCCGTCCCAATCGAGCGGAATGATGTTGAGCACCTTGTAGACGTCCCCGTTGCGACCGCAGTACTCGATCCTGATGACGTCCTCGCGCTTCCCCACCATCTGGCGCAGACGTTCCGGGGCAAGCAGATGCGAGAGCTTGGCGTCCTCCGTGTCCGAGAACGCCACGTAGCGTTGGGTTATCGCGTCGACCAGATCGGCATAGCGGCCCTTTTGCGGATACATGCCGTCGGCGAGCTGGTTTTCCTGGTACTCGTAAGTCCCGTTCGCAAGGTCGATCACGGCGAAACGGTCGACGATGCGCCTGAGGCCGCCCAGCAGCTGGTTGATCGCAAGCCTCTGGTTCTCGGCCGCCAGACGCTCCTCCTCCTTGCGCCGGATGCGCCTGCGGTCCACGCGAATGACGACGACGATGCCCGCAGCCGCGACAACGATGCCCACGATACCGATCGCGCCCATGGTGATGAACTGAACCTCGTTCATGCCGGAGTCGACGGCGTCAGCGCGCACAAGACCGACGATCGACCAGTCGCCGATCCCCGCGGGCTGATAGACAAGATAGTAGTCACGCCCGTTGAAGGAACAAAATGCGCTGCCGGCCTTCTTGTGGCCGATCCGATCCTCGACATCGACAAGGCTCCCCCGCGAAAACTCGGCATGCTTTTCCAGATAGCCGAAGATGTTGGAGACAAACTGCTCGATCTCACTCTTGGGCTGCAACGAGAACACCACATCGCCCGAACCATGAACCACGTAGCAGTCACTCTGTCCGCGAAAAACCTTGCCCGCGATCATATCCATGACCACGTCGTTGTCATAACTCACGGCCAGGCCGTCATAGGTCACGCCCCCATTGGTGAACGGTTGGGACAACGGCACGGCAAACACGATCTTGCGGGCGCCGTCCGAGGCGATAAAGCTCGAGATCCACGGCTTGCCGGCGGCGTACATCTCCTGGAACACGCCATCGATGCTGTCGGCGTTTCCCGCGCGGCCGCTTTCGGTGATAAAGGCATTGGATTTATTGAAGAGGTAGACCTCGTCGTAGTTCCAAGAGTCCTTGCGGCTCTTGGCTTGATTCCACACGGCCGAGATATCGCCCGCCGCCGTCGCGGACTGAAGAGTACTGTCCCAATCGGCGAGCACGTTCCAGTTGCGCTGGGCAAAAAGTTCGAACGTCTTGTCAATCTGCTCATAGGTCGAAACGAGATTCTCGGAGCTCTCGTCATAGATCTTGGTCGACATGAAGTCATGGTAGGCCGTCGCGCTCACGGCGATGAGAATGGCGGCGGCGAGCACGGCGGCGGCAACCTTGACCCTCTTGCGCATAGCCAGACTCCCCTCGTGTCAGGCATCGTTCTTGAACACTGGGGGACATTCTGTCCCGCGCCGCGGGGGCACCATCCCGCGGCGAAACGGTTTCACGGAGACGGCATAATTGCTATGGATTGTGGCGCAAAAAAACCGCGGGCCGGTATTGCGACCCGCGGCCTCAGACGGGTCGCGTCTATCCCAAAAGGCACGTTGCCCTATAACAGGTTACGCCAGCTTGTTGGCGGCCTTGAGAGCCACATAGGCGGCGCCGATAATACCGGCGTCGTTGCCCAACGAGGCAACCTTGATGGGCGTCTCCCGCGACGCCGGAAACGCATAGTGACGGTAGCGCTCGATGACCGTATCAAGATAGACATCGGCGCTTGCCGAGGCGCCGCCACCGATCAGAAAGACCTCGGGGTCCACGACGTTGGCGATAAGCGATAGAGCGCGACCCAGATAGTCGGCCATCTTTTCGGCCGCAGCAAGAGCTTGCGCATCGCCTTCGCGCGCCGCTTGGAACACATCCTTGGAATCGGAGGGGCCGGTGAGCTCGATGGGCTCGACGCCCGCATCCTTGCACGCCGCCAGATAGTTGTTGACCACGCCCGTGGCGCTCGAGTACTGCTCGAGATGGCCGTGCTCGCCACAGCCGCAGGTACGTTCCTCGTTGGGTTCCAGGCACATATGCCCGATCTCGCCGCCGGCGCCCACGACGCCCGACACCACGTCGCCGTCAACGATGACGCCACCGCCCACACCGGTGCCGATGGTAACCATGACCACGTTGCTCACGCCCTTGGCAGATCCCAGCCAGGCCTCACCCATGGCGGCCGCATTGGCATCGTTCTCGTACTTGACCTGGGCATCGGGGCAATGCGCGGCGATAGCCTCTTTGAGCTCGGGGAGCTTGATGTCGATGTTGGCCTTGACCTTGGCATCGCCCGCAGCGGGGATGGGGCAGGGCACGGCGAGCCCGATGCCGGACACGAAGGCACGCGGAATCTGCGCCTTGGCGACGATCTGATCGATGGCGCCCGTTACGGCGGCAAAGCCTGCCTCATCCACGATGGGCGGCGTGGGAACGCTTACCTTGGCGAGCAGGTTGCCGTCCTCGTCAAACAAGCCCTCCTTGACCGAGGTGCCGCCGACGTCGATACCGATGTAGTAATGCTTGGCTTCCATATCGATTACCTTTCGATCCCTAGCCGTCACGAGCGTCGCCCGCGCGTAAACACACATTGCCTTGCATGGTACTCCATGACCTGCAAAGACAGCGGCTCTCCCATCCATTATTCGGCAAACGTTTAAACAACATAAGGCGCCGGGCCAGAAGCGGACGTCGGCAAAATGCGGCACGCGTCGAAGTCGAACGACCGACACTACCGGATTCCCAGCGAAACCGATCGCCTGTTTTTTATTATAGCGCTCTAATTTTTTTATAGAACGGGTTTCTAACTATTATCTATCGTTATACATGTAGATATACCATATGGATGGTTTTAAAGAAGATATACTTACTATAGGCTTAAGGAGGGGTTCAATGATTCCAAAATACGAGGCGATCGCCGCCGATATCCGCCGCAATATCGAAGACGGCACCCTCAAGCCGGGAGACAAGCTGCCGACCGTCGTCGAGTTCTGCGAGCTCTACGCTGTGAGCAAGATCACCGTCAAGCGTGCCATCGAACAGATCACCGAGGAGGGGCTCGTCACGAGCCGCCGTGGGTCGGGCATCTACGTCAAAGATGCGCCCGCGTTTTCCGGCAAGGCGTTCTTTCAGGGCAAGAACGACCGTGCCCAGGGCTTTAGCTACGAGCATCGCGGCGAGAAGGTCACGTCGGTCGTCTACGATTTCTCGATCGTGAACCCGCCGGAGGAAGTCGCGGCGCAGCTGGGCATCGCCCAGGACGACTTCGCCTACCACGTGGTGCGCACGCGCTGTGTGAACGACCTGCCGATCGTCATCGAGTACACCTATATGCCGCTCGACTTGATCCCCGGGCTCAAGAAGAAGGATCTGTACGCGTCCATCTACAGCTACATCCGCGACACGTGTGGGCTCAAGATATCGAGCTTCCACCGCACGATCCGCGCCGTCGCCGCCACCGACGAGGAGGCCGAACGCTTGGACGTCAAGCCCGGCTCCCCCCTGCTCGAGCTCAACCAGATCGGCTTTTTGGACAGCGGCGCCGCGTTTGAATACTCCGTATCGCGCAACGTGGGCGACCGATTCGAACTCCACAACGTCGCCCTCGCCTAACTACCCCGGCTCGCCGCCGGGAACAAGCTCTCGGCGGCGAGCCGGGCAATATTGGAAGGAAACAGATATGTCAGACCTCATCAAGCTCAAGCCCATCTTCCATGAGAAGATCTGGGGAGGCCGCCAGCTCGAGACCGTCTTCGGCTACGACATCCCGGAGGGCGCCATCGGCGAGTGCTGGGCCATCTCGGCGCATCCCAACGGTGACTGCGAGATCGAGAACCCCGAGTACGCCGGGCACACCCTCTCCTGGCTCTGGGCCAACCACCGCGAGCTCTTCGGCAACTGCGAGGGCGAGGTCTTTCCCCTGCTCATCAAGATCCTTGACGCCAAGGACGACCTGTCGATCCAGATTCACCCCGACGACGCCTACGCCGCAGAGCATGAGAGCGGCTCTTTGGGCAAGACCGAGTGCTGGTACGTGCTCGATTGCGACCCGGACGCCACGATTATCGTGGGCCAATGCGCTAAGGACCGCGCCGAGGCCGCCAAGATGATCGAGGAGGGCCGCTGGAGCGAGATGCTCAACGAGGTGCCCATCCACAAGGGCGATTTCTTCCAGATCGACTCCGGCACCGTGCACGCCATCAAGGCCGGCACGCTCATCCTCGAGACTCAGCAGTCGAGCGACGTGACCTACCGTCTCTATGACTACGACCGCCCCGGCGCCGACGGCAAGCTGCGTCCGCTCCATATCGAGCAAAGCTTGGATTGCATCAACTTCGACGCCCCGGCACCCACCGACGGAACCGTCACCGCGCCCGAGGTCGACGGCGTGACCGAGCTCGAGTCCAACCGCTGCTACACGGTGGACCGCGTGCGCGTCGACGGCAGCAAGACCCTCGCCCAGGACTGGCCGTTCGTATGCCTGTCCGTGATCGACGGCGAAGGCACCGTCTGCGGCGAGTCCGTCCACAAGGGCAGCCATCTGCTCGTCCCAAGCACCGTCGACAAGATCGAGCTCGACGGCAAAATGGAGCTCATCATCAGCCATCTCTAGGCCCAACACTGCACGACAACGCTAGATAAACGCATAGGGGCTCCTCCGCCATCAAACGAAGGAGCCCTACTTTTTTGCTTTTACCAGCGCCACCAGGTATCCAGCACAAGAAGCGAGCCAGCGAAGCGGTGCTCGCGCCTGACGGTCAGGCAGTTTTGCGAGAAAGAGGGCGCGCCACCGGCTTTGGTCGATCGCGAGTTCCGCACGAGCAGAAGGCGCCAGTGGCGCCTTCGTCGCGAGCAGGACTGTCCGAGCAGGCGACCAAAGCCGGTGGCGCGCCCGGTCAACCTCACATTACAGTTTGACGATCGGCGCGAAGCCCTTCATGAGCTTCTTGGTCTGGCCGGTCTTTTCGAATTGAACCTCGATCATGTCGCCGACGACCGAGATCACCGTGCCGGTGCCAAACGTCTTGTGGCTTACGGTATCGCCCGCTGCAAAATCCTGCGACGCACTCGCCACATCGACCTTGCGCTCGACCGTTGGCGAAACCTTGGACGTCGTCTTTTTGGTGCGAGAGGTGCCCGAGCCAAAGGTCGAGGCCACACGTCCGGCGTCGGGACTGACGCCCCGATGGCGCTCGGTTCCGCGCGTGCTGCCGCCAAAGAAGTCATCAAAGCTCGAGCCGCCCCGCGAGGCCGAGCCGCCGGTCGAGCGGGTATGCGAACCAAAGACCTTGCCGCCATACATCTCCGAGCCCATGCCCGAGCCAAAGGTGCCATGGCGGTCTCCACGCTTTTCCCAACCTGTGCCCTCAAAGCCGGCCGAGCCGATACCGGAAAACTCGATGTCCTCAAACGGGATCTCATTCAAGAAACGCGAGCGCGGATTGGCAGACGTGGACCCATAGGTGCGACGGGTCGCCGCATAGGTCAAGAACAGGCGCTTGCGCGCACGCGTGATGGCGACGTAGGCCAGGCGACGCTCCTCCTCGAGCTTGCCAGGATCATCGCTGCCGGCAAAATCGTGCACATGGGGAAAGATCCCCTCCTCCATGCCGGCCACAAAGACCACCGGAAACTCCAAACCCTTGGCGGAGTGGATCGTCATCATGGTGATGGCGTGCGTCTCGCCGGCTAGGGAATCCAGATCAGAGCGCAGGGCGAGCCATTCCATAAGGGCGGGCAGGGCCTT
The DNA here is from genome assembly GCA_002437815.1 of Collinsella sp. UBA6357. Classification (GTDB taxonomy): domain Bacteria; phylum Actinomycetota; class Coriobacteriia; order Coriobacteriales; family Coriobacteriaceae; genus Collinsella. Next base: position 124,998 of record DJRP01000034.1, on the reverse strand, counting down.
GCAGGTAAGGGGTCCGTAGGTGCGTTCGATCTCATCGGCGTGCACGGCACCGGCAGGCGCGGTAACCGGAGACGCCGGCGCAGCATAGGCGTTGCCGGCGATGGCGGCGGCAAGCGCCTCCTGCGGCGACAGGGCAGAAGCAGCCAAACTGTCAAGCGGATTGGAACCGGCGGCATCGCGCGCGCCCACAAGCGCCTCGAAAGCCGAGCGCGGTTGGCTCGGTCCGGGCTCGGGGGCCGGCACGCTCACCACGACGGGCTCGGTTGCGACGGCCTCGTCGGCCGGCGGAACATCGCCCACGCCCGCGGCTCGCAGTTCCTCCAGGCTCTCGAGCGTGCCCTCGATATCCTCGTGCGATTCCTCGAACTCGGCAGCAACACCCAAGAATTCCTGAACGTTCTCGGCACGGCTCTCGGCCTCCATGGTGCCCTCGGCACGAAAGGCCTGCAGAAGCCCCGTCTTGTCGACGATCATCTCGACAACGTCCTTGAGCTCGCCGTCCATGCGACGACCCTCGCGCACGAGCCCCACAAAGCTCGACAGGCCGTTGCGCACCTTGGAGCTGAACATGCCGGTCTCGGCACACGCGATCTCGCATGCCTGGAAAAAAGAGCAGCGGTTGTCGCGTGCCAGCTGCTCGATCTTTTGAATCGAGGTAGAACCGATACCGCGGCGCGGGGTGTTGATAACGCGCTTGACGCTCATCTCGTCAGCCGGGTTGACGATCATCTTGAGATAGGCCATGACGTCACGGATCTCGGCACGGTCGAAGAAGCGCGTGCCTCCCACAATCTTGTAGGGCACGCCCGCGCGCAAGAACATATCTTCGAGCGTACGCGACTGCGCGTTGGTGCGGTAGAACACCGCCACGTCGTCATAGCTCGTGCCCTTGGCGTGGAGTTTCTCGATCTCGCCGGCGATCCAGCGGCCCTCGTCGCGCTCGTCGCTCGCCTGGAAGGCCTGGATCTTCTCGCCATCGCCTTCGGCCGTGAACAGGCGCTTGTCCTTGCGCTGCGAGTTATGGCGCACCACGGCGTTCGCAGCGTTGAGGATATGCCCCGTCGAGCGGTAGTTCTGTTCGAGCTTAACGGTCTTGCAGTTCTTGAAGTCCTTCTCGAAGTCCAGGATGTTGGTGATATCGGCGCCACGCCAGCTGTAGATCGACTGGTCGTCGTCGCCCACGACCATGAGGTTTTGATACTTGGCAGCCAACAGGTTGGCGATCTCGTACTGGACGTGATTGGTGTCCTGGTACTCGTCGACGCTGATGTAGCGAAAGCGCTCTTGATACTTGTCGAGCACCTCGGGGCGGGTGCGTAGCAGCTCGAGCGTGCGCACGAGCAGATCGTCGAAGTCCATGGCGTTGGCGGCGCGCAGGCGGCGCTCGAGCTCCATATAGACCTGGGCGGCCTTTTTATCGTTGGGACTGTCAGCGCTGTTGAGCATATCCTCGGGGCCGATCATGGCGTTTTTGGCCGCGCTGATCTTGCTGCGGATCATGTTGATGGGAAACTGCTTTTGCTCGATGCCGAGTGCCTGCATGATGTCGCGCACCATGCGCTTGGAATCGTCGTCGTCGTAAATGGTGAACTGCCCCGTGTAGCCCAGCAGATCGGCATCCTCGCGCAGCATGCGCACGCACATGGCGTGGAAGGTGCAGACCCACATGCCGCGTGTGCCCGTGGGGATGAGCGCCGCCAGACGCTCGCGCATCTCGGCCGCCGCCTTGTTGGTGAACGTGATGGCGAGCACCTGCCACGGTTTAACGCCCAGATCGCCGAGCATGTGTGCGATACGAAAGGTGAGCACGCGGGTCTTGCCCGAGCCGGCGCCCGCCAGCACGAGCAGCGGACCCTCGGTGGTGAGCACGGCCTCGCGCTGTGCCGGATTGAGGCTGTCGATGTCCACGGCGGGTTTAACGGGCTCGGGCGTCGGGGCGGGCGCATCGTAGATATCGAGCGGCACGAGCTCGGGCTCCGGCGGCGCGGGGCGGGTGTTGGCGTTGTTCTCCCAGGGCAAGGGCTGGGTCATGGAATGTCTCCTCACATGCGTTGCGGTGCGCCTGCGGGCGCGCCATAGTTTGAGCCGTATCAGTATACCGAGCCGCGCGGACATGCGGCCGAACCACACAAACCGTCACCCGATCGGCCCTACAATAGGCTCCGATACATACGAAACGGAGGATACGATGAGCCACAAGGTGCTTTATTACATGGTGGACGGCTCGACCGAAGCCGGGCAGGCGGTGCTCGACCAGATCGACGGGGGTGACCAGATCGAACTCGTGGGATGCGCGCATGAGCCGCTCGTCTGTCCCACCGCCGAGCAACTTGCCGGATGCGAGGGTTTTATCGGCGAGTTCGGACCCGTTGATAGAGCCTGTGCCGAACAGATGGCCGCCGCCGGCGTGAAAATCGCCTCGAGCATGTCCATCGGCCTCAACCATATGGACGTCGCAGCGCTCACCCGTCTCGGCATCACCGTCACCAACTGCCCGGGTTACTGCTCGGAAGACGTGGCGCAGCACGCCGTGGGCCTCATGCTCGACCTCATACGCCAGATCACCTTTTTAAACCGCGATGTCATCAACGGCGCGTGGAACCCGCTCGCCGGCTACACGGCGCACCGCACGCAGGGCCGCACGCTCGGGCTCGTGTTCTTCGGTAACATCGCGCGCGCTGTCGTTCCCGTGGCGCACGCCTTGGGCATGCGCGTAATGGTCTGGGCGCCCACCAAGACGGCCGACGAGATTGCTGCAGCCGGCTGTACCAAAGCCGAGACCCTCGACGAGCTGCTCGCCGCCTCCGACGTGGTGAGCTTGCACTGCCCGCTCATCCCCGAGACCGAGGGGCTCATCGGCGTCCACGAGCTCGAAGTCATGAAACCGACGGCGTTTCTTATCAACACGGCTCGCGGCCCCGTGGTCGACGAAGGCGCCTTGGTCTCGGCGCTCGACGAGAACCTCGTCAGCGGCGGCATGCGCGGCATCTGCGGCGCCGGCTTGGACGTGCTCGCCGACGAAACCGAGCCCAACCGCGCGCTTATCGAGCATCCCCGCGCGATCGTCACGCCACATTGTGCCTATTGCACCCAAGAGGCTAACGACACGCTGCGCCGCATGACACTCACCGCTGTCGTCGACAAGCTCGTCTGGGGCCGCACCCCCGCCAACACCGTCACGGCATAACGGCGAGGCGCTCCCTCATCCCACGACGCCCCAGCGTCCCTGCGCTCTGGCCCCTGGCCCCCACCGCTGAAGTTCGACTTTCCAATACCGGCTCAGCCCCCTCTTCCGTTGAAGTTCGACTTCCCACGGGATGAATCAACAAAACCGCAGGTCGCAGAAAGCTGCCGAGTTGGAAACTCGAACTTCAACTTGAGAGCGAGCGGATGGCTGATTGGAAACTCGAACTTCAATAAAAAAGGCCGCCCCTGTGGGAGCGGCCTCGACGAGCTGCGATCTGAGCGTGCTGCCTAGAGTCCGAGCATAGGCACGGCAACCAGGAAGTACGCGAGCACCACGATGCCAAGGACGATGCGGTACCAGCCGAAGCACTTGAAGTCGTGACGACGGACAAAGCCCATGAGCCACTTGATGGCCACAAGCGACACTACGAAGGCAACGGCGCAGCCCACACCCAAAATGGCAAGCTCGCTGGCGCCGAACGTACCGCCCTTGATAAAGTACTTGACCAGCTTGAGCGCGCTGGCGCCAAACATCACGGGAATCGCTAAAAAGAACGTGAACTTCGATGCTACCGAACGCGTGCAGCCCAGAAGCAGGCCGCCGATGATGGTGGAGCCGGAGCGCGACGTACCGGGCACGAGCGAGAGCACCTGGAAGCAACCGATGCCGAGCGCGGTCTTCCAGCTCAGGTCGTCGAGCGTGCTGATGGCGCCAAAGTCCGCATCGTCATCTGCAGCATCATCGTCCACCGCAACCGTTGCGGCATTTGCAAAGTGGGCGCCGGCGGGACGTGTGTCCGAGATCACGGCGCGGGCGCCAAAGCCGTCGGCAAAGGCGTCCTCCTCGTGCTTGCGGGCTCGCCAGTTCTCGATGACGATAAACAGCACGCCATAGACGATCAGCGCGAGCGCCACGACGGGAGCGTTGTAGAAATGCTCCTCCATCCAATCATTGAGCGGCAGGCCGATCGCGGCGGCAGGAATGCAGCCGAGCACGATCTTGCCCCACAGCACCCAGGTGTCGCGGCGGCCTTCCTTGCCCTTGCTCGGCGAAAACGGATTGAGATCATAGAAGAACAGCACGCACACGGCCAGGATGGCGCCGAGCTGGATCACGACCAGAAACATGTTCCAAAACTGCTCGGTCACGTTCATCTTGACGAACTCGTCCACCAGGATCATATGGCCGGTCGACGAGATGGGCAGCCACTCGGTGATGCCCTCGACCAAACCCATGAAGGCAGATTTTAGAAGCTCGATGATATCCAAAAGGATCCTCCCCTGTTTGATTCCCCACGGTCTTTACGTATGCGGACAAGCGCGGGGCGATGCTCCATTATCAGCCGCACGAACGCCACGGCCCCGTTCTCGGCAAAAAAAGTGCCCACGTTCACAGAATTAAAAGCGCAAAACATCGCGGCGGTGGGTATAACTGCAACAAGATAAAGTGTCCGACGGATTGCGCGGAGCATCCGTCCGAAGCGCGAGCGCCATCCGCTCACGCCATAGACCAAGGAGGAAACCATGAACGAGGGTTACACCAAGGTATTTGTTTCACTCGACGGCACCGAGCAGCAGGATTTTGTGCTCGCGCGCGCCATCAAGGTCGCCGCAAACAACCACGCCAAGCTCATCATCGGGCACGTTATCGACTCCACCGCGCTCGAGAGCGCCGGCTCCTATCCGGTCGATCTGGTCAGCGGGCTCGAGGAGGCCTTTAAGGCATCGATCGAAAAGCAGCTCGAAGAGATCAAGGCCAATCCCGATATTCCCGAGGTCGAGGTCATGATTCGTGCCGGCCGCATTCGCGAGACGCTTAAGGACGAGATGCTTGACGTGGTGCAGCCCGACCTGGTGCTCTGCGGCGCCCGCGGTCTATCCTCGATCAAGTACGCATTGCTTGGTTCGATATCGACCTTCTTGCTGCGCAACACCGAGTGCGACATTTTGGTCGTAAAGTAGGTTTCGCAACCGTCCGGGGAGGGACGGCTTCGGCTTGTTGGGAGGCCGCCGCTTTGGCAGCCTCCTTTTTTATGAGGCGATTCTCTCCAGGCGTTCTTGCACTCCGGGGATTATTTTTTCGAACATCGTTTCCGCCTCGGGAAAACCCTCCCGTTTGAGACCTTGTGCGGCGTCTCTAAGTGCATCGGGAACCTCGTTGCATGTATCGGCGATCATGCCGGTTACGATACCTTTGGGCAGGCCGGCTTCGCCCATTTGACTGAAAATCATCGATCGCGTCACGTCGTCTATCTTTCGGCTTCCGCCAAACGAAACGCCCATCTCACGGACAAGATTGGGGTAGACCGTTGTGCACAGCACATCGTACAACGGTGCCAATCTCACCTGTCTCCAGTCTTCGCTCCATACGAGAGACCAGTTCTTTAAGTGATTGTCGCAATTGCCCACGGCATAATCGAACAGCTGATTGTATCCGATCAAAAATCTGTCTTCCATCTGGTTGGTTGAAACCCTACGCACCGCATCGACAATTAAACCAAGGTAGTTAACGCCCGTCGGTTCGTACTTGAGCTCGCGTGAAATGCCTTTCGCCTGACAGATATCCTCTTGATGTAGTCGCCGAGGTATTGGAAGCCCATCGACCGTGCGAGCATCGCTCACCATCGTCCGGTCAAACCGTTTCACCGCGATAATCGGCTCTGCATTTTTAACACGGATCAAAAAACATTCCTCGGCAGACAGGTCCATCAGGGCTGCAGCCCTCACGCATATTGCCTCGCATACCGTCTCACCAGGAAAGGCTTTTGAACCCGCTTTGAGGATATGGGTCGATGGGGCTGCCCCATGAGGCAGATACCAGCCATCGTTCGGATTTTCGCCGCAATGATACAATCCGATTTTAGATTGAGCTCCCGCGAGGGATATACGACTCTCGAGAGCCACATCGAAAGCCGTCTGAGCCGGCATATAGGCAAGCCTGTCGAGCCTTGCTTGATCTATGGCCTCATACCCCATCTCGAGAGCGCTCGTCGACGGTTCACGAGTCAGCACGAGGGCGCCTACCGGTTCGTCGCAAACCAAATCGAGAACCTTAAAATAATCGCCTCGCTCAGCCCGCGCCTTTTTCTCAAGGTCGCGATTAAGCTGGCCTTCTGGGATGATAGCGGCGAAAAAAGAGCTCGTTTCATCCGATCCGAACGTCTCGTCCGATAAAGGTAACGCGGCCGATATCGGCGCCGGGTGATCGCTCTCAAGGTATTCAGTTGCATAGGAAAAAACCGGAGCACCGGAATTCTCTCTCAACATTCCGACCAACTGGTAACGGCCTCTGTGTTCCCGATGCACAAACAGATTTCCGTCCATCACTTCCCCCTCACCTTGAGAACAAAATCAATGTCTACGATCGAAGCGTAATCAAAAACGACACCGACCTCGACCGTTGTTCGCCCCCGCTCGATATCGCCTATTACGCGAAGGCTGCGGCCGGTCATGTTCGAGATATCACGTTGGCTCAAGCCGAGCTCCCGCCTCCTGAGCCTCAGAGCCTTTCCCATCTCACCAGGATCAAAGACTGTGCGTTGTGAAAAAGCCTCTTCAGACGGTTTGAGCTTGATGCGCCCATCCGGTCTGTTGTCCGATGTCACCGTTCTCATAATGCTCCCTGGCTATATTCACGTTCGTGAACATAGTATAGCCGTTCAATGCTATGTTCACGTTCGGGAACATAGTTGGAATGAACGTAGCTATGTTCACGTTCGGGAACATAGGTGCTTCGGTGTGGTGTGCTCGTTATTCGAAGTATTGGAACTTGTTGGTGGGAAAGGTGAGCGTCACGGTAAAGCCCTCATGCAAAACCGAATCGGCGCGAACGCCGACGCCCAACTTGTCGCAAAGACGCTTGACCAGGTACAGACCGATTCCCGTCGCACGCTTGGTGTCGCGGCCGTTGTCGCCGGTAAAGCCTTTGTCGAACACACGGGGCAGATCGGCCGCCCCCACGCCGCAACCGTTGTCCGCCACGGCGAGCTCGACGCGCTCGTCAGACCCACCCTCGTCCAAGAGCAGGCCCGAGAACGCGATCCTGGCGTCATCGTCGCGCGCATATTTGATGCTGTTCTGGATAAGCTGGCCCAAGATAAAGCCGATCCATTTTTCGTCCGCAAAAACCACCAGGTCAAGACCCTCGCACACCGGCGTCACATGCGCCGCGATAAGCTCGCGCGCGTTAGCCTTGATAGCGCCGCTCACCAGCTGCTGAAGGGTGTAGCGGCGGATAAGGTAATCGCGCTCGACGACCTCGGAGCGGGCGTAGTAGAGCGCTTGGTCGATATAGCGCTCGACACGCGCGAGCTCTCGACCCAAGGTGTCGACACGCATCGCATCGCGCGCGTCGGCGCCCTCCAGATTCTCGAGGGCAAGACCGGCTGCGGCGAGCGGTGACTTGACCTCGTGTACCCAGCTCTCGACATAGTCGCGATAATCCGCCGTCTGACGCCGAGCCTCGGCCACCTCGTCGCACGCCGCCTTCGCGCAGCGCATGAGCACGTCGTATTCCAGCTCGCCCTCAACATGCGCAGGTCTGTGAATCATCTCACCCATCCACGACGGGCTGTCAAGCTCTTCGGTCGCCTGCGTCAACTCACGCAAGAAGGGACGGCGCTGCAGATAGACCACGACGATGCCCGCCAAACCAAACGCCAGCGCCACTCCCACCGCCATGATGACGATCGAAACCGGGGCGCCGGCGACCACCAGCACAAAGCAGCTCAAGGACATACCCGTGGCCCAGATCGCCACGGGAAGCAGCGCCTCTTTGAGAAATCTGAGAAACGACATGGGCTACACCGAATATCCCTGCCCGCGATGGGTGGTGAGATACCCCTTGGCGCCGATTTTATCGAGCGTCGAGCGCAGGCGGTTGATATTGACCGTCAACGTGTTGTCGTCGATGAACATGTCGGAATCCCACAGATCCTGCATGATGGTCGAGCGCGTCACGATCTTGCCGGCACGTCCCATGAGCAGCGCCAAGATGCGCAACTCGTTTTTGGTGAGCTCGGTGGTGGCGCCCGTCATGGTATTGGTGGCGGTCGAGCGGGTCAGGTCGAGCTCGAGGCCGTTATGGACCAGCTCGCTGCGCTCGCCCGACGAGTTGACGCGACGCAACAGGGCCTGGATGCGTGCCACGAGCACGCGGGCGCTGTAGGGCTTGGCTATAAAGTCATCGGCACCGAGCGTCATGCTCATGACCTCGTCGATTTCGGTCGTGCGCGACGTGAGGACGATGATGGGGACCTCGGACGTACGTCGTATCTCGTGACAGATATGCTGTCCGTCTTTGACGGGAAGCGTAAGGTCGAGCAGCACCAGATCGGGCGCCGCGTCAAGGATATCCTCGGTCACACGCGAGAACTCCTCGCTCGCCTTGACGGCGAACCCGGCACGCTCAAGTACCTCGGCGAGCTCGCGTCGAATGGGCTCGTCATCCTCGACGATATAGATCAGCGCCATGTGCTCTCCCATCCCGCGCAGTCCGTAGCCTTAAGACCATTATGCCCACGGCACCGCAACGATGCGGCCCCGCGGGCATCCAATGTGACAGAAGTGTTCGATGTCACTTTTTAGGACGGGGTCAAGAATCGCATCTTGGGTGCGATTCTGGACCCCGTCCTAAAAAGTGACAGATGCGATTCTGGACCCCGTCCTAAAATCGACGGCGGAGTTTTTCGTAGCCGTTGGCAAAGAAGTCGACGATGTCGGCGTCGGCAAGCTCGGCTGTCGCGTCCTCGGCGGGGACGATGCCGTGCTCGTCGCTGATCAAGAAGAGCGCGCCTTCGAGTGCGGCCGGATCGTCGACACGGTTGACCGGCACGTGGCGCGTCTGGGCCAACTGCTCGATAAGCGTCGCCGTGCCGCAGAGATGCTCGTCTGCGGAGGCCGCCAGAATGAGCCCGCCGCCCACGACGGAAGCCAGAAGCTCGGGGGCCACACCGGTCTCGGCGGCCTCGGCACGCGCCTCGGCGGCCCGGGCGGTAAGCGTCGTACACGAGGCATCGGGCAGCGGCTCGTACTCCCCCACCGTCATGGCGGCATTGCCGTTGATGTCGATCACCAGCATGAGCACGCCATCGCGCGCGGTGTAGTCACCCTCGGCGAGCGACCACTCAACATGTTGCTTGGCCCAGCTGAGCATATTGGTGGTAAGCGGTTCGCCCTGTACCGTACGCTGGGACAGGGCGCGAATGTGGCGGTTGAGCATGGGAACGCGCTTGTTAGACATGCGCCAGCGGCAGACGAGCGCGGGTTCATCGAGCTTGAATTTCTCGACCGCCTCCTGGTTGGCGCAAAACTCCTCGTAGGCACGCTGGTCCTCGGCATTACCAAAAAGCTCGGCATCATCGATCTGCGGCATGTTCAACCCTTCCATCAAAACAATCCGCCCCTTTATACCCAAAATGGTCCCAAAGTGCCAGGGGCTTTGGGACCATCGGTTGGTGGGCTAGTGGCGGAAGTGGCGGGCGCCGGTGAAGACCATCGCTATGCCGTGCTCGTTGCAGGCCTGGACGCTCTCGTCGTCGCGCTTGGAACCGCCGGGCTGGATGATGCAGGTCACACCGTGCGCGGCGAGCACATCGACGTTATCGCGGAACGGGAAGAACGCATCGCTCGCACAGGCAAAGCCGCCGCGCTCCACGCCCTCGCGATCGCAGTAGTCCTCGGCGCGCTCGCAGGCAAGAAGAGCCGAGTCCACACGGTTGGGCTGACCCGGCCCCATACCGATACCGGCCTTGCCCTTCGAAACCAAAATAGCGTTGGACTTGACGCCCTTGCAGACCTTCCAGGCAAACTCGAGCTCGGCCATCTCGGCGTCGGTGGGTTTGCGATCGGTGGGGAACGTGAAGGTCGCCGGGTCCTCGGTCACGTGATCGACCTGTTGGACGAGCATGCCGCCGTCGACGGAACGCAGCTCCATGTGCGCGCCATGATCGACGCCGCCCGTCGCCAGCACGCGCAGGTTCACGCGCTTGGACATGCGCTCGAGCGCCTCAGGGCTAAAGCTCGGTGCGATGATGACCTCGACAAACTGCTTGTTCT
>DJRP01000034.1:99718-114691 GCA_002437815.1 Collinsella sp. UBA6357 | reverse complement strand
ATGCCGCCGAAGGCGCTCTTGGGATCGCAGGCGAACGCGCGGTCGTAGGCGGTGGTGATGTCGTCGGCCACGGCAGAACCGCAGGGGTTCTGATGCTTGAGGATCACGCAGGCAGGCTCGTCGAACTCGCGCACCAGGCTCCAGGCGGCATCGGCGTCCAGATAGTTGTTGTAGCTGAGCGGCTTGCCCTGCAGCTGCTCGGAACCCACGAGTGGGAAGCCCGAGGTAGCACCGGCCTTGTCGGCGTCGGCAAAACGGTACACGGTGGCCTTCTGCTGCGGGTTCTCGCCATAACGCAGGTCCTCGACCTTCTCGAGCGAGATCTCGAGCTTGCCAGAGGTCTCGGCCACATCGCCTGCCTGTGCGGCAAGCCAACGCGAGATCGCCGTGTCGTAGGCCGCGGTGGTCTGATAGACCTTCACCTGCAGGCGACGACGCGTGGCGAGCGTGGTGCAGCCGCCCGTCTCGTGCATCTCGGCGAGCACGGCATCGTAATCGGCCGGATCGCTCACCACGGTGACCGACGCGGCATTTTTGGCGGCGGAACGCAGCATGGACGGACCGCCGATGTCGATATGCTCGATGGCGTCGGCAAAGGTGACATCGGGCTGGGCGACGGTCTTCTCGAACTCATAGAGGTTGACCGCGACCAGGTCGATCATCTTGATGCCGTGCTGAGCGGCCTCCTGCATGTGCTGCTCGGAATCGCGGCGGGCCAAAAGGGCTCCATGGACCTTGGGGTGCAGGGTCTTGACGCGGCCGTCCATCATCTCGGGATAGCCCGTAAACTCCTCGATCGGGGTCACGGGGATGCCTGCATCCTCGATGGCGCGAGCCGTGCCGCCGGTAGAGACGATCTCGACGCCAAAGTCATCGACCAGCGCTCGTGCGAAATCGACGACGCCCGTCTTGTCGGTGACCGAGATCAACGCGCGCGCGATCTTCACATCAGATCCCATGCAGTCCTCCTGTCTGGTACGCCGCCGTGCTCAAGCTCGTTGAGTCGGTGATACGTCATCTGCAGCGCTCGCGCGGCGGCTAGGTAAAAACGCACTTAATGTAGCGCATCTGGGGCGTTTGCGAAAGCAGGCGAGCAGGCGATGCGCCAACAAGGACAAAAAAGTCAGGTTGTTCGCCCTGCGCCAAGGCCACGGCGATGACACGGCGGTCCCGCATCCGACCGCCCCGCATAAGCACAGACTGCAGAGTTAATGGAGCACAGGGGCACCATAATTGCCATGCGGGCGCGTGGTAGAACCTTGCTAGTTGTCTTTAACAGAAAGAGGCACCATGGTCTCGCGGGTTCTCTACCGTCCGTTTGAAACTGAAGATTTCGATGCCGTCGCGCACATTCTGCAAAAGCTTTGGCACCATCGCTCAGACGACGATGTCTATAACCGGCTCGAGGCCCGCTGTGATCTTTCCGCCTGCCTTTCGACTTCGACGTTTTCGCAGGTCGCTATTATCGATGGAACGGTGCAGGGCGTCGTGCTCGCCCGCGCGGCACACGATCGCCCCAACAAAAACCATGAGCGCTGGATAGACACCGAGCGCGCGCTGCTCGCCCAGATGCGCGAGGCCGAACCGCACGCATGCGCCGCGTACCTCTCGTTTGTGCGCGCGACCATCCGCACCAACAACCGTCTGCTTGAGGCGAGCGCCGATACGCTGCAAGACGAGGTGACGCTATTGGCCGTGGATCCCGAGGTGCAGGGCCTGGGCGTCGGCTCGGTGCTTTTGGATGCCGCCGTCTCCAATCTGGCAGGAAACGGCGCCGCGCGGGCACACCTTTACACCGACACCTCTTGCTCGTGGGAGTTCTATGAGGGGCGTGGCTTTAAGCGCGCAGCAACGCACCGTGCCAACCGCGAGGAGCGCCGTCGGGACCTGCCGCGCGAGATGTACCTCTACGAGCTGGACCTCACAGCCTAAAAGGTACCGCCGCCTCCGCCGCCGACACCGCCGCCCCCGCCGCCCGAGAATCCGCCGCCTCCGCCGCCGCCCGAGCTGTCGGAACTCGTCGCCAGCTCGCGGATGCTTGCCGCATACGCCTCGTGCAGGGCCTCGGTGGGATCGTCCAGGCCGGGATGGCCGTAATACCACCAGTAACCGGGATAATAGGTGTAGAAGTCGTCGCTGTCGCGCATATCGCGCGGCACGGCATCGGCAAGTTCGCGCAACGTCTCCTTGGACACGCCGAGCGCCACGCCCATCACCATCAGCTTGTTCCAAAGCACCAGATCGCCGGGCACGGCCTCTTTAAGGCGCGTGAAGTCCTCGAGCCAGTGCTTGAGCGCCCGACACTTGGCGGCAAGCTCCGCACCCTCTTGGGTATAACGCCGAAACGTGAAGCTCACCACGATACCCACGATCGCCACGGGCACGGCAACAGCCGCGCCCACGACATTGGCCGGCGCAAAATCACTGTAGAACAGGGCACCCACCGCCAAGCAGATCACCACGATGCCCGCAACCAGGCCGAGTGCGATCGCCGCGGCCCCGCTCGAGGCCACCAGGTTGCGCTCCTCCACAGCCGCCTTTACCTCGGCTTTGTAATCGTCCATCTTGTCGCCAAATGTGTCCGTATGCTTTTTGGCATAGCGCTGGAACTGCGCGAACGTGCGGCGGCGCTTGCCGTCGTCATCGCGTTTGACGCCGGCAAAATAGAGATCGAGCACCGCGCGATCGATCTTGTCGGCCACCTCCTTTTTGGGAACGTTGAGGGTGGCCTGATAGCTTTCGCTTTGCTTCTCGCGCCCAAAAAGGCCACGGCTCACATCGACGGCCTCTTCGAGCGAGATGATACGGTCATCGGTCATTTTCATGAGCGACGCCGTGAACGCGCGATCGGGCACTTCGCCACCCTCCATAAACAGCGAGATCGCTGCCGGATGGTCGGCCGACGGCACATCGCGGAAATACTCGTCCTGGAACAGAGGACGTGGGTTGCGACGGCGCAGGCGCAGCAGTACGACCGCACCCGTGAACACCACGGACGCGGCGATGCTCACCACGGCCAAGGTGTTCGACACCCGGCGCGCATGCTCGCGACGCGCGTTGGCCTCATCCGCCCACTGTTGCTCCTCCGAAAGCATCGTGCTCAGACGCGCCTCGCCCGAGGCGGCAAGCCCCGGCACCCAGGCGCTGGGGAACGCGATGCGCGCCTCGGCAAACTCGCCCGACTCGACTTCGGGCACCGTATAGGTGACCGTGGCGTTTTTGGCATCGATCGCAAGGCTCGCGTCGAGCGGGCCGTGGCCCCATGCACGGAAGTTGTCGCCCTTGGTCGCCGGCGTCGCACTCACGGCATCGGACGGAAACGCGATCGTCGCGCTCACGTTGTCCGAATCCTCGGACCATCCGTCACCCACGAACTTCCAATACAGCTCCGCCGTGTCCGACCAGTTCATGACGGCGCCCGTCATCACATAGCTCACGGTGATCGACGTGCTGTCGCCATCGCTGTACGGGCTAAAGACCTTGAGGCGCAGCATCTGATCGCCGCCATCGACCACCTGATCGACGGTGTAGACATATGAGTCGCCGTTGCTCGCCGAGTCCACCTGCGCAAACGTGCCGCTGGAGTCGACCGACACGATCTGGATATCGGTCGTGGAGCCCTGCTGGTTGTCGCCGAGGGGAATCAACCAGTAGACACCGTTGACATCGTCATCGAAGCTGAAGTTTCGCGTCTCGCTCACGGCGAGCGAGCCGTCCTCGCGCACCTGGGCATCGATATGCACGCCGTCCATGGAATAGCCGTCGGCATGGGCACGGGCAGGCAGCGCAAGCAGCACCGCGGTCATCATCAGCAACAGCGCAGCCAACGTCAGGGCGCGATGTTGGCAGATCCGCCAGCTGGGCGGTCGAAAGGCGCGGTCGATGCGGGCAAAAGAGACAGCCATGTGAACCATCCTCTGTCGATTGCATATGACACCCCTCATTTTACCCGTATCGCATAGGCCTTTTGATCCGTTCAAGTTAGATTCCGCGCCTCTGGGTACACTTCCTGCGACCACAGAAGCACCCTGCATCCCGCAGGGCGCACGTCCCAAGGAGTTTGCCATGGCCATCAACGAAACTGTCGCCAAAGTACTCGACAATCAGATCAACAAGGAGCTCTACAGCGCCTACCTCTATCTGACGTTTGCCGACTATTACGAGGACCGCGGCCTTAAGGGCTTTGCCAACTGGTATATGGTCCAGGTTCAGGAGGAAACCGACCACGCCAAGGCGCTGCGCCGTTACCTGCTCGACAACGACTACAAGCCCACGATGGAGGCCATCGACAAGCCCGACAAGACCTTCAGCAACGATCTTGAGCCGCTTGAGGCCGGCCTCGCGCACGAGGAGTACGTCACGAGCCTCATCCATCACTGCTACGAGGTGGCGCAGGAGGCCCACGACATCCGCGCAATGCAGATGCTCGACTGGTTTGTGAAGGAGCAGGGCGAGGAGGAGTCAAACGCCCGCGACATGATCAACAACATGAAGCTGTTCGGCAGCGACCCGAAGGGCCTGTACGACCTCGACCGCGAGTACGCCGCGCGCACCTATATCGCGCAGACCACGCTGCCGATGTAATAATCGCACGCTCTTAGCTCCGCCCTCCCCAGACGCCGCCCCGGCGATCGCATTGTCATTGGAGCGGCGTCTCCATGTTCGCGACACAGGTGTAGCAGCTTTGTGTTGACGCGGGGCAAAACGATTAAGCGCACGTCATGGGGGCATAAAGACATCGAGCGAAAGCGATGTGCCCCTTAGTCGCCTGCTCAAAAACCTTGTCCCCCTTTTCCGCGGAAACCCCGGTGACCACATGAGCGGTCACCGGGGTTTCTGTCATAGGGCGAGCGGTATGTTCGGGCGTATACTCGTCCGCATGGATATCTCGATCGACAACACCGACACAACATGCACCGTGCCTCCCGTGGTGGGGCGTTTTGCCCCCTCGCCATCTGGCCGTATGCACCTGGGCAACATCTTTAGCTGCCTGTGCGCCTGGCTTTCGGCCCGCAGCCAAGATGGGCGCGTGGTGCTGCGCATCGAGGACCTGGACGATCGCTGCAAACGTCCCGAGGTTGCCGCACAGCTGATCGACGATCTTGCCTGGCTGGGACTCGAATGGGACGAAGGCCCCTACTACCAGCACGAACGCACGGATCTCTATGTCGAGGCGCTGCAACGGCTCGAGCGGGCGAGGCTCATCTACCCCTGTTTTTGCACGCGCGCCGAGCTCCATGCCGCCAGCGCACCGCACGCCAGCGACGGAACGCCCATCTATCGAGGCGCCTGTCGCGGACTTTCAGATGCCGAGATTGCACACCGCAGCACCCTGCGCGCTCCGGCGCTGCGGCTGCGCGTTCCGGACGTGGACGACGTGAACGATGACATGATCGAGTTCGTAGACCGAACCTATGGCGCACAGTGCGAGGCACTTGCAACCGAATGCGGCGACTTTTTGGTGCGCCGCAGCGACGGCGTCTTCGCCTACCAGCTCGCCGTGGTGGTCGACGATGCCGCCATGGGCGTGACCGAGATCGTGCGAGGCTGTGATCTGCTCGGGTCCACCCCGCGCCAAATCTATCTGCAACGGCTATTGGGGCTTCCTACACCTGCCTATGCGCATGTTCCACTGTTGATGTCGCCCGATGGTCGCCGTCTGTCCAAGCGCGACCGCGACCTCGACCTGGGCGAGCTGCGAGCACGCTTTGGCACACCGGAGGCGCTGCTGGGATGGCTTGCCGGAAAGACCGGCCTCGCCGATGATTCAACGCCACGAACCGCGGCTCAACTGGCCGAAGGCTTTAGCTGGGAGCGGGTGCGCACGCATCGAGATAATGTAGTCGTCGCGCTGGCATAACCTCAATTTGAGGACAGCCTTTTTTGGGGCGGGCGACACTGTATGGAGTGTTTCGCCCACCCCAGGACAACGTCACGACATCCAGGGCCACGCGCCATCGCGACCGCACCGCCCCGGCGGTTCTGCTGGCACCGTACATTTTTGGCATTTGTGTATTCTCGGATGCCGATGCATATAGCCCAACAGGCCTCTTTGGGTTCTCGGGGAGGCATTCTAGGCCCGTAAGATGGCCCTGAGGCCCCATTAATAGCCCTCATAGCCGTTTTTGAATCAGTTTGGGAGAAGCCCGATGCGGGCAATCCATACACAACTCCCAAAAATGTACGGTGTGGGATGGAGCGATGTCCTGGACCACCCGCCCAATGGCTATTTCAATTCAATTTGAGTGCGTTTTTATGCAATTTGGCCCTTTTCAGTTCTCATCCCACGGCAGGAGCTTATCTCCCAACCGCACGATACGATCGTAGAGCACCGTGTGGCGCTCCGCTGGGTTGGCATCGCGGTGGAAGTGACCGTAGTACCAGCGCTTGTACTCCAGACGATCCTCCAGGTCATCGAAAAAGCCAGTCAACCGGTCCACATCTGGACGCTCCCAGCCGGGAGAAGGATAGAGCGTCGGCGAGAGCATGCGTGTCGAGCAGGTGTGGGTAATCACGTAGTCAACCTTCCAGCCAACCGCATCGAGGGCCGCCCGCGCTTCCGCAAAGTTACGCTCGTCGGGCAGCTCCTGCGGCCACCAGCTTGAGTACGGAAGCCGATACGTCTTGTCGACACTTGTTGCGCCTCCCATGGTAAAGACCGCGCTCCCATCGATGTCGTAAACCTCGCCGCGCATGAGCCGGCGAATGGGTGACGCAGGCGACAGCCGCTGGACCAAGCCGCCGTGCCAGCGCTCGGTCGGCTGCTCCATCCAGTGATCGTAGCGCTCATGGTTGCCATCCACAAAGAGCACCGTATAGGGCCGCGATTCGAGCCACGCGATATCGGCGCACTCCTCGGCCGAAAAGTCCCAGGGGAATCCGAAGTCGCCGGCGACGATCAGATAGTCATCGTGTGAGAGCGAGTCGCCCCGCTCCCAGTCGCGCAACTTTTGCATGTCGAGGCCACCATGCAAGTCGCCCGTTACGTATGCCGTCATTGGTTCATCTCCTCTTGCCTGTATGCCACCAGCTCGCGCTCGACCCGCGAGATAAGCCACCCGCATCTATTGTGCCCGCCCTTGACGCCCTTGCCTTAGAATTTCGCAATGGATACGTCTCCGCAAGTACCAAGCGATCTTTAAAACACGAACGATCGATCTGTTATCCTGGCAGCAATGTGATCTATGGGAAAAGAGGTCTCATATGGCTGCTGGCTCGCGAGCTTCCATCGAATACGATTCATCGACGTTTTCGGGCAGCGCGGGACCGTACCTCATCGCAAATTCCAAGGAAACAGGAGGCACGCTCCTTAAAGCGATCAAAGAGCAGCTGGCATGTTGTGAGCGCTTCGATTTTTGCGTCGCCTTCATCTCCGAAGGTGGACTCCAAACGCTTGTCGAGACATTCCGCGAGCTCAAGCGCCGCGGCGTCAGCGGACGCCTGCTCACGTCAACCTACCAGAACTTCAACTCACCCGACGCATACCGCAAGCTGCTGGAATACGGCAATATCGAAGTACGCATATTCCAGGGAGACCTTCACGCCAAGGGTTACATCTTTGACGAGGGCAAGACCGAAACCGTTATTATCGGCAGCTCAAACATGACGCAAAAAGCCCTTACCTGTAACAAAGAGTGGAACGTTCTGTACCAAACCGTCGAAAACGACAACTTGCTCGCCACGCTCAAGCAGGAATTCGATCGTCTGTGGGCCGACGACAGCACAGTCAAACTAAGCGATGAGTGGATTGACGGATACGAGCGTTATCGACAATCTGAACCGCCAGCGGTCGAACGAAAAAAGACGTATCGAAGTGATTTCGAAATCAAGGGGCCGTCGGCCTCCCATATACAACCCAATACCATGCAACGCCGCGCACTTGAGGCCTTGAGCGTCATCCATCGCAAGAACGAAACGCGCGCATTGTTGATCTCGGCAACCGGAACCGGCAAAACATATCTCTCCGCCTTCGACGTACTCGAAACCAAGCCGAAGCGCGTGCTCTTCCTGGCTCATCGCCAACGCATCCTGGACGCGTCACGCAGGAGCTACGAACGTTTGTTGGGCGACCGATACACCTTTGCCACTTATCGACCCGGCATGGATGCAAGAGCCGCCACTTGCATGTTCGCGATGTGCTCCACCGTCGCAAGGCACCTGGATGCCTTCCAACCCGACGAGTTCGATTACATCGTCATCGACGAAGCGCACCGCACCGGATCGCAAGGCTATCGAGACATCATGGAATACTTCACGCCGGAGTTCTATCTAGGTATGACGGCAACCCCCAACCGCACGGATGGCTATGACGTCTTTGCCCTGTTCAACCATGTGATCGCCTTCCAGATCACCCTTCAGGACGCCCTCGCCGAAGAGATGCTCGCCCCCTTCCATTATTTTGGAATCTCCGATCTTGAAATCGACGATGAAGCCGTCGATGACCTCACGATGTTCTCCCAGCTCACATCCGATGATCGCGTGCGGCATATCGCTGAGAAAATCGAGGAATACACCGTCAACAAGAGCAACCGCAAAGGTCTTATCTTCTGCAACCGCAACAAGGAGGCAAGCGAGCTTTCCGCAAAATTCAACGCGTTGGGCTATCACACCGCCGCCATCAGCGGAAAGAACACCGACGAGGAACGCAACGATGCCATTGCACGTCTGGAATCCGGCGAGCTCGAGTACATCTTCTCCGTCGACATCATGAACGAAGGTGTCGATATTCCCTCGCTCAACCAGATCATCATGCTGCGCCGCACCGACTCTTCGATCATCTTTGTCCAGCAGCTTGGACGCGGCCTTCGCCTGGACGACAGCAAGGAATACACGCTGGTCCTCGACTTTATCGGCAACTACCAGAGCAATTTTTTGGTCCCTATCGCGCTGTCGGGCGACAGGACGTACAACAAAGATCGTCTACGCCGTCTGGTGCAAGAAGGAGACGCGGCGATCCCCGGCTGCTCGACCGTCAGTTTCGATCGCATCGCGGAGGCACGGATCTACAACGCCATCGATGGCGGCAACTTCAACTCCGCCCGCTTCCTTAAGAGCGAGTATCTCGATCTCAAGCAAAAACTTGGCAAGATTCCCTCACTCAGGGAGTTCGATAACAACGGCTCGATTGACCCACTTTTAATCTTTAGCAACAGCGGTCTTGGCTCTTATCACGCATTTCTCTCGAAATATGAGCCTGACTACCACGTTCAGTTCAGTGAGATTCAATGCAACGCGCTTAAATTCATCTCGCAGAAGCTTGCCGCAGGAAAACGCTTCGAAGACCTGTTTGTGCTTCATGAACTTGTTAGCGCCGGATACGACAACTATCAACAGATGCGGACGGTCGCGCTGAGCAAATATCGCGCTCAGCTCAAGGAAGGCGCTGTCAAATCCGCTCTCACTGTCCTTAAAGGGGATTTTTCGTCTCCGGCAAACTTCGTTCCACTGCTTATCGACGACGGCAACGGCCCACGCCTTACGACCAAGTTCGCCAACGCCTTGCTTGATCGGGAATTCAAGCGCCAGGTGCTCGAGGTCCTTGAGTTCGGACTCTCGCGCAACAGGGCCCAGTACGCCGACACGTATGAGGATACAAGCTTTGTCCTCAACGCCAAATACACGTACGAGGAAGTTTGCCGCCTTATGAACTGGGAAAAGAATATCAACGGCCAGAATCTCGGCGGTTATTTTTACGACAAGGCGACCAACACGTTTCCCGTCTTTATCAATTACGACAAGGCACCCGATATCAGTGAGTCCATTCAATATGAGGACCGGTTCGAATCCCCATGCAAGTTAGTCGCTATTTCCAAAGGCAATCGAACGCTTGAATCTCCCGAAATCCAGCGCCTTCGCAACTGGCCTGGCAACGGGCTAAAGACATATTTGTTCATGCGCAAAAACAAGAACGATAAGGGCGGCAAAGAGTTTTATTTCTTGGGCGAAATGCATTCGACGGGAGAGTTCTCGGCGGTTAAAACCAAAAGTGGTGACAACGCCGTCGAGATCGAATACGAGCTCGACCAGCCCGTTCGCCAAGATATCTACGAGTTCATGATGAGCAACTTGGACGAGACGAGCGAATAAAACGAGGGGAACGACCACTCGGCCGCTCCCCTTTCGTTTGGCTATTTATCGAGATACTTCTCAAGTTCCTTGACGACCTTCACATCGGCCGGCAGCCAATCGACCGCCCAAAGGCCATCAGTGCCGAGCCACTTCATATCCTCGTGGGCGTGCTCCTTGAACTCGCCAGATTGAATCGCCGCCAAGTAGCACTGCATGGACAGATGAAACGTATCGTAGTCGTGCTCAACGGTACAGAGATACTCCAGGTCACCGATCGTGACCTCGAGCTCCTCCTGGATTTCGCGGACGATCGCCTGTTCACCGCTCTCACCCGGTTCAAGCTTGCCACCGGGAAACTCCCAGCCGTCCTTGAACTCGCCATAACCGCGTTGGCAGCTCAGGATCTTGTCGCCCTGTCGGATAATCGCCGCCGCCACATTGATTGACTTCATACTTGGTCGTCACCTTTCCGTTTTGATCAAGTAAGTATAGGTGATCCCCGGCCAATATAGACAGCCGAGTTTCTATCCCACGCCGTAGCAGGCCCCAGTCGATATCCGGTCCCTTTTCACCCACCGCTACTCCCCGTCGCTGGTAAATGCGAGCGTCGGGGAGAGCGCTTCCACCAGCCCGGAGCCCGTGTCGCGCATACCGTAGGCGTATTCGAAGCGCATGGTACACGTCTCGCTTTCCGTGACCAGCGTTTTCTCGTACACGATGGCGTCGCCGTCGCGCCATGATGCCACGTACCAGCCGTTATCACTTGCCGTGTAGACATCCTGCATTCCGGAAAGATCGGTGCCTGCCAACAACTGCTGCGCAGACTGGCCGCCTGCGTTGAGGGCCCCCGAAACCGCAATCATGATGCCCGTAGCCGGGTCGGTGTACTCAAGACCGTCGTTGTTAGCGGAGACCTTGGTCACCTTGAAGCGGTTGGGTACCTGCGCGGTAAAGCCAAAACGAGCGTTGCTGTACGTGTGCGTCTGATCGAGCGAAGCCGTGGCGTCCGCCGAGCCCGCAAGCGGATCGGCATCGGAGGCGTCATCCGCCTCTTGGACGTCCACGCCTTCAACAGGCCTCTCATCTTGAGAGGGCAGCGTCACGGCTTCGTTGTCGTGATTGTCCGCATCGGTCGATCCCCCATCGGCGGCCTGCACCGCCGCCGAATCGTTCTTTTGCGAGCTGAACCCACCAAAGACAGCAACCGCGCCGACGCCGACTAAAACAGCAGCCGCCACAGCAACGACAGCTATCGTCGCCGTCCTGTTCTTGCGCGCGGGAGTCGGGGTATCCGCCGGCTCTGGAGCATAAGCCGTGGGTACGGTTGCCTTCTCGACCGGCAGGGCGATCTTGGGCATCGGGGCCGTCGTACTGGGGTCGATGCGCGCAGCGGCGACGTGCACCCGATGTTCCGGTGCCACGCTCGCCGTCGTGGCGCCGCAATGCGGGCAGAACCGCGCATCGTCAGGAATCTCTTTTCCACATTTCATGCAGTACATGTCGTGTTCCAGCCCCTCGTATCGATATGAAAAAAGGGCCCCTTGCGGAACCCTTCTTCAAGTCAACTGGCGGAGAGCTGGGGATTCGAACCCCAGATGCCCTTTTGGGGCATACTCGCTTAGCAGGCGAGCACCTTCGGCCTCTCGGTCAGCTCTCCGTAACAGCCGTTCTAGTGTAACCAAACCAAGCCACCGGGGCAAGAAGGAATTTTATGCCGACCATCACGAATCTCAATTAACCGTCGTCTCATGATCGGCCACGCTCATAAAACCCAGGCCAGCCAGATCTCTAGCACATTTAGAGGCGCTAGTTGGCTAATTTTTACAGATATGAGTCATTAGTTTTTATTGAACCCCATATTTCAGTTGTCCGACAGCTCGAATTTGGGAGTGAGGGGCTACAGCAGCGCCAAATAGTAGAAGAATATTCCCTATTACTAGTAATTGTTCTCGATTAATAGCAACAAATCACCCGGCGATCTTAAGGCCGAACTCAACCACGACTCATATCTGTAAAAATTAGCCATTATGAAAATTGCTACTTTTCTTACAGCAGCAAAACTGACGTAATAAAACTCTTCAAAAGGCTCTTCACGGAAGACCAGCACCGGCGATACCCCCGTTGCGGCAGCTTTTAACCGCGTGTGCCATTTTCCAAAGCCAGCCTTCCCAGTCCCTACCCCAGCGAGCGGTTGAGTGCTCCCAATTCATCGTTGCCCATGGTGCGCCACATCTGGTAGATGCAGCGAATGGCCAAAAAGAAAAACCCATTGTCCACTAGCTGCACGGCTGTATCGGCAATCTGGGCAGAAACCGCAGATACCGGAGGCAGTTCCATTCCAGCTGCCTTGATAGTCTCAACCGCAGCGTCGAACGTCGGCTGTTCGGTCACACCCATCTCGTTCATCAGGCCCTGCATCTCTTCGAGCGCCGTAACCCCCGCCTGTTCGCCCTTGGGCACCAGCCTATAGCACGCCAGCGCCAACTCGGGCTCTTCGCAATTCCAATAGGCAAACGCCAAACGATAGAACAGATAGCCGATCGATTCGCGATCCCAAGCGATACGCAGCCCGTGACGCGCGACCTCGATGATCTCGTCATAGCGCTCCAGATGGGCCAGCACGTTGATGAGCACAAAATGAGCCTGCATAGAGGAGCGCGCCAGGTCGTAGAGCTTTCGCGCCTCAGGTAACGCCGACTCAAAATCATCAGCCTCGGCGTAGAGGTTCACGATCTCATACTGCGCAAAATACAGGGCATCGGGTACACGCAAGATACGCGTATTGCGATCTTCCTCAAGCACCGGCAACACCAAGCGCACCAGCTGGTTCTCGCAAAACTGCGACTGAACCGGGCCATCTGCCATAAGCTCCGCCACGGCACATTTTGCCTCGAGTTCCTCGATCAAACGAGAAAGCCCCTCATAGGCTCCCTCGCGATCGAGCTTAAGCTGTTCACGCAACTCCACGATGCGCGCGGTATACGGATCGTCGGTCTCTTCCATGACCTCGAGCTCTTCGGCGCGATCGGCAAGCAGCAGATCGCGCAGCGCCGGCGGCAGCTCGCGCGAATCATCACGCGGCCTGAGCTCGGCATCGTCGGGAGCAACGCACAGCGGCGGCTCGCTGCGATGAGCCTCGAGCGCCGAAGCACACAGAGGTTGCTCGAGGGACTTCCCGACCGCCTCGCATGCAAGGGGCACGCACTCGGCCATAAACTCCGCTCGATCGAATGCGTAAGTCTCGAGCAGATGGTCGCCCCTGCCATCATCGGCGGCAACGCAGGTCTGCACATAGACGCGCGCGATACCCGAGCCCGCGGCAAAGCAGGTCGCTGCCAGGACAAATGCCACCCGCGCATCGTGCTCGGTCACCCACGCGGAACGCTGCTGCTCATCAAGCTCAAACCATGCATCCGCCGCGGCCGACCAGATGCGCCGCGGCATGCAATCTTTCTGAGACTTGCCAAAGCGCACCAACATGACGCCATCGGTCACCCGAGCGCGGTACGAATAGTCAAGCCGCGTGAGCACATTGATCGACTCGGCCATATGGGCAAAACGGGTACGGATATCCCACTCTCCGCCTGGCTGACACTCCACGGTACCCGGACAGCTCCATGGGTTGTTGGCGCTCGCATGCTCGAGCACCTCGTCAACCAGCTGTGAAACTCCAGTCAGGCTCAGCTGATCGATGCGCGAGCAATCCTCAAACGAGGGTGACGACACTACAGGGCCCAGGCCCGCACCAATGCGTTCCAAGATGCAGAGCAGACGATTGAGACGTGCCTCGACGGCGAGCAGTGTGTTCACTTCGCCCCTATCGAGCAGGCTGCGATCGAAATTGAGATAGAACGTATGCGAGCGACTGATATGTGCCAACTGCAGATTAGACTTTGCGGCTATGGTACGCAGGCGCGGAAGATCGATTTCGCGCATGAGCATGGCCGCATAGCGCTCGATACCGCTCGGTGATGCCATACGATCAACGCGATAGAGCAGCGTCTCGATAGCATCCGGCAAGGCGGTAGTATCGAAGCCGGCAAGGATCTCGACCGGTTCGGGAAGCTTGACGAGGGTCATGCGCTCGGAAGCCTTCGGGCCCACTGTTGTGGGCGCACCACCCGCCCCCTTAAGAGCGATATCGACCGAGTTGTCGTCGGCAAACACCACGTAACGCAGGAACATGCTTGCCATGAACTCGCCATACACCATATCGCGCGTGGAGTTCCAGGTTTCAACGTCCGCATCCTCGCGCATCGTGCGCTTTGGGTTGCCGATAAAACGCGTGCGCTCATGCATCTTGCCATCGGCGCCACGCACACAGATCGCACCGCCGTCGCCCGCCTCGTCGTCGAGCAGCAGCTCCAGGTCGGGACTCTCGGGTAGAGGCTCATCGCGCACCGGGCGACACGTTTTGTACGCCTCGCCGGCCACGCTGATGTATCCCAAGATGGCAATATGGGTCTTGCCCACAAATTCGACCGCATAGCACGACTCGCGCTCGTCTTTGCCAAACATGTCCCAGACCACACCGTACTGTCGGCCAGCCGGCTGCTCGGGCATAGCGGCAAAGCGCTTCTTTAGATCGAGAAACCCCACTTTGTATGTTGGACGCTCCGCCATGGGCAACTCCCCCGCATTTCGAGATGCATCAACTCGATACGAAAAAAGGCCCCGTCTCCGGAGGCCCCTCAATTCAAATGGTGCGGCGTATAGGATTCCGCGTCTTCGCTTGCGCGAATCCGCACCGGCTTCGCTCGCCTGTCGGCGTGCTCGCCCGCTCGCTACAAACGCTACGCGTTTGCTATACGCTCGCGCCTTGAGCAAGGTTCGAATCCCTGCCTAGTCTCCATAAAACAAAAGCCCCCATCGCTGGAGGCTTCAAATTCAAGTGGTGCGGCGTAT
>DJRP01000034.1:99461-99653 GCA_002437815.1 Collinsella sp. UBA6357 | reverse complement strand
ATCCAGCTGAGGTAACGCCGCAACGTGGTTACGATTATGCACCCGCATCTTTGCTCGGTCAACCCAAATCTATAAAAAAGTTTGCTGGGTGAATATTTGGCTAGACCTATCTGCGTAGCTGAGTTTTGAGATGTATAGATAAAAGAAAAGCCCCCGTCCCCGGAGGCTTTAAATTCAAGTGGTGCGGCGTAT
>DJRP01000034.1:47417-99392 GCA_002437815.1 Collinsella sp. UBA6357 | reverse complement strand
ATCCAGCTGAGGTAACGCCGCAGTGCATTGACTATATTGCCACCGCACCCCTACCGCGTCAAGCACAATCTAAAAGAATTTTTAGACCGCAGCAAGGCATGCGGCCTTAGCTGCCGATCGCAAAGCGACGGTCTTGCGATCAACTGCATGCTCAAGCACCTCGAACGAAACACCGAGTTCGCAGAGCAACGCTCGCACGCGTTGGGCGCAATCGTAATCGGCAAACGAAATACCCAGCATGCGTACCACCTGATTGGAATCCGTCACGTCAAAGAAGTTCTCAAGCGTACGAACCCCCTCGGGAGACACAAATGTCTCAACCACATGCGGCGATTCCTCAAAGCAAAATCGCGTAAGATCACCCTCGCTCATCTGACGAATCAGCAGTCCACCAACACCCGTTGACTCAGCCGTCACCAGTAGATGCTCGTCTTCCTCGATGCTCTCAAACAAAGTAACGCGCGTGTCAAACAGCTCCATACCGTCCCCTCTCGTCTCCCGATCTACAACCCAACAATAGCAGCTTTTACCTGCGCTTTAGAACATGCGTTCGTGTGTTTTTAATCGAGCTGTCCGCACGGTATGGTATGGCTCCATGGCACAAAAAAGCCCCTCGCGAGCGCGAAGGGCTTAGTGCTTGGCGTGATTTGCGAGCGCCGAGATTAGGCCTCGGCAACAATCTTGTCGCAACCCATGTAGGGACGCAGCACCTCAGGCACGGTAACGGTGCCGTCGGCGTTCTGGTAGTTCTCCAGAATGGCGGCCATGGTGCGGCCCGCGGGCAGGCCGGAACCGTTGAGGGTGTGCAGGTAACGGGAACCCTTGAAGTTCTCGGGATCGCGATACTTGATGTTGGCGCGACGTGCCTGGAAGTCGCCGCAGTTGGAGCAGGAGCTGATCTCCTTGTAGGCGTTGTAGCTCGGCAGCCAGACCTCGATGTCGTAGGTCTGACGGGCAGAGAAGCCCAAGTCGCCGGTGCACAGGCTGATCACGCGATACGGCAGCCCCAGCTGCTGGAGCAGATACTCGGCCTCGGCGGTCATGCTCTCGAGCTCGTCATCGGACTCCTCCGGCTTGGCGAACTTGACCATCTCGACCTTGTCGAACTCGTGCTGGCGGATAATGCCGCGGGTGTCGCGGCCGGCCGAACCGGCCTCCTCGCGGAAGCACGGGGTAAAGGCGGTGTAGCGGCGCGGCAGCGTATCGGCATCGAGGACCTCGCCGGCATGGAGGTTGGTGAGGACGACCTCGGCCGTGGGGATCAGGAAGTTGTCACCGGACACGTGATAGGCGTCATCCTCGAACTTGGGAAGCTGGCCCGTGCCAAACATGGTCTGACGCTTGACGACGATGGGCGGCCACCACTCCTTGAAGCCACGGCTGGTGTGCGTGTCGACAAAGTAGTTGATGAGCGCGCGCTCCAGGCGAGCGCCGGCGCCGCCGAGCACGGTAAAGCGGCTACCAGAGAGCTTGTTGCCGCGATCGAAATCCAAGATGTTGAGATCGGTACCCAGATCCCAGTGGGCCTTGAACTCAAAGTCGAACTCGCGCGGGGTGCCCCAGCGGCGGCGCTCGATGTTCTCGTCCTCGTCCTTACCGAGGGGCGTGGCCTCGCAGGGAATGTTGGGCAGGTGCGACATAAAGTCGTACTGCTCCTGCTCGAGCTGCGTGCGGCGCTCGGACAGGACGTCGATCTTTTCGTTGACCTTGCGGACGGCCTCCTTGGCGGCCTCGGCCTCGTCCTTCTTGCCCTCCTTCATAAGGGCGCCGATCTTCTTGGACTCGGCGTTGCGCGTGGCCTGGAGCTCCTCGACCTCGGTGATGACGGAGCGGCGCTCGTCGTCGAGCGCAAAGAACTTCTCGCGATCCCACGAGGTCTGGCGGTTGGCCATGGCGGCGTCGACCGCGTCGGGGTTCTCGCGGACAAACTTGATATCAAGCATTGGTACCTCCGGCGGTATGCATTGAGGTTGCAAACGTGTACATGCATGGGCAAGTATATACTTATGAACGTTTACGACCCAACTTGAGACGGCAAGAAGGCACCCATGGACGCACTTTTTTCCTATTTGTTTGGCACCCGCGCGGGCTTTGCGGTGCTATTTGTCGGCGGCATTTTGCTCTTTGCGCTGATCGCATTTATCACGGAGAAGCGCACGCACAAGATGTACGTCGACCGCGGCCCCAAAACCGATGACGAAGAAGACGGTTTCTGGGATTAGCCACATCTACGGATGGGGGCAGAAGCGCCGCAAGCGCTTCTGCCCCCATTTTTTGTCTTCAACACCGATTTTTTGCCGCCTACATCTGAGTGCATCTGGGCGCATATCCAAAAAGTGCCGTTCGTGAGTTATCCTAGCTTTTTAGTTGCATTATTTTTGTCACTGTCAGCCATTAGGCTGACCACGCAATTCCACATTTTTAAATATTTTGTTGAATTACATAGAGCCCGCCCATGCTCGCAATGGAACGCGACGGGCCCTGATAGCTGAATTTGGCCCATTTGCCCTGTCACTAAAACAGTGGCATAACTCACGATCGGCACTTTTTGGATAGAGCGTTTCGACACCCATCGAAACACGGCGTAAAAAGAGCCAGGATCGTCCCGAGGGCGCCTTATTCCAGCGTTGCATCGATGGCTTTGACCAATGCGCTGCGCAATCCGGCGTCTTCGAGCGCCACGACGCCCTTAATGGTAGCGCCGCCGGGCGAGCACACGGCGTCCTTCATGGCCGCGGGGTGCGTACCCGTCGCAAGCTGCAACTTCGCCGTCCCCAGCACCATCTGGCTCACAATCTTATAAGCATCCGCACGCGGAATACCGTGCTTGACGGCCGCATCGCCCAGGGCCTCGATCGCCATGGCAACAAAAGCGGGAGCGCAACCGCCCATCGTACCGCCCACAAACAGCAGGTTGCTATCGAGCTCCACCACGGTACCGAGCTTATCGAGCAGCCCGATCACGCTGACACGCTGGGCATCATTAAGCGTCGATGCTTTCTCGCAGGCGATAACACCCTCCCCCACAGAGACGGGCGTGTTGGGAACCGTGGAGATATGTGCCACGCCAGGCAACGCGGCATCCCATTTGGCGCTGTCCCAGCCCCAAGCGACCGAAAGCACGATCTTGTCCGTCAGAGCCGGGGCCAACGGCGCAAACACCTTCTCGATCAGATAGGGTTTGACGGCCGCAACCACGATATCGCTTGCAGCGACCACGGTGGCCGGGTCCTCGCAAGCCACCATGCCGCGTGCCTCGCAGCGCGTCTTCAGGGCATCAAAATGGCCCGCGCAAGCGCAAAGATCCCCAGCCGGCACGCCCGCGGCGATCCATCCATCCGCCATGGCACTTGCTATGTTGCCAAACCCGATAAAGCCGATCTTCATATCGATCCGTCTCCTCAACTTAAGCGTGCTAAAAACCTGTCCCCCATGGTAGGTTCTGTTACTTGTGATAGGGCTCTCCGCGCGAGATTTTACAGGCGCGATAGACCTGTTCCAGCAGCACCACGCGCGCCAGGTTGTGCGGCAGGGTAATGCGACCAAAGCTGAGCGTTTCGTCGGCACGCGCGCGAACATCGTCGCTCACACCGTCCGAGCCGCCGATCACAAAGGCGATATCGCTGTTTCCACGCAACATAAGATCGTCCAGTCGAGCCGAGAACTCCTCACTCGAACGTTCCCTGCCCTCGATCGCCAGCAGGATCACATGCGTTCGCGGCGATAGGGCTGCTAAGATTTCAGCCCCCTCGCGGTTGCGCGCCGCATCCACACCGCCCGCCTTAGCGGGGTCGATATCGGCAACCTCGCGCATCTCAACCTTGGCATATGCCCCCAGGCGCTTGATGTACTCCGCGCAGGCGTCCTTCCAAAAGCGCTCCTTGAGCTTACCCACGCACACCACGGTGTATTTCATAGAGACCTCGCTTTTCATTTGGCCACCTGTCGGCAATCAGTCAAACAAGCATACATCTACCTATCTAAGTCATATCCCATGTAAAACGTATTGCCGCTCGGCAAGCAAAGAGACCAACGACGGCGATAAGTACCTCTTGTTCGCATGCTCGATTTCTCGAAAATCGAGCATGGATTCCCTCGAAAATCGAGTATGCACTGGTAGGTGGATTACTGTGACATCCTATGGTTCCGAAAAGCCAGCATCATATCGTCCGCGAGTTTTGGACGAGCGCCTGCAAAAGTTGCTGCACATCTTTGGGGCTGTTGAGATCAGGGGCACAAAATGGTGCGGAAAATCATGGACCGCGCTCGCATTTGGCGAGAGCGTCGTCCACCTTGATGACCCCAATATCAAGGTATTGGCCGATGCTGATCCCTCGCTCGCCCTCCAAGGCACCAAGCCACATGTCATCGACGAATGGCAAGAAGTGCCTGCGACTTGGGATGCTACTCGCCGTGCCGTCGACGCAGCCGGTGGAGAGAAAGGCGCATTTATCCTTACTGGTTCATCGACGCCGGCAAAAGACTCTATCACGCATAGCGGCGCCGGTCTCATCGCGCGGCTGGATATGAGCACCATGACGCTTTGGGAACAAGGCATCTCAACCGGGTCGGTCTCGTTAGCGGACCTATTTGCCGGCTCCTTCGAACCTTCTATCTATACGGGATCGCTCTCAACACTCGCCGACGCGATTTGCCGTGGAGGATGGCCCGCTCTTGTTGGCGAGACCCCCCAAATGGCCGCAGAGGTCGTCAACCAATATCTCGATGCCATGTACAAAGTCAGCATCCCCCAAAAGGGAGGCAGCTCTTCCACAGCTCGGCGTGTCGTTTCCTCGCTTGCGCGCAATGTTGCCACTTCCGCGACGCTTGGCACTATCGCGGCAGATGCGTCGCTCGGCGACAAGGACGCTCAACCGGCAACATCAACTGTGTCTTTTTATCTTGACTTGCTCGAAAGCATGTACGCTATCGTCAATCTGCCCGGCTGGGACGCTCCCGTTCGGGCCAAGTCGCGCCTTCGAACCAAGCCAAAGCGTTATTTTGCCGACCCTTCCATTCCGGCCGCCGCGCTCGGATTGAATCCCGGGAGACTCCTTGAAGACGGTCAGACTTTTGGATTGCTCTTCGAATCTCTCTGCATTCACGATCTGGGCGTTTACGCTGCTTGCTTGCCCGGTTCATATCCAGGTTCGCTCCATTATTATGGTGATTCGGACGGTCTAGAGGTTGACGTCATCATTGAACTAACCGATGGCCGTTGGGCGGCGATAGAGATCAAACTCGGCGAATCCAAAGTGACCGACGGTATAGCCAACATCGAGCGGCTGCGACACAAGATCGCCCTGAATCCAGCGGCACGTAATCCCCAGCCTGAGTTTTGTGCGGTCATCACCGCAACCTCACCATTCTGTCGCTATGACGCAGAACATGATGTATACGTGTTTCCCATCGGAGCGCTGAGAGCGTAACACCGTGCCGGCCACCCTTGACCGACATGCCTTTAGACAAGGATTGGAGGAACATGGCAACTGTAACGACTTCGCTTAACACCAAGATCACCGTCGAAGAGAAAGAGGCTTTTTCAAAGGAATACGGAAGCCCTTGGGCTGACACCTTCCGCCGCAATCAAAATTTTTGTCCACATGTTCAACGAATACGGCGGTTTTCCCTTTGAGCTTCGCCGTCCCACGACACAAAGCACGACATATCTTTCGCCACAAGACTTCCAATCATTTTGCGATGCGCTCGACGAGCCCATGCCCGAAAAGACTTGCGAGCTCTTGAATAGGAATTACGAATGGGCGAAGTAGCATTCAGCCCCAGCAGACTTCTGGAGACCTCTGCTGGTTTTATGCCTTGAGCACACACTCCATTCTGTAGTTATCCTCTTACCATTTCTCGAAAATCGAGTATAAACAGGTCAGAGGCATAGAATTTTCTCTAGATAGCTCCGGTTGAACCAGAACGATTGCTTAGTCATCCAACGACCGTCAGGCAGTTCTGAAGCATCGCGCGA
The DNA here is from genome assembly GCA_002437815.1 of Collinsella sp. UBA6357. Lineage (GTDB taxonomy): Bacteria > Actinomycetota > Coriobacteriia > Coriobacteriales > Coriobacteriaceae > Collinsella. The sequence continues at coordinate 93,415 of DJRP01000034.1, read as the reverse complement.
AACGTTTCCGATCTCGCTGCCGTCCACAAAGCGATATGCGGCCTTTTTTGCATGAGGCCGAACATGGACGACCGGATTGTCTAACCCACCAGGAAGATTGTTCGAAAACGTAACCTTGCCCTTGGAATCAATCTTCTTCTTAAGGATGACCCCCTCTCTAATCACCCTCCGAGCGTCCTCCCAGCATGCTTTTGCGGGACCCTCAATTACCTTCTCGGGCATCGACCAAAAGAGACAGCGGTCCAGTCGATACTCGCCATCCGAGCACATGCGAAACAACACAAAGAAGAAACGCGACGTTTCAAGATATACATGGAAAGGTGACGTTTCCCAGCTCTCCAGCACAAGCTCTTTGAATTCAAAGGGCGCAAACGACATCGATTCCTTCAGATGCCCGCCTAGCATCACACGTGCCACGCGAACGGTGATGCCCGCCTTAACGAACTCCTCTGCCATATTGCCTTTGACCCCAAGCATCCGATAGACGAGCGTCGTCCATTGCGCTTTATTGCCCGTATATTCGACGTTGTACTGTTCGGCGATCTGACGGTCGGTCTCTCCGTAATGGCGTTTGATAAGCCCTGTGACATACTGTTCAAAATCGTTTGCAGCCTGATTGCCACGAACGATAGCCTCCCCCACGCGTGGCGCGCCCAGAACGTAGGTATGAAGCACATAGTCCATATACGAGCGTTTGAGCGAAAAGGCGCGGCGTTTGGCCAGACGATATTCGGGTTCACCCGTCTTTGGGTTCAAATACGCATAGTACTGGTCCGCCCACATGGTTGCCTCGGACGCGCCCTTAGTGCATGCGCCCAAATACGTCGTCATGCCCTCGGAAAGTTCATCGGCGCGACCGTCCTGCACATACGAGATAATCTTCTCGTAATCCGCGCGAATGATCTTCATATCATCCTCAGGTAAGCGAACGAGCACGGCACGCTCGATTCGCTGGTCATATTTGTCGATAGAGCGGTCTCGGCCATAGTAGATTAACAGGATATTGCTGAGCTTAGACTTGAGATGCGATCGGTCATACTCAGCCGAAACCGGTCGATCATAGGGAATCATCGTGAGCACAAGGCGCTCCCCGGCAGATTTACGACCATCTTTGCGCGTGTCGAAACAAGTTGCCTTAAGCTCCACGCCCGCCTCAGGAAAGTCGGGGCGATCATCATTGTTGGATTTATAGCCAAAGTAACGCTCTTCGATAAGATTCCCCATGCCGCCTTTATAGCGCTTAGAGCCAAAATCTTTGGGAGCAACCTGACCCTCAGGGGCTATCCCCAAACTAAGGATGTCGCGAAACGACATGCCGTCAAGATGACTCGCATAGCGCTCGATGCTCAACGGATCAGAAAAATCGGTCTCGTGCAGCATGCGTTTGAAGTCCCGATGACCGCTTGACATAACGACCTCCTAACAGATCGGGGCCTTTATTTCATGGTAGCTCGCCCCAATCTGCGTCAGGCCCAAATCAAGCCTTGAATATTGTCCTAACGATCGGCTATTGTTGTTTGCGCATTACACCCGGACACAGCAGCGATTGGAGAAACGTGTCTGAGATCAAGGTAGCCGAGCTCTTCGCGGGCGTAGGCGGGTTCCGTCTGGGCCTCGAGGGCTACGCGAACCCCGAGCGTCCCGAGTTCTACATGAAGCCCGCAGGCCCCTTCACGACCATCTGGGCGAACCAATGGGAGCCGCCCGGAACCAAAACCCGACAGTTTGCCGCCCGTTGCTACGAGAGTCGCTTTGGCGCGGGCTCCGTGGTCAACGAAGACATCAACAAGGTGCTCGAGCAGGAGGAAGCCGGCGAGCGCAAGATCCCCGAGGTCGACATGGTCGTGGGCGGCTTTCCCTGCCAGGACTACTCCGTGGCGCGCCCGCTCAACCAGGCGCATGGCATCGAGGGCAAGAAGGGCGTCCTTTGGTGGGACATCTACCACTTCCTCGAGATGAAAGGCCCGCGCTTCGGCCTCTTCGAGAACGTCGACCGTCTGCTCAAATCCCCCGCGTCGCAGCGCGGCCGCGATTTCGCGATTATTCTGAGTTGCCTCGCCGACCAGGGCTACACCGTCGAGTGGCGCGTCGTGAATTCCGCCGAGTACGGATTCCCACAGCGCCGCAAGCGCGTCTACATCTTCTGCGAGAAGGATGCAGGCGAGGTCGACCTCGCCGAGCGCATGAAGAACGGTGTCATGGCGAAGGCCTTCCCGGCGCTCTACCCCGACGAATTCGACGAGCTTGACGTTCTGCCTGGCCCTTATGAGAACTCGACCCACTTTGGTGTCGGGCAGAAGGTCTCGCAGTTCGAAAATGCCGGCGTCATGCAAGGTTGCCACGTGTTGACATGCAATTTCGTCGAGGACTACCACGGCGAGCGGAAGACTTTGGGAGACGTGTTGGTCAACGAGTCCGAGGTGCCGGAGCAGTTCTACATCGAGGATGAGAAGCTACCCGACTGGCGTTATCTCAAGGGCGCCAAGCGCGAGGAACGTACCAACAAAAAGACCGGCTTTACGTACACGTATTCCGAAGGCGCGATGAGCTTCCCCGACAGCACCGACAAACCAAGCCGCACCATTCTCACCGGCGAGGGCGGTCGAGGCGCCAGTCGCTTCAAACACGTCATCAAGTGCCCAGACGGCCGTTACCGCCGTCTGGTGCCCGACGAGCTCGACCAGCTCCAAGGGTTCCCCAAGGGTTGGACCGACACCGGTATGACCGACGGCCACAGGGCTTTCTGCATGGGTAATGCCCTTGTGACCGGTGTGCCCCACCGCATCGGCGAAGCCATGGTCGAGGTCTACGGGCTGTAATCACTATTGAACAAACCAGGGCCCAACGTATCTCCCAATACGTTGGGCCCTTGCCCACAAGCTTACAAAGCAAGCGAGTTCGTTACTTTGCCAAAAATCAATACTGCAGGCAAGCCGAATAAGATAAAAACCCATGCGGCTTCTACCAAAATCAATACGATACGGCGATTGAAGTCACTACCCATTTCAGTCCCTCCCCTCAGCGAAGCATTCCATTTCTTAGATTTAGTATCAGGTTTTCGCCAATTCGGAATCACAACGGGACAAAAGTTAAGCTGCTTTCGCCATGCCAATCTGAGTATTGATAGGACATAAAAACGGGTCCATACCCGTTGAGGATATGAACCCATCCGTGAAGCCGCCAGCGTAAGACAAAGAGGACTTAGTTTGAATCCGGCACAACGCCGACAAGATTGAGTGTCACAGCGAACGTTGGGGCATCGACACCCGTATCGAGACCTGACATGTTTTGACAAGCCTCCGTTGTGCCTTCCATCCACATAACGACCTTGAAATTTGTACCTTCATAGCCCACACGCGCGAGTTTTGCGGGGTTCTCCGCCGGCTTTACGTAGGTTTCACCCGATTTAGTCGCAGCCCAATGCCTGCCACTTTTATCTACGTAATTGCTTCCAGAAAGGTATGCATAAGACGGCGTCATGGTCTGCGAAAGGGAAGCGTCGTTCGGATTAACGCAACTCCAGCCCTCGGTCGGACTCGAATCGTTGCCGTGACCCGTTGGTTCAATGGGTGCATACACGAGCTTGAGATCACCATCGATCATGATGCCAACGCGCAGGCTGCCTTTGATCTTATTGAACCAGTCCGTCGATGCGCCCTTTGACGGCGTAATGACAAGCGCATTTTCGCCCTCGGCGCCATCGAGATAGACATCTGCCTCGCCCGTTTGCGTGATGGTGTAGAGCGTGTAGCTTGCAAGGGTATAGGCATAGAACTCATCGGTGCTACCCTTGAGCGAGTAATTTCCCTCCAGAGGGTCTTTAATCTGCACCTTCTGATAGCCGTTCACGTCCGTGCCGCTCCACGAAGCAGGAACATACCAACCGGACGCATCGTTAGTCGAAGAGGGGCTGATCTCGTGGCCGGCAACCGTCGCTGAGGTTCGATGATCACCGCCGTCGTGAATAGGATCTCCCTCTTTAACGATCTGGAGCACCATACCGTTCGCCTGAGCGCTGATGGAACTTGAAGTAGCATCGACCTTGGTGTTGCTAACGAACCAAGCGTACGTTGCCGAAGCAAGTGCGAACCCGGCCATGACTACCGAAAGGCTAGCGATGGCCAGCTGGCGCTTCATTTGCTTAATATTCACTGGTCATCCCCTTTCTAGAAGAAAAAAGCGGGGGATTTCTCCCCCGCCCCGTTTCACACTTTGTTTACGAGTTCTTGGCTTCGGAAGTCGCAGAGAAGTTAACCGTAATGGCCTTTGCAGCACTCTTAAGGTTGGAAAGGTTGTTGGTATAGATCGCGTCGGTCTCATCGCCGTCATAGAAGATATACATATCCACAACAACCTCCTTCGCATCCTCATCGCCATCAACCTTATCGGCGATCTTGTTCGTGTTATTCGAGGCACCGAGGATGGTAAAGGAATTGTCCTGATCCTTATATCCACATAGCACCCAGTTATCTCCAGACTTCACAAGAACACGCAGCGACTTATCGAACTGAGAATTACCCTCAGTACCCAAAGAGGCGCTCGCCACAACGAGGTCCTTCAGGGTCGAGCCCTTGGAGCCAATACGGAAAGTGTTCTTGACAGCATACTGCCCAGTGACGGCCTCGTCAGGGGCACCGGATTCTGGAATGACGATCGAGGCGCCCTTCATAGCGCCATCGTTAGCATCCGTACCAAAAGCTGTATAGAACTTACCAGCCGTAGCGTAATGCTTGCCCTCGCCACTGCCGCTTTCACTCTCAAGCGCCCAGTGCGCCGGGTAAAGAGCTTTATCGTTAACAGCGGAGTCAACGGTCGATGTGGCGGTAGTCGAGTCTTTTCCATCCGTTGTCTTCTCGCGAATATACATAAACGCCGCGTTCGACTGGGCGCTGATCGTGGACGTCGTCGCGTCGACCTTGTTGTTCGTCACAAACCAGGCGAACGTGGCGCTGCCCAATGCGACGGCTGCGACCAGCACCATGGCGATGGCGGCACCCATCTGCTTTTTAAGTGCCTTGGTATCCATAGCGGATCCTTTCTCTATCCCCTGTCACTCTACGGACGCGCGCGCAAAAACGAGCGATCAAATTTGAGGAGAGTGACACCCCTCATGAATACTTAAGACAATATCATAATCGGGTTAAGTCAATCGTAAGATTTCGGGCCAACGGTCACCGTTCACGCAGATAAAAGGCACTTTGGGCGTAGCTAAGTCTGACAATAGGAGTCCTTGGGCGGTTTTGCTGCAGGAGCAATCTCGCACGCTCGATCTGAGCAGCTCATAAAGATAGCCAGTATTTCACCCGATCGGACTTGGTCGCCGGCGGGGCAGGGACCGTCACGATGAGAATGCCCCATATCGTGCTACCGTGTATTCAATAGTTTGCTATACGTATAGCAGGTGATGACATGGGGGCAGCAACAGCTCAACTCAATGTCCGCATCGACCCCGTCCTTAAGAAAAGCGGCAACAGCAACCGGCTCTCGCTCGGCGAATGTGAGCTTGCGCGCATGATGCGCAGCCGATTCGACGATTTTGAAGATAACCTAATCGTCGCCGCCGCGAACACGGCAAACGCCGACCACATCGTTACCAATGACCGCGGAATGCTCGAGCGCATGCCCAAGGCCTGCATTACCCCGGAGCGCGCGGTAGAGCTGGTGGAGCTACGGGATCCGCCTTGCACATGATTGAGCGGGTAGAAAACATGAGCAATAACGGATAACGAAAGAAGAGAATAGCCCGGATGGTGCGAGCTACTCATTCAATTGCATCTACGCTTCCTCTTTATCCCAGTAGCCCAATCTCCCGAAGCGCTCCAAACACCTGCTCTTCATCAGTATGGGAGAGATGTCCGTAGTACTGTGCGATCTCGAAGGCGCTCAGATCGACCGCCAAACATTTGGAACACCGCACCGTAGAAGGCTTGGACAGCCCGGCTCCTTCCCAATCTCTCAATTTGATCTCACCGGGAAACTCCCGTCTCGGACCGTGCCCCGTCACCTTCACAACGACCGCACGGCCGTTCGACTCCTCGACAACCGCCACTACCACGGGACGCTTTTTGCTTATCGATGGATCTTCCTCGAATGCAAACTCAAGTTTCCAAACATCGCCGGGGACAGGGCGTCTAGAGAAACTCGTCATCGTCATCGTCATCCTCCAGCCACGATTCGGGCATAACGGGGCGACCATCGATCATTTTTGCCGTGGGAACTTTGTAGTCGGGATTCAGTTTTGGAAAGCGCCTTACATCGAACGGGAACCCACGATACTCGTTGAATTGACGGATAAATACTTTCACCGCGGCAGAAGGCGTCAGGCCAAGCGCCTCGGCATTGGCGGCGAACATCGCTTTTTCCTCCGCATCGAGTTTGATGCTCATAAGCGCACTCGTCGACATAGCTTGCTCCTCTCTCCTGAGCATAAATCGACCATCAAACAATCAACTTGAAGCTATTCCGTATATACCCAGTATATCTTCTATATATGGTTCTACATACCTTTGCCGCCTAAAGTCTGAAGCAGCGTATCTACCAATTTTGGTAGCTGTATCTACTATTTTTGGTAGGTATACCTATCATTTTTGGTAGTTGTATCTACTATTTTTGGATTCACGACTCGTTGTTTGCTATTTGGAGCGCGCTCATCATCAACAACATGCTCGACCATTTTGCCGCGAGCATCTTTGCGCAGATGGAGCTCAACGATTAGGGCCGGTTTACCCCCAGTTTTCCCAAAGTGATAGGCAAAATTTGGAAACGGTGAGTATATCCATCATTCGAATCCATAAAAGCGCAGGTCGCGAGCGCACCGAACGTATTCATACTCGAGCGATTCGGATTTTGCCTATCACTTTGAAAAAAGGCCGTTCGCACCGCTCTTAAACATGCATCTGTTCACGATTTTGCCGCGAAATGCGCGCTCAGCCGAAAATCCCGCTACTTGTCCCCGTCCCCCGTGGGGCTATCGGTCTGGTTGCGACGGTTGCTCCACGTCACGCTGTGCTTTTGGTAATAGTCGGGCGCGTCGTTGCCGCTTGCGCTGATGGGGTCGCTGCCGGTAAGGGTATCGGCGATATCCTGCACAAACTTGACAAAGAGGCTTGTGTCGTCGGTCTCGCTGGAATCAAAGTCAAAGCCAAACTCCACCGCGCCGCCGATGATGCTGTCGACGCACTCCGGGTCGTCGCCATCGAGCCAGATGACCACCGTGTACTTGTCCACATCGCCCACGCGAAAATTCTTGTCCTCGACGGTCGTGACCACCTTTTTGCCCTCGAACGGCTCGGTGTTGGGCTCGGGGTTGCCATCGGATGCCACCGCGGCATAGGTAGTGGGTTCGCCGTTGCGATAGATGCGCACGCGCGCGGCCTTCTCGACACCCTTGCTCGCGCTTACGATCCTGAGCTTGGCGCTGTAATCCAGATCGGTCTTGCCCGCGTTGCGGATATAGAAGGTGTAGGCGACGTAGTTTTTGCCGTTATGGCTACCATCGATGCTGTCCAGGTTGTCGGGCAGATCTTCGGCCGCGATATTGGTGCCGTCGCTCACGGCGTCGGCGGCCAAGCGGGCGGTGGCGTTGTGAAAGTCTCCGTTGTCGGCAATGGCCACGCCGCGACGGAAAAGCTCCAGGCGGTTGAGGTTGATGGTGAAGTTGCCCATGTTCTCTTGCATAAACGACATGGCAAACAGCACGCCAAAGACCAGCGCCAGCGCCACGAGCGCTTTTTGCAGCTTGTCCATGCGCAGCAGCGCCGCGCCGATACGCTCCATACGGCGCTTGGGCATGTACATGGAGACGATGGCATCGGGATCGATGTCGTCGGGGTCTTGGTCGGCAAGCGCTTGCTCAAGATCCTCGATGCGCACGACGCCGTGACGATCGCGGCGGGTCTTGCGCTTCTTGGGTTTGCGAAAACGCTTGGTCTTACCAGCAGGAGCGCCCTCGGCCGCGTTTTCAGCCGAATCCTCGACGAGATCCTCCGCCTCACCGGCGTCTTTGTTGCGGTTGAACAGTGCCATGTCGATCAGATCTTATACTTGGCGCGCACGTAGCCCACGTACTCTTTGACCGTCTCGCGTTCCAGATCGTCGGCATAGCGAAACTGCAGGCCGCACACGTTGCGATAGAGGCTGCCCTTGGGCGCCTGGCGGATCCAGCACACGATGCCCAGCTGCTCGGGCAGCTCGTGGCGCTCACCCTGCAGGCGGATCGCGGGCATCTGCACGGCCAGGGCCTCGCCCACATCGGGATAGTCGTTAAGATAGATTGCCAGACCGCCGGCCGAGACGTCGATGGTCATGGCATCCTCGGGCTCGGGGCTGGCAGCGTTGTCGCGCAGGTAGGTCAGGCGCATCGACACCTTGAAACGTTCGTCGCGACGTTTGACAAAGCTGCGCTGCTCGGCCACCTTGCGCATTTTCCAAAAGGTTCGCACGCCCTTTTTGATAACTGACTCGGGGTACCCCGCCAGCACAAACGTGTTTTCGCCCACGGAATATTGCATCAGGAGCTTTTGGTTCTCGTCCAGCAGCAGCGGCTTGCCGGCAAGCATGGGCACGCTGATCAAAAAGTATGCCTCGTCGAGCGCGTCCTTATAGGTAGCGAGCATGTTGAAGTCGGTCTTCTGACCCATAGGCACATCGAATGCCACCTGGAGTTTGGTCCCCGGCTTGATCTGTAGCTCTGCCATCTTGCTCTCCTTGTGCCGCGGGCGACGCGGCTGCGGGGTGGGCCGCAGAGATGCGGCCCGTATCGTTGCATAGTTACGACTACTATACCCGCTCGCATGACTTTGTGCCGAGTGGGCGCCCGCGATTGAAGGGAAGTTTCGCTTCTTCTGGGATAGCCTGTCCGGGTAATTCGATCGGCATCTTTGGCCTTTTGGCGCGTCTTGTCTCTCTGTTGTCTCTCATGCTCTCTCTATGTTCTCTCATAGAGATGACAGAGAGATGACAGAGAGACAGAGGGACATGGAACGAGAACATGAGCGCTTATGGGTATAGTAACGAGGTCTGACTTTTTGGCTGCTCATGGTAGCTGCTTTATCTGTTGAGGAGACACATGAACGATCCCATCACCGCCGAGACAAAAAACTCGGTCGAAGGTGCCGCCGCCCACGCCGACCCGCGCGCTGCCGTGGCCGCACTGCTGCAACCCGGCACCACCTGCCACGGCTTTGACGTCGAACGCCGCGAGACGGTAGAGGAGCTTGATTGCGACGCCTACGTGCTGCGCCATCGGGCCTCGGGCGCGCGTCTGCTTTATCTGGCCTGCGCCGACGACAACAAGGCCTTTGCCATCGGCTTTAAGACGCCGCCGGCCGATTCGACCGGCGTGTTTCACATCCTTGAGCACTCGGTGCTGTGCGGCTCGGCCAAGTTTCCGGTCAAGGAGCCGTTTGTCGATCTGATCAAGAGCTCCATGCAGACGTTTTTGAACGCCATGACCTACCCCGACAAGACGATCTATCCCGTTGCCACCACCAACGAGCAGGATCTCTACAACCTGATGGACGTGTATCTGGATGCCGTGTTCAACCCGGCCATCTATACCAAACGCACCATTTTTGAGCAGGAGGGCTGGCACTACGAGCTCGATTTGCCCACGGGCGGCAAGACCGACGATACGGCGGATGCAAACGGGACGGACGGTGCGAACGCCCCCTCCCCCGCCGATCTGCGAGCGGGCACGCTGCGTTATAACGGCGTAGTGTTCAACGAGATGAAGGGCGCCCTGTCCGACCCCATGAGCGTACTCGACGACGCCGTCAACGCCGCGCTGTACCCCGATACCGCCTATGCGTTTGAGAGCGGCGGCGACCCGCGCGTGATTCCGCAGCTCACCTACGAGCGCTTCCTGGACACGCACGCGCGCCACTACAACCCCTCCAACGCTTATATAACACTCTACGGCAACCTGGACATCGACCGTGCCCTTGCGTTTTTGGACGAGCGCTACCTGTCGCAGTCGAGCGCCGCAAGCCGCCGCATGCAGGCTGCGCGTGCCGCCGGCGAGGATCCGGCCGCGCTCGCTCCCAACCCGCTGGGGCTCCAGGCTCCCGTGGCCTGCGAGTACCGCCGCGTAGAGATGGCCACCACGCCCGAAAACGCCCAGGTGGGCCTGGGCTATGTGCTGGGCAATGCGCTCGACCGCAAGCGCACCATCGCGGCCGATATCCTGTTCGAGGCGCTGTTGGGCTCCAACGAGTCGCCCGTCAAGAAGGCGATCCTGGCCGCAGGGCTCGGCGGCAACGTGGCGAGCTACACCGCCGCGGAGTGTCTGCAGCCCTACGAGCTCATCATCCTGCAAAACGCGCAACCCGACGCGGCGCGCGAACTGCGTCGTGTGGTTGAGCACGAATGCCGTCGCCTGTGCGAGCAGGGCATTCCGCGCGAGCGCCTCGAAGCCATCATCAGCAGCAACGAATACGACCTGCGCCAGCGCGACTACGGCGTGGCCGACGGCGTGGCGATCGCCTGCGACGCGCTTTCGACCTGGCTGTATGACGATAACGCCGCAACGCTCGCGCTCAAATACGGCCCGGTCTACGAGGAGGTGCGCCGCGAGCTCGACGGCACCTACTTTGAGGATCTGCTGCGCGAGCTGGTGCTCGACAACAACCATAGCGCGCTTGTGGAGCTGGTGCCGGTCGAGCCGGCCGCCGGCGAGGTTTCGGCCGAAACCGCCGAACTTACGGCAACGCGCGACGCCATGAGCGATGAGCAGCTTGTCGACGTACTGGCCCGCACCGCCGAGCTGCGCCGCGCTCAGGAGGCCGAAGACACACCCGAGGCCAAAGCCACGCTGCCGCGCCTGCGCGTGAGCGATATCGGCGAGATGGCCCCCGAAGCCCCGCTCGTCCTGGACACGACCACTCCGCTGCCCTGCCTGCGTCACGACATTCCCACCAACCGCCTGGCCTACGCCATGCAGTATTTCGATCTTTCGGGCCTTGCCTTTGACGAGCTGCCCTACGTGACGATCCTCTGCCGTCTGCTCAAGCAGCTGCCCACGCGCGAGCACACAGCCGACGAACTCGACAATCTGATTGCCGGCAAGCTGGGCTTTTTGAGCTTTACAACCGAGGTCATGACACAACCCGAGCCCGATGGCGCACGGCCCTATCTGCTCGCGAGCGCCGGCGCCCTGTCCGAGAAGATCGACGCGCTGGCGAGCCTGCCGCGCGAGGTGTGGTCGAGTACCCTGTTTGCCCAGGCCGACGCCGACCGCGTGCGCGACGTGCTTACGCAGATGCGCATCGGCCTTGAACAGGGCTTTATCAACAACGGTCACTCGGCGGCGTTGGCGCGCGCGATGAGCTACACCTCGCCCGCCGCGGTGGTGCGCGAGCAACTTTCGGGCGTGGACTTCTATCTGTTCCTGCGCGATCTGCTCGAGCACTTTGATGAGCGCATCGAGGACCTGCGCGCCAAGCTGACCGAGCTGGCGGGCCGCGTGTTTAGCGCAAGCAGCTGCACGGCGAGCTTTACCGGCAGCGATGAGGACTATGTGACGTATTGGAAAGCGGCCGGCGACCTGGGCCTGAGCGCGGGCTGCGGCGGCACGGATACCGTTGCAGGCGGCGGCGCGGCTGCGGGCGTCGATGCCGCGGTTGCGGGCCTGGTGATACCGGAGCCCCGCGATCGTCACGAGGCCTTTGTGATTCCAAGCGACATCTGCTTTGCCGCGCGCGCCTGCGACCCGCGCAAGCTGGGAATCAAGATCACGGGCGCCTGGGGCGTCGCGGCCAATGCGCTCAGCTACGACTATCTGTGGAACGAGATTCGCGTCAAGGGCGGAGCATACGGCTGCGGCTTCCGCGCGGCAGGCGAGCGCCAGGCCGCGTTCTACACCTATCGCGATCCGGGTATCGATCCGTCGCTCGCGCGCATCGAGGGTGCCGGCACATGGCTGAGCGGTTTTGAGCCCGACGACGCGGCATTTGAGGGCTTTATCGTGAGCTGCGTGAGCGGTATCGACGCACCCGTGAAGCCCTACGCGCTCACCAAGCGCCGCAACACGGCGTATCTGGCCAAGCTCGATCCGCGCTACCGCGAGACACGCCGGGCCGAGATGCTGACCACCACGCCCGAGCGGCTGCGATCGCTGGGGGCCGAGGTATCGCGCATCGCCGATACGTCACCGACCTGCGTCTTTGGCGGTCGCGATGTGATCGACAAGAGCGGCGCCGGCTTTAACGTGGTCGACCTGCTCGGCTAAAACACCTCAAGAAAAATGGTCCAAAAGCCCCTGGCACTTTTGGACCATTTTTGGTTAGCGAACTTGGTAGGCGCGGGCGTTGCGGGCGCTCAGGAACACGGTGGAGCCGTTGTGGACAAACGAGCTCACCTGCGGGGCTATCAGCCCGGTCACGCCACCGGCGAGCAGCAGCGAGTTAAGAGCGATAACCTCGGTAAACGAGGCGTCCATGCGCTCCTCGAGCCCCATAGACAGGCGGCGCAGCACCACCAACGAGGTCAGATCGCCATCGGTCAGAGTGATGTCGGCGACCTCCTTGGCGATCGCCGTGCCGCTGCCCATGGCCACGCCCACGTTGGTCGCGGAGAGGGCCGGCGAGTCGTTGACACCGTCACCCACCATGACCACGCGGCGCCCGGCGGCACGCATCTCCTCGACGACCGTGTGCTTGTCCTCGGGCAGCAGGTCGGCGCGGAACTCGTCGATGCCGGCGCGTCCCGCGATGCGGGCGGCGGCGTTGGCATTGTCGCCGGTCAGCATGACGATATGCTCGAAGCCCAGGCGACGCAGCTCGGCCAGGGCCTCGGGCACGCCTGGCTTGAGCGGGTCCTCGATGCCTATGACGCCCACGAGTTTGCCGTCAACCGCCAGATACAGCTTGGACAGGCCGTCCATCTGCTGCGCGATCTGCTCCTTAACGTCATCGGCGATCGTCACATGCTCGTCCTCGACCACAAAGTGCTCCGAGCCGATCACACAGCGCTTGCCGTCGAGCGAGCTGGCGATGCCGTGCGCCACCAGGTATTCGACTTCGGCATGGCGTTCGCGATGCTCCAGCCCCTCGTGAGCTGCAGCATTGACCACGGCGCGGGCGACGGGATGCGGAAAATGCTCCTCGAGGCAGGCGGCAAAGCGCAGCACCTCGACACGGTCCCAGCCCTCATAGCTCAACACCTGGGACACGTGCGGCGCGGCGGCCGTGAGCGTGCCGGTCTTGTCGAAGACGATGGTGTCGGCATGGGCAAAAGACTCAAAGTGCTTGGAGCCCTTGACGGTAAAGCCCTCCCGCGCGCTCTGGCTCATGGCCGTAAGCTCGCTGATCGCGCCGGTGAGCTTAAGTGCGCATGAGTAGTCGACCATCAGCGCGGCACTCGTGCGCACCAGGCTGCGGGTGCGCAGCCACACGGCGCCGGCGAGCAGGAAGTTCCACGGCACGATGGCGTCGGCCATGTGCTCGCGGCGGCTGAGGGTCTCGGACTTGAGCGACTCGGATTGTTCGACCAGGCTCACGATGGAGCGCAGCTTGGTATCGGTCGCGGCGGCCTTGACGCGCACGTAGGCCTCGCCGTCCTCGACCGCGGTGCCGGCGAAGACGTCGTCGCCCACGGTGCGCTCGATAGCGAGCGGCTCGCCGGTAAGCGTGGACTGGTTGACCATGGCGCAACCCCATTCGACGGTACCGTCGACGGGCACGGGCATGCCGGTGCGCACCACGATCAGATCGCCGGCCTTAAGATCGCTCGCCTGCACGCGGCGCTCCTCGGCCCCGCGCACCTGCGGGTCGCCGCAGGGAATGAGCTGGGCATAGTCGGGCACGTCAAGCAGCGAGTAGATGAGCTGGTTTTGCGACTGGGCGCGTGTGTAGTCCTCGAGCAGCTCGCCCAAGTTGAGCAGAAGCATGGTGGAACCGGCGGTGCGCCAATCGCGCTTGAGAAACGAGATGCCGATAGCCGACGCATCGAGCACCGGCACGTCGAGGCGCGCGTTGAGCAGCGATGTGATCGCCGCTTTGAGAAAACCGCGGTAGCTCCAGATGGTATAAATGGTCGAAAACGGCGCCGGCAAAAACCACCGGCGAGCAAAGTGGCCGCCGAGCAGCGTGGCGATATCGAGCAGCAGGTTGTTGGCACGCGGTGCGAGGGCTATGGAGCAATCGCGACGCGCCTCGTCGACCTGTGCGCGGTCGACGGCGGCCAAGACCTGCAGCACGTCGGCACGCGAGGCGGGCGCAAAGCTCACGGCCACCGAACCGTTGCGCGGATAGACCGTGGCCTTGTCGATAACGGGGCTGGCGAGCAGCACGCGCGTGAGCGCATCGACATCGGCCTCGGGCACGCGCCCGGCGAGCTTGGCACGGATGCGGCCGGGAACTTCGTGTTGAATGGAATATTGCATAGAGAGGGTGCTTCCTTTGCATCAACTTTGCGTCAAACGAGAGACAGCTGCGAGGCCGGTGGCGTCGCAGCTGTCGACAGAATCGCTTATCGGTGGGACGGGAGCCTCGGGCTACTCCGCCTTGCCACCCTCGACAACCTCGACATCGACCGGGTTGTTGAGATACTCGGCCTCGGCGACGATATCATCGACCTGAGCCTTGGCCTGCTCGACGATATCCTGGTAGCCCGACTTGACGCGCATGCCGGCGGCAACGGTATTGACGGCAAGTTTGCGGGCGGGCTCGCTGGCGAGCGCTTTGGGAACGACGACGCCCAGAACGGCACCGGCGGCAACGAGCAGGGAGTGGGTTTTATTGATGCTGAACATGCAGGCTTTCCTTTCGCATCGGAAACGATTTCGGTACAAATCTAGCACGATGGTTAGCTGCGGTAAACTGGCTGTTACAGCATTGCAACGCGTCGATTTGCGATTTGTTATTTTTCAAATTACTCACGAAACCCAAGGTAGACTATGGTAACTCGCCTCAATGCACAACGTTGACATAGTTAACTGGGCCCAACCGTTGGCACCGGTTAGCCAAAATAGTGGTCCCAAAGCCCCTGGCACTTTGGGACCACCTTAACCAAAAAATGATCCCAAAGTGCCAGGGGCTTTGGGATCATTCTGTGGGTACGCAGGTCTTGGATTTGATGGGAGACGGCCGTGGATAGCATCGCAGCGCAAAAGAACGCCCTAAGGGGCCAGGTGCTCGCCCGTCGCGACGCCATGCCTGCTGAGATCCGAGCCCGCAAGTCCGCCGTCATCTGCCGACAGCTCTCGGATCTGATCCTGACGCAAAGAAGACAGGCCGCCTCGCAGCATAATCCGCCCGTGGCGGGCGTGTACGCCGCTTTTGGCTCGGAGGTCGATCCGTCAGCATTTGCGCATGCAGCCGAGCAGATGGGCTGGCGCGTCGCCTATCCGTGCATGCTCGCGCACGATGAGGCGGCCACACGGGGACAACAGATATGCATGAGAGCCGTGAGCCCGACCGATGCGAACACGGCGCCGTTTATCGCTCATCCCACGTGTCGCTTCTCCGCAGATGACATCGATGACGGGCGCTTTTCCGTTGTGCCCGCCCGCCACCTTAATGCGCTGATCGTGCCCTTGGTTGCCTTTGATGCGCACGGCATGCGGCTGGGCTATGGCGGTGGATGCTACGACCGCTATCTGCCCGTGCTCTCCCCCGCCTGCCTTGTCGTGGGCGTCGCCTTTAACGAGCAGCACGTCGACCGCGTGCCGGCCGATGCGCACGACCAGCCTCTCGGCCGCATCATCTCGGCATAGAACGCCGTTGACATAGCCTGAGCGTGGGGTGCCTGGCCTGCGCGCGCTCTGGGCAGAAGGCGCACGGGTGCGCGTCGATCGCCCTAGCGCTCCTCGCCGGCGCGAGCCAAGTCGTAGGGCGTGGTCTGGTAGACGTAGTAGTTGAGCCAGTTGGTATAGAGCAGCTGTGCCTGGCTGCGCCAGGTGTTGAGCGGCTCGGCCGCGGGATCGTCGCCGGGAAAGTAATGGGCCGGGACCTGCGGATTCAGGCCGCGCTTTACATCACGCTCGTACTCCAGGCGCAGCGTGTCGGTATCGTACTCGGGGTGGCCGAAGACAAAGAAGCGACGGCTGTCGGTGCTCTTGACAATGTAGAGCCCCACCTCGTCGGACACCGCGACCACCTCGAGCTCGGGCACCGCCTCCACGTCCTCGCGGCGCACCTCGGTGTTGCGCGAGTGCACGGCAAAGAATCGGTCGTCAAAGCCGCGCACGAGCGGGCTCTGCGGCTTGACCAGACGATGCTCGAACACGCCGCTCGCCTTATGAGGCAGATCGTGCTTCTGGATGCCGTAATGATGATAGAGCCCGGCCTGCGCACCCCAGCAGATGTGCAGCGTCGAGTGCACGTGCGTGGTGGACCAGTCCATGATCTGGCAGAGCTCGGGCCAGTAATCAACCTCTTCGAACGGCATCTGCTCGACGGGTGCGCCCGTGATGATCAGGCCGTCGTAGTGAATATCGCGAATATCATCGAACGTGCGGTAGAACGTCTCGAGATGCCCGGCCGAGACATGCGTGGCCTCATGCGTCTTGGTGCGCAGCAGGTCGACCTCAACCTGCAGCGGCGTGTTGGAGAGCTTGCGCATGATCTGCGTCTCGGTGGCGATCTTGGTGGGCATGAGGTTGAGGATCAGCACCCGCAACGGACGAATATCCTGGTGCAGAGCACGATACTCGGTCATGACGAAGATGTTCTCGCTCTCGAGCTGCGCGGCGGCGGGGAGGGCGTCTGGAATGCGGATTGGCATGCTGACTCCTTGGGTTCACAGTTGCATCCATGGTACAACGAGCGGAGCGAGCGCGCGAGGACGGACGGGACGTCGAAAACGATGGCAAGTTCGCCGAGCCGACACTTTAGGCGAGCAAAGCACAAGGCGGGCGTTACAATATCTCGACGTGCAAACACTCGGCTGAAAGGACGCTTCTATGTATAAGACCCGCAAGATCGGTGTCGTCGGACAGGGCCACGTGGGTGCCCATGTCGCCAACAGCCTGCTGCTCCAGGGCATCGCGGACGAGCTCTACCTCTGCGACATCAACGACCAGAAGGTGACGTCCGAGGTCCAGGACCTGCGCGACTCCCTCACCTTCGTGCCCTACAACACCAAGATCGTCAACTGCCACGACCACTACGAGGAGCTCGCGGGCTGCGATGTTATCGTCAACGCCGCGGGCAAGGTGGCGCTGGCCGCCGGCAACCGCGACGGTGAGCTGTTCTTTACCACCGATGCCGCCCGTACCTTTGCCAAGCGCATCGTCGACGCCGGCTTCGACGGCATCTTCGTCTCGATCTCCAACCCCTGCGACGTGGTCTGCACCGAGCTGTGGCACCTCACGGGCTACGACCCCAAGAAGATCATCGGCTCCGGATGCGGTCTGGACTCCGCGCGTCTGCACACCGAGATCTCCAAGAAGGTCGGCGTGAGCCCTAAGTCCATCGACGCCTATATGATCGGTGAGCACGGCTTTAGCCAGCTGGCCGCCTTTAAGGCCGCGACCATCGGCGGCAAGAAGCTCTCCGAGCTCGAGGCCGAGAACCCCGAGAAATACAAGTTCGACCACATGGAGGTCGAGGAGCTCGCGCGCAAGGGCGGCTACGTGACCTATAGCGGCAAGGGCTGCACCGAGTACGCCGTCGCCAACTCCGCCGCGCGCGTCTGTGCCGCCGTGCTGCACAACGAGCACGCCGTCCTCTCCGCATCGACCCTCATGACCGGCCAGTATGGCGAGGAAGGCATCTTCACCTCGCTTCCGTGCGTGATCGGCGCCGAGGGCATCGAGGAGGTCTACACGCTCGACCTGTCCGAGGCCGAGCTCGAGGGCTTCCACAAGAGCTGCCAGCACATCCGCGACAACATCGCCCAGCTCGACTGGTGGGATGCCGAGGGCGTCGTCGGCAAATAACCACCGCCTGCCGACCGAGGGTGGTCCCAAAGCCCCTGGCACTTTGGGATCATTTTGGGGTGCAGCCGGCCTCGAAATCGGCGATGGCGTTTAGGAACTGCTCGCCGAAGCTATCGGCTTTCTTCTCGCCCACACCGTTGACCTCGAGCAGGTCCTCGCGCGTTTGCGGACGCTGGCGGCACATGCCACGCAGGGCCTTGTCGCTAAACACCATATACGGTGCCATCTCCAGCTCGGTCGAAAGCTCCTTGCGCAGCGCACGCAGGCGCTCGAAGAGCTCGGCGTCGTCACCCACGCGCGGACGCGCATCGAGCGCGGCCTCCTCGCGCAGCAGATCGACCGCACGCCGGGCGCGGGCCGAAGCCTTGCGCCTGGAAGCGCGACGCTTGACGGTAAACGCCCAGGCCTCGTCCTCGACCTCGGCAGCACGTGGACCCAGTCCCAGCACCGGGTATTGGCCCTGTGAGGTAGCCAAGTAGCCGCGCCCACAGAGTTGGCCGATGATGTCCTTGATGCGCCCGACCGGTTCGCTCGACAGCTCGCCATAGCCGCGGTCCTCGTCCAGATGCATCTGTCGAATGCGCTCGGTATTGCCGCCGTGGAGCACATCGGCGATGAGCGATTTGCCAAAGCGCATGGGGTGCGCAGCCACGTAGCGCACGGTGGCGCGGGCCATGTCGGTCACATCCTCGACCTCGAACTGCGTGAGGCAGTTGCTGCAGTTGCCACAACCATCGGTATCGTCCGCGGTAGCACCGCCCGTTGCCGCATGCGCGGCCGCAGCCTCGTCACCAAAGTAGCGCAGCATGTATTCACGCAGGCAGCCGGTGGTATTGCAGTAACCCTCCATCTGGCTGAGCAGACGATAGCGATTCTGCAACGCCCATGCGCGCTGCGCGTCGTCGAGTCCCTCGTCGGCCGCATCGCCGCGGTCGATCAAAAAACGTCGCATGCGAAAATCGTTGCCGTTCCATAGCAGGTAGCAGCTCGCCGGATCGCCATCGCGACCGGCACGGCCAGCCTCCTGGTAGTACGCCTCGATACTCTCGGGCACGTTGTTGTGGATCACGTAGCGCACGTTGGGCTTGTCGATACCCATGCCAAAGGCGTTGGTGGCAACCATCACTTGGATATCATCGTCGATAAAGGCGCGCTGGCTCTGGCGGCGCTCGTCATTGCCCATGCCGGCATGGTAGCGGCCAACGCGAATCCCACTGGGACCCAGCGCCTCGGCAAGCTCACCGGCCAATGCATCGACCGTCTTGCGAGTCGAGCAGTAGACGATGCCGCTCTCATTCGAATGCGCGATCACGTAGTCGCGCACCCAGGCGGCCTTTGCCTTATCGCCCATTTCCTCGCAGCCAAAGTAGAGATTCTTGCGATCGAAGCCCGTCACCACCGTTGCCGGGTTTTGCAGGCCGAGCATCTGCTGGATGTCCAAACGCACGCGCTCGGTTGCCGTAGCGGTAAAGGCCGCAACGTTAGGGCGCTGCGGCAACGCATCGATAAACTCGCGAATTTGCAGATAGGCCGGGCGAAAGTCCTGGCCCCACTGGCTCACGCAGTGGGCCTCGTCAACGGCCACGAGCGGCACGCCGATGCCGCCCGGCGCGGACGCCTCCTGCGCAAAGGCCAGAAAGCGCGGCTCGAGCAAGCGCTCGGGCGCCACGTACATAAGCTGGTAGCGGCCCTCGCGTGCCCGCTTGAGCACGGTGTTTTGCTGGGCCGGGGTAAGGCTGGAGTTGAGATAGCTGGGGCGCGCACCCGCCGCGAGCAGCGCGCGGGTCTGGTCCTCCATAAGCGACAGCAGCGGACTCACCACAAAGGTGATACCGGGCAGCATGAGCGCGGGCACCTGGTAGCAGATGGACTTGCCGGCGCCCGTGGGCATCACGCCGAGCGCATCGCGGCCGGCCAGAATCGCATCGACCATACGGTCCTGGCCCGGGCGAAACGAGGTGTAGCCAAAATAGGCGCCGAGCGTGTCGAGCGCCGTCTGCTGGGTGGGTTCGATCATGTTGTCCTAACGATCCGGAGTGCGCTGGCGCCGATTATACGCCCGTCGTTCGTTAGAACGGCGGAACCCCAGACTACATCACCATGACGTAGCGGCTACCCACGTAGTACTGTTTGCCGATGAACACCGGCTCGTCGTCGGCCGTCACAAAGCCCACGCGCATGTTAAGCAGCGGATCGTGCGGAGCGATGGCGAGCTCGGCCGCCTGCTCGGGAGTGGCGCGCACGGCCTCGAGCATGCGGAAGCGGCTGCGGTCGATGCGGAAGTCGCTGCGCTCGGCCTTCTTGCCTCCCACACGTTCGACCTCCGCGAAGATCGACTTGTCCTCGAGGTCGGCCGTGAGCAGTTCGCGATACGGTTCGAACGGCAGAAAGACGTTCTCCTCGAAGATGGGCTCGCCGTCGGCCGTGCGGATGCGCTTGATATGCAGCAGCAGCGCGTTCTTCTCCAGACCAAAGAACTCCTGCTCGTACTGGCGTGCGGGAACGATCTGACGATCGACCACGTGTGCACCGGCCTTCATGCCGTTTGACCCGCACAAGTCGGTGAAAGATTGGAGCGCGCTGGCGTGGAACTGGCGGTTGATGTGCGGGGTCGACACAAAGGTGCCGCGCCCCTGCTGCTTGACAAGATAGCCGTCGGAGCACAGCTCCTCGACGGCGCGGCGCACGGTGATGCGGCTCACCTCGTATTGCTCGGCCAGCTCGAGCTCGGAGGGAATGCGCTCCTTGGGCTTGTATACGCCCTTCTCGATCGCATCCTTGATCTCGTCATAAATCTGCTGGTAGAGTGGTGCGTTCTTGGGAGCCGCCATCGGTATCACCTACGTATCATGTATGTTTATAGTCTAAACGTATATAACATCTACCTCGATGATACCTCATGCGGCACAATCCGATGACGTCATTGGTAAAACGTTATAGCTCCTGCAGGATATCCACGAGCGAATCGATGATCTTGTCGGCCCCGCTTTGATCGAGCGTCACGCCTCCATGCGGACGTAACGCCAACACGCGGGCGCCCGAGCGCACGCCCGCCTCGATACCCATCGGCGAATCCTCGATGACCAGGCACTCCCCCGGCTCCACGCCGAGCGCCGCCATGGCGCGCAGGTAAATCTCGGGGTCGGGCTTGAACGCGCGGCACTCATGCCCACTGATGGTGAAATCGAGCTCGTCCCCGATCCCCGCGATGTCCACGAGCTCCTCAATCAGCTCGCGCTCCGATGAGCTCGCGATGGCGCACTTAACGCTGTGCTCGTGCAGCTCACGCATCACCGGTGCCGCGTCGCGGTTGAGCAGCTCGCCGTAGGGCACCGGGTGTGCCGGACGATACACGTCGTTGTACTCGGCATGCAGCCGCTCGCGCAGCTCCGGGTCGTCGGGCACGAGCGTCCTCCAGATCGCCGGTTCGTTCGAGCCCGAGAGGTCGGGAATCTCATCGAACGTGAAACCCTTCTCCTCCATAAACGCCACGCGCCGGCGGTTGTAGAACCACTCCGTATCGACCAGCACGCCATCCATATCGAACAAGACCGCCTTGATCACAACAGGCTCCCCTCAAATGATCCCAAAGTGCCAGGGGCTTTTGGACCATGGTCCCAAAGCCCCTGGCACTTTGGGATCATTTTTGGCAAAAAGGGGGACGGGGCACGGGCCCCATCCCCCTTGTTCGACCTGCGATAACCGCGTAGCTGCGATTAGTAGGTGAGCTTCCACATGTAGCGGCGCTTGGTCAGCGGGTGCTGACGGGCCTCGGCGAGCTGCTCGGCGTAGGCGCGGAAGACAGCCGTGTGCATGATCGGGTTGAAGTAGGTGACCACGCTGGACGGCACGGCGTCGGCCAGACCGAAGTCCTTGGCGTCGACGACCTCGACCTTGGCATCGAAGCGCTGCAGGAAGGTGAGGGCGCGGGCGTCCATCTTGCGGGTAGCGCCGTCGGACATGAACAGCACGTAAGGCTTGTCCTTCTCGGTGAGCTCGAACGGGCCGTGGAAGTACTCGCCGGTGTTGTAACCCGCGGAGTCGATCCACTGCATCTCGCTCATGAGGAACATCGAGGTGGAGTAGGCGACCTTCGCGGAGGCGCCGGAGCCCATGATGTAGATGATCTGGTCGTCCTTGAAGTTCTCGCCGAACTTCTTGGCGGCAGCCTGGGCGGACTCAGCGGCCTTCTCGGCGGCGTCGTACACGTTGGTGAGGCCGGCGATCATGTCGTCATAGAGCTCGGTGCCCTCGACCTGCTGCAGCAGCTCGACAGCAAGGTCGATCACGTAGCCGAGCTTCTCGCACTTGGCGGCGTAGTTAGCCTCGAAGCCGTGGACGATGCTGTAGTCGGCCTTCTCGATGAGCGGGGCGTTCGGGTTGTGGGTCACGGCGACGACGGTGGCGCCATGGGCCTTGGCGGTGTTGTTGGCCTCGACGGTCTCGGGCGTGGTGCCACCGAGCGAGCAGGTGATCACGACGGTGTTCTCGCCGACCCAGCTGGGGCAGTCGAAGTTGAACTCGTTGGCCGTGAAGATCTGGACGTTGAGGGTCTTGGTGTTGTTGGCGAGGAAGTACTTGGCAGGATAGAGCTCGGACATAGAGGCGCCGCAGCCGACGAAGGCGACGTTCTTGACCTCGTGCTTGGCGACGATGTCGGCAACGATCTCCTTGGCCTTGTTCACGTCGATCTCGTACATCTGACACGTTCCTTTCATGTTGTCGTGGCGCCACATTGCCGGACGCTCACGGAGTTACCTATGTGCGGGCCGAGTCGCCGACCCGCTGGCGGGGGCACGTCCTGGGGTATGGGAGACAAGACGCGCCCCATCGGAAATAGCGAATCCTGGAGCCGGGGCGCCGCGCTCGGCACCCCGGTCCAAGGGGATGGCGGTAGGGCCGGAGCAGGGTCGCCTTAGGCGAGGATTCCTGCCGCGGAGAGAGCGATGCCGCCCACGATGGCGATCACCAAGAGCCAACCGGTGTTGACGTTCTTCTTGATGAGCCAGTACATGAGGCCGGTAAGGCCCAGTGGAATCATCTGCGGCATCATGCCGTCGAGGATATCCTGGATGACGACGGAGCCGTCAGCAAACTGCAGCGGCGTGGTGGAGCCGATGAGGGTGGCGATCATGCCGCCCACGGACATAAGACCCACGATGCCGCAGACATACATGAGCTTCTCCATGA
This sequence comes from Collinsella sp. UBA6357, assembly GCA_002437815.1. Classification (GTDB taxonomy): domain Bacteria; phylum Actinomycetota; class Coriobacteriia; order Coriobacteriales; family Coriobacteriaceae; genus Collinsella. The sequence continues at coordinate 70,347 of DJRP01000034.1, read as the reverse complement.
GGTCGCCCGACTGCAGCTTGGAGAGGTACTGATGACCACCCTGATAGCCAAGCTTGGCGGCGAACCAGGTGATGAGCACCGAGGGGACGATGGAGATGACCATGGCCAGAATCGGGCCCATGATGGAGCCCTGCTGGGCGAGCTGAACGCCCAGGCCAAAGGCGATGACGCGGATGGTGCCCTGGAAGACGGAGTCACCGATGCCGGAGAGCGGGCCCATGAGCGAGGTCTTGACCGCGTTGATCGAATCGGGGTCGAAATTCTCGGGATCGCGGGCGTACTCCTCCTCCATCGAGGCGGCGAGACCCAGGACGAAGGCGCTCGTCTGCGGGGTGCAGTTATAGAACGCCATGTGACGGTGGTACGCCTCTTTCTTGGCGGCGAGCTGCTTGGGGTCGGACTCATCCGGGTAGAGGCGATCGAGCGTGGGGACCATGCCGTAGAGGAAGCCCATGTTCATCTGGCGCTCGTAGTTCCACGAGGCCTGGATGGCCCAGGAGCGCCAGAAGAACTGGCTGACCTTCTTATTCAGGGACACGTCGGTGGTTGCGGTTGCCATTTGTGTGTTCCTCCTTCTCTAATCTTCGTCGTCTTCGAGCGGATCGTAGTCGGCTGCGACGCCGGCCGTCTGGGCACCGTTGAACTTGAAGCCCATAAAGACGATGGCCAGGCACACGCCGATCAGCGCGATCGCGATGACGGACAGGTTGAGATAGGCGGCGAGCAAGAAGCCGATGAAGAGGAACGGGGTCATGCCCTTCTTGATCATCATGGTGAGCAGCAGTGCCAGGCCGTAGGCGGTCATGATCTGCGTGGAAACGTTAAGACCGGTGGACAGCCAATCGGGGATCATGTTGACGATGGCCTGGACCAGGTCGGTGCCCACGAAGACGGCCAAGAAGATCGGCAGGAAGTACATGAGGGCATAGAGACCGGAGCCGGCGCAGATGTGCATGCGGTAGGCGGTCTTGAAGTTGCCCTTATCGATCGCGTCGTCGGCCACATGGGTGAGAGCGGCGATGATGGAGCGGAACACGATGCCGAGCAGCTGGCCCAGGACGGCGACCGGGATGGCGATCGTCATGGCGGTTTCGGCGGAAGCACCGGTCAGGCACGCGAAAGCCGAGGCGACGATACCGCCCAGGACCATATCGGGCGGGACGGCGGCGCCGACCTGCACGAGGCCCATGGACACGAGCTCGACGGCGGCACCGACGGCAAGGCCGGTGGGCACGTCGCCCAGCAGCAGACCGACGAGCGTGGCGCCGATCAGCGGCTGCTCGAAGTTAAGACGGCCGAGCAGACGGGAGTCCCACATGCAGAACACGCCGACAAGGCCGACGAGCACCGCACTGATGAACGTATTCATACCCTTCTCCTTTCACAAAGGCGCAAGGCGCCCGATTGCTTACAGCTTGGCGTCGATGTCGACGCTCTGATACGTGGGGGTCTGCTGGACATAGAGCTTGACGCCCATGTCGAGCAGCTGGTTGATGTCGGCCTTCTGGGATGCGTCGAAGAAGACGGAGCTGTCGGAGCCGCCGACCTGTTCGGCACCGTCGTGATTGGCGGTGGCACCCAGGTTGATGGCATCGAGCTTGTAGCCCTTCACGAACTCAAGCATCTCGGCCGTGTTGCCGAAGATGAACATCACGCGCTCGCCCAGGGTATTGAGCTTGGCCATCTTGGAGAGGGCGCGCTCGACCGTGAAGACGTTGAGGCGCACACCCTGGGGCTTGGCCAGCTTAAGGGCGCCCTTCTTGAGATCATCGTTGGCGGCGGCGTTGTCGACGACGATGATGCGCTCGGCCTGGACCTTGGTGGTCCAGGTGAAGACGACTTGGCCGTGAAGCAGGCGATAGTCGAGACGCGCGAGGACGATCTTGGCCGGACCGGCGTTGCGATGGGCGGGCTTGCCTTTCTTGGCGGCCGGGGCCGCGACCTCCTGCGGCGCGTTGGGGTTGACGAGTCCGCCACGCGCCTCGCTGATGAGGGCCGCGAGCTCGGCGCCCTTAACAGGGGCGGGGCTCATGGCGAGCGTGAGTGCCAACGGAATGTTGAAGCCGCTGATCACGGTAAACGCCGTGCCCTTCTTGGAAAGCTCGACCACGTTGTTGTTGACCGAGCTGCCCAGCATATCGGTCAGAACGTAGACGGCATCGTCTGCGTTGAACGTGGCGATAAGGGCCTCGACCTTATTGGTGATGGGCTCTTTGTCGTCACGAGCAAGCGAGACGACGTGGACGTTGGACACGTCGCCGAGAACCATCTCGAGCGTGTCTTTGGCGCCTGCGGCCAGGCCGCCATGAGATGCGAGAATGATCTGATTCATCTTGCCTCCTCCTTTTCGTTATGGTCATTATAACGTCTTATACGTTGTGTATATGGCTGATAAGTATAAAGACCGTTCACCGGAATATTTCGACCGTTGGTGGTGTTTACAAAGCAGAAACTTTAGCTTGGTGGAGCAAACGGAACGCGTGTGCGGCATCATGCGCGGATGCAGACGCTAACGCACAAAGAACCAGGGGCTTTGCTGCACGCTCGGTTCGAGCGCCACACCGGTGCGCTCGCGGAACAGCTCCATGTCCTGCGATTTTCCCGCCCACCACTGATTAGGCTTGAAGCCCATGCTCTCGGCCACATGAGCGGCGAGGGCAGAGTGACGCAACCGGGAAAAATCGGTGTTCATGATCACGATCGAGCCCAGGACCAGCAAGATACCGAGCACTTTGACGACGCCTGCTGCCTCGCCGTAGATGCCGATACCCACGAGCACCGTGGCGACCGTCTCGAACGACGCGATCACCGGCACCTTGGAGGTCTCGAGCCCCATGGAAAGACCTTGCATGTAACAGATGTAGGCAAGTGCCGTGGGTATCAGGCCAAAACCCACAAACAAGCCGATGAGCTGTGGCGATAGCACCGCCGTGAGATCGGTCCAGGGCGCGGTGACCGCCGCCATGAACCCTCCGCCAAAGACAAAGCCCCAAAACGTGACGGCCAACGGATGCATACGGGCCGTCGCCATGCGGCTGAACACGGCGAGCGTGGCACCCAAAAAACCCGCGAGCACGCCGATTCCGATGCCGTAGGCAGAAAAATGAAAACCGGCCAGGTCGCCGTCGGTCACCGTGAGCACGCAGCCCACGATATTGCACGCGATGGCAGCGAGTTTGTTGGGCGTCACGCCCTCGCGGTAGAGCAGGCGGCCCAGGATGCAGCCGAACACCGGTGACGTGTAGAGCAGGACCGATGCCGTGGACATGCCCACGGCATCCATGGACTCGTAATAGCAGGTATTGGAAATCACGAGGCCCGGGATACCCACCAGCGCGCAACAGGCAAGCGAGCGGGCATCGGCGCGAAACAGAGCGAGGGGGCCGGGCTTTGCATCGCCACAGCCCGCGCCTCGACACCCCATGAACACGAGCACGGGCGCGAGAACCACCGCGCCGGTCAACAGTCGAACGGCTGCCATGGTCTGCGAGGTCACGCCCGCGCCCGATATTCCTTTGACGAAGATGCCGATGGTGCCCCACATGAGCGCCGCGACGAACACCATCGCATAGCCCATGCCCGCCCCCTGCTTGCCTTTCATAGACGACCTCCCGCATTGTTTCCGATATGTTTCATACTACGTTATAGTCGTTATATACCTTTTGCAAGCAAAAATCGGCGTCCGTTTTTGCGCTGCGACAGCCCCTATCGCCCGGGCGATCCCGCTAGTAGCTGAGCTTCCACATGTAGCGGCGCGTCATGTAGTCCTTGTGCGTGACAGCCGAAAGCGCGCGCATGTACACGTTGTTGAGGATCGGCGAGAAGATCAGGTGGTTGAAGTACTCGCTCACGCTGTCCTTGATGTCGTTGAGGCCGAGCTCCTTGGCGTCGAGCTGATAGACGCGCTCGCCGCCGTACTGGTTGACGAAGCGAATGCCGCGCTCGTCGTTCACGCGGCTGCGGCCCACGCTGATGAGCTGGAAGAGCGAGGTGCGCTTGTCGAGGATCTCGAAAGGCCCGTGGAAGAAGTCGCACGTGTTGATGGTGCAGGAATCGATCTGCAGCATCTCCTGCACGTTACAGATGCTAAAGACGTATGCCGCGCCAAAGAGCGGGCCCTGGGCCATGACGTTGATGCAGGGCTTGTCGGCGTTTTGCTCGGCCCACTTGGCAGCCAACGGGGTCGTGTACTCGACGGCCTTGCGGTAGATCGGGTCGACCAGGTCGAAGGCGGCCATGGCGGTCTCGTACTCGGCGTAGCCTTGCGTCTGCTGGGTGAGCTCCATGGCGATCATAAGGACCACGGCGGAGTTGGTGCGACCCATGCAGGACTCGTCGACGGCCAGGCTGTCGTACTGGACTTTGTAGTCGCAGGTCTCGGTAAGGCCGGACTCGTCGACGTAGATGGCAATGGTGCTCGCGCCGTGCTCCTTGGCAACCTGGGCGGCGACGATGGTCTCCTTGGTGCCACGCATGGACACGACAACGGCGAGCGTGTTCTCGTTGACGTAGGCCGGCGTGGCGTGGACGAACTCGTTGCTGGTGTAGCTCGAGCTCACGACCTGCGTGGCCTCGTGCTCCATAAAATACTGCGCGGGATAGTTGCCGCCGTTGGATCCGCCGGCACCGATCCACACGACGCGCTTGATGCCACCCTTGTCCGCCTTGTCTGCCAAAACCTGGGAAACGACATCCTTAACCTGTTCCTGAGTTGTCATCGCGCATCAGCCTTTCTGCTCGTTTGACGCTTATGATGACATACAGGTTAGATACACGTTATTGACCTGTCTAGTAGTTGTATCTAAATTAGTGGGGCTAAAATTTAAATACAAAACTCCAGCAGTTTTTCTACCTGCGTATTTGATACCAGGATAGTAATAGGCTATACTGCGCTTCGATACAACTTAGATACAGGAGGGCTGCATGCATATACGCAACACCCCACATACCACGCAGTACGAGCGTCTTGCTCAAACTCTGCGCGACCGCATCGCCCGCGGCGTGTACGCACGCGGTGCCAAGCTGCCCTCCGAGGCCGAGCTCACCGATGACACCGGCCTCAGCCGCAGCACCGTCCGGCACGCGCTTGAGTTGCTCGTCGAGGAAGGGCTCGTCAAAAAGGAGCGCGGACGCGGCGCTTTCGTAACAGGCGCCCCCGTCGCCCCCGAGAACAACATGGTCTTTTCGAGCTTCACCGCACAGGTCGAGGAGCAGGGTATGCGGCCCACGACGCGCACGGTCGACAGCGGCCTTGTCAAAGCGGGCGGTAAGCTCGCGAAGTTCTTTGAAGTCGCGCCCCAAAGCCCGCTCGTCAAGCTCGTGCGCCTGCGCTATCTGGACGGCGAGCCGCTCTGTCTCGAGACCACCTATCTGCCGGCTGAGTTCGAGGCGCTCGTCGATCGCGACCTCGACGGCTCGCTCTACGCCGAGTTGAGCCGCGAGTTCCATCGTGCCCCTGCCCGCGGCCACAAAACCTTCGAGGTGTGCTTTGCCACGCAAAACGAGGCATTCCTGCTCAACGTGGACCGCGGCTGCGCCCTCATTATGATCACGGACTACGTCTACGACACCGGCGGCGCGCCGCTACACGTCTCCAAGCGCATCCAGCGCACGGATATCGCCAAGTACACCGAACCGATCGGCTGACCTGCAATTGGGGACGTAGCAAAACGGCAGGTCGTACCGCGGCATATTCCGATGTTGGCGCATAACCTGCCGTTTTGCTACGTCCCCAATTGCAGGGGCAGCTCAAAACCTTGGGCGAGCAGAGCCGGAAACCACGTCGGTTTGGGCATGCCGGGCTCGCGGCCATCACACAGCTGGAGCTCCATCCAGCACATGTCGTACCAGCGGCCGAATTTCTGCGCACATCGGTCGAAGGTGCCCACCAGGCGGTAGCCCATATGGGCATGAAAATCCTGGCTGTTATGGGTGAGATACTCGTCATCCGCATCGTGCGGCACGGCGATAAGCGCACACATGTTGGTCATGCCCATGGCGGTCACACAGCGGCGAAGCGCTTCGTGCAGACGCCCGCCGATACCATGGTGACGCGCCTCGGGTGCCAGGTAGATCGACGTCTCGACCGACCAGTCATAGGCCTCGCGGCTGTTGAGCGGCCCCACGTAGGCATAGCCCACGGGAACACCGTCGAGCTCAACCACCAGATACGGATAGCGCTCGAGCGTGCGGGCGATGCGGCGCGCAAACTCATCGACGCCCGGCACGTCGTACTCGCAGGTAATGGCCGTATCGAGCACATAGGGTCGGTAGATCTCGACCAGTGCCGGCGCGTCGGCGACCGTGGCCATACGCAGCATAATGTCCGCCATAACCGTCCCTTCCTACAGCACTTCGGCCAAAGCCTCGATGTCCTCCATCGTGGTGGCCCAACTGGTGCAAAACCGCACCACGGTATGCGTCTCGTCGCGACGCTCCCAGTACTCGATCGACGCATGCTCGCGGATGCGGGCGAGATCGTCGTTGGCGAGGATCACAAACTGCTGGTTGGTGGGCGTCTCGAGATAGAACTCGTAGCCCTTCTGGTGAAGCACACGGCGCAGGGCATGCGCCGTGTCGATCGCGTTGCGGCCGATCTTAAAGTAGAGGTCGTCAGTCATGAGCGCCTCGAACTGCACGCCGGTAAGACGGCCCTTGGCGAGCAACGCGCCGTGCTGCTTGATGCGCGGGATGGGGTGCGCGGGGGCGTTGCCGGCCGGGAACACCACGGCCTCACCGCAAAGAGCGCCCACCTTGGTGCCACCGATGTAGAAAACATCGCAGAGCTGGGCGAGCTCGGGTAGGGTGATGTCGCACTCGTCGGCCGCGAGGGCATAGCCCAGGCGCGCGCCGTCCACAAAGAGCGGAATCTTGTGCCTGCGGGCAACCTCGTGGATCGCCGCAAGCTCGGCCTTGGTGTAGAGCGTGCCGTACTCGGTCGACATGCTCACGTAGACCGCACCCGGAAACACCATGTGTTCGTGGTTCTCGTCCGCATAAAACGTGTCGATGAGCTGCCCCAGATCCCCGGCGCGCATCTTGCCCTCGTAGCCGGGAACGGTGAGCACCTTGTGCCCGCCAAACTCGATCGCTCCGGCCTCATGACAGGCAACATGTCCGGTCTGAGCCGCGACGACGCCCTCGTAGGGCGCAAGCAACATGTCGATCACGGTCGCGTTGGTCTGCGTGCCGCCCACCAACAAAAAGACGTCGGCCTCGGGCGTGCCGCACGCCTCGCGGATGAGCTGCTTGGCGTGCTCGGTATGCACGTCGGTGCCGTAACCGGGCAGCGGCTCCATGTTGGTGTCGACAATCGCCTGGAGCACCGCCGGGTGCGCACCGTGGCTGTAATCATTGTTGAAAGCGAGCACCGGGGCTCTCCTCTCGCCGTTATTTGTCTTGAGCGGGCCTATTGTACGCCGTGTGGATAGGCGATGCGTGCCGCCAGGCACTCGAAGGCAAAGGTAAGTGCGAAGCCGCAGGTGACATCGGTAAGAAAATGCGCGCCGGCGACGATACGCCCCAACGCAACCAGCGCGGTCACGGCGACGGCAGCCCAGAACACCATGCGGCGGCGCTGCGGGCACTCGCTCAGCGCACGGGCCGGCAGCGCCGCCAGCATAAGGCCGATCGCGGCGTGTGCGGTGTGGCCGCTCGCAAAGGATTTGAAACCGTCCTTGATCACGCCGGCGGCGATAAAGGCGGCCTTCTTGGTATGTCCGATCACCCACCAAGGCTGAAACTCCAGTCCCGGCGTCACCGCGATCACGCGCATGCGCGGACGCGACCAGAGCGGTTTGACCACCAGGTTGAGGATCACGGCCTGCGCAAGCCACACCACAAGCACCATGAGGGCCCAACGTTTGAGCTCCGCAGGCGCAGCATCGCGCGTGAGACGCCAGGCGACCACGTTGGCAAGCACGGCGACGGCAAGCGTCGCGCCTGTGAGCACCGCGACCAGTTTGCCATCAACCGCCAAAGCGTCGTGTACCTCGTAGGACACAAGTGCCAAGTTGATGATGACGCCCAAGAAGATCAAGGCCACTCCGCCGGCCCGTCTGCGATCGGCAGCGCGTACCAGCATCACACCGGCGATACTCGCCGTGACCTCAAAGGGCAGCTGACCCATATCCTCGACCACACGGCCATAGAGACTCATCGGGTCATAGAGCGCACGCGAGATCTGATAGTCAAAGACCGACCCCATGCACAGGCACGCAGCGAGCACCGCGACCAGCACGACGGCGTCGCGTTTATTGATGTAACCGAGCACGGCTTCCTCCCTATCAAGCAAAATGGTCCGTTTCCCCCTGGCACCAAGGGATCACCTGGTCCGTTTTCCCCTGGCACTCAGGGATCAGTCGTCATCTCCGCTGGCGCCCAGCTGCTGGAGCAGCATGAGCGCCGCCGCCACGGGGCCGGTGCCGTCATTGGCGTCGAGTCCGCGTCCCAGGCCACTCCCCGCGCCGGCGCCCGCCTTGTAGGGTACCGAGAGCTTGCGGCTCTTGGGAAAGTTGACCGCGCCGTAGCGGCTCTTGAAATCAAAGGCGACCTTCTTGGGCACGTCGATACCCAAGAAGGTGATACGTCCGCCGCTCAGGGTGACGCTCTCGAGCCCCAAACGCTCGCCACGGATGCGGATGCGCGCGCGGTCGAACAGATTGAGGCCCGCGAGCGGCAGCTCACCATGGGCAGCCTCGGTCTCCTCTTGCACGGCATCCACACTCTCCAGGTCCTCGGCAGCCGCAAGCTTACGGTACACGAGCACGCGCTCGTCCACACGCGGCAGGTACTCCTCGTCCAGAAAGTAGTCGGCCGGCAGGTTGATGCCGACGCTTGTCGCCTCGACGGAAGCGTCATCATCGCCGCGAGCCTCGGCCACGGCCTGCCCCAACATCTGCGTGAACAGGTCGAAGCCCACACTCGACAGGTTGCCGTGCTGCTCGGCGCCCATGAGCGATCCGGCACCACGGATCTCGAGGTCGCGCATGGCGATGCGCATGCCGCTACCCAGATCCTGGAACTCGCTGAGCGCCGTCAGACGCGCCGTGGCCTCCTCGGTGAGCGGGATCTCGCCGGGGAACATGAAGTACGCGTAAGCCTGCGTGGCAGAGCGGCCCACGCGACCCTTGAGCTGATAGAGCTGCGCCAGCCCCAAGCGCTGGGAGTCCTCGATGATAAGCGTGTTCGCATGCGCGTTGTCGATACCGCTCTCCACGATGGTAGTGGCGATGAGCACGTCGATCTTCTTGGTGGCGAACTCGATCATCACATCCTCGACCTCGCGCGGGCTCATCTTGCCGTGCGCCACGCCCACACGCGCCTCGGGCGCGGCCTCGTGCACGCGCGCCACGGCATCATCGATGGTCTTGACGCGGTTCGAAACGTAGTAGACCTGCCCGCCGCGGCCCACCTCAAGGCGGATCGCGGCGCTCACCACGTCGGGGTCGTACTCACCCACGTGCACGATCACGGGGCGGCGACCGGTGGGCGGCGTGGTGATCAGGCTCATGTCGCGCACCCCGCTCATGGCCATCTGCATCGTGCGCGGGATGGGCGTTGCCGAGAGCGTGAGCACGTCGATCTGTTCGCGCAGGTTCTTGAGCTGCTCCTTGTGCTGCACGCCAAAGCGCTGTTCCTCGTCGATGATGACCAGACCCAGATCGCGCGGATTGACATCGGCCGAAAGCAGGCGATGCGTGCCGATCAGCACGTCGACCTTGCCCTCGGCAAACGCCTTGAGCGCGCGTTTTTGCTGAGCGGGCGTGCGAAAGCGGCTGAGCACCTCGACCTCGAGGCCAAAGGGGGCAAAGCGCTCGAAAAACGTCTCGTAATGCTGCTGGGCCAAAATGGTCGTGGGGCAGAGCACCATGACTTGGCGGCCGGAGTCAACGCACTTGAACGCCGCGCGCAGAGCGACCTCCGTCTTGCCAAAGCCCACGTCGCCGCACAGCAGGCGGTCCATGGGCTTGGGCGCCTCCATGTCGGCCTTGATGTCGGCGATGGCCTCGAGCTGGTCGCGCGTCTCGTCGTAAGGAAAGCTCTGCTCCATCTCGATCTGCTCGGGCGTGTCGGGCGGGCACGCGATGCCGGTGATCGAGGAGCGGCGTGTGTAGAGGTCGACCAGGTCGAAGGCGAGTTTCTTGGCACTTTTGCGCGCCTTGTTGGTAGCCCGTGTCCAGTCGGCGGTGTTGAGACGCGTGAGGCGCGGCTTGTCGCCGTCGGGTCCCACGTAGCGCGTGATGCGGTCAACCTGCTCGAGCGGCACGTAGAGCTTGTCGCCGTCGGCGTATTCAAGCAAAAAGTAGTCGCGCTCGCGACCACCCACCTCTTGGCGCGCGATCTCGGCGAACAGGGCTATGCCGTGCGTGGCATGCACCACGTAGTCGCCCGGTTTGAACGGAAAGGTAACCTGCGTGATGTCGACCTTGCGGCGGCTGCGGGCGCGGTTGGCATCCATGCGCGCGTTAAGGTCGGCGATGGAGAAGATGGCGATGTTGGCATCGGGCACCACCACACCCTGCGGCAGCGCGGCGTCGACGAAGGTCACGCGCCCGCGCGAGATCGTGGGCACGGCCTGCCCCGCCCTGGCCTGCTCGGCACCGGCCTCGAGGCTTCGGGTGTTGAGCGCATCGGTCTTGCGGTCGCGGATCGCGGCGCGGGCCCCTTGGCGGGCAGCGCGGTCGGCGCTGTCGGCCGCAGCCACGCGCACGGTATCGCCGATATGCCCCGCATTCTCGGGAGCCGCGGTGAGCGACTCCTCGAACGTGATGCCCTCGTCACCAAAGGTGAGCTCCATCGATTCGCGCGCACCGCGATCGGGAATGGCGAAGACACAGGCGTAGCGCTTGCCCACGACCTCCTTGATACGCGTCATGAAGCGGTTGTCGGAGCCGGCGATGGCAGGCTGCTCGATCTTGAGCTCGGCCGTCACGGCGCCGCCGGCGCGGATGAGGCTCACGTAGTTCAAGCGTTGCTGGCTACCGAAGTCGAGCTGCTGGGCGCGCACGTACAGCCCGTCCAGACGCGCGATCCCGGCCTCGCCGGCACGGGTCTCGATATCCTCGTAGGCGCGCAGGCAATCGTCGAAAAGCGAGCGCGGCTCGGAAAGCACCACCAGAGCGTGCCCTGCCACATGTGCGAGCGGACTTACCGTCTGCCTATACATGATGGGCAGATAGCGATCGAGCTCGGGGGTGACGATACGCGCATCGACCATCTCGAGCAGCGCCGCGAGCTGCGTGTCATCCTGGCTGGCACGATAGAGCGCCACGTGCATGTTGTGGACGGCGTCGTCGGTAAGGGCGAGCTCGCGACAGGGAAAGATTTCGATGGCGTCCTCGTCGCCGATGGTCTGGCCGGTCGAGGTCACCATGCGACGGATGCGGTCGATCTCGTCGCCAAAGAACTCGATACGTACCGGTGCCTTCTCCTGCGCGGGAAACACCTCGACGGTGTCGCCCTGAACGCGGAAGAGCCCCGGCACGTCGGCGGCGCCGGCGGCGGTGTAGCCCATCCCCACCAGACGCTGCGGAACCTCGTCGAAAGGAATCTCCTCGCCCACGGCAAAGGTGGTCGAGGCCCAATAGGCGCTTTCGACCGGCGGCACGCAGCGAAGCAGGGATCGAGCGCTTGCGACCATGATGCAGTTGTCACCGCGCACGATACGGCCCAAGGCCTCGCAACGCCGAGCGACCACGGAATCGTCAGGCGCCTTGTCGCGCCAGGGATAATCCGTGCGCTCGGGAAAGCGGCACACATGCTCGAGCCCCACATAGGCGGCCAGGCCACGGGCCGCGCGATCGGCAGCGTCCTCACCGCTCACGATATAGACCGTGGGACGCGGGCGACGGGCAAACTGTGCCGCCGCCATGAGCGTGCGGCCCGACTGCGAGACGGCGAGCGTCACGTCCTCGCCGGCATCGAGGGCGGCCTCGACGGTCTGCAGCGCCTCGGCGGTATAGAGCTGTGCGGCTATACGGTGAATGAGCATGAAGATCCTCCGTGAACAATCAATCAGTCAAGATGGTACCGCATGATCGAACGCACGCACTCCCCCGCCGACGGATAACGGACCCCGCCCTTATCCCGTCATGCGAACGCTGGGGCACAGATCGGCCAGCGGGCACTCCCCGCACTTGGGCGCACGCGCGTCGCAGATCTCGCGCCCAAAGCTGATCCATTGGTGGTTGACCGATTCCCAATACTCGTGCGGCAGAATCTTGAGCAGGTCCTGCTCGGTCTTGAGCGGCTCCTTGGCATGGGTCTTGGGGCTCAGCATGAGCCGGTGCGCGATGCGGTTGACGTGCGTGTCCACCGCGATGCCCTCGACGATGCCGTATCCCACGTTGAGCACGATGTTGGCCGTCTTGCGCCCGACACCGGGCAGCTTGACGAGCTCGTCCATGCTTGCCGGCACCTCGCCACCATAGTCGGCGACGATCATCTGCGCCGCCTCGACGGCGTGCTTGGCCTTGCTCTTGTAGAAGCCGAGGGATTTAATCGTTTCCGCCACGTCCGCCACACTCGCGCTCGCAAGGGCCTCCGGACTCGGCCAGCGGCGAAAGAGCTCCGGCGTCACCTTGTTGACCTGCGCATCCGTGGTCTGGGCGGAGAGCAGGACAGAGACCAGCAGCCTAAAGGGGTTGGCGTGGTCCAAAAAGCACTCAACCGGTCCGTAGCGTCGGTCAAGCCGCTCGCACACCTCTATGGCGCGTTCGCGTTTGGCGGCATTGGTTTCGCGCGGCATGAGTCCTCACCGACCTCAAAAATAGGACAATCGAATCAATTTCCATTGTGCCACACAGGAAGAATCGACCAAAACGCATCAGAACGAAGTCTCCCGTCGGCCTCAGTCGATCCGGAAGGCACCGGCCTTCAGTCGGTGTCGGACGCGTCTAGTCACAAAAGTGGATTCGTGAGTTATGGCATCATTTTGGTAGCAGGCAAAAACAGCCCCTACGTCCCTTACGACAGCGTTTTTACGCCAAATTGGATGCAGACAAGGCGGTTGTTTTGCCCAAACCAGAGATTTTCATTACTTTGAGCGTCAATATAGCTGTTATCAAATCTGTAGCAGAACTCACAAACTTCAATTTGTGACTACAACCACCCGGCCCACATTCGGTTGGCGCACAAGAACTATCCCCTAAGCCTCCAAAAAGGCGCCCGTCTGACGATCCCAAAGCCCGGCATACTCCCCACCGGCCTTCACGAGCTCCGCATGCGTGCCGTCCTCGACGATCTTGCCGCCCGAGAGCACCACGATCCGGTCGAGCGCTGCCACCGTCGATAAGCGGTGCGCCACGACGATCGAGGTGCGTCCGTGTATAAGGTTCTCGAGCGCCCCCTGCACAAGCGCCTCGGACTCGCTGTCGAGGGCGGACGTCGCCTCGTCGAGCACGAGGATCGGCGCATCGGTCAAGATGGCACGCGCGATAGCGACGCGTTGGCGTTGACCGCCCGAGAGTTTGACGCCGCGCTCGCCCACCATCGTGTCGAGCCCCTGGGGCAGACGATCGATAAACTCAAGCGCGTTCGCCAGGCGCGCAGCCTCACGAATCTGCTCCTCGGTGGCATCGGGCCGACCATAGGAGATGTTCTCGCGGATGGAGCGATGGAACAGCAAAGCTTCCTGCGGCACATAGGCAACCTGACGACGCAGACTCTGCTGCGTGCATCGCGAGACGTCCTGTCCATCGATCAGCACCTCACCGCCCTGAACATCGTCCAGGCGCAGCAGCAACTTGGTAAGCGTCGACTTTCCGGAGCCCGATTTGCCCACAAGGCCCACGCGCTCGCCTGCCGGAACGTGAAGCGTGAGGTCGTCGAACACCGTGTCGCCCGGCGCGGCATCGCGATAGGTAAAGCTCAGACGTTCAAAGTCGATCTCGCCGCGGGTCACCTTGAGCTCGGGGGCATCCGGCGCGTCAGCCACCAGACGTGGCTCGTCGAGCACGCGCGTCATCTCGGCCGCATCGCCGAGCGCGCGGTTGATACGTTGCATCATGGAACTCACGTAGTTGAGACGCATCGTGAGGTTGTACGTGTAGGTGAAGATCATGACGAGCGAGCCGGCCGAGATACCAAACCACGCGTTGCCGCCCGCGACGAACACCGACACCACGGCCATCGTGATCACGATCAGCCCCGACGTGGTGAAGTTCCGCTGCATCATGGCGTGCATCGAGACGGTCTCGGCATGGCGCGCAGCCTTGTCGGCGGCATCGAAAAGATCGCGCTCGAAGTCTTCGCGGCCGCACGTCTTAACGGCAAGAATGTTGGTCACGGCGTCCGAAAGCACGCCCGAGAGCTTGTTCTGCGCAGCGGACGTCGCGGCTGAGAGCGGCAGGATGCGCTTGTACATCGCCCACACAAAGGCGATGTAGACCGCCATGATCACCACGAGAATCACCGTAAACGACGGCACGACCGGTGCGAGTGACACAATGGTGCAGATAACAGACGTGATCGTAGGGATGAGCGAGTAGACCGTGACATCCACCAGGCCGGTATAGCCGCTCATAAAACGGCTCGTCTGGCTCACAAGCGACCCACCAAAACGGCTCGTGTGAAACGTCATGGACTGGTTCGATAACGTGTCAAAGCACAAGCGCGCCAAGTGGTAATTGCCGTTGATCTCAAGCTTGTAGACGGTATAGTCCTGCAACTTGGAAAGAATCTGTCCCACCAGGTTCACCAGAATGAGCGCGATGACATAGGGCCCAAAGACGCGCGCGACGTTATCGGGCGCCACCGGGCCCGCCTGAACGCGGTCGACGATAAGACTCATCACGTAGGTGTTGGCAAAGGTGAGCAAAAAGATATAGCCAGCGGAGGAGAACACCGAGAGAAAAACGATGCCCGGCCGCATGCGCGTGACATCCCAAAAACGCCGCAAGGTGCGGCGGACCGTCGTGCGTTTGAGCGGACTCGTGCTTCGTTGCGACATAGAACTCCCTTTGAGATGGACCGTCGGTTCGAACGTATTGTTATATACGTTGGAGTGAGCTCCAGGCAAGGGCAAACAAGCCGTCGTCAGTCTGAATCGCTCGGCCCAAGCCCCAGCACTTGCTCCGCTTCTTGTACGTCCTCGAGTGCATCGATATCTCTGAGCTTGCGCTCCATCACATTGGTGCGCGTGGTGATGATGCCCTCGACGGTCTTGCCCGCCGTCTCGATCTGCGACTGCGCGCGACGCAGGGCCGCCTGATAGCGTGGCAGCTCGGCCTTGACGGCCGCCAAGACGCGAAGCACGTCGTCCGTGCGCTTTTGCAGCTTGAATGTCTGATAGCTCATCTGCAGGCTGTTGAGCAGCGCCGCCATGGTACTGGGCCCGGCAACGTTTACATGAAAGTCGCGGCTGAGCGTCTCGATCAATCCGGGACGGCTCACGACCTCGGCATATAGTCCCTCAAAAGGCAAAAACATGATGCCGAAATTGGTGGTCGCGGGCACACTCAGGTACTTGTCGCAGATGTCCTTGGCCTCGCGCTTGACCATCGTGTCGAGCGTCTTGCGCGCCGCGGCGACAGCCTGCGCGTCACCCGTGTCCTGCGCGTCAAGCAGATGCTCGTAGGCGTCGCCGGGAAACTTGGAATCGATGGGCAGCAAAACCGGGTCGCCCTCGTCCACCGGCAGCTTGACGGCAAACTCGACGCGCTCGGACGCACCGGGTTTGGTCGGGACGTTTTCGAGGTATTGATCGGGCGTGAGGATATCCGAGAGGATCGCGCCCAGTTGCACCTCGCCCAAGATGCCGCGCGCCTTGACATTACCGAGCACGCGCTTGAGATCGCCCACGCCCGTGGCGATGGCCTGCATGTCGCCCAAGCCCTTGTACACCGCCTCGAGCTGGTCGCTCACCTGCTTGAAGGAGCTGGTCAGACGCTCGTTGAGTGTTCGCGAGAGTTTCTCGTCCACCGTGGCGCGCATCTGATCAAGCTGGCGGTTATTGTCCTGACGGATGCTGCCGAGCTGCACCTCAACCGTTTCGCGCACCTTGTCCATGCGATGCTCGATACCCTCGCGGTTGGACCCAAGTTGTTGAGCCGTCTCGCGACGCAGGGCATCCATACGGTCGTCCACCTGCGACAGTTCACGCGTGAGCGTCATGAAGCGTTGCTGGTCGAGCGCGGCGGCCGTCGCCTGCTGCTGCGAGATGGCCGTAGCCAGGCGCTGCGCCTCGGCAAGCGTCGCATTGATGTCATCAAGAGCCGCCGCCGTGCGCTCCGCTGTTTCGCCGCCGGTCGCATCGTCTTGCCTGAACGCGGCAAGCTCACGCTGCACCGCGGCCAGTCGCACGGCACACACCGCGGCCAACGCCAGCGCGGCCAGCGCGATCAGCACCAATACCGCCGTCACCGTCACGCCATCGACACCTGTCATCAAAAAAATCCTCCAGCACCCATGCTTATAAGGCCAGTCTTTCCACCGAACCCATCCTATCGGTATCGAGCCTCTTCAACTGATAGGTCATCTCAATCACAGAACTATTATCCAACGCACCCCTTGTTCATCGCGAGCCCGTCTAGAGTCCCCAATTAGCGCATATGAGTGTGATAAGGTCTCCGATCCGCTGTCCCAGGGCCTGGAAGTGTTGGACAACCTCGCTCGGCGAGGCGCCGTTAAGGATACAGGTGAGGGCGTAACTTGCGATAAAGATCGCAGCAAGACCGAGGGGCACCAGGACGATCATCACCAACGTGTGCAACCACTGCCCCACACGGCGGCGACGTGCCCGTTCACGGTCATAGTCGAGCTCTCGGCGATACTCATCCTGCTGCACGGAATAATCCTGCGCCCGCGGCGCCTCTTTGGACGCAGCGGCAAACCCATGCCCTTTGTCAAACATCCCCGTGTCGCCACCGGGAGCCGGTGCCGACACTCCGTCCTGCGCTGCCCGCTGCTGTATCTCGAACAATCGCTCCTGTTGACGCAGCAGGCGCTCCGCCTTTTGCTGAGGAGTCTCCAAAAACAGATCCATGTCGGCCTCCCGACCACGCTGTCCAAACGCCCCTCAAGCATCCGCTACGCCGGTCACGAGCGTCAACGGACACGGCCGAATCCGACCGCAAAAATCTTTCGACAGCCAAAGACTCAAAACCTCAACAACTCATCTACCTACACTTTTCATGAGCTTTTTTGCGATTGCGTCTTTATGTGCCCATTAGACCCCACAACTGACCGCAACCTGACACCCAACTGACCAACCGCCGACACGTACAAAATGTGCCGCCCAAAAGGGCGGCACGCACTGATCTATTCCGCTCTGAACCCTTACAAGCGAGAAGGTCGGCCGCGAGAGGTGGCGGCCCCCTTTGCTCAACGCGAGCCTGCGAAGCACGGAGCGGGGAGCAAAGTGGGCCGCCACCTCTCGCAGAGCGACCCGTCGCAGCTAGTAATTCACCACCTGCTCCTCGAAGTAGCTCTTGGGATGATTGCAGACCGGGCAGACCTCGGGGGCCTCGGGACCGACATGCAAGTGTCCGCAATTGAGGCATTTCCACACCTTGACGCCCTCGCGCTCAAAGACCTCGCCGGCCTCGATGCGCTCGACAAGCTTGTTGTAGCGCTCCTCATGCGCCTTCTCGACGGCGCCGACCCCACGGAACTTGGCCGCGATCTCGTCAAAGCCCTCGGCTTCGGCCGTCTTGGCAAACTCGTCGTACATCTCGGTCCACTCGTAGTTCTCACCGGCAGCGGCATCGCGCAGATTCTGCAGCGTATCGGGCACGGCACCGTCATGCAGATACTTGAACCACAGTTTGGCGTGCTCGGACTCGTTGCCCGCGGTCTCGGCAAAGATGTTCGAGATCTGCACGTAACCGTCCTTCTTGGCCTTGGACGCATAGTAGCGATACTTGGTATGAGCCTGCGACTCGCCCGCAAACGCTGCCTCAAGATTTTTCTTCGTCTGAGAATTCTCGAAATCCATGGGACCCCTCCTTGGAGATCGGCAGCCCGCTTATCGGGCCGCCCATGCGTCTCTTATGCCCCGTCCTAATTTTTGCATACAGGCAATTAGACGCTTAGCCAGCGCTCGCCATCTTGGCGGCAAAAGCCCTCACGCTCCAGATCGGCAAGAATGCCAGCGATCAGCTCGGCGTCCACGCAGCCACGGCCCGCCGCGGTTTCCAGCTCGTTCACGCCCGCCACCGCTTCGGCGAGCGTCACCCCGACGGGGGTCTTATCGCGTGCCGCAAGTAGCATACGCACGATATGGGCGCGCTTCTGTCTTCTCGAACCCTCGAACTTGGACTGTCGGGTATAGCCGGCCGAGCGACGCGAGGGGTTGGGCAAAGTCTTTTTGAGGTATGCGCCATAGTCGAGCAGGGCGTAGTACCAAGCCCGCGGGGTATCGGCATCGTCCTGCGGAACCGCATAGGGGGCGGCACCTGCGATATCGGTACCAGGAGCCGCCGGGCACGCTGCCTCGATCAGGGGAACGAGCTCGCGATCGGGCACGGCCGGCACATCGGGAAAGTAATGATGGAGAAAGACTGTGCGCACGTTGGTCTCGAGATACACGCCCGGCAGATCGAACGCAAACGAGCGAATACCCTGCGCCGTCGCGGGACCGATACCGGGCAGCGACACCAGATCGCGCGTCTCTTGCGGAAACTCACCGCCCCAGACGTCCACGATCTCTTGAGCAGCCCGGTGGAGCGCCAGCGCGCGCCGGTTGTATCCCATCCCCTGCCAGACGTCCAAAACATCCGAGGCCCCCGCTCGTGCCAAGGCGCGCACGTCGGCAAACCGCTCGAGCCATGCGGGCATACGATCGAGCACACGCGGCACCTGGGTCTGCTGCAGCATGACCTCGGAAAGCCAGATCACATAGGGATCGCGCGTACGCCGCCAGGGAAGATCGCGATAACGCAGGACCCCTTCCGATCGAATCATCGAACGAAAGGGGTCCTGAATCATAACGCTGCTCCTTTAGCGATGCGGCTACTGTTTCTGTGGCGCATCCTTGGGCACGACATGCTGGCACACGGCATACTCTGGAAACGCGTTGCGGTCGGCGAATTTAGGATCGACGGCCGGAAAGAGGCGGTGGGAGACGACATCGTCGAGCGTGACCGAATCAAGGTAGTCGCGCATGAGCGCCTGGGCGCCGGCCCAAAGGGGATGATAGCAGCACGTACCCATACGTGCACAGTCACCGTCGGGAGCCGTGCAGTCGTTCATGACCATAGGACCCTGGACAGCCTCGACAATCTGTCTGATGGTGACCTCTTTAGGATCGGCCTTGAGGCGCATACCGCCGTGAACGCCGCGCAGGCTCTCGATGATGCCAGCCTGCACCAGCCCGTGCTGAATCGAGCGTGCGAACGAATAGGGCACATTCACCTGCTCGGCTGCCGTACGCACGGAGAGCAAGATGCCCGGGTCCTCGGCGAGCATGGCGAGCATGCGCAGGGCATAATCTGTCTTCCTCGAGATGTCCATCTTTCCCCTTTCAAGGAAACGATATCCCTCTTGAATCTCCGGGGCCGAGGTTCAGCGGGGCGTCTTACGGCTTTAACCACAATATCTTTTTTGACCGAAGTCTGGACAGGCAACGGCCCCAAACCCAAAGCAACCGTTGCTGAACATATTCCATTAGTATAGCGTAACCCCCTGCCCATACAAAAAAATGTTGCGCAATACGCTATGGAATGCAAGGTTCTTTCAAGGTTGAGAATATCGCATGAAAGTACAATCGCAGAAAACAGGGGCTCTGGCAAAACACTCCATCAAACGCAAAAAGCCACGTCCGAAGACGTGGCTTAATTTGCGTTGGCGGGAAGTACGGGGCTCGAACCCGCGACCTCCGACGTGACAGGCCGGCGCTCTAACCAAACTGAGCTAACTCCCCAGGCCGCGTTCGCTTGCGTTTGTTTTCGCTCGCGTGCGCTGCGGGGATTAGTATACACAGAACCTAATCGAGCGCGCAACAACTTTTTTTAAAAAATTTTTTGGGCTCCCGAAGGCTGTCCAAAGGAGAGGGCACGACCAGGCATCCAGCTACTCCAAATCTATGAATTGGCAGCTGATCAGCTTGCCGTCTTGCACCATGAGCCTGGCCATGGTGGGGCCCCGCATGCCGCGAGGGTAGCTGGCGCTGCCGGGATTGATGACCAGGCAACGGCCCACCCGAGCCTCTTTGGCCACATGGGTATGACCGTTGATAGCGATATCGACCGATCCCACGGGCAAATCTTCGCGATAGTGGGCGACGGCGAACTTGAGGCCTTCGTACTCAAAGCGTGCCAAGCGGTCCACATCGGGACCGTAATCGCGGTAGTAATCGTTGTTGCCGAGCACCGCGCGCACCGGAGCGATCGTGCGCAGGTGCTCATAGTCCATCTCGGATGTCATGTCGCCCGCATGGATGATCAGGTCGGCCCCGGCCAGTTGGTCGAGCAGCGCGGGCGACAGATACCCATGCGTGTCAGAGATAACATCGATGCGTTTAGGTCTAGTGCTTTGCATTGCCCGCTCTCCTTTTCTCAGATGCATACGTACGCAAAAAGCCGCCAGAGCCGGGCTCTTGCCCCGCACTGGCGGCATACAGTCATCTAGAGGCTCAAGGCCTTCTTAAGCGGCACCACGCGGCGGCGACTCACCGGCACGCGGTCGTCTACGCCCGTGATCCCCAGCTGGATGGCACCCGAGGGCACCGTCTCGACATCGGTCACGCACGCCAGATTGACGATATAGCGACGGTGCACGCGGAAGAAGCCAAAGTCGATGAGCTTGGCCTCGAACTGCGCGAGCGATGTCGTCGACAAAAAGCGATCATCGATGGTGTAGATGCACGAATAATCGTCCTTGGCCATGATGTAGCGGATGTCATCCACCGGGATGAGCACCTTGCGTCCGCCCTTCTCGACCGGAATGCGCTCGATCGTGGCCTTGTTGTCGGAGCTCGGCTTGACACGTGTCAGCACTTTGGCGATCGCGCGGTCAAGGCGTTCCTCCTCAACGGGCTTCATAAGATAGTCGACGGCATCCACATCAAAGGCCTCGACGGCATGGTCGCTATAGGCCGTGACAAACACGATCGCCGGCGGGTTCTTGAGCTTATGCAGGGCCTCTGCCAGCTGCAAACCAGAAGCGCCGGGCATGGAAATATCGAGAAACACGACGTCGACGCGGTTCTCCATCAGCATCTCGATAGCCGAGCGCACGCTCGATGCCTCCGAGATCGTGCCGATCTTGCCGGTCTGCTCCAGCAAGAATCGAAGTTCCGAACGAGCCGGAGCCTCGTCATCCACAATCATCGCACGTAGCATAAAGGAAAAACCTTTCGTTCTCTTTAAGCTGGGCATCCGCGCCAAACGCCTCTCCCGCATCGCGCGTTGAGCCCACAATCTTGCATTTTACTCTTGATGGTCAAAGATACTCTCTGATAAATCAAGATGAAGCAACACCCTCGTGCCGGCACCGGGTCTGGACTCCACGCGCGTAAAAGAATGGGGCCCGTAGAACCGATGGATGCGTTCCGAGATATTGTGCATGGCGACGCCCGCGCCGCCGCCCTGGGGTGCGTTGACGTCCGGCTTCGCGGCACGGTCGTCAAAGAGCCGTGCAGCCGTCTGCTCGTCCATACCCACGCCGTCATCGGCGACGGTGATAAGAATCGCATCCTCGCCGTCCTGGGCGACCGTCACATTGATGTGCAGGGCATCCTCATCGCCCATGGCATGGCGAACGGCATTCTCGACCAGGGGCTGGATCACAAAGGCAGGCACCTGGGTATCCTCGACGCCCGGCTCGATATCAAAGGTCGCCTGCACGCGGTCCTCGCCAAAGCGGGCCTTCTCAAAAACAAGGTAGCGCTTGGTCTGGGCGACCTCGCGCTCGACCGGGATAAGCGAACCGGAGTTATCGAGCGTGGCCCGATAGAAACTCGAAAACTCGCGCAGCAACTCGCGGGCACGCAGCGGATCGGTGCGCGTGAACGAGGCGATGGTGTTGAGCGTGTTGAACAGAAAATGCGGGTTGATCTGCGCCTGCAGGGCGCGCACCTCGGCGCGGGCCGTGAGCTCCTGCTGAACCTCGAGCTCGTGAATGGCAAGCTGTGTGGACAGGATCTCGGCAAATCCCGAGGCCAGGGCATACTGGGTGCGATCGACAGCACGCGGGCTCTTGAAGTAGAACTTGAGCGTGCCGCGAGTACGATCGCCCACCTTGATGGGGGCGATGATACCGGCAGGAATCTCGCGACGTGTTCCCTGCACCCCCTCGATGTCGACCACGCGGCCAAACGACTGCACCAATCCGTGCTCGATCACGTAGCGCGTGGCGAGCGTGTGTATGGGGGAACCGGGGACCAGATCGTCAGCCAGCTCGCCCACACAGCCGAGCACGCGCTGCTCATCGGTGATAGCCACCGTCATGGCACGGGTCTCGGGCAGGATGCGTTCGCACACGGCGCGCGCCGACTCCTCGTTAAGACCACCTTTGATGTCCTCGAGCATGGCCGAAGCCACCGAAAGCGTCTCCTCGGTGTACTGCGAGCGCACCGAATCGGGGTTGAGCGTAAGGTAGATGAAGATCGCCAAAAAGATGCACAGCAGCGCGCAGGCGACGACCGTCGCCACCGGCTCGATGCCCGTGGCGAAGGCGTAGACAAAATAAACCATCACGAGCAGGGCGCAAACCACCGCCACGATGCGAAAGATCGACAGCGAGCTGTCCGGCCGTTTGGCTGTATCGGTCATTGGGCTTCCTCCAACATGCGCGCAAGCGCGGCATCGCGCCACAGTCCGTTGCAGATCTTGGGCCAAAAGCTCTGAAAACGCAGATAGCTCGCCGCATTCTGCTTGGCGTAGACCCGTGCCTCGGAGATGCCGCGGCGCCAAATACGCAGGTACCCGCTATGTTCACGCGTGCAGAAGGTGCGCACCATAGCGGTCTTGCGCACGCGCTCGTCGAGCTC